>JAHBZH010000001.1:255000-878845 GCA_019635535.1 Sphingomonas sp.
CCGGGGATGCTGTGGTTCGCGCGCGCCGTCGGCTTCGCGATCGCGGCCAGGCTGTGGATTCGGCCGCGCTTCCGATTCGACGGTGCCGGCGCGATGGCGCGCTATGGCGGGGCGATGACCTTGGTGCAGTGCTGCTGGTTCGTGCAGAGCCAGTCGGATGTGGTGATCGGCGGGCGGATGCTCGATGCCCATATGCTGGGCGTCTATACGACCGGCCTGTTCCTCACCCAGATCATCGCCGCCAAGTTCGTGCCGCCATTGAACGAAGTCGCCTTCGCCGCTTATTCGCGGATGCAGGAGACGCGGCGCGACGCGATGGCGGGCGCCTTTGCCAAGACGGCGCGGCTGATCATGCTGGTCGCGCTCCCCTTCTATTTCGGCCTTGCCGTCACCGCCGAGCCGCTGGTGCTGACCGTGCTGGGCGACAAATGGGGCGAGACCATCGCCGTGATCCCGGTCCTCGCCATGGCGATGCCGCTGATGACGCTCCAGATCCTGTTCGCGCCCGCCACCAACGCGCTCGGGCGCCCGGCGCTCGCGGTCTATACGGGTGCGTTCGGCGCGGCGATGATGGTCGTCGCCTTTCTGATCGGCATCCAGTGGGGCATCATCGGCCTCGCCTGGGCCTGGCTCGGCGGCATGGCGGCCTTGCTGGCGGTGACCGTCGCCATCTCGCTGCCGGTGATCGGCGCACGGCTCGGCGCGCTGGCTGCGGCGGTGCGCCCGGGGCTGGCGGCCGCGACCGCGATGGCGGTCGCCGTGGCGCTGCTCGATTCTGCGCTGCCGCCGCTCGCCAATCCCGTGCGGCTGGCCGCGCTCGTCTCGTTCGGGGCTGCGGCTTACGGCGCTTTGCTGTTCGTCTTCGCCCGCGCCGCGGTTGACGAAGTGATCGCGATCGTCCGGCCGAATCGGGCCGCGCCTCAGACGCTCTGAATGTAATCCAGCATCGCGGCGGCCTCCTGCTCGATCTTGTCGAGCCGGTATTTGACCAGATCGCCGATCGAGACGATGCCGATGATCCGGCCGCCCTCGACCACAGGCAGATGGCGGATGCGCCGCCCGGTCATCAGCGAGAGCGCGCCCATCACTTCCTTGTCCGGTTCGACGGTCAGCGCCGGCGAGGTCATCAGCTCGCCGACCGTCCGATCCAGCGCCGCCGCGCCCTCTTTCTTGAGGCAATAGATCACGTCGCGTTCCGACATGATGCCGACGACGGCGCCGTCGCTCACCACCGGCAGCGCGCCGATCCGCTTCTCGGCCAGCATCGCCACCGCCTCGCGCACCGGCAGGTCGGTGCCGACGGCCAGCACGTCTGGCCCCTTGGTCTTCAAAATCGCGGCAATCGTCATGGCGAGGAGCCCTCCTTCTGCCATCCTCGTCGGACTAACGCCGACTCGCCCCTTGATGATCCCATGGGCGGCGGCCAAATGGAAGCCATGCCCCGCCACGATCCCATACCGCGCCAGCCGGACGCGCCGCATGACGGGAGCGCTCTGGCCTGGGCGCGTTATCGCAGGTTCATGGGTTGGATGGCGTTGCTCGCGCTCGCGGTCGCGCTGCTGGCGGTCGCCTGGCTGGCGACCGGCGACGCGCCGCTGCGGCTGCACATGGTGATCGCCACGATGCTCGGCGTCGGGTTCACGATGCTCGTCGGCACCGGCCTGATGGGCCTGGTCTTTCTGTCGAATCGCACCGGCCATGACGAAGACGCCGCACAAGGAGCGCATGACGATGAACGCTAAGAGCCGCGAACCGATCCTGCGCGTCGCGCCGCGCCCCGGCGACATCAACGCCAACGGCCACATCTTCGGCGGCTGGGTGCTCAGCCAGATGGACATCGCCTCGGGCATCGTCGCCGCGCGCGAGGCGGAAGGTGCGGTCGCCACCGTGGCGATCGAGGCGATGACCTTCATCGCGCCGATCCTGCTGCACGACCTCATTTCGGTCTACGCCGAGGTCGAACGGATCGGCCGCACCTCGATCGCGATCCGCATCGAGGTGATTGCCACCCGCGACCGGGGACGCGAGGAGGTGAAGGTCACCGAAGGCGTCTTCACCTTCGTCGCGCTCGACGAGAATCACCGGCCCCGCCCGGTGAAGCGCGGCTAGTCCGTCTCGCCGTCGGCGCGAATCCGAATCCGGTAATTCAGCGCGGCAATGCCGTTGGCGGGCACGTCGGTTGCCCAAAGCGGGCGGCCGTTGCGCCGGGCGAGGCGGCGGGCCGGGCGGAAGCGCGCATCGGTGTCCATGAATTCCGCCTCGAAGCGGACCGGCACGGGCCGGTCGCTTGCCACGACCAGCCGATAATCGCGCCAGCGCCGGCTTTCCGCGACCAGCTCGATCCGGGTGGTCACTCCGGGCGCCTCATCAAGCTCGATCTCGACATCGTTCTCCACCGCCCGATCGGGCAGGAACCCCTCGCCGATCAGGATCGGCCGCCCCATCGCTTCGGCGAACAGCCGGAAGCCGCCGGCGGGCAAGGGAAGGCCGAGACCGTCGGCGGTGCGGTTGCGCGTGACCAGCATCTGCGTGGTCGGCGCCGGCGTCCCGTCACCATCTTCGTCGTGCGGCATGAGCCAGCTTCGATAGACCAGACCGGCGCGCACGCCCGGGCGGGTCATCAGCGCCACCTGCTTCTGCGCATTGGCGGCGACCGTGACCGGCTCGGGAATGCGGTACAGCTTCAGATCGCCCAGATCTTCCTGCTCGGCGGTCACCACGGCGATCGGGGTGGACGATTCGAGATCGGCACGGCGCATCCGGCTGCCCGTCACGATGATCGCTTCGGAAAGATATACGTCATCGAATGCGACCGCCGGGGGCGCCGGCTGAGGCATGTCCTGAGAGGCGATATCGCTCGTCCGCCCCTGCGGCCAGCATTGCAGGTTGAGGGCGCCGCCCGCGCGCGGCTCGGCGTGGACATCCTCGCGGTTGATGTTTCCCGCGACGGCCTGGGTGTCGGCGTTCGGGAAGCTGGTCTCGTCCTGGCTCGCCAGCGTCAGCCAGGCGAAGAGATCGATGCGCCGGCCGTCCTCCGACAGATGGGCGAGATAATTGGCCTGCCAGTCGAAGCCGCTGGCGAGATAGGAAAGCGTGACGGTGGCGGTGACCGGCCGACCGGCCCGCGCCCGCACGGACAGGGTCGGCCGGGCGGACAGCCCCGCCGGCACGCCGTCCAGGACGAGCGTTTCGGCAAGACCGGTGCAGCGCAGCGCCTCGAAACCCTCGGCGGTCTGGAGCACCAGCGCGCCGTCCGCGCCGCTGCGGATCACCGCCTCCTGCTCGCGCACCTCGCCGGTCGCGTTCGAGGTCCGGCGCAGATGGACGCGCCGGCCGAGCGACTGGCCGATCAGGGTTGCGGGCGACAGCAGCAGGGCGTCGCGGTTGCGCTCGATTATGCCTTCCGGAAAGCCGGTAATGATCGCGCTTTGCGGCAGGATGCCGCCGGCCACGCCTTCGAAGCGGATCGTCGATTCGCCGGCGGGGATGGCGATCGTCCGCGTCTCGCTGATCAGCGCATAACCATTCAGCCAGTCGAGATTCGGCTCCTCATCCGGATCGCGCTCGGGATCGCGATAGACGGTGACCGCCACCCGCTCCGGCGCCGCCGAGGTGACGACCTCCTGCGCGATCGCCTGGACCGCCCACAGGGCAGCAATGCCCGCAAGGAGGACGCGCGCGCGCCGCATCGCTTCAATGCCGCGACTGGAAGGTCACATCGACATCGACCGAGCCGTTGGCCGGGACCGGCACGCGCCAGACCACCTGATCCGCCGACAGCCGCTCGCTCGGCAGGCTTTCCGAGACGATCCGCGTGTCGCCCCAATAATTGCCGACGCCGGACTGGAAGACGCTGACCGTCACCGGCACCGGCCGGGCATTGGAGACGGTATAGCGCATCCGGGTCTGCCAGAAGGCCGTGCGGGTCAGGTCCTCGCGCTCGCCGGTGGTGACGCCGCCCTGCGGATCGACGATCCGGAAGCGCGACGTACGCTGCCATTCCTCGACGCTGATCCGCTCGCGCGCCTCGACGACCGGGCGGACCTGCACGTCGAACGCCTGACCGGTGACCAGGCCCAGCTCTGACCCCATCGGCGTGTGGCCGATCCCGCTTTCGCCGATGAATTGCGGATTGCCGCGCGCGTCGCGCTGATAGACCCGCACCGTGCCCGCGGGGAGCGCATCGCCCAGCCCCTGCGCGCGCGAAGAGGAGAAGCGCAGCACCGTATTGGCGCTTTGCGGCTGTTCCAATGTGGTCAGCCAGCCGAGGCGATATTCATAGGCGCGCTGGGCCGGGGCGCCGGCGACGTCGAGGAAGCTCACCTGCTTGGTCTGGCGGTTGGCGATCGTGGTGCGCTCGGGCAGCGGATAGAGATAGTAATCGCCGATCCGTTCGCGGTCCGCGGTCTCGGTGCCGGCCTGGCGCACGCCCGGCGAGCGCGGCGGCATGGGCGGACGGCCGCGCACATTCTGCGCCTGCCCCTGGCCGACCGCGCCGGCGACCAGCAGGGTGTCGGCATTGGTGAAGGTCGTGCCGCTATTGTTGGTGAGCGTGATCCAGCCCTGCACGTCCATCCGCCCGGCATCCTCGTCGAACAAAGCGACATAATCGGCGGACCAGCCGAGGCCGGGGGTGAGATAGGTGAGGGTGAGCGGTCGCCGGCCGGCGCGCGCGCTCTGCACCGTCACCGACAGCGTCGGCCGCGCGCGCAGATTTTCCGGCACCCGATCGAAGATCACGCGCACCGGCAGGCCGTCGTCGCGCAGCACCTCGATCCGCTCCCCGATCTGCAACACCACGCCGTTGTTCGCGGCCAGCACCCGCGCCCGCTCGCGCAGCTCCTGACCGGTGGCGGGGTTGGTGCGCACCAGAGTGATCGTCTCGCCCACCGCCTTCTGCATCAGCGCCTGGGGCGAGAGCAGGTCGAAATCGAAATTCTGCTCAACGATGCCGATGCCCGGGCCGGTGAGCGTCACCGTCTGCGGCTGGATCTGGGCGGAGACGTCGGGGAATTCGATCCGGGTGCGCCCCGAGGGGACGTCGAGCTGGCGGGCGTCCTGCACCAAGGCGAGATTGTTGTTGTAGATGGTGACGGCGACCTCGCCCTGCGCGGTCTGCGACGGCGGCGGAATCACATTCTGGGCGAGCGCCGGGCCGGCGAACAAGGCGATGGAGACCAAGAGCATCGCACGCATGAAAACGCTCCCCCGAAACAGGTTCGAGGGAGCGTCCTACAGGTCCACGATCAGGTCAAGCGGCGGGCGCGATATCCTCGTCACCGGCGCGGGGACGACGGACGGTCCGGCGGCGCGGGGCGCGGGCCGGCTGATCCTCGTCCCCTTCGTCGGGCGGCGTGGAGGGCGCGATCGACGGCGGCAGGCTGTCGAGGGCGATGCGCTCGCCCGCTTCGTCCTCGCCTTCGGCCTCCTCGTCGCGCTGGCCGCGCGGGCGGCGGGCGCGATATTCGCCGTTGCGCTGGCCGCGATCCTCGCGCTCGCGCGGAGCGCGTTCGCGGCGCGGCGGCGCGGCGTCCTCGGCCTCATTGGCCTCGGCGGCCATTTCGTCCTCGCCCTCATCCTCGGCGTCATCGTCGCCGCGCTGGCGGCGCTGTTCCTCGTAGCGGGCGCGGCTTTCGCCGAGCACGCGGAAATAGTGATCCGCATATTGCAGATAATATTCGGTCTGGACCCGATCGCCCTGCATCTGCGCGTCGCGGGCGAGGCCCTTATACTTTTCGAGAAGCTGGGCCGCGTTGCCGCGCTGCCGGTTGTCCTGGCGATTGCCGGGACCGGGATTGCTGCCGGGCGGGCGACCGCCGCCCCCGCGACCGCGCCTGCGGCCGCCTTGACGATTGTTGATCAAACGAAAATCCTCACCAAGGATGGTTCACTTTCAACCCGGCCGGGCCAATCCCGGCCATTCCATTTGCACGACCCCGCAAGGCTGAATCCGCGCTTTCGGCGCACATCCAGGCACCTCGCCAAATCGCCGTGTCGAGCGACAAGCAATCGGGGGTCGGCGACGTTCGGGCCCTCACGCATCCATGCTGTGGCTGGCCCCGTCCCTGGCCCCTATGTAGCCACCGCGCCGCCCAAATCCAAGGGAAAAAGCTTAATCGTCCCGTAAAAGCCGCAGAACGAGGCAGCGCGCGATCCCCTTAAGGTCGGCGCGTGACGAAATGGTGAATCCCGCCTCGGCGAAGAGAGTGCCCGCCGCCGCCGCCTGTCCTGCGCCGATCTCGACGCAGGCGATGCCGCCGGGCGCCAGCAGCCGTGGCAGCCGGGGCGCGAGGCGGCGATAATCGTCCAACCCGTCGGCTCCGGCATAGAGCGCGCCGGCGGGTTCCCAATCCGCGACATCGGCGGGAAGGGCCGCGTCTTCCTCGATATAGGGCGGGTTGCACAGGACGAGATCGAAGCGCTCTTCGACGCCCTCGTCCCAATCGCCCGGACGGAATTCGGCGCGTTCTGCGAGGCCGAGCCGCTCGGCATTGCGGCGGGCATAGACGAGCGCCTCTTCGGATCGGTCCACGCCAAGCCCGCGCGCGTCCGGCCATTGATCGAGCGCGGCGAGCAGCAAGGTGCCCGGCCCGGTGCCGAGATCGAGGATTGCGGCGGGGCCGTCCGCGCCGAAATGATCGAGCGCCGCCTCGATCAGCGTCTCGCTGTCCGGCCTTGGGACGAGCGCGCCGGGACCGACCGCCAGCTCGATCGTCCAGAAGGCGCGCGTGCCGGTGATATAGGCGACCGGCTCATGCGCCAGCCGGCGGCCGACGAGATCGTCGAAGGACCGCGGCGCCGGATCGCGCGTCCGGCCCAGCAACATCGCCTCGCGCGGCACGCCCAGCGCATGCGCCATCAGCAGTTCGGCATCGAGGCGCGGCGTCACGGACACGCTCTCGAGACGCCGGGCGGCGTCGCGCAAGGCGTTCTGCACGATCATCCCTGCGGCAGGATCAGCCGCGATACCGCGCGGCGATCGCGGCGAGGCCCGCCTGGATGTCCGCTTCGGAGAGCCAGCGACCGTTCACCATCACGCCGGCGCGGCGCCGGACATTGGCGACATCGGCGAGCGGATCGGCTTCGAGCAGGATGAGGTCGGCGCGCCGTCCGGTCGCGATCGTTCCGAACCTCTCCTCCTCGCCGAGGAAGCGCGCGACGTTGCGGGTGCCGGTGAGAAGCGCCTGATAAGGCGTCAGGCCGGATTCGACGAGAATCCGAAGCTCGTGATGGATCGAGAAACCCGGCACCTGGAAGATCTGCGGCGCGTCCGAGCCGAGCAGCAGGCCGGCGCCGGCATCGTGAAGCGCCCTGATCAGCCGGCCGCGCATCTCGACGAAACGCTGCGCCGTCGCCGCGTCGTAGCCCGGCTGGGCCTGCAGGCCGCCTCGCGCCTGCGCCCATTGCGCCCGCATCTGCGGCGGCACATAGGCCATTTCCGGCCAGGCCAGCAGCGCGTCCGTGGTCGGGCTGGCGAGCAGGAGGTGGTGCATCAGGCTTTCGGTCGGCACGTTCCACACGCCGGACGCGACGATGCGCGCGACGAGCGCGGGGATGCGCGCCTCGTCCACCGCATCGGCGTGATTGACGCCGAAGAAGCCGCCCGGCCCGGACGCCGCACCTTCCGGCAACAGCACCGTCACGAAATCGTCGAAATGATCGACCGTCGCCTGCCGCGCCTCCAGCGCGCGCATCAGGCCGACCTCGGCCGGGACATGGCCGCCGAGCGTCATGTTCTGCGCCCGTGCCGCCGCGACGATCGCGTCGTAGCGCGGCCGGTCGAGGCCGGGATGGATTTTCAGGAAATCGTAGCCCGCCGCCCTTTGCTCGGCGACCATGCGGCGCGCATCCTCCGGCGTCGCGACGCTGTTGCCGTTGAGCGAGGGGCCGGACGTGTAGATGCGCGGCGAGACGATCTCGCCCCGCTCCGCCTGCGCGCGCAGGGGAAGATGGTGCGGCGCGCCGAGCATCGAGCGGGCGAAGGTGATGCCGTTGGCGGCGTAGAGGAACAGCACATCGCGCGTCCACTGCGCCTGATCGGCCTGGGGCGGGACATGGGCATGCATCTCGGCCAGCCCCGGCATCAGATAGCGGCCCCGCCCTTCGATCCGGGTCGCGCCCGCCGGGACCGCCGTGCTGGCGGACGGTCCCATCGCCACGATCGTGCCGTCGCGGACGATCACATTCTGGTTCGGCAGATGGCCGTCCCGGTCCATCGGCACGACCGTCACATTGACGATCGCGTAGGTGCCGGCGGACTGTGCAGCGGCCGGCGCGGTGGTGAGCAGGCCGAGCAGGCCGAGCAGGGTCAACAAAGCGGTCAACAGCCTCGGCACGAAATCTCTCCTCTCATCTGTCCGGAGCGCTCCGGCACCGTGCCACGCGCGCCGCGCGGCGGCAACCGGCCCGGCGTCGGATCGCCGGGCCCTTGGAATGTAGGATTTCCCCTGTCATCCTCGCGCCGACTCGGGCCCTGCCCGGCTCGCCGGCTTTTTGAACCGTCCATCTCCATTGCCGCCACGATCACCCTTGCGGGAGGGGCGATGCCCCCCGACAGGGCATGAAGTTAGTCAACTTCCGCGCCGCAAAACGGTCGGGGTGCGCGCAGCGGGGCTCAGCTTTCGTCGAGATGCGCCAGCCGCTCGGCCTCGTCCTCGGCGATCAGGGCGTCGACCAGCTCGTCCATCTGGCCTTCCAGGATTTCGGGCAGACGGTGCAGCGTCAGGTTGATGCGGTGGTCGGTCACGCGTCCTTGCGGGAAATTGTAGGTGCGGATGCGCTCGGAGCGGTCGCCGGAGCCGACCATCGAGCGGCGCGCGCCGGTCCGCTCGGCGGCGAGCCGCTCGCGCTCGGCCTCGTAGAGTCGGGTGCGCAGCACCTTCATCGCCTTGGCCTTGTTCTTGTGCTGCGAACGCTCGTCCTGCTGGATGACGACGATGCCGGTCGGAAGATGGGTGATGCGCACAGCGCTGTCGGTCGTGTTCACGCCCTGCCCGCCGGGACCGGAGGCGCGGTAGATGTCGATGCGCAGCTCCTTCTCGTCGATCTGGACGTCGACCTCCTCCGCCTCGGGCAGCACCGCGACGGTGGCGGCCGACGTGTGGATGCGCCCGCCGCTTTCCGTGACCGGCACGCGCTGGACGCGGTGGACGCCGCTTTCGAACTTCAGCCGCGCGAACACGCCCTGGCCGGTGACCGAGGCGATCGCCTCCTTGAAACCGCCAAGCTCGGCCGCCGTCGCCGACACCATCTCGAACCGCCAGCCCATGGTCTCGGCGTAACGCTGATACATGCGCAGCAGATCGCCGGCGAAAAGCGCCGCTTCGTCGCCCCCTGTGCCGGCGCGGACCTCGAGCATCGCCGGGCGATCGTCGGCCGCGTCGCGCGGCAGCAGCTTCAGCGCCAGCGCCCGTTCGGCCGCCTCGAGCTGCTCGCGGTTCAGCGTCAGCTCCTCGGCCGCCAGCGCCCGCAGTTCCTCGTCCGCCTCCTGCGTCATCTCGGCGAGCGACTTGGCCTCGTCGCGCAGCCGCCGCACCTCGCGCGCCGCCTCGGCCACCGGCTCGATCTCGGCATAGTCCTTGGACAGCTTCACGAACTGGTCGGCGGGCAGATCGCCCGACGACATGGCCTGCGACAGCTCCTCCCGCCGCGCCTCGATCGCGGCAATGCGCTCGGCGGAGATGCGGGTCATTCGTCGTCGCTACCAGATACGATCTGGCGAGGCCCAACGGCCGACACTACCGCCAATCGAATTTCCCGCCGCAAGTCGGATTCGCTCGTCAGATAGCTAATGTGCACCTTGCCTACTGGATCCGACGTCGCACGGACAAATACCACAGCGTGATGGTCGCGCTTTTTCGCGTATTCAACGCGCTTGCGACTATTCCCGCGATAGGCTGTGTCCACGGCAATTTCGTGAGCTCGCAAGCTAGAAGCAATTCGCTGAGCTTCCTCTTCAACCTCTGAATCGTCCGCGATTACTGACAGAACTATCCCTCTTTCCGGCGCCTCGATCATCATCGCCAGCCGCTCGATGCCTGCCGCCCAGCCGACAGCAGGCGTGTGCGGGCCGCCGAGGCTTTCGATCAGGCCGTCATAGCGGCCGCCGGCCAGCACAGTGCCCTGCGCGCCGAGGCGGTCGGTGACGAACTCGAACGCGGTGTGGCGGTAATAGTCGAGGCCGCGCACCAGCCGCGCGTTGCGCGTCCAGGCGACGCCGGCCGCGTCCAGCCCGGCGGTGACGGCGGCGAAGAAGTCGCTGGCCTCGCTGGTCAGGAAGGCGTCGATGTCCGGCGCGCTGTCGGCGATCGGGCGGTCGCGCGGATCCTTGGAATCGAGGATGCGCAGCGGATTCTTGTCGAGGCGCGCGATACTGTCTTCGGACAGATCGCCGCGATGCGCCTCGAAATGCGCCACAAGCGCCGCGCGCCAGGCATCGCGCGTCGCCGCGTCGCCCAGCGTGTTGAGCTGGAGCGTGATGCCGTCCGCGATGCCGAGCTCGTGCAGAAGCTGATCGGCGAGGACGAGCAGCTCCACGTCCGCAGCCGGGGCGTCCGTGCCGATGATCTCGGCGTCCAATTGGTGGAACTGGCGGTAGCGGCCCTTCTGCGGGCGCTCGTAGCGGAAGACCGGCCCGTAGGTCGCCAGCTTCATTGGCGCGTGCTGCTGCCAGCCTTCGCTCAAATAGGCGCGACAGATACCGGCGGTGAATTCGGGACGCAGCGTGACCGAATCCCCGCCTTTGTCGGCGAAGGTGTACATCTCCTTGGAGACGACATCGGTGGTCTCGCCGATCGAGCGGGCGAACACCTCGGTCGCCTCGAACACCGGGATCTCGATCCGCTGGAACGCATAGAGGCGGCGCACGCGATCGAACGCGGCCGTCACCGTGTGGAAACGGTCGGCTTCCTCTCCCCAGATGTCCTGGGTGCCCCTGATCCTCTGCGGCCCCTTGCTCATTGGGCGCCGCCTTTAGCAGCTTTGCCGCGCGGCGGAAGGCCCGCGTAAAATTTGTGCAGGTGCGAAGAAAGCGCTTCCTTGGCCCCGTGCGCAGCGCCTATAGGCGCGCCGTCATGAACATCGACCTCATCCCCGTAGGGGACAATCCGCCCGAATCGATCAACGTCATCATCGAGGTGCCCACTGGCGGCGAACCGGTGAAATACGAGTTCGACAAGAAATCCGGCGCGCTCTTCGTCGATCGCATCCTGCACACGCCGATGCGCTACCCGGCCAATTACGGCTTCGTGCCCCACACGCTCTCGCCGGACGGCGACCCGCTCGACGCGCTGGTCATCGCCCGCTCGCCCTTCGTGCCGGGCTGCGTGGTGCGCGCCCGCCCGATCGGCGTGCTGAAGCTGGAGGACGAAGCGGGCGGCGACGAGAAGCTGATCTGCGTCCCGGTCGACACGACCTTTCCCTATTATTCCGACATCGGCGAGCGGCAGGACCTGCCCTCGATCGTGCTCCAGCAGATCGAGCACTTCTTCAAGCATTACAAGGATCTGGAAGAGAAGAAGTGGGTCCGGATCGGCCAGTGGGGCGACGCCGCCGAAGCGCGCGTGATCGTCACCGAGGCGATCGAGCGGGCAAAGGCGGCGAAGGGCTAGACGCGCCCGCCTCGTTGCGGCAGCGTGCCGGTCCATGATCCGGCATCTGACCATCGGCGCGGCGCTGACCGTGGCCGCCACCGCCGCCCTCTCGCAGACCGAGGCGCCCATGTCCGCATCCGACAGCGCCGAGGCGCGCACCCGCGCCGCGATCGAGCGGATCGAGGAATTGAACCCGCGCCTCAACGCGGTGATCGCCGTCGATCCCACCGCGATCGATCAGGCCCGCGCGCTGGACCGCATCCGCCGCGCGCGCGGCCCCCTCTTCGGCATGCCGATCCTGATCAAGGACAATATCGAGACCGAAGGCCCGCTGCCGACCACGGCGGGCAGCCTCGCCCTCATCGACAATGTGACCGGGCGCGATTCGCCTCTGGTCGCGCGGCTGCGCGCGGCGGGCGCCGTCATCCTCGGCAAGGCCAATCTCTCCGAATGGGCGAACATCCGCTCGTCCGATTCGATCTCCGGCTGGAGCGCGGTGGGCGGGCAGACGCGCAACCCCTATGCGCTCAACCGCAACACGTGCGGCTCCAGCTCGGGCAGCGCGGTGGCGGTGGCGGCGGGCATGGTGCCGGCGGCGATCGGCACCGAGACGGACGGCTCCATCACCTGCCCCGCCGCGCTGAACGGCATTGTCGGCTTCAAGCCGAGCGTCGGCCTGGTCAGCCGCACCCACATCGTGCCGATCAGCCACAGCCAGGACACACCGGGGCCGATGACCCGGACGGTGCGCGACGCCGCGCTCATCATGAACGCGATCGTCGGCACCGACCCGGCCGATCCCGCTACAGCCGAGGCCGACGCCCGGCGCGAGGATTATGCGGCGGCGCTCCGCACCGACGCGCTGCGCGGGCGGCGGATCGGCGTGATGCGCTTCTCGGCGGGCTTCGGCACCGACGTCCCGTTCGAGGCGGCGCTCGCCGTGCTGCGCGCGCAGGGCGCCCAGCTGGTCGAGATCCGCGAGCTGCCGATCAACCGGCAGGACATGGGCCGCAACGAGTTCGCCGTCCTGCTGGCCGAGCTGAAGCACGATCTCGACGCCTATCTCGCCACCACGCCGGCGGCGGTGCGGACGCGCACGCTCGCACAGGTCATCGCCTTCAACGAGGCCCATCGCGACCGGGAAATGCCTCTCTTCGGCCAGGACACGTTCCTTCAGGCGCAGGCGACGAACGGCCTCGACGATGCCTGGCGGGAGGCGCGCGAGACCTCGCTGCGCCTCGCCGGACCGGAGGGGATCGACCGGCTGCTGAGCGAGCACAATGTCGTCGCCCTGGTCGCGCCGACCCGGCCCGCTGCCTGGCTGATCGACGCCGTCCATGGCGACACCAGCCCCGGCGGCGGCCCGGCCGGCAGCCTCGCCGCTGTCGCCGGCTATCCGCACCTCACATTGCCGATGGGCGAGGTGCGCGGCCTTCCGGTCAACCTCTCCTTCATCGGCCCGAAATGGTCCGACGCGCTGATCCTGTCGCTGGGCTATGCCTATGAGCAGGCCGCCAATGTCCAGCTGGAACCGCGCTTCCTCGACTCGATCGAGGAGAGCGGCGAAGTGGCCCCGCATCTGCGGCCGGCGGCACGCTAGCGTTTCTTAGGCCGCTTCTTCGCCGCGCCCCTTAGGCCCGCCGCCACCGCCAGCCCGGCCCAGCGCTGCATCGCCTCGGGATCGTCGTACACATCCGCCGGCGCGCGACGATAGTTCAGCGTCTGGACGGTACCGTCCTTCTCGGTGAAGCTGTAGCGCTCGCAGCCCTCGGCATCCCAGATCGCCTCCGATTCGGCGTCGGCCTTGAACCAGATCTCGTCCTCGACGACCGCGAAGATGGTTCCGTCGAGATAGAGCACGGCTACGCCCATCATCTTGCGCAGCGTCACGTCGCCGATCGGCGAGAGAGCCTCCTTCGCCCATTCGTAAAGGCCCGCGTCGAAGCTCATCCGTGGGTCAGCTTCAGGCCCGCGATACAGGCGACGATGCCGAGGATGAGCAAGGCGCGCACCAGGCCGGCGGGCTCGTCGAAATACCAGATGCCGACCAGCACCGTGCCGATCGCGCCGATCCCGCCCCACACCGCATAGGCCGTGCCCATCGGAATGGTACGCGCGGCATATTCGAGCAAGGCCATGCTGATCCCCACCGAGACGAGGAAGGCGATCGTCCACGGCACGTTGCGGAAGCCGTCGACGAAGCGCAGCGAGGTCGTGAAGCCGATCTCGAACATGCCGCCAAGAATGAGGAGCGCCCAGGCCATGGCGAAAGAATTAGCCTCCGGGACGCTGCCGCGCTAGCCATGGACCATGGCAGGCAGGCCCGCCAGGACGATCGGCAACCGGCTCGCGCCGGCGCGTTTCATCGTCTTCGCGTTGCTGCTCGCCGCCGGCATTCCCGCCGCCGCCTTGTTGCTGGAAGATTGGCTGGTCGGCATCATGCTCGGCTTCGACGGCGCGGCCCTGGTTTTCCTGCTGTCCTGCCTGCCATTGGTCGGCATCGGCGATGCCGCAACGATCCGTGATCATGCCCGCAACAATGACGCGAACCGCACGATGCTGCTCCTGCTCAGCGGCATCGTCTCGGTCGTGGTTCTGGCGACGATCGCGGCCGAGATGGCAGGCGGACAGCAGACGCCTTGGCCGGTCGGCGCGCTGATCGTCGCGACTTTGCTGATCGCCTGGCTGTTCAGCAACATGACCTATGCGCTGCATTATGCTCACCTGTTCTACGGGGGCCGCGGCGGCGGCATCGATTTTCCGAAGACCAGGGAGCCAGTCTATTCCGACTTCATCTATTTCGCCTTCACGCTGGGCATGACCTTCCAGACATCGGACGTGGCGATCGCCGATCCGGCCGTCCGGCGGATCGCCACCCTGCACTGCCTCGCCGCCTTCGTGTTCAATCTCGGCGTGCTCGCCTTCACGATCAACGTGCTGGGCGGCTAACCCGCCGGAAAGTTGCGCGCCATCACGGCGGCGATGGCCGGATGGGCCAGCGCCGCGTCCGCCGCCGCCGCGATGCGCGGGGTTTTTGCGTCGAACCAGGCGCGACCCGGCCGCCAGTGCACCATCGCCGCGACATAGATGTCGAGCGCGGACAGGCGTTCGCCCAGCGCATGCGGTGCGCCGACCTCCGCCTCGAACTGCAGCCAGAGCTGTTGGCGATGCGCCATGACCGACGCGACCAGTCCCTTCTCGTCCGTCGTCCAGCGCTCCGGATAATCGGCATAGGTGAAGGTGGGATAGACGCTCGCCACCAGCCAGATCAGCCGGCGCAGGAAATGCGGCCGCTCCGGCGCCGCCGGCGGCGGGGCGAGCGGCGCGCCGGGCGCCAGCTCGGCGAGCAGGAGCGCGATCGCCGCGGATTCGGTCATCACCGTCCCGTCCGCCAGCACGAGCGTCGGCACCTGTGCAAGCGGATTGAGCGCGATCAGCTTCTCCCGCATCGGGCCGGGGCGGTCGAAGCCGTCGACATCGACGAAATCGTGGGGGATGTCCGCGACGGCCAGCATCGCCTCGACGATCGTCGAGCCCCAGCCGCGCGCGCCATAGAGGGTCATGCGGGTCATTGGCCGATCTCCACTTGCGGCGCCTGGACCATTTTGCTGGGCCGCGCCGCGATCACACAGGCGGCGACGATCATCGCCGCGCCGGCCAATGTAAGCAGGCGCACTGGCTCGGCGAAGATCAGCCAGCCGAACAAGGCGGCCCAGAGGAAGCCGGTATATTCGGTCGGCGCGAGATATTGCGCCTCGGCCCGCGCATAGGCCCAGGACAAAGCCAGCAGCGAAGTGAAGGCCAGCGCCGCCGCGCCGATGATGGCGGGAAGCTCGTGGACCGGCGGCCAGACGGCGAGGAACGGCGCGCCGAGCAGGAAGCAGCTCGTCATGATCGCGCTCATGAAGAAGGCGATCTCCACGGGTTTCGCTACCAGGGCCTGCTGGCGCATCAGGATGATATTGTAGGCGTAGAGCCCGGCCGAGGCGAGGATGGCGAGCGAGCCGCGAAAGGCGTCCGGCCCCAGCTCGGCCCGCGCCTGTCCCGCGAGGATCACCAGCACGCCGGCGAAGCCGAGCAGCGAGGCCAAGATGGCGCTGCGCGCGATCTTCTCCTTGAGAATGATCGCGGCAAGATAGAGCGCGATCAAGGGCGCGACGAAGGCGAGCGCGATCGCCTGCGCCATCGGCACCCGCGCCAGCCCCCAGAAGAAGAGGAAGGCCATCACGGCGGACAGGGCGCCGCGCAGCAGGTGGATGCGCAGGACATGCGGCGCCGGCCAGGACAGGCGGCATCCGAAGAAGATCGCGCCGCCGAACAGCGCACCGGCCATCGTCCGCCAGAGCAAGGCGTTGTAGGTGCCAAGCGCCAGAGCAAGATGCTTCATCAGCGCATCCATCACCGAAAAGAGCGCGATGCCGAGGACCGCGACGGCGAAGGGAATGGCGATTGAGGGCGCGGGCGGCGAGGACATTGGCGGCGCCATAGCGAGCCGACTCAACCGTGGCGAGCCATTCCCGATCAAGGCGCGGCTCGGCTGAGCCGCCGCGCCATTCTATTCGCCGGAATCGGGTCGGACTTCGTCGCGACGGATGACTTTCCCCACCTCCAGCTCGTCGATGCGCAGCTTGCGGATGTGCGCCTTGCCGATCCAGAGACGTCCGACGGCGAGCGCGCCAAGGGCCAACGCTCCCATCGCGGCAGCGCCGAGCGCGGCCGAACCCAGAATCGACATGCCGGTCGCCGATGCGCCGGTTGCCGAAGCTCCCGTGGCGATGGCTTCGCGCGCCTCGGGCGGCGCGTGGACGACGTCCGCCAGGGCGGCCTTGTGCTTCATTCCGCCGCCGCCGGCACGGCCGCGCTGTCCGCCTCGATCTCGGCCGCCTTCGCTTCCACGAGCTTCACGATATGGTCGATCATGTCGGCATCCTGGACATGATGGTCGGTGACGCCGGACAGATAGACCATATGCTTGCCGTTGCCGCCGCCGGTGATGCCGATGTCGGTCTCGCGCGCCTCGCCCGGGCCGTTGACGACGCAGCCGAGCACGGAGAGCGACATCGGCGTGCGGATATGGCCGAGCCGCTCCTCCAGCTTCTCCACGGTGCGGATCACGTCGAAACCCTGCCGCGCGCAGGAGGGGCAGGAGACGACCCGCACGCCCCGGTTGCGGATGCCGAGCGCCTTCAGGATTTCGAAGCCGACGCGCACCTCCTCCTCCGGCTCGGCGGAGAGCGAGACGCGGATCGTGTCGCCGATGCCGAACCAGAGCAGCGAGCCGATGCCGATCGCCGACTTGACCGTGCCGCCGCGCAAGCCCCCCGCCTCGGTGATGCCGAGATGGAGCGGGCAATCGACGGCCTCGGCGAGCTGCTGATAGGCGGCGACGGCGAGGAACTGGTCCGACGCCTTCACCGCGACCTTATATTCGTGGAAATCATGGTCCTGGAGCAGCTTGATATGGTCGAGCGCGCTTTCGACCAAAGCCTCCGGGCAGGGCTCGCCATATTTTTCGAGCAGGTCCTTCTCGAGGCTGCCGGCATTGACGCCGATCCGGATCGAGCAGCCGTTCGCCTTCGCCGCGCGCACGACTTCGGCGACCCGTTCGGACGACCCGATATTGCCCGGATTGATGCGCAGGCAGGCGGCGCCGGCGTCCGCCGCCTCCAGCGCGCGCTTGTAGTGGAAATGGATGTCGGCGACGATCGGCACCTGCGCGGCACGGACGATCTCGCGCATCGCGGCGGTCGATTCGACGTCGGGGCAGGACACGCGGACGATGTCCGCCCCCGCCTCCTCGCAACGGCGGATCTGGTCGATCGTCGCCTTGGGATCGGAGGTCGGCGTGTTGGTCATGGTCTGGACCGTCACCGGCGCGTCGCCGCCGACGGCGACATGGCCGACCATGATCCGCCGCGACGGGCGGCGCTGAATGTCTCTCCAAGGGCGAATGGACATGGCCGCGCATATAGACCTTGCCGGAGGCAGCGCCAAGCGACCGTGAAAACGCGAATCGATCCGTTCGCCGAAGCGCGGCATCGGCAACGCCGTCCGTTCAGGAAATCGCGATTCAAGCTGAACACGGGGCGCGGAAGTTGACGAACCTGACGCTACGCCGGGGATCGGCGCCCCTCCCGCACGGCCCGCCCAAGTCCTGAGAACAGTCCATTTCGGCAGGGCGGACCGGCACGGCATTCCGGCAGCGTGACAGAGGATTTCCTACATTGCCAGAGAGCGGCCTGCCCGAAATTTCCCGCTGTTCGAAGCCGGGAAGGGCTTGCGTCAGCAGGTGACGACCAATCAGGACACCTATCGGCGGCTGTTCGTCTTGGTCGAGCGCACCGCCGCGGAGGTCAGATAGCGCCCAGACGGTGCCGGGTTGACCCGACAAGGTCCGCCGGGGACAATGCGCGACAGCGGGCAATCTGGGAGAGACGGATATGCGCAAACGACTTGCACTGGCGGCCTTGCTGTTCGCCGCGCTGCCGGCAACCGTGGCGGCGCACCATGGCTGGAGCAGTTATGACGCCAACCGCACGATCACCCATCAAGGCACGCTGACCGAACTCAGCTGGTCCAACCCGCACGGCACGGCCAAGACCAATTATCAGGGCCGCAGCTGGGATGTCATCCTGGCGCCGGTTTCGCGCATGGAAGCGCGCGGACTCAGCGAGGCGATGATCCGGCCGGGTCAGCGCATCACCCTGGTCGGCTATCCGCGCCGCGACGGCACGGCGGAGATGCGGATCGAGCGCGTCATCGTCGGCAACGCGACCGTCGAGCTGCGCTGACCCTTGGAGTGGCTGGCGAGCCTGGCGGTCGCACTTGAAGCTTCGGGATTCGGGCAATGGGCCGGGCGGTCAGCATGGGCCTATCCGGCCGCCAATGTCGTCCACGTCTTCGGCATCATCCTGTTGATCGGCGGTATCGGGCTGGTCGATCTCAGAATCCTCGGCGTCTTTCCGCGCCTGCCGCTCCAGCCCTTGTCGCAGGCGCTGACTCCGCTCGCGATCGCCGGCCTGGTGCTGATCGCCGCGAGCGGGATCATCATGTTCGCCGCCGATGCACGCGCCATGGCGGCGTCCGACATGTTCCAGCGCAAGCTGGTCCTCATCCTGATCGCGCTGGCCAATGCGGCGGTCTTCCGCCTCCTCCATCGCGGCGCGGGCTGGATCGATCGTCCGCCCGCCTCCGCGCGAATCATGGCCTTGGCCTCCTTATTGCTGTGGCTCCTCGTCGCGGCGGCCGGCCGGATGGTCGCCTATAGTTGAAAGCCTCAGGTCAGGCTCAGCACCGCCCAGCCGGCCAGCAGCAGGACCAGGAACGCGGCGATCAGCCAGGGGCGGCGCTTGTGGCTCGCGTGAAACATCATGAACATCACTCCTTCTCCTCCTTGGGCGGGCGGCCGCGCTTGCGCTGTTCGGGCGCGGCGACCTTCACCCCGCGCCGCGCCAGCGCCTCGCGCAGCAGCACCTCGATCTCGGCATTGACGCTGCGGAACTCCACCGCCGCGCACCGCTCCAGCGCGTCCCACAGGGCCGGCTCGATGCGCAGCGGAAAGGCTTTCTTCGGCGTGTTGGGCACGAGCCGGCTCCCTTACTGGTAGAGCGAGCCGGCGTTCACCACGGGCTGCGTGTCGCGTTCGGCGCAGAGCACCACCATCAGGTTCGACACCATCGCCGCCTTGCGCTCGTCGTCGAGGTGGACGACGCCCTTCGCCGACAGCTGGTCCAGCGCGGTCTCGACCATGGTGACGGCGCCCTCGACCAGCCTGGCGCGGGCGGCGATCACCGCTTCGGCCTGCTGGCGGCGCAGCATCGCCTGGGCGATCTCCTGCGCATAGGCGAGGTGCATGATCCGCGCCTCGTCGATGACGATGCCGGCGCGCGCCACCCGCTCCTGCAGCTCCTTCTCCAGATCCTCGCCGACGATCTCGGCATCGGCGCGCAAGGTCACTTCCTTATGCTCGATGTCGTCATAGGGATATTTGCCGGCGATCGCGCGCACCGCGCTTTCGATCTGGATGTGGACGAAGTCCATATAGCTGTCGACGTCGTAGAGCGCCTGGGCCGTGTCGGCGACGCGCCACACCACATTGGCCGCGATCTCGATCGGATTGCCGCGCAGGTCGTTCACCTTCAGCTTGTCCGACGTGATGTTGTGGATGCGCGTCGAGATCTTGGAGCGGATCAGCCAGGGCAGCACCCAGCGCAGGCCGGTCGTCCGGTCGGTGCCCTTGTAATCGCCGAACAGCAGGATCGCCGCCGCCTGGTTGGGCTGCAGGAAATAGAAGCCGCACAGGATGAAGATGAAGGCGACGCTGCTCAGGACGAGCAAGGTCGCGCCGATCGCGTCCTGCCCATCGACAAGCATGCTGACGCCCAGGATCCCCGCGGCGATGGAAAGCAGCAGGATGAGCAGCATCACATAGCCGCTGCTGGTCCGCGCCGGGCGCTCGCTGGAGGCGCGCAAGGCATGGATTTCATTCGTCCGGATTGTGTTCGGCATGGTTCGACCTCCTCCTGATTCGCATTAATTCTGATATCATAATTATATTTTTCCGATTTGTACAAGCAAAATCGTTTCGGCGGCATTCGGGCAGGGTCCGACGGGAGTGGCGTGGGAGCGACGATCTGCTATGCGGGGCCGCCTGTGAAAGGGGATTGCCGATGCGTTTCCTGTCCGTCCTGATCGGAGCGATGCTGATGACGACCGCCGCCCAAGCCCAGCAAGCCGCAACGACCGGGGAGCGCCCCGCCTGGCGCCTGGTCATCCATGGCGGCGCGGGCGTGATCGAACGGTCGCGGCTGACGCCTGAGCAGGACCGCGAGATCCGCGCCGCGCTCGACCGGGCGCTGGCGGCGGGGCAGGGCATACTGGCCGGCGGCGGCGCGGCGCTCGACGCGGTCGAGGCGGCGGTGCGCGTGCTGGAGGACGATCCCCATTTCAATGCGGGGCGCGGCTCGGTCTTCACCTGGGACGGCCATATCGAGATGGATGCGGCGATCATGGACGGGCGCGACCGCAATGCCGGCGCTGTCACCGGCGTCACCGCGACGCGCAACCCGATCCGCCTCGCCCGCGCGGTGATGGAGGACAGCCCGCACGTCTTTCTCTCGCGCGAGGGCGCCAATCAGTTCTCGATCGACCGGGGCCTGCCGCAGGAGCCCCCCGAATATTTCCAGACCACCGAGCGCCGCCGCCAGCTCGACGAGCTGCGCTCGCGCCCCAGCGCCGAGCATTTCGACGTGCATCTGAAATACGGCACGGTCGGCGCGGTGGCACTCGACCGGAACGGCCATGTCGCCGCCGCGACCTCAACCGGCGGGCTGACCGGCAAGCGCTGGGGCCGGATCGGCGATTCGCCGATCATCGGCGCCGGCACCTATGCCGACGACCGCGCCTGCGCCGTCTCGGCGACCGGCGCGGGGGAATTTTTCATCCGGGCCGGCGTCGCGCACGAAATCTGCGCGCGGATGCGGATGGGCGGCGAAACTCCGCAAGCCGCCGCCGACTCGGTAATGGCCGAAGTCGCGGCGATGGGGGGATCGGGCGGCGTCATCGTCGTCACCCCTCGTGGCGACGGCATCTACAGCTTCAACACGCCGGGCATGTATCGCGGCGAGGCCTCGCCCGCCGGCCGCTCGGTGGCGATCTATGGCGACGAGGCTGCCGCGCGATGATCCGCAAGCTCTGGCTCGCGCTGCTGATCGCGCTGGCGCCCGCGCCGGCGACCGCCTGGTGGGAATATGGCCATGAGGTGGTGGCGCGGATCGCCTGGCTGGAGGTCAGCCCGCGGACCCGCGCCGAGCTGCGCCGCCTGCTCGCCCAGTCGCGCCTGCTCGACACGCCGACCTGCGGGGCGCACACGATCGAGCTGGCGAGCTATTGGCCGGACTGCATCAAGACGCTGGGCGACCGCTTCAGCTACGCCTCGCCCTGGCACTACCAGAATGTCGATATCTGCCGGCCGTTCGACCAGGCATCGGCCTGCCGCGACGGCAATTGCGTGTCCACCCAGATCGCCCGCAACGCGCGGCTGCTCGGCGACCGCACGGTCCCGGCGCGCGAGCGGCTGATGGCGCTGGCCTTCCTCGTCCACTTCGTCGGCGATCTGCACCAGCCGATGCATGCCGGCGATCATGGCGATCTCGGCGGCAACCGGGTGCGCGTCAGCTACGGCATCATCGCCGGACGCACGAACCTGCATCTCGCCTGGGACGGCTATATCGCCGAGCGCGCCATTTCGACGCCGCCCGGCGGCGCCGACGCGATCCGCGCCGGGCTTGGCGCGGCGGAAAAGGCCGAAATGCGCGGCGGCGAGATCGAGGATTGGGCGCGGGAGAATTGGGAGATCAGCCGCGAATTCGCCTATGGCACGATCCGCGCCGATCCCTGCACCCGCGAAGCGGAGGGAGAACGCCCGGTGATCACCGAGGAGATCACCGGGCGGCTCATTCCGGTCGTGCGCCGGCAGGTGGCTCGCGGCGGGCTGCGCCTCGCCCGCTTGCTGGACGAGGCGCTGTCGCCGCAGGGCTGATTATTCCGGCACCACCGTCACGGCACGGCGGTTCTGCGCCCAGGCGCTTTCGTTCGAGCCGGGCACGGCCGGGCGCTCCTTGCCCCAGCTGATCGTCTGCATCCGGCTGGGATCGACGCCGCGCGACTGGAGATAGTTGCGCGCCGCATTGGCCCGGCGATCGCCAAGCGCCAGGTTATATTCGCGGGTGCCGCGCTCGTCGGCATGGCCCTCGATCGTGACGCGCACATTGGGGTTGCGCGTGAGCCAGGCGGCCTGCGCGTCGAGGATGCGATTGGCCTCGTTGTCGAGCGAGTAGGAATCGAGCGCGAAGAAGACGCGGTCGGAGGTCACGCTCTGCAGGAAATCCGCGCGCGAGCCGGGTACGACGGCGCCGCCGACCGTGCCGTCCTGCTCCCAGTCACCCGGCGTCGACGAGCTCGGCGGCTCGGGCGGCAGATCGGCGGACCGCCGCGCGCAGCCGGCGGTCAGCGAAAGCGCGACGGCGATTGTCGCCAGTCCGGTCATCCTCATTGCTTGTTTCATGTCGTTTCTCCTTGTCCTTGCTTTTCGAAAAACTGCTAATCGCGTAACGGCGACCAGGCCGGATCCGATCCGCCGAGCGGCGTCGGAACCCGGCGCGTGACGCCGGAGCCGACATCGACGTACCAGAGCTCGCCCTGGCTGGCGCCGCGGGTGAACATCACGGCGCGGCCGTTCGGCGCCCAGGTCGGGCCCTCGGCGAAGCCGCCACTGGTCAGGATGCGCTCGCCCGCGCCGTCCGGCGACATCACGCCGATCCGGAAGCCGCTGGTCTTGGTGAAGGCGATCAGATCGCCGCGCGGACTCCAGACCGGCGTCGCATAGCCGCCGCCGCCGAAGCTGATCCGGCGCTGGTTCGATCCGTCCGCGTTCATCACGTAGAGTTGCTGGGTGCCGCCCCGGTCGCTTTCGAAGACGATGCGGCGGCCGTCCGGCGAATAGGAGCCGCCGGTATCGATGCCCGGCGCGTTGGTCAGCCGCTGCGGCGTGCCGCCGGCGACGGGGACGCGATAGACGTCCGTGTTGCCGTTCACGGCCATCGAGAAGATGATGTGGCGGCTGTCCGGCGAATAGCGCGGCGCGAAGGTCTGGTAGGGCGCGTTGACGATGGGGCGGGTGCGCCCCGAATCGAGTTCGTAGATCATCACCCGCGGCCGTTCGCCTTCATAGGTCATGAAGGTGATCGTCTGCTGGTTCGGCGCGAAGCGCGGGGTCAGCACCGTATATTGGCCGTTGGTCAGGAAACGGTGATTGGCGCCGTCATAATCCATGATCGCGAGACGCTTCACCCGCCGGTTGGCGGGCCCGGTTTCCGAGACATAAACGATGCGCGTGTCGAAATAGCCGCCCTCGCCGGTCAGCCGCGAATAGATGGTGTCGGCGCAGCGGTGCGCGGCCCGGCGCCAGTCGCGCGGCTGGACGACATAGCCCTGCCGGGTCAACTCGGTGCGCGCGGCGACGTCGTAGAGATAGCAGCCGACCGTGATCGAGCCGTTGCCGTTGGCCTGGACGAAGCCCTGGACCAGATTCTGCGCGCCGGTGGTCTGGAAATAGGGGAAATCCGGCGCCGTTACCTGCGGGAAGGACACCGGACGCAGGCCACCCGGCCCGATCGGCGTGAACAGGCCGGAATTGCGCAGGTCCGCCGCGATGATGTCGGCGACCTGCCGGCCGAGCGCCTGGGTATTGCCCGCCGGCGTGTCGGTCGGTTGCGGCGTCGGCATATGCGGGATCGCGATCGGCAAGGCGGCGCGCCGGCCGCCAGTGACGTCGACGACGAGCTGGCCCTCGTCCTGGTCCTGCGCCAAAACGGGCGTAGCCAATGTCAGGCTCAAGAGAGCGGCGATGATCGCGAAAATACGCACGTTTCTGATCCTCATCCCGGCAACCGATAGTTCATGGTGAAATTGCTCCAACCGCGCGGCACATCGTACAGTTCCTGCGGAAGGCCCCGGAGCGGGGAGCAGCCGACGAAGGCGGCGACCGCGATGTCGGCGACGCGCTCGGCATAACGGCGGTTCTCGTCATCCAGCCCGCGCTGGGCGCCGACGCGCGGCCGTCCGGCGAGCGAGCCGTCGCGGTTGAGCCGCAGGCTGACCGGCGTGACGATGCGCTCCGCGCCGGGACCCGGATAGACCTGCCGATCGGCGCAGGGCTGGACCTGCCGTGTAATCGCCTGGGCGATGTCGGCGGCGGCCTGTGCGCTCATCGTCGCGGCGGGCGCCGCCTGCGCGCGCGACGGCGAGGGATCGCGGCCGATATTGTCGAGATTGAGGTCGCCGAGTCCCGGCGCGCGGCTGCGCTGCGAGCGGCCGCGCGCCTCCTCCGGGCGGCGGCGGTCGGTCGGGTCCGCCTTGGGCTGGGGCTGGCGCGCGCGCTCGGGCGACGGCGCGGAGGTGCGCGGTGCCGGTTGCGGCGGTGCGGGTTCGGGGGCCGACGGCGCGGCTTCCTCGGGCGGCCCGGCCTCCGGCGCGGTGGCCTGGGCCGGCGGCTCGGCGACCGGCGTCGGCGAGGCGGAGACGAGCGCGATATCGTCGACGAACGACACGGAGATTGCGTCCGAGACGGGCGGCGGCGCGGAGGCGGCGAACAGGCCGAGCGTCAGCGCGGCGAGCAGGGCGGCATGCCCCGTCACCGCGACGCCCAGCCCGGTTGCCTCCGCCCGATCCATCAGCGTGCCCCGGGCATCAGCGCGCCTCGCCCGTCGCGGTGCTGACCAGCGCCACGCGGCGCAGGCCGGCGCGGTTGATCTCCCCCATCACCTGCATCACCCGGCCGTAATCGAGCCCGCGATCGGCACGCAGATAGATGCGCGGCCCGCCTTCCTCGCGGCTGGCGGCGGCGATCGACTGGAGACGCGGCGCGAGGCCGTCATCCCCCATCGGCGCATCGTCGACGAAGATCGCGCCGGTCTCGTCGATCGAGATCGACACCGGATCCTGCTCCTGGTCGAGCGCGGCCGCCTTGCTTTCGGGGAGATCGACCTGGACGCCAGTCGTGAGCAAGGGCGCCGCAACCATGAAGATGATGAGCAGCACCAGCATCACGTCCACCATCGGCGTGACGTTGATCTCCGACATCGGCGTCCTGCGGCCGCGCCGGCCGGGGCCGAGAATGGGGCCCATCGCCATCTAGAATTCCTCCCCGAGATTTCTCGGGGAACGGGACCATGCGCAGCCTGGTGGAGGGGCCCCTCCACCGCACTTCGTGCGGTCTCCATGGGCAGGTTCGGATCGCCCCGCGATCCGAAGCCATGTCCGGGGGACATGGCGACCAGCCCATCCCGCAAAAGCAGGGGAGGACAAGAATGTCGCATGAGCAGGTGCGGATGTCCCCCGGACATCCGCAGCCATGCCAAGGCATGGCAGCCTGCTCATCCCTCCATCTCCAGCTCGCGCGAGAGCGCGCCGTGGAAGCCGTCGGCGAAGCGCTGGAGCTTCGCCTCGATCCGGTTCACGGTGAAGCTGAAGCGGTTATAGGCGATCACCGCCGGGATGGCGGCGAACAGGCCGAGCGCGGTGGCGAACAAGGCCTCCGCGATGCCCGGCGCGACCACGGCGAGGCTGGTGCTCTGCTGCCCGGCAATGTCGGCGAAGGCGCGCATGATGCCCCACACCGTGCCGAACAGCCCGACGAAGGGCGCGACCGAACCGACCGTGGCGAGGATGTTGAGCCGGCCGGCGACCCTGTCGGTCTCCGCCGTCACCGCCGAATGGAGCGCGACGGCGAGCCGGCCGCGCGTGCCTTCCTTGTCGACGCTGCGCCCCGCCGTCGAGCGGCGCCATTCGGCGACCCCGGCGGCCAGCACCTTGGCGGACGGCAGATCGCCCTTGCCCCGGCTTTCGTAGAAGCTGTCGATATCCTCGGATTTCCAGAAGTCGCGCTCGAACCGCTCGTTCTCGCGCGCCATGCGGCGCAGCTTCAGCCACTGGCCGACGATGATCGTCCAGGTCCAGATGCTGGCGAGGACGAGACCCACCATGACCGACTTCACGACGATGTCGGCCTGCATGAACAGGGCGATCGGCGACATCACATCGCCCGTGGCTCCAATATGCGTCACTTCGCTCCTTCCTCTTTCAGCCGCTCGAAACGATCGAGCCACTCGCGCGGCTGGCGCTGCGGTCGGCCGTCCGGCGCGATGAACGCCGCCGTGACCGTCGCGTCGGCGAGGATTTCCCGCCCGCGCATGACTCGTTGATGAATGACGCTGGAGGCGGCGCGCACCTCGACGAGTTCGCTCAGGATCCGAAGATCGTCGTCGAGCTTCGCCGGCGCGCGATACTTGATCCGTACCTCCGCGACGACATAGACGCCGCCGCCAGATTCCAGCGTCGCGCGCTGATCGATGCCCAGGGCGCGCAGCATGTCGGAGCGGGCACGCTCCATATATTTCAGATAGTTGGCATAATAGACGATGCCGGCCGTATCGGTATCCTCGAAATAGACGCGCAGGGCGAAATGGTGGACGCCGTCCACCCAGCCGCCTTCATAGGGCCGGTCGATCTCTCTGCTCACGCGAGCGGCTGTATCGGCGGGCGACTCCGCGGCCAAGCCCCACTCGGAAGCGAGAGACGAAGCGAGCCGAAAGCGCGGCGGGTTAACGCGCCAGCAAAGCCGCGCCCTGCGCCTCCACGATCCGGATGAGATCGCCCTGCGCGACGCTCATGTCGATCAGGTGCGTTCCCCAGCCGGGCACGCGCTGACCCATCATGTAGACATCGCCGGGAATCCGGTCGGTACGCGCGTCGGTCCGATCCGCATGGACGGTGAGCGCGAGCCAGCCCGCCTGTCCGTCATGCGCGCAGGCGCCGGAGACCAGCCCCTCGGTGCGCAGGAAGGGCGCGGCGGGCGGCCCGGCCGAAGACCATGTGATCCGCGGCGCCCCATCCTGCGGCGGCGCAGCGGCGAACCAGATGGAATCGAGCGCGCCGTCGCCGCCGGCGAGGCGCGAAGGATCGGTGCAGGCCGCCGTCATGCCCGGCCGCATCGCCCGGCCCAGGAACGAGCCGCGCGGCGGCGGACTGTCGGCGCGGAAGCTCATATAGGAGATGACGCAGCCGGTCTGGCCGGGCCGCTCGCACAGCGGCGTCGATCGGAACGTGCCGCCGACGACCTGCCCTTCCGGCACCTCCACCGCCCAGCCGAGCAGCAATGCGGAAACCATCCGTTCCGCCTCCGGACGCCCCTCGATCTCCTGCGCCAGCAGGGTCGTCAGGTGGATCGCGCCCTGGCTGTGGCCGATCAGCACGAACGGGCGGCCCTGATTGTGGTGCTCCAGATAATAGCGCCAGGCGTCGCGCACGTCGCCATAGGCCCGCGCCATGACCGGCAGCACGTCCTGCCCCCTCAGCACCGCGGCGATGCTGGCCAGCGTGCCCTGGCGATAGATGGGCGCGAACGGGCGGCAGATGCCGGCGAAGCGCCCAAGCTGGACGGAGGCCGTGCCCTGCTCCTCCGGGCCGGCGTTCATGTCGCTGTTGAGCCCGGGATCGCGCGAGACGGTGGGATAGACGTAGAAGCAGTCGATCGGCGGATCGGCGGCGGGGCGCGCGGGCACGACCGGGCCATAGCCTGCCGGCGTCAGGTCGGCGGTCGGCAGCGGCATGGCGCAGGCGTCCGGCCGCCCCGGCAGGCACAGCCAGCTCGCCGCTTCGGCATAATCGACGGGCGCCGCCGCGTCCTGCGCCAGCGCGGGCGTGGCGGTGAAACCGAGCGCCAGAGCGGCAAGCATAGCCTTCATCGTCATGCTCCTCATTTCCCGTCGAACAGGCCGGACTGCCCGCCCGTGGGCTGCGGCAGGCCGAGATGGGTCCAGCCCGGACCGTTCAGGCAGCGCCCGCGCGCGGTGCGGGCGATCAGGCCCAACTGGATCAGATAGGGCTCGATCACTTCCTCGATCGTGTCGCGCGGCTCGGAGAGACCGGCCGCCAGCGTCTCCACGCCGACCGGGCCGCCGCGATAGATGTCGGCGATCATGGTGAGATAGCGCCGGTCCATCGCGTCGAGGCCGAGATGATCGACCTCCATCCGGTTGAGCGCCGCATCGGCGACCTTCGCGTCCACCTCGGCGGCGCCGTCGGCCTGGGCGAAATCCCTGACCCGGCGCAGCAGCCGCCCGGCGATGCGCGGCGTCCCGCGCGAGCGGCGCGCCACTTCCTTCGCGCCATCCTCGGTAAGCGCCAGACCGAGCAGCCGCGCCGCGCGGCGCACGACCTGCTCCAGCTCGTCCACCGAATAGAATTGCAGCCGCACCGGGATGCCGAAGCGGTCGCGCAGCGGCGTGGTGATGAGGCCCTGCCGCGTCGTCGCGCCGACCAGGGTGAATTTCGGCAGGTCGATCCGCACCGAGCGCGCCGACGGCCCCTCGCCGATCATCAGATCGAGCACCCGGTCCTCCATCGCCGGATAGAGGATCTCCTCCACCGCCGGCTGGAGCCGGTGAATCTCGTCGATGAACAGCACGTCGCCATCCTCGAGATTGGTGAGCAGGGCGGCGAGATCGCCCGACTTGGCGATCACCGGCCCGGACGTAGCGCGGAAACCCACCCCCAGCTCGCGCGCGACGATCTGCGCCAGCGTCGTCTTGCCCAGCCCCGGCGGCCCGAAGAACAGCACATGATCCAGCGCGTCGCCCCGCCCCTTGGCGGCCGCGATGAACACCCGCAGATTCTCCCGCGCCGCCTTCTGCCCGACGAACTCGTCGAGCGTCTTGGGACGCAAGGCGGCGTCGAGGTCTTCGGGCCGGCGCTCCGGCGTGGTGAGGCGGTCGGGATCGGTCAATGCTGACATGCCCCGCTCTGGTAATCCCACGCGCCGCCGGAATCGAGACAGCGATCAACTGCGAACCAGCGCTGCGCCTGAACGAACAGAAGCGCGCCCGCAATCAGGACACCTAGCGGGATTCCCCAGCGTAGAAAGCGCCGGCCGTTCACCGTGCTGCCTTTTTGAGCGCGATGCGGACCAGTGCGTCGAGCGTTGCATCCGGCCCCAACTCCGTTTCCGCCTTGGCCACGGCGGCGGCGGCTTCGGCGGGGCGGAAGCCCAGATTGGCGAGGGCGGAGGCGGCATCTTGCGCCTTGCTGCCGGCCGGAGCGGAAACGGCCGCGCCGCCCGGGCCGAGCGCGATGCCGCCCGCCTTGTCCTTCAGCTCGTTGACGATGCGCTGGGCGAGCTTGGGGCCGACGCCCTGGGCGCGGGCGATCATCGCGTGGTCGCCCGACGCCACCGCGCGGTGGACCTCGTCATGGGAGAGCGCGGAAAGGATGGCGAGCGCGACCCGCGCGCCGACGCCCTGCACGGAGATGAGCAGCCGGAACCAGTCCCGCTCCGCCGCGCTCGAAAAGCCGACCAGCCGCAGGAAATCCTCGCCGACGAGCATTTCGGTGTGCAGCACCACCTCGTCCCCGATCGCGCCGAGCGCGGAGAGGGTGCGCGAGGAGGCCGAGACGAGATAGCCGACGCCGCCCACGTCGATCACCGCGTGATCCGCGCCGAACCCGTCCAGAAGCCCCCTCAGTTTGGCGATCATGACCGGTTGGTAGCCGTTCCTTCCCGTCATTGCGAGCGCAGCGAAGCAATCCAGTCCTGTGCTGGATTGCCGCGTCGCTACGCTCCTCGCAATGACGGATCGCGCGCTGTCATCCCAACCTGCGCGCGCTCGCGAGATGATGCGCATGGGTGATCGCCACCGCCAGCGCGTCGGCCGCGTCGGCGCCGGCGATCTTCGCGGCGGGCAGCAGCCGCTGGACCATCGCGTGGACCTGCGCCTTCTCCGCGCCGCCGGTGCCGACCACCGCCTTCTTGACCAGCCGCGCGGCATATTCGGCGACCGGCAGCCCGCGCCGGGCGGCGGCGAACAGGACGACGCCGCGCGCCTGCCCCAGCTTCAGCGTCGATTGCGGATTCTCGTTGAGGAAGATCTCCTCGGCCGCCGCCTCGCCGGGCCGATGCGCGTCGATGACTTCGCCCAGCGCCGCCTCCAGCGTCACCAGCCGTTCGGCCAGCGGCGCCTTCGCGTCGGTCCGCACCTGCCCGTTGGCGATATGCGACAGCCGGTTCCCCTCGGCCGCGATCACCCCCCAGCCGGTGCAGGCCAGGCCGGGATCGAGGCCGATGATGATCAACACGATTCAAGCCCCTCCCCTTCAGGGGAGGGGGAAGGGGTGGGGGCGGCGGACGAACCGCGCCAGCGATCGGGAAGCAGTTCAAGCATCCGTAGAATTTCGGTCAGCACGCCATGCATATTGGCCATGACATCGTCGTTGGTGAAGCGGATTGTCGTGAAACCCCGTTCCATCAGGAGCCGATCGCGTTCCGTATCTTCTTCGCACGCATGCGTTTCGCCATCGACCTCGACGATCAGCGCCCTGGCCGGGCAGAAAAAGTCGGCGATGAACGGTGGAATCGCGGCCTGACGGCGAAACTTGAATCCGCCCAGCTGCGAATTAGAGAGGTGGCGCCAAAGGCGCTTTTCAGGCTCCGTGGGCTCGCGGCGCATCCGGCGTGCTCTTTCGCGAAGGTCGCGCCCTGATCGCACGCCTGCCCCACCCCTCTATCCCCTCCCCTGAAGGGGAGGGGCTGTACTTCAGCCCAGCTTTTCCAGCACCGCGTCCGGCACTTCGTAATTGCCCCAGACGGTCTGCACGTCGTCATCGTCCTCGAGTGTATCGACCAGCTTCAGGAGCAACGCCGCATCGCTCTCGCCGACTTCGACCGGGGTCTGCGGGCGCCAGGCGAGCTTGACGTTCTCCGCCTCGCCGAGCGCGGCTTCGAGCGCCCCGGCGACAGTGTGGAGATCGTCGATCGAAGTCCAGATTTCGTGGCCGTCCTCGCTCGATTCCACATCGTCGGCGCCGGCCTCGATCGCGGCTTCGAACACCTTTTCCGCATCGCCGGCGGCGGCGCCATATTCGATCAGGCCGACGCGCGAAAAGGCGTGCGTCACCGATCCCGACGCGCCCAGATTGCCGCCATTCTTGGAGAAAGCGGTGCGCACATTGGTCGCGGTGCGGTTGCGATTGTCGGTCAGCGCCTCGACGACCAGGGACACGCCGCCCGGGCCGAAGCCCTCATAGCGGATTTCCTCGTAATTCTCCGCATCGCCCTTCGACGCCTTGTCGATCGAGCGCTGGATATTGTCCTTGGGCATGGACTGCGCCTTGGCGGCGTTGACGGCGGCGCGCAGGCGCGGGTTCATGTCCGGATCGGGCAGGCCCATCTTCGCCGCCACGGTGATTTCGCGGCTCAATTTGGAGAACATGCCCGACCGCTTTTTGTCCTGCGCGCCCTTGCGGTGCATGATGTTCTTGAATTTGGAATGGCCGGCCATCTGTCCCTCCTTCAGGCGAGGCCGAGAGCGGCTTTGTAGGTGTCCAGGATCGCTTCCATCTCCTGGCGGTCGTGCGTTTCCATTTTCCGCAGCCGCACGATCTGGCGCATGATCTTCGCGTCGTAGCCGCGCGCCTTGGCTTCGGCATAGACGTCCTTCACGTCGTCGGCGATCGCCTTCTTCTCTTCCTCGAGCCGCTCGATCCGCTCGATCAGCAGCCTCAGTTCGTCCGCCGCAATGCTGCCTTCCGCCAATTCACGCTCCATCGATTCCGGTTGAGGGGGAGCCTGTAGGATGTGCCGGCGATACGCTCAAGCACCTTGCGCTGTCACAATGACCGTCTAGACATGCCACCGATGTCATCGCCCCAGCTCCTCCCGCGCAATCGCAAGGTGCGCATCCTCGCCACGCTCGGTCCGGCCAGCGACGATCCCGCGACGATCCGCCGCCTCGCCGAAGCCGGCGCGGACGCCTTCCGCATCAATATGAGCCATGGCGGGCACGAGGATCATGCCCGGCGGATCGCCGCGGTGCGCGCGCTGGAGGGCGCGCTGGGCCGGCCGACCACGATCCTCGCCGACCTGCAGGGCCCCAAGCTGCGCGTCGGACGCTTCAAGGACGATCGCGCGACGCTCCTGCCCGGCCAGGCCTTCACCTTCGATCGGAAGAAGGCGCTTGGGGACGCGACCCGCGTCGCTCTGCCCCATCCGGAAATCTTCGTCGCCGTCGAGCCGGGATCGCGGCTGCTGGTCGATGACGGCCGCCTGGTCTTCCGCGTCATGGCCTGCGATGCCGACACGATCGCCTGCGAGGTCGAGGTCGGCGGGATCATTTCCAACAACAAAGGCCTGAACGTCCCCGACGTGGTGCTGCCGCTCGCTGCTCTCACCGAAAAGGACCGGACCGATCTCGTCTTCGCGCTGGAGCAGGGCGTCGACTGGATCGCGCTCTCCTTCGTGCAGCGGCCCGAGGACGTGGCCGAAGCGCGCCGGCTGATCGGCGGCAAGGCGGCGTTGCTCGCCAAGATCGAGAAGCCGGCCGCGATCGACCGGCTGGACGACATCCTGGAGCTGGCCGACGCGGTGATGGTCGCGCGCGGCGATCTCGGCGTCGAATCGCCGCCCGAGGACGTGCCCCCGCTGCAGAAGCGCATCGTCGAGGCGGCGCGGCGGCTGGGCCGGCCGGTCGTTGTGGCGACCCAGATGCTCGAATCGATGATCGTCTCGCCCTCGCCGACCCGCGCCGAAGTCTCCGACGTCGCCACCGCCGTCTATGACGGGGCCGACGCGATCATGCTCTCGGCGGAAAGCGCCTCTGGGCAGTATCCGCTCGAAGCCGTCGCCATGATGGACCGGATCGCGGCCAGCGCCGAGGCCGATCCCACCCACCATGCCCGCGTCCATTTCACCGAGACGCTGCCCGACGCCACCACCAACGACGCGATCGCCCGCTCGGCGGCGGACATGGTGCGGACCGTCGGCGCCTCGGCAATCGTCTGCTTCACCAGTTCGGGTTCGACCGCCCGGCGGGTGGCGCGCGAGCGGCCGATCGTTCCCCTGCTGGTGCTGACGCCCTCGCTCAAGACGGCGCGGCGAACGGGCCTGCTCTGGGGCAGCCACGCGGTGCGCACCCGCGACGTGCACAGCTTCGAGGAGATGGTCGGCAAATCGAAGCGCATGGCGCTGCGCCACGGCCTCGCCGCCGCCGGCGAGAGGATCATCGTCACCGCCGGCGTGCCCTTCGGCGTGCCGGGATCGACCAACGTGGTCCATGTCGCCCGCCTGATCGGCGACGAGCTGGACCGGCACGCCGGCTAGAGCAACCCTGCCGCCACAAGCCGGGCGCGCAGGTTGCCGGCATCGATGAACAGGTGCGCCTGCATCCCCACCGCTTCGGCGCCGGCGACGTTGATCGCGCGGTCGTCGATGAACAGGGCTTCGGCGGGGCGCAACCGGAAGCGGTCGAGCGCGCGGTAGTAGATCGCGGGATCGGGCTTCAGCAGCCTCTCCTCGCCCGACACCACGATGTCGCGAAACCGATCGAAGAAAGCCGCTTCCCGCGTCCGGAAGGGCGGCCAGAAATCGGCGGAGAAGTTGGTGATGCCGAACAGCGGCACGCCCCGGGCATCCAGCTCCGCCACGATCTCGTGCACACCGGGCATCGGTCCGCTGATCGTCTCGCCGAAGCGATCGCTCCAGGCGGCGATCAGATGGGCATATTGGGGGAAGGTCTCGTTGAGCTCGGCCGCCGCTTCGGCATAGGGCCGGCCGCCGTCGAGCGTCTCGTGCCAGGCGTAGAGATCGGTGTCGGCGATAAACCGCAGGCGCGCCGCATCGTCCGCGATCTGCGTGACGAGAAAGGAATCGGGATCCCAGCCGTAGAGGACGTTGCCGACGTCGAAGACGACGGCGGTGACAGGCACCTAGGGGGTCAGCCCTGGCGCGCCTTGAAGCGGCGGTTCGTCTTGTTGATGACGTAGGTGCGGCCCCGGCGGCGGATCACGCGGCAGTCGCGATGGCGCGACTTCAAGGACTTCAGAGAGTTGCGGATCTTCATGGCTGGGAACGCCTGCCTGTCTCTAACGATGCTGTTGTGCGGAAAAAAACGAGGCGTCCACCTAGTCGCCGGGCGTGCCCAAGTCAAGCGGCGCGCCAGGGCGGCGAAACCGTGCGACAATGGAGAATAATCTTTCCTAACGATAAAACCGTCTCTATCGGATTGGAAGATTATTCCAACAGGGAATCATGCATGGACCGTACAGACTATCGCATCCTCGCCATCCTGCAGGAGGACGCCTCGCTTCCGGTCGCCGAGATCGCGAGCCGGGTCAACCTGTCCCAGACGCCCTGCTGGCGGCGCATTCAGAAGCTGGAGGCGCAGGGCGTGATCCAGCGCCGCGTCGCGATCGTCGATCCGGTGGCGGTCGGGCTCGGCATCTCGGTCTTCGTCGAGATCGAGGCGGCCGATCATTCGCCCGACTGGTTGAACGGCTTTTCCGTCACGGTCGCGGCGATGCCCGAGGTGATGGACGTCTATCGCATGGCCGGCGACGTCGACTATCTGCTGCGCGTCGTGGTCGGCTCGATGGCGGAGTTCGACGATTTCTACCGCCGGCTGATCGCCGAGGTGCCGTTGAAGAACGTCACTTCGCGCTTCGCGATGGAGCGAGTGAAGAGCAGCACGGCCTATCCGCTCGCTCGCCATATCGAACGCTGAGGCGCGTTTCACCCGCACGAAAAGACCCCCGGCGGCCAAACCGGGGGTCGATCGACCGCTTCATTCTGGGAGACCTCAGCGGTGCGGGAAAGGAATGGCGATCGATCCGCTTACTGACTGTTCTCCACCGCATTCTCGGTCACGGCATTGTCGGCCGCCGCGTTCGCGTCGGCCTCGTCGCCGGCAGTCTCGCTTTCGAGCGCCTCCGGCGTGAGATTCTGAAGTTCGTCGACGCTCTCGTTGACGGCGACATTCTGCTCCGCGCCGCCCCCGCAGGCGCCGAGCGCGACGAGGCCGGCCGCCAGCAAGGTCGTGGAAATCTTTCGCATCGTTGCAATCCCCCTGACATCGAATCGTGGAGCCTGAAAAGACCATCGCTTCGCCTCCGCGGCAATGCGGGACCGGCGAACGATGCAACTTTGCACGATCCCGCCCGCAGACACGCCGCTTACCGCAATTTCCTTCGCTTCGGCGCGGATCCGATTGGTAGAATCGCCTCCCGCGCCTCAGCCGCGCTCGGCGAGCCTGCGCTCCCAGGCGAGCGCGTCGGCGACGATCGTGTCGAGGTCGTCGCGCGCCGGTCGCCAGGGCAAAGTGGCGAGGATACGGCCATTGTCGGCGATCAGCGCCGGCGGATCGCCCGCGCGGCGCGGCTGCATCCGCCGTTCGATGCGAAGATTCGTCACCCGATCGACGCTGTCGAGCACGTCGAGCACCGAAAATCCCCGACCATAGCCGCAATTCAGGAGGTGGCTGGTGGCCGGATCGGCGATCAGTGCGTCGAGCGCCGCGACATGGGCGGCGGCGAGGTCGCCGACATGGATATAGTCGCGCACGCCGGTGCCGTCGGGCGTGTCATAGTCGGTGCCGTACACATCGACATGGCTGCGCTTGCCGGTGGCGGCCTCGACCGCGACCTTGATGAGATGGGTGGCGCCTGCCGTAGACTGGCCCGCGCGCCCTCGCGGATCGGCGCCGGCGACATTGAAATAGCGCAGCGCGCAATAATTGATCGGATGGGCGAAAGCGGCGTCGGCCAGCATCCGCTCGGTCATCAGCTTGGACCAGCCATAGGGGTTGATCGGCTGGGTCGGCATGTCCTCCCGGACCGGCACGGTCTCCGGCACGCCATAGGTGGCGGCGGTCGAGGAGAAGATGAAGTGCCCGACCCCGCCCCGCACCGCGCTTTCGATCAGCGCGCGGCTCTTCACCGTATTGTTGAGATAATAGCCGAGCGGATCGGCCACCGAGTCCGGCACGACGATCGATCCGGCGAAATGCATGATCGCGCTCACGCCCTGCTCCGCGATGACGCGTTCGACCAGCGCCTGATCGGCGATATCGCCCTCGATCAGCGGCACATCGCCGGGCAGAACCCAAGCGAAACCGGTGGTCAGATTGTCGATCACCGCCACCGGCCGGCCCGCGTCGCGCAGCGCCAGCACCGCATGGCTGCCGATATAGCCCGCGCCGCCCGTCACCAGCACCGTCATCCGCTTCGCACCCCTCTTATCGAGCCGTTGGGTTATTTGCCGCTAAGAATCGTTACACCTTCTGTATAGTGCCATTCGCCGACAGGGAGTGGATCATGAAGAGATCGATCGTGCGTTTGAGCCTCATTCTGGCCGCAGCGGCCACCGCAGCCGGCTGCGCCACCGACACGGGCGGCAGCGCCCAATCGGGCGTCTCGGTGACGCGCTTCCACCTCAATCAGCCGATCGCACGCGGCGAGATCGCGGTCGAGGCATCGGATCTGGAAGACGCCAACAGCATCGCATTCGCCGAGCGGGCGCTCCCGGTCGCGCGCGAGCTGACCCGGCTCGGCTGGACCGTGACGGTGCGCAATCCAAATTCCGAACATGTCGCGGTGGTGCGGATCGAGCAGGGCCGCCGCGCCGCGGCCCGGCGCTCCGGGCTCAGCATCGGCATCGGCGGCGGCACCGGCGGCTATCGCAGCGGCGTCGGCGTCGGGCTGGGTACGACGATCCCGATCGGCGGCTCCGGCCCGATCGTCGTCACCGAGCTGTCCGTCCGGATACAGCGCCGCTCCGACGCGACGGCGATCTGGGAGGGCCGCGCCCAGCTCGAAGCGCGGGAAAGCGCTCCGCTCGCCGATCCACGCAATGCGACGAACCGGCTCGCCGCCGCGTTGTTTGAGGGCTTCCCCGGAGAGTCCGGGCGCACTATCAGGGTCCGGTAACCCCGCTTAATATCAATCAAGGAAACAATGACTCTCTCCATTTCGAGCGCCTTCGACGGCGGCAATATCCGTTTGGTTTCCATCGACGGCGACCGTGTGGACCTGGAAATCGTCAAGGATCACAAGTCCGATTTCTATCAATGGTTCTATTTCCGCGTGACCGGCGCCGGTGGCCGGCCGCTGACGCTGAACATCCTCAATTGCGCCGGGGCCGCCTATCCGCACGGCTGGGACGGTTATCGGGCCTGCATGTCGGAGGACCGCGAGGACTGGGTCCGCGTCGATACCGGCTATGCGGACGGCATATTGTCGATCACCGCGACGCCGCCTTCGGACAGCGTCTGGTTCGCCTATTTCGCCCCCTATACGATGGAGCGCCATCACGAGCTGATCGCCTCGGTGATCGGCTATCCCGGCCTCGCCTACCGCTCGCTCGGCCAGACGCTCGACGGGCAGGAGCTCGATTATCTCGAGCTGGCCGGCGGCCCGCTGCAGGTCTGGCTCTATGCGCGCCAGCATCCCGGCGAGACCATGGCCGAATGGTGGATGGAAGGCGCGATCGAGCGGCTGCTCGACGAGCATGATCCGGTCACCCGCAAGCTGCGCGAGAAGGCCAGCTTCCACATCGTCCCGAATATGAACCCAGATGGTTCACGACGTGGACACCTTCGCACCAATGCGGCGGGCGTCAATCTCAACCGCGAATGGCACGCACCGAGCCTGGAGCGCAGCCCGGAGGTCCATTACGTCCTTGAGGAGATGAAGAAGACCGGCGTGGATTTCGCCATGGACATCCATGGCGACGAGGCGATCGAGGCGAATTTCCTCGCCGGCTTCGAGGGCATCCCCTCGTTCAAGACCGAGCAGCAGGCGCTCTACGACGCCTTCGCCCGGGCGCTGGTCGGCATCTCGCCCGATTTCCAGACCGAGCGCGGCTACGACATCCCGCCGCCCGGCCAGGCCAATCTGTCCATGTCCACCGCCCAGCTCGCCGAGCGGTTCGGCGCGGTGTCGATGACGCTGGAAATGCCGTTCAAGGATTATGACGCGCTGCCGGATCCGGTCCATGGCTGGTCGCCCGACCGTTGCCGGCTGCTGGCCCGCGCCTGCCTCGACGCGCTCCATGCCGTGATCGACGACGTCGCGGCCTATCGCGGCTGATGCCCCGCCTCGTCCTCATCCGCCACGGCCAGTCGGCCTGGAACCTGGAGAACAGGTTTACCGGCTGGTGGGACGTGGATCTGACGGAGCAGGGCGTCGCCGAGGCGAAGACGGCGGGCGAGCTGCTCGCCGCCCGGGGCCTCGATTTCGATCTCTGCTTCACCAGCGTACAGACCCGCGCGATCAAGACGCTGAACATCGCGCTGGAGGCGATGGGGCGGCTGTGGCTGCCGGTCGAGAAGCACTGGCGGCTGAACGAGCGGCATTATGGCGGCCTGACCGGCCTCGACAAGGCGGAGACCGCGGCGAAGCATGGCGCGGAGCAGGTGCATATCTGGCGCCGCTCCTTCGATATCCCGCCGCCGGCGCAGGAGCCCGCCGGGGATTTCGATCTCACCAACGACCGCCGCTATGCCGGCATCGCCATCCCCGCGACCGAGAGCCTCAAGGACACGATCGCGCGCGTATTGCCTTATTGGGAGGAACGGATCGCCCCGGCGCTGCGCTCCAGCGAGCGGGTGCTGATCTCCGCCCACGGCAATTCGCTGCGCGCTTTGGTCAAGCATCTGTCCGGCATTCCCGACGACGAGATCACGAGCCTCGAAATCCCGACCGGCCAGCCGATCGTCTACGAACTGGACGACGATCTCGGCGAGATCGAGCGTTACTACCTCAAGGACCGTTAGGCGGCCTGCGGCAGTCGGCGGGCGGCAAGGCGATCGACGAGGGCGTCGATCTCGGCTTCCGCCTGCGTCAGCGATTCCTCGACCCGCCTGTCGGAAAACTCGTCCCATTCGACCGCGACGGACCAGTTTTCGGCGATGCCGATGAAGCCCAGCGGGACGCGCAGCGACGTCTCCACCAGATTGAGGGCGGCGAGCGGCCCGTCCGGCGCATAGCCCCCGTCGCCCCGCGCGCTGACGATCACCAGCGCCTTGCCCGGCGGCAGCAGCGGCCAGTAGAGATCGTCGCCCTTGCGTGACGGATCGAAGCCGAAGGTCCGCCTGATCCGCACGACATTGTCGATCCAGGCCTTGAGCGTCGAGGGGATGCCGAAATTGTACATCGGCGCGCCGATGACGATCACATCCGCCTGTTCCAGCTCAGCGATCAGCGCATCGCTTTCGGCGAGCACGGCGTCCGTCGCGGCGGTGCGGCGGTGCGGCTTCGCGAAGGCGGCGGCGACCCAGTCGCCGGTGACCGCCGTCGGCGGAGCGATAGCGAGATCGCGCGCGATCACGCGCGCGGCGGGGGCCCGAGCGGTCCAGCGATCGAGGAAGCGACGGGTCAGCCGGCGCGTATGCGAGCCGCGCGCGTCGCGCCCCGACAGGCCCGGTCGGGCGCTTGAATCGATGTGCAGCAGAGTCGTCATCTCCAGTCTCCCATGAATGAACTTGGCTCAGGCAATGCCTTCAGGCCGGGAGATGGCGACATGGAACGCCCTCGACAAAATCGAATTCGTCAGGCAATGGATGAATGAAACTCACTTATGCGACAACTCCCGCCCCTTGCCGCGCTGCGCGCCTTCGAGGCCGCCGCGCGGCATCTGAGCTTCAAGCGCGCCGCCGCCGAGCTGGGCGTGACGCCCACCGCGATCAGCCATCAGGTCCGGCTGCTGGAGGAGGTGCTCGCGCTGAAGCTGTTCGACCGCGGCGTGCGCGAAGTCGCGCTGACTCCGGCGGGGCAGCAGCTTTTCCCCGCCCTGCGCGACGGGTTCGACACGATCGCCGGCGCGCTCGCGGCGCTGCGCAAACCGGGCCGGCGCATGCTGACCCTGACCGCGCTCCGCACCTTTGCCGAATATCGGCTGGTGCCGCGTATCGAGGCGTTCCGCGAAGCCAATCCGGGACTGGACCTCCGCCTGCACGCCTCGGAAAGCGTGCTCGACCTCACCGCCGGCGAGGCGGACGCGGCGGTCCGCTACGGGCGAGGACCGTTTCCCGGGCTCGTCTCGGAACCGCTCTATACTGAACGGTTCGCGCCCTTGTGCAGCCCTTCGCTCGGCCTCGAACGGCCGGAGCAGCTGGCCGACATGCCGCTGTTGCACAGCGAATGGCAGCGCCAGGGGCCGCACGTGCCGAGCTGGGCGCGCTGGGGCGAGGAAGCGGGTCTACGCGGCATCGACTGGCGGCGCGGCACCGTCTTCACCGACGAAAGCCATGCCGTGCAGGCGGCGATCGCGGGCAAGGGCGTCGCGCTGCTCAGCCCGGTGATGCTCGCCGGCGAGATCGCGCGCGGATTGCTGGTCGAGCCATTCGGGCCCAACCTGCCGGGGCTCGACTTCCATTTCGTCCATTCCGGCGATCCGCGCCGGGCCGGGGACATGGCGGCGCTGCGGGCATGGCTCGGCGACGCCATCGCGGCGGTCAGAATTCCTTGACGCGCGCCATGTTGCGCTGGGCGCGGACGAGGACTTCCTCGGCGCCGTCGCCGGGCAGGATCGCGGCCACGCCGACCGTCGCCCTGAGCCCGACCCGGGTGCCGCCGAGGTCGAGCGGCTGGCCCGCGACGAAGCGGGCGATGCGCTCGCCGGTCTCGATCGCCGAATCGGCGTCGAGATGATCCAGGATCAGGCCGAAGCCGCCGCCCAGCCGCGCCGCGACGTCGGTGACGCGGATCAGGCCCTTCAGCAGCCGTGCGATATGGGACAAGGCGGCGTCGCCGGCGATCCGGCCGTGATTGTCGTTGATCGCCCGCAGGCCGCAGACGTCGATCGAGAGCAGGGCCGCCGGCGTGCGATGCCGCTGCGCCTGGCCGACGACCCGGTCCAGCTCGCGGCGGAAGGCGCGGTCGTTGGCGAGGCCGGTCAGCGGATCGGTGTCGACGGCGTCCTCGAGATCGCCCAGCCGGGCGCGCGTCTCCGCGAGGGCGGCGCGCAGCAGCGCATTTTCATCGGCCAGCCGCGACAGCGCCTCGCGCACGTCGGGCGCGCAGGCATCCCATTCCGTTCCCACCGCGAAATTCGGCCGTGCCGTCACAGCTTGCTCCATTGCCCCGACATCCGCCCGGCATAGCTGATATGGGTTAACAACGCGCGAAGGACGGCGGATTGCCGAAGGGCGACAGGCCAGTTAAGGCGTCCGCTTCGTCGACCAGACGGGTTCGAGACTATGACCGCCGGAACGCCTCTCATCGGGATCATCATGGGCAGCCGCTCCGACTGGGAGACGATGAAGGAAGCCGCCGACATTCTGGACGGGCTCGGCGTGCCTTATGAGACGAAGGTGGTCTCGGCCCACCGCACCCCGCAGCGACTCTACGATTATGCGACCGGCGCCGCGGCGCGGGGCCTCAAGGCGATCATCGCCGGTGCCGGCGGCGCGGCGCACCTGCCGGGCATGGCGGCGTCGATGACCCGGCTGCCGGTGCTCGGCGTGCCGGTCCAGTCCAAGGCGCTGAAGGGGCTGGATAGCCTCCTCTCCATCGTCCAGATGCCGGCCGGCGTACCGGTCGCGACGCTGGCGATCGGCAAGGCGGGCGCGGCCAATGCCGGCCTGCTCGCCGCCGCCATCCTCGCCACGTCGGACGATGCCCTGGCGCAGCGGCTCGATTCCTGGCGCCGGGCGCAGACCGAGGGGGTGGCCGAAAGCCCCGAATGATCGTCCCGCCCGGCTCCACCATCGGCATCGTCGGCGGCGGCCAGCTCGGCCGGATGCTGGCGCTGGCCGGCGCGCCCCTGGGCTACAAATGCCACATCTACGCGCCCGACGAGACGCCGCCCGCCGGCGAGGTCGCGGCGCGCGTCACGCGGGGCGGTTTCACCGACGAAGCCGCCTTGGCCCGCTTCGCCGCCGAGGTCGATGTCGTCACCTACGAATTCGAGAATATCGCCGCCGGCCCGCTGCGCGCGATCACCGAGCGGGTGGCGCTCTGGCCGCCGCGCGAATCGCTGGAGATCGCGCAGGATCGGCTGGACGAGAAGCGGTTCGTCACACGCCTCGGCGGCCGCCCCGCGCCCTTCGCCGCCGTGAACGACCGCGCCGGGCTGGACGCGGCGCTGGCCGAAATCGGCGCGCCGGCGATCCTGAAGACCCGCCGGCTGGGCTATGACGGCAAGGGGCAGGCGCGGATCATGGATGCGGGCCAGGCGGATGCGGCCTGGGAGGCCGTGGCGGGGGCGCCGGGCGTGCTGGAGGGCTTCGTCGCGTTCGACGCGGAATTCTCGATCCTGCTGTGCCGGGGCGGGGATGGCGAGATCGTCCTGTGGGACGCGCCGCGCAACGTGCACGAGAACGGCATCCTCGCCCGCTCGATCGTGCCGGCCGGGGAAGCGCTTGCCCCCGCCATCGCCGAAGCCGAGGCGCTGGCGAGACGTGTCGCGGAGGCACTGAATCATGTCGGCGTGCTGGCGCTGGAATTCTTCGCGGTCGGCGAACGGGCGCTGTTCAATGAAATGGCGCCGCGCGTCCACAATAGCGGCCACTGGACGATCGAAGGGGCGGCGACCTCGCAATTCGAAAATCACATCCGCGCGGTCTGCGGCCTGCCGCTCGGCACCACCGAGCGCACGGCGCCGCACGTCGAGATGGCCAATCTGATCGGCAAGGATGTGGAGGGCTGGCGCGGTCTGCTCGCCGAGCCCGGCGCCCACCTCCACCTTTACGGCAAGCACCATGCCCGCCCCGGGCGCAAGATGGGCCATGTCACCCGGCTGACCGGCCGGGCGGACTGAACCGCCCGGCCGTATCGCGAGGCTATTGCGCGGCCGGCGCCGGCGCGCCCTGCGCCGGGATCACCTCGACCGGGATGCCGAGCTGGTCGAGCTGGGCGCGCACCCGGCTCGCATCACCCACCACGACCCAGATGAAATTGTCCGGATTGATGTAGCGGCGGGCGGTCTCGTCGAGCACTTGCGTGGTCATGCCCCGATAGCGGTCGGCGATCGTTTCCCAATAATTGTCCGGACGGCGATAGAGCGCGTTGGAGCGCAGCGCACCGAGCACCGCCGGCGAGGTTTCGAACTGGCCGGGCAGCTGGCGGGTATTGCCCAGGACCGTCCGCTCGAGCTCGGCCGCGGTTACGCCGTTCGCACCGAGGAAGCCGCTCACCTGCTCCCGGATCGCCTGGATCGAATCGCCGGTGCGATCGGCCTGGACGGGCGCCTGGATGATGAAAGGCACCTGATGCTCGCGCAGGTTCGGGCCGCCGCCCGCGCCGTAGGACCAGCCCTTCGTTTCGCGCAGATCCATGTTGATGCGCGCGAGGAAGTTACCGGCGAGCACTTCGTTGGCGGCGGTGAGGTTGAGCAGATCCTGCGTGCCCTCGGCGGGCAGCAGCTGGCCGGCGAGGATGAACGATTGCGGCGATTGCGGCCGGTCGATCAGGACGATGCGCGGGCCGGCCGCCGGCGCGTGCGCCGGGAAGGTCTTGGTGCCGCGCGGCGTCCTGGGCGCCCGCCATGCGCCGAGGCGCGTCTCGAGCTGCGCCACGAACTCGCTGAGCGGGAGATCGCCGACCGCGAAGATCGTCGCATTGTCGGGCCGGATCCAGGCCTGGTGGAACGCGATCAGCTCATCGCGGGTCAGCGCCTGCACCACCGCCGGATCGCCGGTGCCGGTGCCCGGCTTGCCATAGGGATGATCGGCCCCGTAGAGCAGTGCCGGCAGCGCGCGCAGCGCCAGGCCCTGAGGCTGGGTCATCTCCTGTGCGATGCCGGCGAGCTGCTGCTGGCGGATGCGCTCCACTTCGCCCGGCGCGAAGGCCGGATTGCGGATCACGTCCGAAAGCAGATCGATCGACGGCCCCAGATTGGGGGTCAGCGCGGTCAGCGAAACGATCGTCCGGTCCAGGCTCTGGCCGGTGCCGACGGTCGCGCCAAGCCGCTCCTGCGCCTCGGCCAGCTGGGTCGAATTGAGGCTGGTCGTGCCCTCGGTGAGCAGGTTCAGCATCATCGCCTGGGTGCCGAGCCGGGTGCTCGGATCGGCGGCGGCGCCGGCATCGAACTCGACCGCGATCCGCGTGACCGGGACGGTCTGGCGGCGCGCGTAGATGACCTGGATGCCGTTCGAAAGCCGGGCCCGTTCGGTGGCCGGGAAATCGAGCTCGGCAGCGCCGGTCACGCCCGGCGCTTCGCGCGGCGCGAAGGGCAGCGGCGCGAGCGGCTGATCGCCTTCCTGCGGCGGTGCATAGTAACGCGGCCTGTGGCCGGCCGGCTGGGCCTCGCTTGCGCTCCGCGAGCCGGTGACGCCCGGCGCCTCCTCATAGGCTTCCCGCTCGCCGGGATCGACGCGAATGGCGAGCACCGGCCGCGAGAGCCAGCGCTGCGACGCGGCGCGGACCTGGTCCGGCGTGGCGCGAGCAAGCTGCTCCAGCCGGGTCCGATAAAAATTGGGATCGTCGGCATAGAGCATGCCTTCGGCCAGCGCGACGGCCTTGCCGCCGAAGCCGCCGACCTGCTCGAGACCCTGGACGCGGCCGGAAAGCGTCCGCATCACCGTGCGCCGGACCTCGTCCTCGGTCGGTCCGTTGGCGACGAACTCGGCGATGAGCTCGTCGAGCCGGCGCGATACCGCGTCGGCATCCTGCCCCGGCCGCACGTCGACGAAGACTTCGAACAGGCTAACCCGCTGGAAGGGCTGGACGTAGGCGGCCACGCGCGTCGCGGTCTGCTCGCCGCGCACCAGCGCATTGTCGAGTCGCGAACTGGACAGCCCGCCCAGTACGGCGGCGGCGACCTGGAGCGACACCTGGTCCGCGTCGGTCAGGCTCGGCACCACCCAGTTGCGGTAGAGCCGGGTATTGGCGACGCGATCGTGCATGGTGAGATCGACGCGTTCCGGCAGGGTCGGCACGTCGGCCTGCGCCGGGTTGTTCACCGGGCCGCGCGCGATGTCGCCGAAATAGCGCTCGACGAGCGGACGCGCCTCGGCGGCGTTGATGTCGCCGGCGAGCACGAGCACGGCATTGTTGGGCCCGTATTTGTCGCGGAACCACTGATGTACCGTCTCCATCGTCGCCGCCGACAGGTCCGCCATCGAGCCGATCGTCGAGTGGCGATAGGGATGGCCTTCGGGAAACAGCGCCTCGAGCTGGGCATAATCGACCAGGCCGAACGGCTGGTTGTCGCCCTGACGCTTCTCGTTCTGGACAACGCCGATCTGGTTGGTCAGATTCTCCTGCGTCACCGCGCCGAGCAGATGGCCCATCCGGTCGCTTTCCAGGAACAGGGCCTGCTCCAGCGCCGGGCGCGGGACAGTCTGGAAATAATTGGTGCGGTCGAACCAGGTCGTGCCGTTGAGGTCGGTCGCGCCGATCGCGCGGGTATATTCGAAATATTCGCCCGGCGCGTTTTCCGAGCCGTTGAACATCAGATGCTCGAACAGATGGGCGAAGCCGGTGCGGCCGGCCGGCTCGTCCTTGGAGCCGACATTGTACCAGATGCTGACCGCGACGATCGGCGCCTTGCGGTCCTCATGGACGACGACGCGCAGGCCGTTGTCGAGCGTGAAGGTCTCGAACGGGATGTTGACCCGCGCCAGCAGCGCCTGCGGATCGGCGCCCTGGGCCTGCGCGGCCGGCTGGGCGACCGCCGTCTCGCCGGTCAGCGCGGCAATGCCGGCCAGCGATATGCCTGCGGCCAATGCGAACGAAGTGAATAGCTTGCGCATGCGACTCCCCTAGTCTGTCGACGAGACAGTAACGCAGTGTTCGGTTATGGCAAGACACTCCGGGAGGAATTGTCGGCCTCCTCTTGTGTTGCTTCGGGGCAACACTACATCGCGGCAAAGCAGGACAGGGGCTGAAGCGCAATCATGAACCTCGAGAAATTCACCGACCGGGCCCGCGGCTTCCTCCAGTCGGCCCAGACCGTGGCGACGCGGCTCAATCATCAGCGCATCGCGCCGGCGCACGTGCTGAAGGCGCTGCTGGAAGACGAGCAGGGCATGGCCGCCGGGCTGATCGCGCGCGCCGGCGGCGACGCGGCGGCGGCGCGGCGCGAGACCGACGCGGCGCTGGCCAAGATTCCGGCGGTGTCGGGCAGCGGCGCGAACGCCGCCCCGGCGCTCGACGGCGAGACGCTGCGCGTGCTCGATTCCGCCGAGCAGATCGCCCAGAAGGCCGGCGATTCCTATGTCACGGTCGAGCGGCTGCTGCTCGCGCTCGTGCTGGCCACGACCACCGACGCCGGCAAGGCGCTCGCCGCGGCGGGCCTGAAGCCCGAGGCGCTCAACGCCGCGATCGAGGAGCTGCGCGGCGGCCGCACCGCCGACACGGCCGGCGCCGAGGACCGCTACGACGCGCTCAAGAAGTTCGCCCGCGATCTCACCCAGGCCGCGCACGACGGCAAGCTCGATCCCGTCATCGGCCGCGACGAGGAGATCCGCCGCACCGTCCAGATCCTCGCCCGGCGCACCAAGAACAATCCGGTGCTGATCGGCGAGCCCGGCGTCGGCAAGACCGCGATCGCCGAAGGCCTCGCGCTGCGCATCGCCAACGGCGACGTGCCCGACAGCCTCAAGGACCGCCGGCTGATGGCCCTCGACATGGGCAGCCTGATCGCCGGCGCGAAATATCGCGGCGAGTTCGAAGAGCGGCTGAAGGGCGTGCTCGACGAGGTGAAGGGCGCCGAGGGCGACGTCATCCTGTTCATCGACGAGATGCACACGCTGATCGGCGCGGGGAAGTCCGAAGGCGCGATGGACGCCTCGAACCTGCTCAAGCCCGCTTTGGCCCGCGGCGAGCTGCACTGCATCGGCGCGACGACGCTCGACGAATATCGCAAATATGTCGAGAAGGACCCGGCGCTGCAGCGGCGCTTCCAGCCGGTCTTCGTCGGCGAGCCGACGGTCGAGGACACGATCTCGATCCTGCGCGGGCTCAAGGAGAAGTACGAGCTTCACCATGGCGTGCGGATCACGGATTCCGCGATCGTCTCCGCCGCGACCCTGTCGAACCGCTACATCACGGACCGCTTCCTGCCCGACAAGGCGATCGACCTGATGGACGAGGCCGCCAGCCGCATCCGCATGGAGGTGGAGTCGAAGCCCGAGGAGATCGAAACGCTCGACCGGCGGATCATCCAGCTGAAGATCGAACGGGAGGCGCTGAAAAAGGAAAGCGACGAGGCCTCGAAGGACCGCCTCAAGGCGCTGGAGGCCGATCTCGCCAATCTCGAGCAGCAATCGGGCGAGCTGACGGCGCGCTGGCAGGCGGAAAAGGACAAGATCCACGCCGAGGCCAGGATCAAGGAGCAGCTCGACACCGCCCGGCTGGAACTGGAGCAGGCGCAGCGTTCCGGCGATCTCGCCAAGGCCGGCGAGCTGCAATACGGCACCATCCCGGCGCTGGAGAAGCAGCTCGCCGAGGCCGCGACGGCGAGCGGCGACGCGATGCTGCGCGAGGAGGTGACCAGCGAGGACATCGCCTCGGTCGTCTCGCGCTGGACCGGCATCCCGGTCGACAAGATGCTGGAAGGCGAGCGCGAGAAGCTGCTCGCCATGGAGGAGATGATCGGGCGCCGCGTGATCGGCCAGCAGGACGCGGTCGAGGCGGTGAGCCGCGCCATCCGCCGCGCCCGCGCCGGACTCCAGGACCCGAACCGGCCTTTGGGCTCCTTCCTGTTCCTGGGCCCCACCGGTGTCGGCAAGACCGAGCTCACCAAGGCGCTCGCCGGCTTCCTGTTCGACGACGACACCGCGATGGTCCGCATCGACATGTCGGAATTCATGGAGAAGCATAGCGTCGCCCGGCTGATCGGCGCGCCGCCCGGCTATGTCGGCTATGAGGAAGGCGGCGTGCTGACCGAGGCGGTGCGGCGGCGGCCCTATCAGGTCGTGCTGTTCGACGAGGTCGAGAAGGCGCATGGCGACGTCTTCAACATCCTGTTGCAGGTGTTGGACGACGGCCGCCTCACCGACGGTCAGGGCCGCACCGTGGACTTCACCAACACGATCATCATCCTGACCTCCAATCTCGGCAGCCAGTATCTGTCGGGCCTCGGCGACGACCAGCAGGTGTCGGAGGTGGAGGACCAGGTGATGGAGGTGGTGCGCGGCCATTTCCGCCCCGAATTCCTGAACCGGCTGGACGAGATCACCCTGTTCCACCGGCTCAGCCAGGAGAATATGGGGCCGATCGTCGCCATCCAGGTCGCGCGCGTCGGCAAGCTGCTCGCCGAGCGCAAGATCGGCCTGGAGCTGACCGACGGCGCGCGCGCCTGGCTCGGCCGGGTCGGCTACGATCCGGTCTATGGCGCGCGCCCCCTCAAGCGCGCGGTGCAGAAATATCTGCAGGATCCGCTCGCCGACGCGATCCTGCGCGGCGACGTGCGCGGCGGCCAGACGGTCAGGGTCGAGGAAGGCGACGGCGCGCTGGTGCTGCTGCCGGAGGAGACGACTGGACAGCAGGCGGCCTGACCGCGCATCATCGCACCCCATGTCCGGCACCGACGTCAACAGCCTCTTCGCGCGGGCCGAGCGCGCCTTCATGGCCGGCCGGATCGATGAAGCGCGGCGCGACCTGATCGCCGTGGGGCGGGCCGCCGGCGATCACCCGGCCGTGCTGCATCTGCTTGCCCTGGTCGAAAAGAAGGGGGGCAATCTGACCGCCGCGCGCGGCGCCTTCGAGCGGGCCGCGACGCTCGCTCCGAACGATGCGCAATTGCTGGGCAATCACGCCAACCTGCTCGGCGAGCTTGACGAGACGGATGCGGCGCTGGCGCTGTACGCGCGCGCGATCGCGGCCAGTCCCCGCTTCGCCGATGCGCGGCACAACCGCGCGCTGCTGCTGCAACGGCTCGGCCGGCTCGACGAGGCGCTGGCCGAGTTCGACGCGCTGCTTGCCTTGGCGCCGGAGGACGGCCGCGCCCATGCCGCGCGCGGCGCGGTGCTCCGCCAGCTCGATCGGGTAGACGATGCCGCCACGGCCTTTGATGCGGCCCTGCGCGCCGATCCCACCCGCCTTACCGCGCTGCACGGCCGCGCCCGCGTCGCGATGGAGCGCGGCGAAGCCAATGCCTCCGAACTCTATGTTCAGGCGCTGCAACGCAACCCCGGCGATCTCGAGCTGGTGCTGGGCCTGGTCGAGGCTTTCGAGGCCGAAGGCAATCCGCTCGGCCTCGAGCTGCTCACGGAAACCGCCGCGCGCCATCCCGGCTGGATCGCCGGCCAGGAAGTCCTTGCCCGCATGCGCGCGGAGATCGGAGAAACGGAGCGTTTCGCCGATCATTATGTCGCGGCGCTCGCCCAGCGCCCGCACGACCGCGCCCTGCACATGTCGCACTGGCGGAGCCTGGCGCGCGGTGAGCGCCATGGCGAGGCGCTCGCCGCCCTGCGTGCCGCCAGACCCGCGCTCGGCGAGGATGACGACATTCTGCTGATCGAGGCCGGCTTCGCCATGGAAGCCGGTGAGCTGGCCGAAGCACGGGCGCTGCTCGACCGGCTCGATGCAGCGCGGCCCGACATCGCCTTCGCGCGTGGCCGCGTCGCCCTGCGGTCGGGCGATCCGGACCAGGCCGCGGCCTTGTTCGAGCGCGTCGTCGATGCGGACGGCACGTCGATCAACGGCTGGGCCAATCTCGACCTCGCCTGGCGGCTGAGCGGGGATGCGCGGCACGAATGGCTGTCGGGCCAGCCCGGCCTGTACGGCCCGCGCGACATCGGTCTCGACGCGGCGGAGCTGGCGCGAACCGCCGCGCTGCTGCGTACGCTCCACGTCACGCGCGCGCATCCGATCGGCCAGTCGCTGCGCGGCGGCACGCAGACGCGCGGCAGCCTGTTCGCGCGCGGCGAGCCGGAAATCGTCCGGCTGCGGGACGCGATCGCCGAGGCGGTGCGCGCGCATTTCGCCGGGCTTCCGCCGCGCGACGATCGCCACCCGCTGCTGCGTCACCGCGACGCGACGCCCGCTTTCTCCGGCTCGTGGTCGGTGCGGCTCACCGACCGGGGTTTCCACGTCAATCACATCCATCCGCAGGGCATAGTGAGTTCGGCCTGCTATATCGCGCTGCCGGACACGATCGGCGACGATGCGGCTCGGGATGGCTGGCTGGAGCTCGGCCGCCCGCCCGCCGAGCTGGGCCTGTCGCTCGAACCGCTGGCCGCGATCGCGCCCAGGCCGGGGCGGCTCGCCTTGTTTCCCAGCTATCTTTTCCACGGCACCCGCCCCTTCGCGGCCGGCGAGCGGCTGACCGTGGCTTTCGATATCGTCGCCCGATGAGCCGCGGCGCCTGGGACGGCTATTGGGGCAAGGGCGCGTCCGGCTGCCTGCCCGATGCCGATCCGCGCTTCGGCCGCGCGCTCGAAACGCTGTGGCGCGATTTCGCGAGCCGGCTGCCGCGCGGCGCAAAGCTGCTCGATCTCGCCACCGGCAGCGGCGCGGTGCTGCGCGCCATCGCCGCGGGCGGGGCGAAGCTCGATCTGACCGGCGTTGATTCGGCCCGAACCCTCCCGCCCGCGCCCGGCGGCATCCGCCTCAAGGCGGCTGTGTCGATGGAGCGCCTCCCCTTTGCCGACGCCCGGTTCGATGCCCTCACCAGCCAGTTCGGCATCGAATATGGCGATGTCGGGGCCGCCGCTGCGGAAGGCGCCCGGGTGTTGAAGCCGGGCGCTGCCGTCCGCCTCGTCGTCCATCGCGCCGAAGGACCGATCGTCGCGCACAATCTCGCCCGCCGCGCCGCGCTGCACTGGGCCCGGCACGAGAGCGGCGCGCTCGATCGCGCCCGCAAGCTGGCCGAGGCGCGCCGTACCGCCCGCCTCGCGACCCCCCCTTCTTTCCGCGCCGCGCCGGATGAAGCGCTTCGGCGTTTCAACGGACAGGCCGCCGCCGAGTTCATGGCCGCGATTCTCCAGACGCTCGACATGGGCATCGCCCATCCGCCGGCCGAAACGCTGGACGTGCTGGCGGAGCTGGAGCGGCGCGCCGACGGAGAGATCGGCCGGCTGGACGCGCTGGCCGCCGCCGCGCGGGACGAGGGCGCGATCCGCGCCCTCTCGGCGACGCTGCATGGCGCCGGACTGGCGATGCGCGATCCCGAGCCCGTCGCGGCGGGCGGCGACGCCTTCGCCTGGCTGCTGGACGGCATCCGCGTCTAGCACCGCACCGCCGGCCGGAAGACCGCCTGGGATATTCGACAAGAAAAAGGGCGACGGACCGAAGTCCGCCGCCCTCTCTCATGCCTGTCTTCCGGCCAGCGGTTAGAAGCGCAGGCTCGCGGAGACGAAGAAGTCCCGTCCGATCACGTCATAGACGCCGGGATAGGTGTTGGCCTGCTCCTGGTTGTCGCCGATGATCGGCGGCGTCTTGTCGAACAGATTGTTGACGCCCAGGTTCAGCGTGAGATTGTCGTTCACGTTGAACGCGAAGGCCAGGTCGAACAGGTCGTAGCTGCCGATCCGCTCGACGATGAAGTCGGTGGTGTCGTCGTCGTCGCGCACCGAGCCGACATGCCGCCAGCGGAAGCTGGTGGTCATCGGACCGTCCATCCACGACAGGCGGCTCGACCACTTCCACTTCGGCGTCGGATTGCCGCAGTTCAGGCCGAAGCGACCGGCGCACTGGACGATCTCGTCCGGCAGGTCGGTCAGCGGCGTGAAGTTGTTGTCCCAGGAATAATTGCCCAGGAAGAAGAAGCTCAGCCGCGAGCCGCCGGAGCCCAGCAGGCTGGCGTTGAGCGGCAGGCTGTAGTCGATCTGGAAGTCGATGCCCTCGGTGCGGAAGGCCGACAGGTTGGCGTTGGTCGCAGTAACGATGTTCGGCGGCCCCGAGATGATGCCCTGCGCGTCGCGGGAGATCAGGCTGCAGATGCCGCTGCTCGCGTCCTGAACGACATTGTAGCAGAAGTTCAGGATGCTGTTCACGCCGCCGCCGGCCGCCGCGATCGCGTTCTCGATCGTGATCTTGTACCAGTCGACCGTGACGTTGAGGCGCGGAATGAAGCTCGGCCGCAGCACGACGCCCGCCGTCCAGGTGTCGGAGACTTCTTCCTCGAGGTTCGGGTTGCCGCCGAACACGCCCTGGATCTGGGCGTTGGGCTGAAGGAAGGCCTGACCCACGTTGGACGCCGGCACGCCGGTGGCGATGCAGAGCGCGCGGATCGTCGCATCGGTCGCCGCCGAGGCGAGGGCGCACGGATCGGTCGCCGGCGGGAAGCCCACCGCCTGGCCGCCGAACAGCTCGCCGACGTTCGGCGCGCGGACGGCGCGCTGATACTGGCCGCGGAAGGTGATGTCCCGGATCGGGGCGAACTCGGCGCCGGCCGCATAGGCCCACACGCCGCCGACATTGGCCAGCGAATAGTCCGAGTAACGGGCCGCGCCGCTCAGCTCGAACCGGTGGATGAAGCCGTCCTGGACGATCGGGATGCGAACCTCGCCGAACACTTCCTTGGCGTCATAGCTGCCCTCGGTCGGCTGGCCGGCGTTGAAGCCGACCACGTCGCCCGACGACAAAGCCGTGTCGGGGATGAACCGGCCCGACATCGACCGCCACTCGACGCCCGCCGCGAAGGCGACCGGATCGGTGGCCGAGCCGAAGGTGAAGAGCGGGCCCGAAATGCTGGCCTGCGCCACCTGCAGCTGCGAGATGTCCTGGTTTTGCGCCAGGATCGAGATCGCGTCCTGGCACTCGGGGCTGAGCTGCCCCTCGCCGAACACGTTGCAGGTGCCGTCCGCCGCCAGCCGGGTGAAGGCCGAGCGCGACACGTTGCCGAGCTGGACCGACGCGTTCCGCGTGCGGGCGAACATGTAATAGACGTCGTAGGTCAGCGTGTCGGTCAGGTTGCCGCGCACGCCGGCCAGCACGCGGAAGGCGTTGCGGTCGTCGGTGACGTTGCGCGACGCGATGCCGGTGGTGCGGGTGTTGGTCTGGAGCCGCACGAAGCCCGGCTGGAGCGGCCCGAACGTGGCCGTGCCGGCGGTGAAGCCGCCATAGGGGTTCGCGCAGATCGGCACGCCGTCGCCATCGACGCCGCACGCCGCCGCCGCCGCGATGGCGGCCTGCTGGTTGGCGGCGATCTGCGTGAGCTGGGCGAAATCGGCCGCCGAGACCAGGCCCTGGATGGCGGCCAGCTCGAAGTCGACATTCTGCGTGATCGGCGTCGCCGCGAGCTCGTTGGCCACGCGGTTGTTGATGTAGTTCACCTCGGCATAGGCGTTGATGCCCTCGGCGATCTCATATTCGCCATAGCCGCCGAGCATCCAGCGCTCCTGCGGGACCATCAGATAGTTGGCCGGAGCGTAATTGTAGCTGTCGGTGACGCCGTTATAGGGCGTGCTGGTGCCCGGCGTGCCGAAGAAAGCGCCGCCGCCCGGATAGTTGGTGCCCTCGGCGATCGAGAAGCAGCCGGCGTTGCGCGGCGGATTGCCGGTGCCGCCGCAGCTCGCGCCGGCGCCGATCGCGAGTGTGCTCGCCGCCACGAAGCGGCCCTGCGGGACGCCGGCGGAGCCGAGCGGGATCAGGCTGGTGTCGCCGTCGCCGAGCGCGAAGAACGAGAAGTCTCGGTCGGCCTGCATGATCTGGCCGCGATTGAAATATTCGGCGAACACCGCGACGTTGCCGCGGCCGTCGGCGAACTGGGTGCCGATCGCGACATAGGCGTTGTAGCGGCGGCCGTCGCCTTCCTCGGTGATGCTGTACTGGCCGCCCATGAGGATGCCGTCGAGATCGCGGCGCAGGCGGAAGTTGGTGACGCCCGCGAGCGCGTCCGAACCGTAGACCGCCGAGGCGCCGCCGGTGACGACGTCGACGCTGTCGATCAGGAACTGCGGAATGGTGTTGAGGTCGACCGTCTGCGCGGTATCGAAGAAGATGTAGCGGCGGCCGTTGACCAGGACGAGGTTACGCTGCGAGCCGAGGCCGCGCAGGTTGAGCGTGGCGACGCCGCCGCCCGGATTGTTCGAGAAGGAGTTGGCGCCGGGGATCACCTGCGGCAGGGTGTTGATCACCTGCTCGACGTTGACCGCGCCGGACAGCGTGAACTCTTCGTCGCTCACCACCGCCAGCGGGCTGGTGGAGGTGAGGTCGCGGCGCGCGATGCGCGAACCGGTGATGACGATCGCCTCGCCGCTTTCGGCTCCGGTTTCCGAAGATACAGGCGGCTGGTCGTCCTGCGCGAAAGCCGGCGTGGCGATCGCGGCCGCGCCCATCAGCAGCGTCGATGTGAGCAGGCGCTGACGAAGAATCGTCTTCATGTATAATCCCCTAGCAACGGCGGCTAACCGCCTAGATGAAATCGGTCGGACGGCGCCCGTTTTCCCGGGTCGTTCCTCCAGCCGACAACAAACCAAAAAACGGCACGACGGCCGTTTTCAGCGGTCCGTTTAAGACAGCTGACGAAAGTAAGGCAATCACCCTTTACTTTCGTTAGGTGAGTTCTGGGCTGGCTGTAGCAAAAAGGACACAATGGCCCTGCGGCGCGCGCGGCGCGGCGCGGGCATCGGCCTTGCCACCGCGCCGCGCGAACCGCTAACGTCCGCAGGCAACCCTTCCCGGATGAATGTGGAGTCCCCATGCGCCTCATGCCCCTCGCCGCCGCGTTCGCCGCCATCGCATCCGCCGCGCCGGCCACGGCCCAGGACGCGGCGCGCGATCGTCCGGAAATCGTCGATCGGCTCCTCGCCTGTCGCGCGCTCGAAGCTCCGGAAGCGCGGCTGGCCTGCTTCGATCGCGAGGTCGCCGCGTTCGAGGCGGCGCAGGCGGCGAACCAGCTCGTCGTGATGGATCGCGATCAGGTGCGCCGCACCCGGCGCACATTGTTCGGCCTCGTTCTGCCGGATCTCGGCATCTTCGGCGACGACAATCGCGGGCCGGAGGCGGCGGTCTCGGAGATCGAGACGACGATTCGCAGCGCGGCCCAGAACACGCTCGGCAAGTGGATCATCGTCCTTGAGGACGGCGCGCGCTGGATCCAGACCGACACCCGCGATCCGGCGCGCGATCCGCGTGCGGGCATGCCGATCCGCATCCGTCGCGCCGCGATGGGCTCCTATCTCGCCAATATCGACGGGCAGACCGCGATCCGCGTCCGCCGCGAACGCTAGGCGCTATCGCCCCATCGCGCCGGCGGCGGCCTGCGGATCGAGCCGGGCGCCGTTCCAGACGAGGCTCCAGTGGAGATGCGGTCCGGTCGCCCGGCCCGTCGCGCCGACCGTGCCGATCGGCTGGCCCTGGCGCACCGCGTCGCCCTCGCGCACGTCGGCGCGCGCCAGGTGCAGGAAGGCGCTGCTCAGGCCCAGGCCGTGATCGATGATGACCAGATTGCCTTCCAGGCTGAAGGCGGGGGGCGGGGCCAGCACGACCACGCCGTCGGCCGGCGCGACGACCGTGGCACCGGCGCCGGCGGCGACGTCCGTGCCGCTGTGATAGGCGGCGGGTACGCCGCCGCGATAGATGCGCTGCGAACCGAAAACGCCGCTGATTCGTCCCTGCGCGGGCCAGATCATCCGCTGGCTCCAGCCCTGCGCGTCGGTCCGCCGTGCCCGCGCCGCCGCGATTCGCGCCAGCTCGCTTTCGCGGAGGCGCTGATATTCCGGGGTCGGCCCGCCGGACGGGCGCGCCATATTGATCCGCTGAATCGGCCAGCCGCGTGGGGCGACCCGCAATATCTCCACCACCTCGCGCCCGCCCTCGAGCCGGGCGACCAGTCGCGCCGTCTCGCCCGCGTCGCGGTCGATGCCGAGCAGAAAGCGGCCGTCCGCCGCGAACGGCACCTCGCGGCCGTCGAGCGCGAGCGACACCGTGCCCTCCGGCACATTGGCGCGCAACAGCGCGCCCTGGCGCGGCTCGCCGAGGATCCGGAAGGACTGGGCGTGCGCCGCGCCGGCCAGCGCGAGGGCGCACAAGGCCATCGAAAGGGCCGGCGCGCGCATCAGCCGAGAATGCGGACGGCCGCCCGCTCGGCTTCGCTCAGCAGCGGGTTCCAGGTGTCGAGGATCAGGATCGCGCGCGGACGGTCGCTGTCGTTCCAGGCCTCATGCTCGATCGTGTCGTCGAACGCCCAGGCCTCGCCGGCCTTCCATTCGCGGGTTTCCGCGCCGACCCGGAAGCCGCAGCCGTCCGGCACGACCAGCGGCAGGTGGACGGTGGTGCGGGCATTGGCCGAGCCGGTGTGCGGCGGGATGCGCGTGCGCGGCTCCAGGATCGAGAACATCACGGTCGGCGCCTTGCCGGGCACGTCGAGCAGCGGCAGCGTGTCGAGCAGCGCCGCAGTTGCCGGGCAGCGCGCGCAATTCTCCTCCTGCCGCACGCCGTCCTTCCAGAAGAACCAGGCGCTCCAGCGCGGCGAATGGTTGAGCTCCTGCCACTGGTTGACCGGCTGGGTCGGGTCGAAGGCGACATAGGGGCGGAAGCCGTCATTGCCTTCGTCCCACAGCGACAGCAGGTCGCGGGTGATCTCCTCCGTCCCCGCCTCAAGCCGGGGGAACCAGTCGAACAGTGCGCGGTCGAAGAATTCGATCGCCGGCAGATAGGGGAAATGGCCGTCGGTCGGCTGCTGCTGATAGACTTTCCGCCGGCCGAGGCGCTGCTCCGCATAGGCGCGGGCGCGGCTGAGATCGGCAGCCGGAAAAGCGGCGAAGAGATTGGCGAGCGGTCCCTCGATCTTGCGCGCGCGCCGTTCGTCGTCGGCCCGCACGATCGCGCGCCCTTCCTCCAGCGCATGGCGGATCGAGTCGGGAAGCCGCGCCGGGTCCGGCGTGGCGGCGAACAGCGCGCGGTAGACCTCCGCGCTTTCCGCCGTGCGGCCCAGGCGATGCAGCGCCTGCGCCTTCTGGAGCAGCGCCGGCATCATATAGGGATCGAGCGCCAGCGCCCGGTCGAGGCTGGCGATCTCGCGCGCCGCATCGCCGGCGGCGCGGTGGGCGATGGCGAGGTTGAGCCAGAGCGGCGGTGCGGCGGCATCGGCTGCGGTCGCCTGCTCGAAGCTGCGGATCGCGCCGGCCGCGTCGCCGGCGCCCAGCGCCACCAGCCCCAGCGCATTGAGCGCACCGGCATGGCCCGGCTCGGCCGCGACCGCGGTTTCGAGCAGCCGGCGCGCTTCGGCCGCATCGCCCCGGCGCCGCGCGTCGTTGGCGCGTGCCAGCAGCTCGGCGGCGCGCATCAATCCTTGCCTTCGGCCTGCACCGAAGCCTCGGCGGAGACATAGGCCTCCTGCCGCTCGACGCTCCAGTAGCGCAGTTCGGCGAGCGGGATGGACTGGCCCGTCACCGCGCAGACGACATGGTCGCCGGGCACGAGCATCCGGTAGCTGCCGGGCAGATAATGGAGGCGGGCCGGCCGGCCCTTGTTCGACATCAGCATGGCATCTTCCCAATCACAACAGCTTGGGCTGATCAAGCTTGCCGGACGCCGAAGCGCCCTTTCGGGACGATGGCGGTCCGCCCTCGCCGGCCAGCGCGTCGATCTCGGCGTCCTGGAATTTGAGCCGCAGCGCGCGCGCCTGGCGGGCGGCGGCGGCGGAGGTCAGGACGTGGCCGTCCTTGTCCCTGACCAGCGCATAGCCGCGCTTGAGCGGCAATTCGGGATGCGCCGCCTCGGCGATGCGCCAGAGCGCCGCCAGCCGCTCGCGCGCCCTGCGGTGCGCGGCCTGGAGCAGGCCCGGCCGCAGCGCGCCGGCGGCATGGCCCAATTCGCCGCGCGCCCGGTCGATCCGCCCACGCAGGCCCCGCGGCAGCCGTTCGGCCAGCTCGTCCACCCGCTGGCGCTGGGGCGCGAGCAGTTCCTCGCGCGCCGGCCAGTGGCGCAGCAGCGCCTGGAGCTGCTCGCCGCCCCGCTCGGCGGTCCGCCGCGCCATGCGCTCGGCCCGCCCTCCCAGCTCGCGCACCTGCGCGGCCAGCTCGGCGCGCACCGGCACGGCCAGTTCGGCGGCGGCGGTCGGCGTCGGCGCGCGCCTGTCGGCGGCGAAATCGCACAGGGTCGTGTCGGTCTCGTGGCCGACGGCGGAGATGGTCGGAATCGCCGAGCCCGCGACGGCGCGCACCACGATCTCCTCGTTGAACGCCCACAGATCCTCGATCGAGCCGCCGCCGCGCGCGACGATGATGAGGTCCGGCGGCTCCGCCAGCGCGTTCAGCCCCCGCACCGCCGCCGCGACCTTCTCCGCCGCCCCCTCGCCCTGCACCGGCACGGGCCAGAGCAGCACATGGGTCGGGAAGCGATCCTCCAGCCGGTGGAGGATGTCGCGGATCACCGCCCCGGTCGGCGAGGTGACGACGCCGATCCTGCGCGGCGCGAAGGGCAGCCGCCGCTTGCGCCCCTCGTCGAACAGCCCCTCTGCCGCCAGCGCCTGCCGGCGCTTCTCGAGCAGCGCCATCAGCGCGCCCTGCCCGGCCAGCTCCAGCCGCTCGACGACGATCTGGTAGCGCGAGCGGGCCGGATAGGTGGTGAGCTTGCCGGTCGCGACCACCTCGATCCCGTCCTCCGGCTGGAAGCGCAGGCTCCCCGCCTGCCCGCGCCAGATCACCGCGTCGATATTGGCGCTCTCGTCCTTCAGCGTGAAATAGCAATGGCCGGAGGCGACGCGCTTGAAACCGGAAATCTCGCCGCGCACCCGGACATGGGCGAACGCACCCTCCACCGTGCGCTTCAGCGCGGACGACAGCTCCGATACCGAAAGGGCCGGCGCGTTGTCGCCCGGCGCCTCGCTTGCTAGGAGCCCCGCGTCGTCGGGAAGGAAATCGTCGTTCATGAATGTTTTGCTCATCGGTTCAGGCGGACGCGAACATGCGCTCGCGTGGAAGCTTGCGCAATCGCCGCTGCTCGGCAAGCTCCATGCCGCGCCGGGCAATCCGGGCATCGCCGGGGAAGCGGAGCTGGCCGCGCTCGATCCCGCCGATCATCGCGCGGTGATCGATTTCTGCCGCCGCCAGTCGATCGACCTGGTCGTTGTCGGCCCGGAAGCGCCCCTGGTCGATGGCCTCGCCGACAACCTCCGGGCGATCGGCCTGCCGGTCTTCGGTCCGAACCGGATCCCCGCCCAGCTCGAAGGCTCGAAAGGCTTCACCAAGGATCTGTGCGCCAGGCACGGTATCCCGACCGCCGGCTATGTCCGCGTCACCGACCGGCTGGCGGCGGAAGCGGCGCTGGGCGATTTCGGCCTGCCGGTCGTCATCAAAGCGGACGGGCTCGCCGCCGGCAAGGGGGTGATCATCGCAACCACGCCGGAAGAGACCGAAGCCGCGCTCGACACGATGTTCGACGGCACGTTCGGCGCGGCCGGCGCGGAGCTGGTGATCGAGGAGTATATGACCGGCGAGGAGGTCAGTTTCTTCGCGCTCGTGGATGGCGAGACCGTCCTCCCCTTCGGCTCGGCGCAGGATCACAAGCGCGTCGGCGACGGCGATACCGGCCCCAATACCGGCGGCATGGGCGCCTACAGCCCCGCCGCCATCTTCACGCCCGATCTGGAGACGCGCGTGATGGACGAGATCGTCCGGCCGACCGCCCGCGCATTGGTTGAGGCGGGCACGCCCTATTCGGGTATCCTCTATGCCGGCCTGATGCTGACGCCCGATGGGCCGAAGCTCATCGAATACAACGCCCGTTTCGGCGATCCCGAATGTCAGGTGCTGATGCTGCGGCTGGAGAGCGACCTGCTCCAGCTCATGCTCGCCACCGCCAATGGCGAACTCGCCGCCGCGCCGCCGCCCCGCTTTTCCGACGATGCGGCGCTGACCGTGGTGATGGCGGCGAACGGCTATCCTGGCACGCCGGAGAAAGGCGGGGCGATCGACGGCATCGCGGCGGCCGAAGCGAACGGCGCCAAGGTCTTTCATGCCGGCACGGCGCTCGCGGACGACAGGCTCGTCGCCAATGGCGGGCGTGTGCTCAACGTCACCGCCTCGGGCAGGATGGTGCCGGAAGCGCAGGCCGCCGCCTATGAAGCCGTCGATGCGATCGATTTTCCCACCGGCTTCTGCCGCCGCGACATCGGCTGGCGCGAGGTCGCGCGGCTGAAGGGCTGACATGGCCGGGCGTTCAGGGATATTGTGACGGACGCGAACGTTGGGGAAGACGATGCCGGCCTGGGGCAAGTTTCTGATCGGACTCGCGGCGGCGCTCGCCGCCGGCTGGGCGAGCCACGGGCCGCTCGGCCATGGCGCGGCCTTCGTCGACAATCTGCAAGCACAGGGTGATGCCGTGCTTGCGCGGACGGAAGTGCCGGGCGTCGCCGTCCGCTTCGATCGCGATCCGCTACGCCGCCGGGCGATCCTGTCCGGTCCCGCCGACGATTTCCAGCGCGAGGGTCAGGGCCAGTTTCCCGGCATCAACGACCGGATCGCGGCCATTCCCGGCGCCGCCGGCTTCCGTTGGGAGAATGAACCATGATCCCGCTGCTCGTCGAAACCTGGCTGCTCGTCGCCATCGCCTATCTGCTCGGCGTCGGCGTCGGCTGGATCCTGTTCCGGCCGAAGCGCGAGAGCTTCCTGTGAGGCCCCGCATATGCTGACCCTCGCCCAATCCAATCTCCCGCTGCTCGCCGTCGCTTTCGTCATCGGTCTCGCCACCGGCTGGTGGATGTGCCGCCGCCGCAAGCCCAAATAGGAAAGCCTGCCTGTCATGACCTTCGACACCACCACGATCGGCATCGTCCTCGCCGTCCTCGCCGTCCTCGTCGTCGGCTTCCTGGTGATGCGCCCGAAAAAGCCGGCGCCGCGCGTCGAGCGGCGCGAGAGCGAACCCTATGTCGCCGCCACCGATCGCCCCTATGTGAAGGCGAAGGTCGCGGACGGCGGCGAGGGCGATGCGGTCACCGACAGCGCCGCCGCCGCCACCGCCGACGTGGCGGGCGAGGTGCTCGGCGTCGATGCCCATCGCGAGCTGCCCGGCGCTTCGGGCGCGCCCGACGATCTCGGCAAGCTCAAGGGCGTCGGCCCGAAGCTCATCGCCCGCCTCCACGAGCTCGGCGTCAACCGCTTCGACCAGCTCGCCGGCATGAACGCGGCCGAGCTCGCCCATCTCGACGACCGGCTCGGGCCGTTCAAGGGCCGCCTCGCCCGCGACCGCGTCGCCGAGCAGGCCGACTATCTCGCCCGGGGCGACATCGACGGTTTCGAGGAGAAGTTCGGCAAGCTGGGCTGATCTGCTCCCGTCACTCCGCGCGGCGGCCGCGCGGCGATGGCGTGGCGAGCAGCTTGTCGATCTTGCGCCCGTCCATGTCGACGATTTCGAAGCGCCAGCCGCCGAAGGCGAAGCGTTCGCCCACTTCCGGCAGGTGCTTGAGCACCGCCAGCGCCAGGCCGGCCGCCGTCGCATAATCGCGGTCCTCCGGCAGGCGCAGGCCGAGCTGGTCGGCGAGCATGTCGGCGGCGACCGAGCCGGACACCCACCAGCTTCCGTCGTCGCGCTCGACGAGCGGCGGATCGGTGTCCTCGTCCTGGTCGGAGGCGAAGGCGCCGGCCAGCGCGCCGAGCAGGTCGGCCGGCGTCACCAGCCCTTCGAAATGGCCATATTCGTCATGGACGAAGGCCATCGGCACCTCGGCCTCGCGCAGCACGTTCAGCGTGTCCATCGCGTCCATCTGGTCGGGCACGACCGGCGCGGCGCGCATCAGCGCACGCAGGTCGAGAGGGCGGCCCGCGATGAAGGCGGTGACGATGTCGCGCGCCTGGACGACGCCGACCAGATTGTCCACCGAGCCTTCCGCCACCGGCAGCCGGCTGTGCGGCATCGCAAGCAGCGCGGCGCGCACCGCATCCGCGTCGGCATCGGCGTCGATCCAGTCCACCTCGGTGCGCGGCGTCATCACCTCGCGCGTCGGCCGGTCGGCGAGCCGCACCACGCCGGAGATGATCGCCCGCTCGCTTTCCTCCAGCAGCCCCGCCGTCGTCGCCTCGGCGACGACCATATGCAGGTCCTCGGCGGTGACATGATCGGATGATTCGCGCTTGAGCCGGAGCAGGCGGAAGACGAGGCCGGTGGTGCGGTCGAGCAGCCAGACGAACGGCGCCGTTATCCGGGACAGATAGTGCATCGGCAGCGCGATGACGCAGGCGATCGGCTCGGGCGTGCGCAGCGCGAACTGCTTGGGCACCAGCTCGCCGATCACCAGCGAGGCATAGGTGACGAGGATGATGACGGTCGCAAAGCCCAGCGTCTGCGCGGTGGCCGGATCGACGCCGAGCAGCGCGATGCGCTGCCCGATCGGACCGCCCAGGCTGGCGCCGGAATAGGCGCCGTTCAGGATGCCGACCAAGGTGATGCCGATCTGCACGGTGGACAGGAAGCGCCCCGGATCGGCGGCGAGATCGAGCGCGGCCTGAGCGCCGGGCCGCCCGCGCTTGGCCATCGCCTTCAGCCGGGCGCGGCGCGCGGAGACGATCGCCAGCTCGGACATGGCGAACACGCCGTTCACCGCCACCAGCAGGGCGATGACGAGAACATCCAGCCAGGGGAAGGGATCGAGGGGCGCGGACATGGCCTGTCCGCCATGTGTAGCCGCAACGCTTTCGGTTGCACAACAGGTTCGTGAGTTCCGATTCAAGCCGGATGCGGAACAAGCGCGCCCTTACGGCGGTTATCCAGCCGTCCAACGACCATCCTGCCAAGGGGATTTTGCATGACCAGTAGGCTTTTCACCGCCGCCGCGGCCACCGCCGCCTTGCTTGCCACCACCGCCTGCATTTCCGACCCGAACACGGGCGAGCAGCGCGTCTCGCGCGCCGCGATCGGCGCCGGCGCGGGCGCGATCGGCGGCTATCTGCTCGGCGATCTGATCGGCGGCCGGCGCGACCGCACCGAGCGCATCATCGGCACCGGCGTCGGCGCGCTCGCCGGCGGCGCGATCGGCGCCTATATGGATCGGCAGGAGCAGGAACTCAGGCGCCGCACCGCCGGCACCGGCATCGAGGTGGAACGCCAGGGCGACGAGCTGGTCCTGCACCTGCCCGCCGCCGTCACCTTCCCGATCAACCGCTACGACATCCAGCCGCAATTCCGCGCAACGCTCGATGACGTGGCCCGCACGCTCGCCGATTATCCGCAGACCCTGGTCGATGTGTACGGTCACACCGATCCTTCGGGCGGCGATGCGATCAACATTCCGCTGTCGCAGAACCGCGCCCGCGCGGTCGCCGACTATCTCGCTTTGCGGGGCGTCAACCAGGCCCGCATCGCCTCGCAGGGCTTCGGCTCGTCGCGGCCGCTGCCGGGCAACATGAACCGGACCGAGTCCGAACGTCAGGCCAATCGCCGCGTCGAGATCCGGGTGGTACCGTTGACGGCCTAGTCCCGCCGCGCCCGGAAAAAGTCCCGCAACATCGCCCCGGCCTCGGCCTCGCCGATGCCGGGGTAGATTTCGGGCGCGTGGTGGCAGGTCGGCTGCGCGAACAGGCGCGGGCCGTGCAGCACGGCGCCGCCCTTGGGGTCGCCCGCGCCGAAATAGAGCCGGCCGATCCGGGCCAGCGCGATCGCGCCGGCGCACATCGCGCAAGGCTCCAGCGTCACCCACAGGTCGCATTCGTCGAGCCGCGAGGTGCCGAGCGCGTCGCCGGCGGCGCGCAGCGCGACCATCTCGGCATGGGCGGTGGGATCGGACGCGTCGCGCATCCGGTTGCGCGCGACCGCGACCACCTCGTCGCCGCGCGTCACCACCGCGCCCACCGGCACCTCGCCAGCGCGCGCGGCGGCGGCGGCCTCGGCCAGCGCCAGGCGCATCGGTTCGGGCAGCGGAAAGCTCATGGCTCCGCTGCTAGCGGCCCTGCGCCTCCCGCGAAAGTCCGGCTTTACTGGGCGTTCGTCTCGGCCGGCGCCTGGGCGTTGCCGTCGGTGACGGTGATGCTGGGAATGCCGACCTGGCGATTCTCGATCCGGATCGATGGCAGCTGGACGTTGGCCGGCGTCGTGCCGACCTCGATGTCCTTGGTTTCCAGCGAGATGCTGTTGCCCTGCGGGCGCAGGTTGACCATGCCGGTCATCACCAGCGCGATGGCGATGACAAGCACCAGGACGATGAGCAGCAAAAGGGTCCGCAGCATGAAATCCTCCCATTGCGGGCATGAGCTTTGCCGATGAACGAAAAGGCGCCCCTTTGGTTGCCGGGCCGCAACGAAAGCGAAACGCCCCTAGGCGGTTGACGAATCTCCCCATGCCATCTATCTGCGCCCCGCTTTGAAGGGGTCTTTCGGGCCCGATTCCAGGAAGAGATCGACATGTCGCGCATTTGCGAGCTGACCGGCAAGGGCCGGCTGGTGGGCAACAATGTTTCCCACGCCAACAACAAGACCAAGCGCACGTTCCTGCCGAACCTGCAGAACGTGACCCTGATCTCGGACGCGCTCGCCCGGGGCGTGAAGCTGCGCGTGTCGATGAACGGCCTGCGCTCGGTCGAGCATGTCGGCGGCCTCGACAATTGGCTGGCCAAGACCTCGGACGAGAAGCTGAGCCTCAAGGCCCGCCGCCTGAAGCGCGAGATCGCCAAGAAGCAGGCCGAAGCCGCCTGAGCTTTCGCGCGGTGACGGCGCCCGCCGTCACTCGGCCAGCTCGAATTCCAGCAGCAGGGTGCGCTGGAAGCCCATGAAATTGTCGTCGGAGGCGATGCGCACGATCGTGCGCCCGCCTTCGCGCGCCACGCTCAGCGCCTCCAGATTGTCGGTGGTCAGCGGCCGGGCGAATCGCGCCAGCTCGCGCCCCTCGATCGTCGTCCCCCGCCGCCGGTCCGGCATCTCCGCGATCGTCAGCACCGCCGGAAAGCGGCCGAGGCCCGCCCGCCGGTTGAGGATCAGCAGGCGGCCGTCGGGCAATTGCGCCGCGTCGGTCGCCCGGTAGCCCGGCACCCGGCGATATCGCCCGGGCAGCGCGTTCGTACCCGCCATGGCCGGATCGCCGTCGAACAAGGCGATGCGGCTATGATCATCCCCGCCGCCTTCCTCGATCGCCAGGAAGCGCCCGTCCGCCAGCCGCACCAGCGTTTCGGGCCCGCTGTTGCGCCCCCAGTCGCGCATCGCCGCCGGTCGCGCGAAAGCTTCCAGCCGCCAGTCGGAGCGCCGGTGGCGCGCGATCAGGTTGTGCCGCTCGAACGCCACCCAGGCTTGGTCCCCGTGCACCGCCAATGCCTCGGTGTCCCGATCGCGCTTGCGCAACGCGGATGCATGGCCGAGCGGCAGCGCGATCACCCGCACCCGCGCCGGCCCCGCGCCGGGCAGCGGGAACAGCAGCACGTCGCCCGAATCGCTGATCGCAATCACCTGGCCGCCTTCGACATGCATCGCCGAAATCCCGCCGAGGCGCGGCTGATCGCTGGCCAGCGCCCAGCCCCGCCGGAAGATCAGGCCGCCGACGCGCCGCTGCGCCGGATCGTCCGGGTTCAGCGCGACCGGCACAGCGAACAGCCGTCCTTCGGCGGTCTCGGTGCGCTCGGACAGCGGTTCGGGCGCGATGAAGGTGGTCAGCGCGAAGAAGCCCGCCAGCAGCCCGAGCAGCCGCCATGCCTTGGGCGGTCCACGCCGTTCGTTCAGAAAAGTCGCCACTTTTATGAACAATTCCTGTCGGGTGCATTCAGCGCCGGATCAACGCGGGGATGCGAAAAGGCCGTCATGTCATCGACGGACCGCCTCCCGAATCGGGGCCGGCGGCCGGAGATGCGGAAGGAGGAAGATACCATGTTCAAGAAGCTCGCACTCTCCACCGCCGTCGCCGCCACGGCCCTCACCGCCCTGCCCGCCGCCGCGCAGGCGCAGAGCCGTCACGGTTACTACGACAGCCGCGGCTACGACTATCGCAACTATGACCGGCGCTACGACAATCGGCGCTATCAGAACAACCGCTACGACAGCCGGGCTTACTATGCCGGCCGTTACGACAATCGTCGCTACCACAATTATTACGGGCAGCAGCGCTGCGGCGGCGACACCGGCACGATCATCGGCGCCATCGCCGGCGGCCTGCTCGGCAGCCAGGTGGCGGGCCGGGGCGATCGCACTATCGGCGCCCTGATCGGCGGCGCGGCCGGCGCGCTGGCCGGCAACGCGATCGACAAGAGCGATTGCCGCCGCTGACGCTGACCCTCAACCCCAGGTCGTCCTCCTGTTGCGTAACGAGGACGGGGCCGGTCGCCCGAAAGGGCGGCCGGCCTTCTTATTACTCAGGGCTTGTCGAACAGGCTGGCGAGCTGCTCGATCATCGTCCCGCCGAGCTGCTCGGCGTCCATGATCGTCACGGCGCGGCTGTAATAGCGCGTCACGTCATGGCCGATGCCGATCGCGACCAGCTCGACCGGCGAGCGCGCCTCGATCCAGCCGATCACCTGCCGCAGATGCCGCTCCAGATAGGTGCCGGAATTCACGCTCAGCGTCGAATCGTCGACCGGCGCGCCGTCGGAGATGACCATCAGAATCTTGCGGTCCTCGGCCCGCCCGATCAGCCGCTCGTGCGCCCAGAGCAAGGCCTCGCCGTCGATATTCTCCTTGAGCAGCCCCTCGCGCATCATCAGCCCGAGATTCCGGCGCGCATGCCGCCAGGGCTCATCCGCCCGCTTGTAGACGATGTGGCGCAGGTCGTTGAGCCGGCCCGGCTGCGGCGGCCGCCCGTCGGTCAGCCATTTCTCGCGGCTCTGGCCGCCCTTCCACGCCCGCGTCGTGAAGCCCAGTATCTCGACCTTGACGCCGACCCGCTCCAGCGTGCGCGCCAATATGTCGGCGCTGATCGCGGCGATCGAGATCGGCCGCCCGCGCATCGATCCCGAATTGTCGATGAGCAAAGTGACGATCGTGTCGCGAAACGCGGTGTCCTTCTCGACCTTGTAGGACAAGGAGAACATCGGATTGACCACGACCCGCGCCAGCCGCGCGACGTCGAGCAGCCCTTCCTCCTGATCGAAATCCCAGGACCGCGACTGCTGCGCCATCAGCCGGCGCTGCAAGCGGTTGGCGAGCTTGGTCACGGCGCCCTGCAAATGGGTGAGCTGCTGGTCCAGATAGGCGCGCAGTCGCCCCAGCTCCTCCTCGTCGCAGAGCGCATTCGCCTCGACCACCTCGTCATATTGGGTGGTGAAGACCCGATAGTCGAATTGCGGCGCCAGATCGGACAAGGGCCGGTTGGGCCGGAACGGCATCATGCCTTCCTCGCCGTCCTCGCCCATCCCCTCGGCGGCGTCGGACATCTCCTGCTCGGACCAGTCGCTTTCGGATTCCTCGCCCGATTCCTCCTGCTCGCCCCGGATCTCGGCCTCGCCTTGGCCGGAGGCGCCGTCGTCCTCATTCTCCTGGTCGTCGTCGCCGCCTTCCGACTGGTCCTCGCCTTCGCCTTCGTCGCCCTCGTCCGGTTCGGCCGGCGCTTCGGGATCGCCCTCGACCAGCTCGAGATCGCGCAGCAATTTCCCGACCAGGTCCGCGAACGCCGCCTGATCGTCGAGCGCGAGGCCGAGCGCGTCGAGCTGCGCGCCGGCCTTCTCCTCGATCCAGTCGGACACCAGCGCCAGCCCCTCGCGCGCTTCCTCCGGCACCGGCTCGCCGGTCAGCCGCGCGCGCACCATCAGCCCGACGGCGGAGCCCAACGGCACCTCCTCCCGGTTGCGCGCGCGCACCAGCGGATCGGTCCGCAGCCGCAGCCGCGCCAGGCTGGCAAGATTGCCGCGCACGCCGGCCATGCTCCGCGCCCCCAGCGCCTCGCAGCGCGCCTGCTCGGCCGCGTCGAACACGGCCCGCGCCACCTCGTCGCCCGGCGCCCCTTTGGCGTGCAGCTTCGCATTGTGATGCCTGAGGCGCAGCGCCGCCGCGTCGGCAAAGCCCCGCGCCTCGGCCACCTCGGCGGCGGGCAGCCCCCGCCCCGGCATCGGCGCGCGCACGGCCTTGCCCGACGCGCTCGGCGCATCGGTCGTGAAGCTCAACTCCACCTCCCCGTCCGCCGCGATCGCCCGCGTCGCCCCGGCCAGCGCCTGGCGGAAAACTTCGAGGGGATTTTCTTCGGCCACCTAATTCCTCCCCGGAACGGGGAGGGGGACCGTGGCGCGCAGCGGCATGGTGGAGGGGTCGGCACGGTTTCGGAGGCAGCACGGCCCCTCCACCGGCCTGCGGCCGGTCCCCCTCCCCGTTCCGGGGAGGAATGGACTCATGCCTTCCCCACCACGCTTTCCGGCAAGTCCTTGCCGAACACGCGCTGATAATATTCCGCCACGACCGGCCGCTCCGCCTCGTCGCACTTGTTGAGGAAAGACAGGCGGAACGCGAAGCCGACATCGTCGAAGATCAGGGCGTTCTGCGCCCAGGAGATGACGGTGCGCGGACTCATCACGGTGGAGATGTCGCCGTTGACGAAGCCGCGCCGGGTCAGTTCGGCGACCTTGATCATCCGCTCGACCTCTTCGCGGCCGCCCTCATGGTCGTATTCGCCGGACTTGGCGAGGACGATCCGCGCCTCGGTCGCGGCCGGCAGGTAGTTCAGCGTCACCACGATGTTCCAGCGGTCCATCTGGCCCTGGTTGATCTGCTGCGTGCCGTGATAGAGCCCGGTCGTGTCGCCCAGCCCGACCGTGTTCGTCGTCGCGAACAGCCGGAAATAGGGATGGGGGCGTATCACCCGGTTCTGGTCGAGCAGGGTCAGCTTGCCCTCCGCCTCCAGCACGCGCTGGATCACGAACATCACGTCCGGCCGCCCGGCATCATATTCGTCGAAGACGAGCGCGGTCGGCGTCTGCAATGCCCAGGGCAGCAGCCCTTCGCGGAATTCCGTCACCTGCTGCCCGTCCTTCAGCACGATCGCGTCGCGCCCGATCAGGTCGATACGGCTGATATGGGCGTCGAGGTTGATCCGGATCAGCGGCCAGTTCAGCCGCGCCGCGACCTGCTCGACATGGGTGGATTTGCCGGTGCCGTGATAGCCCTGGATCATCACCCGGCGGTTCTTGGAAAAGCCCGCGCAGATCGCCAGCGTCGTGTCCGGATCGAAGACATAGGCGGGGTCAAGATCCGGCACCCGCTCGTCGGCTTCGGAGAAGGCCGGAACCTCCATGTCGCTGTCCACGCCGAACAGCTCGCGCACCTTCGCCATCTTGTCGGGCGCGTCCATCACGGTCGCGGCGCGGCTGTCGGGATTGGTGTTGGGAATGTCTGCCATGGTCTGTCTCGAATGAAATGTCAGGCGAAGGCCGGGCGGCTCTTGAGCGCCGTATAAGCCTCGATGGTCTGCTGCAATGCCTTCTCGTGGGTCCGGTCCCCGCCATTACGGTCGGGATGATAGCGCCGCACGAGCTCCGAATAACGCCGGCGCAGGTCCATGCGGTCCGCGTCCATCTCAAGACCCAGCGTGCGCAGATGCTTGCGGTCGCCGTCGCTGAGCGGCCTGCCGTCCTTGCGCTCCCGTGGCTGCATCGCCTGGAAGCGCGCCCCGATCGCATCCAGCGGATCGGCGAAATCGGCCCATCTGGGCGGCCGGTCGGCCCCGCCGGTGACGAAGGCCCGCGTCTCCCGGTCCCAGCCGCCATAGGGGTTCTGCGCGTCGGCGATCTCGTCCGGCGTCATGCCGTCGAACCAGTTATAGCCGCTGTTGAATTCCCGGACATGATCGAGGCACAGCCAGCGCCACTCGCCCGGCCCGTCGAATCCCGGACGCACTGCCCCGGGCGCGCGGAACTCGCCGGGCGCGTCGCAGCCGGGATGCGCGCAATGCTTGGCGCGTCCCTCGACCCGCCCGTGAAACTGCTCTCTCCTGTTCGAACTCGCCAACCCGACTGCCTTTCCCAATCGACCTCACTATATAGGGCCAATGACCGACACATTCACCGGCCCCGTCGCCGCCGAAATCGAGAAGCGCCTGCGCGCCGCCCTGAATCCCACCCGCCTCGCCGTCATCAACGATTCGGACAAGCATCGCGGCCATGCCGGCCATGACGGCTCCGGCGAAAGCCATTTCACCGTCGAGGTCGAGGCGGTGCAATTCGCCGCCATGACCCGCCTCGCCCGCCAGCGCGCCGTCAACGCCGCGCTGGGCGATCTGATGCAGGAGCGGGTTCACGCGCTGGCGATCCGCGCGACGGCGCCGGGGGAGTAGCTGCGGTAACGATCGTTATAGGTGGAAAGCGGCCCTGAATCCCCCTCCCTTGCAGGGAGGGGAGACAATGACCGCAACGGGTCGAAAGCGGGCATTGCTCCGCAAATGGTATTGCTGCACTCTTTGCAGGTGAACATCTCTTACACTGCCATTGCCATCTTCGGCTCCATCATTGCGGTGACTTCCGGATGCACTGGCACGCAGGAAAATGTTGAGCGTGCGTGCACTCCTCCTCCAACCGAATGGGGGGAGCCACATAATTTTGGAGGACTTCCACGGCTAATTAACCGGGTAGCTGTGGATAGAAACGGCGCTATTTACTGGAACGGTCGACAGTCCAGCTTACGACAGGTGTCGGATTATTTCGACATCATTATCTCAATGAGACCAGAGCCTACAGTATTTCTGGAAACTGAAATGGGTGCGCCTTGCGCCACGGTCGAGACACTCCGGGCGGAGATGGCTCGACGACTGGAATGTGACAGGACGCACATCTGCGACGAAGGCATCATGAGCATTTGGGAAGCCATTCCTGATCCGCCAGGTCGGCCGCCTTCCTAGCGTCTGTTTACGGCCTACATTTCTGCAATAGGTCGAAAGCAGCCCCGCCCCCTACTTCCAATGTAGGAAACCCTCTGTCACGCTCGCCCCGAATCGGGGTTTCGGCCCCGGCTCGCCGGCTCTTTGAATTGTCCGTCTCACGCGTAAAAATCTCGCGGCCCACCATCGCGCATATGGGTGAAGATGCTGAAGTTCCGCACCGACGCCCACCGATCTTGGACTGACTTTTGACTGACTTTTGAACTGCCCGCAGCCACTTCGCTTCGCTTCGTACGCGATCCGGCGTAGGATGCCGCCATGACCGACACTCTCTTCGAGCAGACGCTCACCCCCACCACCCACGATCTCGGCGGCTTCAAGGTCCACCGGACGCTTCCGCACCGCGAACGCACCACGATCGGCCCCTTCATCTTCTTCGATCAGATGGGGCCGGCCCACCTCGCGCCCGGCACCGGCATCGACGTGCGCCCGCATCCGCACATCAACCTGGCCACCGTCACCTATCTTTTCGCCGGCGCGATGGACCATCGCGATTCACTCGGCACCTTCGCGACGATCGAGCCGGGCGCGGTCAACCTGATGACCGCCGGCAAGGGCATTACCCATAGCGAACGCTCGCCCGCCGCGATCCGCGCCGACGGCCCGGAACTGTCCGGCATCCAGACCTGGATCGCCCTGCCCAGCGCCAAGGAGGAGATCGATCCGGCCTTCGAGCATGTGGCGAAGGCCGATCTGCCGGTGGTCGAGGGCGGCGGCGCCACCGCCCGGGTCGTGATGGGCAGCTTGTGGGGCGCGACTTCGCCGGTCACGCAGCACAGCCCGATCATCTATGCCGACATCCATCTCGAGGCGGGCGGCGCGATGCCGATCGATCCGGAAGCCGATGAACGGGCCATCTATCTCGCGGAAGGCGAGGCCTGGCTGGACGGCATGGAGCTGGAGCCGGCCATGCTCTACGTGCTGCGGCCCGGCATCTCCGCCACCCTGCGCTCGGCCGGCGGGGCCCATGTGATGCTGTGCGGCGGCGCGCCTTTGGACGGCCCGCGCCACGTTTTCTGGAATTTCGTCTCCTCCCGCCGCGAGAGGATCAACCAGGCCAAGGAGGACTGGAAAGCCGGCCGCTTCACCCTCCCGCCCGACGACAAGGACGAGTTCATCCCGCTCCCCGAGGTGCCCAAGACAGTGAGCTATCCGTGACCCTTTCGGAGGCCCGCCTCGCTTTGCCCACGGGCGTCACGCTCAACGTCCAGACCGGCGGCGCGCGCGGCGGGGAGCCGATCCTCTTCCTGCACGGCTTCCCGGAATCGCACCGCACCTGGCGCGCGGTCGCGCCGGCGCTGGCGGCGGACCATTTCATCGTCGCCCCCGACCAGCGCGGCTTCGGCGCCTCGGACAGGCCGGAAGGCGTCGAGGCCTATGCGACCGATCGCATCCTCGAGGATCTGATCGCATTGGCCGACGCGCTGGCGCTGGAGCGCTTCACCCTGGTCGGCCACGACTGGGGCGGCGCCGTCGCCTGGCTCGCGGCGCTCCGCCATCCCGACCGGCTGAAGTGCCTGGTGATCGTCAATTCGCCCCATCCTTTGGTCTTCCAGAAGTCGCTGATCGAGGACGAGGCCCAGCGCGCTGCCTCGCAATATATGAACGCCTTCCGCAACCCCGCGATGGAGCAGGGCATCGCGGCGATGGGGCTGGAAACCTTCTTCGACAAGAGCTTCGGCGGCCACACCGATCTCACCGCCATCCCGCCGGACGAGCGCGCCCATTACCTCGCCGATTGGTCGCAGCCCGGCGCACTGACCGCCATGCTGAACTGGTATCGCGCCAGCAGCATCGTTGTGCCGGCACCCGGTGAGGCGGCAGAACTGCCCGCTTGGACAAAAGCGCCTTTCCCGAGCATCACCATGCCCACGCTCGTCATCTGGGGTCTAAAGGACAAGGCGTTGCTGCCGGTCCAGCTCGACGGCCTCGACGCACTGGTCGAGGATCTGCGCATCGCCGCTACGCCGGAGGCCGGCCACTTCATTCCCTGGGAACATCCGGACTTCGTGGTCGCCGCGATCCGGGATTTCATTGCCGAGACAGGTTAGCGACCCTATGGCGCGCGGCATGGCCACCACTCCGAAACGCTCGCGGTCGCGCTCCGCCGCCCGCCTCGCCGCCGTGCAGGCGCTCTATCAGCAGGAGATGGAGGGCACGCCGCTCGCCGCCCTCCTCCACGAGTTCCACCATCACCGCCTTGGGCAGCGGATCGACGATGTCGAATATGCCGATGCCGAGGTGGATTTCTTCGACGACGTGGTGGCCGGCGTCGATGCCCGCCGCGAGGAGCTGGACGGCCTGATCGCGGGCAAGCTCGCCGATGGTTGGTCGCTCGCCCGGCTGGACAAGCCGATGAAGGCGATCCTGCGCGCCGGCGCCTATGAGATCGCCGCGCGCGCCGACGTGCCGGTCGGCACTGCGATCAGCGAATATGTCGATGTCGCCAAGGCTTTCTACGACGCCCGCGAATCCGGCTTCGTCAACGGCCTCCTCGACGCCATCGCGAAAGAGGTGCGGCCATAGACGAAGCCGCCTTCATCGCCGCCCTGCGCGCGCTGGCCGATCATCCGGCGGCGCGGGAGCTTGCCGACGATGCGGCGGTGCTGGAAGTGGGCGGCACCAGCCTCGTGCTCACCCACGACATGATCGTCGAGGGCGTCCACTATCTCGCCTCCGATCCGCCCGGGGACGTGGCGTGGAAGCTGGTCGCGGTGAACCTCTCCGATCTCGCCGCCAAGGGCGCGCGGCCGGTCGGCGCGCTGCTCGGCTATGCGCTGGGCGAGGGCGAATGGGATGCCGCCTTCGCCAAAGGTCTCGGCACTGCGCTCGCCGCTTTCGGCCTGCCGCTGCTCGGCGGCGACACGGTGGCGATGCCGGCGGGCGCTCCGCGCGCTATGGGCCTCACCGCACTCGGTGAGGCGAAGATCGCTCCCTCCCGTGCCGGCGCCAAGCCCGGCGACCTGATCTGGGCCAGCGGCGCGATCGGCGATGCCGGAGCGGGTCTCGGTCTGCTCCGGCAGGGCAAGACCGAGCCCGCCGCCTTGATCGAGCGCTACCGCAATCCCCGCCCCCGGCTGGAGGCGGGCCAGCGCCTCGCGCCGCTGGTCACGGCGATGATGGACGTCTCGGACGGCCTGCTGATCGATGCCGGGCGGATGGCGGCGGCGAGCGGCTGCGCGCTGGCGATCGAGCTCGACGCCGTGCCGCTGTCGCGGGATTATCTCGATCATGCCGGCGGCGATCGCGCCGCGCGCCTGAAGGCGGCGACCGCCGGCGACGATTACGAGCTGCTGTTCGCCGCGCCCGAGGGCAAGGCGGCCGCCATCCTCGCGCTCGCCGAGGAGATCGGCCTGTCGCTGTGCCGGATCGGGCGGTGCGAGGCCGGCGCGGGCCTGTCCCTGCGCGATGCCGCCGGGCCGGTGCCGCTGCCCGCCAGGACCGGCTTCGAGCATGGCCGCTAGGGTCCCGATTCCGCCCGTCGCGCGGGCGGTTGCAACGCCTCTCCTTCCCACCTAGGCTCCGCGCCGCGCGCTTCCCTAAGGCGCCAACGATTCCACAGGGGGAAGGACTTTCATGAACGTCGTGCTCATCGCGATAGGCTGCGGGCTTGTCGCCGTACTCTACGGTATTCTCACCTCGATGCAGGTGCTGCGGGCCTCGGCCGGCAACGAGCGCATGGTCGCCGTCGCCGGCGCGATCCAGGAAGGCGCCAAGGCCTATCTCGGCCGGCAATATACCACGATCGGCATTGTCGGCATCCTCGTCGCCGTGCTGGTCGGCTATTTCCTCGGCACGACGGCCGCGACCGGCTTCGTGGTCGGCGCGATCCTGTCGGGCGCGGCGGGCTATATCGGCATGAACATCTCGGTGCGCGCCAATGTCCGCACCGCGGAGGCCGCGCGCACCAGCCTGCAGAGCGGCCTCACCGTCGCCTTCCGGGCCGGCGCGATCACCGGCATGCTTGTCGCGGGCCTCGCCTTGCTCGCCATCTCGGCCTTCTTCTACGTCCTCGTCGGCACGCAGGGGAATGCGCCCAACGACCGGGTCGTGATCGACGCGCTCGTCGCGCTCGCCTTCGGCGCCTCGCTCATCTCGATCTTCGCGCGCCTTGGCGGCGGCATCTTCACCAAGGCCGCCGATGTCGGCGCCGATCTGGTCGGCAAGGTCGAGGCCGGCATTCCGGAGGACGATCCCCGCAACCCGGCCGTGATCGCCGACAATGTCGGCGACAATGTCGGCGATTGCGCCGGCATGGCCGCCGACCTGTTCGAAACCTATGTCGTCACGGTCGGCGCCACGATGGTGCTGATCGCCCTGCTCGTCGCCACGGGTGCGGAGCAGATGCTGGCGCTGATGAGCCTGCCGCTGATCATCGGCGGCGTGTGCATCCTGACCTCGATCATCGGCACCTATTTCGTCCGGCTCGGCAAGGGCCAGTCGATCATGGGCGCGCTCTACAAGGGCTTCTGGCTCACCGCGGTCCTTTCGGTCCCGGCGATCTGGTACGTGACCCAGCAGACGCTCGGCGACATGAGCGCCGTCATCGGCGGCGCAGCCGGCGATGCGGGCAGCTTCACCGGCTGGGATCTGTTCTATGCGATGCTCGTCGGTCTCGGCGTCACCGGGCTGATCGTGTGGATCACCGAATATTATACCGGCACCAATTATCGCCCGGTGAAATCGATCGCCAAATCCTCGGAGACCGGCCATGGCACCAACGTCATCCAGGGCCTGGCGATCAGCCTGGAATCGACCGCTCTGCCCACGCTCGTCATCTGCGTCGGCATCATCCTGTCCTATCAGTTCGCCGGCCTGATCGGCATCGGCTTCGCCGCCACGGCGATGCTGGCGCTGGCCGGCATGGTCGTCGCGCTTGACGCCTATGGGCCGGTCACCGACAATGCCGGCGGCATCGCCGAAATGTCGGGCATGGAGGATGACGTGCGCACCCGCACCGACGCCCTCGATGCGGTGGGCAACACGACGAAGGCGGTGACCAAGGGCTATGCGATCGGCTCGGCAGGTCTCGCCGCCCTGGTGCTGTTCAGCGCCTATACGACGGATCTGCGCCTGTTCGCGGGTGATCTCGGCGTCGCTTATGCCGACATCGATTTCACTCTGGCCAATCCCTATGTGATCGTCGGCCTGCTGCTCGGCGCGCTGCTCCCCTATCTGTTCGGAGCGATGGGTATGACCGCCGTTGGCCGCGCGGGCGGCGCGGTGGTCGAGGAGGTGCGTGGCCAGTTCCGCGACAATCCGGGTATCATGGAAGGCACGTCGCGGCCCGATTATGCCCGCACCGTCGATCTCGTCACCAAGGCGGCGATCAAGGAGATGATCGTCCCGTCGCTGCTGCCGGTGTTCGCCCCGATCCTGGTCTTCTTCGTCGTGCGCGGCGTGGCGGGACCGGAGCAGGGCTTCGCGGCCCTCGGCGCATTGCTGATCGGCGTCATCGTCTCCGGTCTGTTCGTCGCCATCTCGATGACCTCGGGCGGCGGTGCCTGGGACAATGCCAAGAAGTATATCGAGGACGGCAATCATGGCGGCAAGGGCTCGGAAGCCCACAAGGCCGCCGTCACCGGCGACACGGTAGGCGATCCCTACAAGGATACGGCCGGTCCGGCGGTGAACCCGATGATCAAGATCACCAACATCGTCGCGCTGCTTCTGCTCGCGGCGCTGGCCGGACACGGCGCCGGCTGATTTTCACATGATCGGGCATGGAAGGCCCCGCCCGGCTTGCCGGGCGGGGCCTTTTCTTTGCTTTCGCCTTGCTTTCGATCCGACTCGGGTCCTACCTTGCGACTGGCTTCGATAGTGTTGGGGGGCATCGATGTTCGGGAGATTCTTGGCTACATTGCTGTTTGTTCTCGTGGGCGCTGCACCCGCGCTCGCACAGGCGGCTGCGTCGCGCACCCCCGTCCCACTGGAAGTCTTCGCGAGGCTTCCGGAGACCGAATCGCCGCGCATCAACACGAACGGCACGGCGCTAGCGACCAAGATACGCGCCGGCGGAGAGCAAGTGCTTGCGATCATCCCGCTCGATACGCCCAATGCCCGGCCCATGATCATCGCGCGCGACGGCGAATTCGACCGGCGCGAGGATATCCGCACGATAAACTGGTCCTGGGCCGATCCCGACAACCTGCTGATATGGCTCGCTTCCCGTCAGGATTTCCAGGGCCAACCGGTTGATGTCGTGCGTGTCGTTGGTTTCAATCGACAAACGCGCAGCTTGACGCCCCTTGGCTGGGACGGTGCCTTTCTCAGCGCCGGCCGCGTGATCTGGACATCGAGATCCGGCCCGCCGCGCATCCTGCTCGAGCGTTACGCCATGGAGCGCGGTGAGCGGACGTTCAATCCGGAGGTCGTCGAGGTGGACGTCACGACGGGACGCCATCGGGTCGTTCAGCCGCCGCAGCGTCTGGTTTCAGGCTGGAGCGCCGATGGCGAAGGCAATATCCGGCTCGGTACGTCCTTCGATCGCACGACCGGACGGGTGACCGCGCTCTATCGTTCTGGCGGAACCGGCGCTTTCAGAACGATCATCCGCCAGCGGACGGAGCGTTATGCGGAGCCGCCGCTGCCGCAGATTTTCCTCCCCGGCGACCGGGCATTGGCGCTGAGCCGTCACAGCGGTTTCAATGCGCTGTACGAGCTCGATCTGGAAACGATGGAATTCGGCAGGATGGTGCACAGCGTCGAGGGCTATGATCTCGAGGGAGTCCTGACCAATCCGAACGGCGATGCCCTCGATGGCGTCGTCGAACTGCGGCATCGCCCGGTGCGCCACTGGTTCGACACGCGTTTGCGCGAAATCCAGTCGGTTCTGGACGAAGCGTTCGGGGCCGGAAACGCAACGATCACGTCCGCCGATCGCGCGCGCGAGAATATCGTCGTGCGAGTCGCCGCACCCAGCCAGCCCGGCGGCTTCTATCTGTACCGGACCCAGACGGGCGATGTGCGTCATATCGGCTGGGTCAACACCGAGATTCGCGACACCAGCCTGAACCCGGTGAGCACCATCCGCTATCGCGCCAGCGATGGTCAGACGATCGAGGCCGTGCTCACCCTGCCGCGGCTCCGGGAGGCGCGCAATCTGCCGCTGATCGTCCTGCCGCATGGCGGCCCCTGGGCGCGGGATTATGAGACATGGGACATCTGGGCGCAGCCGCTTGCGGAGATGGGCTATGCCGTGATCCAGCCCAATTTCCGCGGATCGAGCGGCTATGGCCAGGAATGGGAGGCGGCGTCCGACGGCAATTGGGGCATGCGGATGCAGGACGATCTCAACGACGCGGTCAATCATCTTGCCGCCGAGGGCATCGCCGATCCGGGCCGCGTCTGCATGTTCGGCTGGTCCTATGGCGGCTATGCCGCTTCCCGGGCGGCGCAGCGCGACGGCGACCGCTACCGCTGCACGATCAGCGGCGCGGGCGTGCACGATTTGCCGGATATGGTCGCCTATGACCGCAACTATCTAGGCCGCTACGGGTCGCAATATATCGGCAGCGCCGCGACCCGGTTGTCCGACATTTCGCCGGCGCGCAATGCCGGACAATTCTCCGCTCCGATCCTGATCGTCCATGGCGCGCGCGACCAGCGCGTACCGGTCGCGCAGTCGCGCGGACTCGTTCGGCGGCTGCGCGCCGCGGGTAAGGTGGAAGGCCGCGACTTCGTCTATATCGAACAGCCCCGCAATACCCACAACCTCCCGCTTGAGGCCGACCGGCTGCAATTGCTGGAGGAAGCGCGTCGCTTCTTGATGCAGCACAATCCACCGGATTGAAGTGCCCCGACAATGCCGCGATGGCCGGGCTTTCCATTTCCGGGCCCAGCGGCTAAACGCGGCCCGCTCAAATGAAGCTAGCTGGGATGTGAATGGCCAAGGAAGAACTTCTCGAAATGCGCGGGCAGGTGGTCGAGCTGCTGCCTAACGCCATGTTCCGCGTGAAGCTGGAGAACGGCCACGAGATCCTGGGCCATACCGCCGGCAAGATGCGCAAGAACCGCATCCGCGTGCTGACCGGTGACGAGGTTCTGGTCGAGCTGACGCCCTACGATCTGACCAAGGGTCGGATTACATACCGTTTCAAGTAGCGGGGCACCGCATGATGCGGCTCGTCCTCGCTTCCTCCTCACCCCGCCGCCGCGAACTGCTCGCGCGGATTGGCGTCGTGCCCGATCGGTTGGCGTCGCCCGAAATCGACGAGGAACCGCATCCCGGCGAGCTGCCGCGCCCCTATGTGCTGCGCCTCGCGGCTGAGAAGGCGGCGGCGGTCGATCGCGCCGCGGACGAGATCGTGCTGGCCGGCGACACCACTGTCGCGGTCGGGCGACGCATCCTCGGCAAGCCAGACGACGAAGGCGACCTCCGCCGAATGTTGGCCCTGCTCTCCGGACGGCGCCATCATTGCTATTCCGCTGTCTGCGTGATCGGCGCGGACGGACGTCCTCGCACGCGCCTGTCCGACACCATTGTCACCTTCAAGCGGCTCAGTGATCGCGAGATCGACCGCTACGTCGCCAGCGGCGAAGGCATGGGCAAAGCCGGCGGCTATGCAATTCAGGGCCTCGCCGAAGCCTATGTCCGCTATCTGGCCGGCAGCCATTCGGGCGTGGTCGGCCTGCCCGTGTTCGAAACCCGCGCCCTGCTCGAAGCGGCGGGCTACGATTTTGGCTGAGTGGTTCTATGAGGAAGGGATCGGCGAGAATCGCGCGATCCTGGTCGAGGATGGCGCGATCCTCGAAGCCGCGATCGAACTGCCCGCACCTTTCAATGTGGGCACGGTGATCCCCGCGCGCCTCGTCCAGACCCTGATCCCGCGCCGGCGCGGCATTGCCGTGCTGGACGGCGGGGTAGAAGCATTGATCGAGCCGCTGCCGCCCGGCCTCACCGAAGGCGCGACCTTTCATGCAGAGATCGTGCGCGAGGCGATGCCGGAGCCCGGCCATGCCAAGCGCGCCATCGTCCGCGCGACGGACGATGCGCCGCGGCCCGGCCCCACTTTGCTTGAGCGGATCGGGACGGTGGCTCGGCCGACACATGGCGGCGATCCGTTCGAGGCGGCTAGCTGGTCCGAATTGCTGGAGGAAGCCGCCACCGGCGAAATCGCCTTTACCGGCGGCGCGCTGCGGATGAGCCCGACGCCCGCCATAACCTTGTTCGATGTCGATGGCGTGCTGCCTCCGGCCGAGCTGGCCGAAGCCGGCGCAGCGGCGGCGGGCCGCTCGATCCGGCGCTTCGGTATCGGCGGCTCGATCGGCATCGACCTGCCGACCCTGCCCGACCGGGCGGCGCGCCAGCGCGCGGCGGCGGCATTGGACGCCGTTTTGCCTCAGCCCTTCGAACGTACCGCGGTCAACGGCTTCGGCTTTCTCCAGATCGTCCGCCGCCGGACCCGTGCGTCATTGCCGGAAATCGTGCGCGCCGATCCCGCCGGCGCGACGGCGCGGGCGCTGCTCCGGCGCGCCGAGCGGGCGGAGGGAACCGGCGGCCTGATCGTACAGGCCGCGCCGTCCGTCATCGCGTATATCGAAGCGCGACCCGACTGGATCGCGCTGCTGTCCCGCCGCACCGGCGTCGCGCTCGCCTTGCGGGCCGAGCCCGGGCGCGCCATATCGACCGGGTATGTCCACCGTTCCCAAGACTGACGCCTGTCCTCTCTGCGGGAAGCTGGCGGCTCAAGCCTTCCGCCCCTTCTGCTCGCAGGGCTGCCGCGACCGCGACCTTTTGAACTGGCTCGGCGACGCTTATCGCGTGCCCGGCCCGCCGGCCGAGGACGCGGTGGACAGCGAGGGGCTGGACAGGCACGCCGACCCGCCTCTATAGGCGCCGCTTCCGCATTCGCCGGAACGCCCAGGTAGCTCAGTTGGTAGAGCACGTGACTGAAAATCACGGTGTCGGTGGTTCGATCCCGCCCCTGGGCACCACCCCCTTGCCATCGCTATCATTGCAATCATGACGCGTCGGTAACGATTTGGCGGTGCCTCCGCACGCTTGGCTCATGGCAAACGCCGCAGCGTAAAGAGGCTGTTAACCATTGTCCTTCAGATATGACCCCACAGCAACTTAATTCGCGACCGGGGGGATTTCGTGACCAGCAATGATGGCTTCCGCTCGGCGGACGCGGCCCAGTGACGGTGAACGTGGTCGCATCCGGTCCGGAAGCGATGGTGATCGGCGAAACGCCGGCGATCCTCGCGCTTCGCAATCTCATTCGCCATGTCGCGCCGAGCGAGGCTTCGGTGCTGCTGACCGGCCCGTCCGGCAGCGGCAAGGAAGTGGTCGCCCAGGCGATCCATGCGGCGAGCGGCCGGGGCGACAAGCCCTTCGTCGCGGTCAATTGCGGCGCCATCCCCCGCGAATTGCTGGAATCCGAATTGTTCGGGCACGAGAAGGGTTCGTTCACCGGCGCCCATGCCCAGCACAAGGGCAAATTCGAGGAGGCCCATGGCGGCACCCTCTTCCTCGACGAGATCGGCGACATGCCGGCCGACATGCAGGTGAAGCTGCTGCGCGTGCTCGAGGAGCGCGCCGTGCAGCGGGTTGGCGGGCGCGGCCACATCGAGGTGGACGTGCGCATCGTCGCCGCCACGCACCGCGACATCGACCGCGCGATCGACGATGGCAAATTCCGCGAGGACCTATTCTACCGCCTCGCCGTCTTCCCGATCGACATTCCGCCGCTTTCCGAGCGGATCGAGGACATTCCGCTGCTGGTGCAGCACTTCCTGGACAAGCAAGGCAAGCGCGCCACTGGCATGAGCTTTGCGCCGGCCGCTCTGGCGCGGCTCGCCGATCATGGGTGGCCCGGCAATGTGCGCGAGCTGCGTAATTTCGTCGAGCGGGCCTGCATCCTGTTCGCCGGCCGGCCGGTCGGAGCGGACGAGGCCGCCTCGCTGCTGCTGCGCCGCGGCCGGGTCGGCGCGATCGAGCGCGCCGCGCTCTGGGAAGCCACCAATCGCATCACCACCGCAGCGCAAAAGGCCGAGCCCCAGGCCGACGAAGACGAAGACGTCGTCGTGCCGATCCGCGCCGAAGTCGAGATCGCCGATACAAGCGAGCTGGCAGCCGGTCAGCCGGTCGCGCTACGCGACATGCTCGCCGAGATCGAACGTCGCTATATCGAGGAAGCGCTCACCATTTCGGACGGCGTCGTCGCCGATGCCGCGCGGATGCTCTCATTGCAGCGCACGACGCTGATCGAGAAAATGCGCAAATATGAGGTGAAGGCGGCCTGAGGCCGCGACCGCTCAGTCGGCGGGCTGCTTCGCGAGCGCATCCCAGGCACTCGCGATCTCGAACAGCATGTCGCGTGCCTGACCGATCTTGTCGGCGTCGTTCTCGCGTCCGGCAGCGACGAGCAGGCGGCGCGCCTCACGATAGATAGCGACCAGCCCGCGTGCAATCTCCCCGCCCTTCTCGAAGTCGAGGCTGGTCTCTAGCCCGGTGAGGATGGCGAGCGCGCGCGACTGGCGCGCATTGCGCTGGACGAAATCGCCGCGCCGCGTCGCCACCGCCATCGCGTCAATCGCTTTCAAGAGCTCCTCGTACATGACCTGCACGAGTTGGTGCGGGCTGGCGCCGTCGATCCGGCTGGCCAGGTCCACGCTTTGATAGCTCGCCTTGGCGGCCACGAATTTCCCCCGCGACATGTACATCACTCACTCCCGCAACATGTTTTTCATGCCGGACTTTACGGTTTCCGGATCAATCCCGACCGTTGGTCCACATCTTGATCTGCTGATCGAGATAGGACTGGGTCGCCTTGAAGGACGATACGCGCCGCTCCATCGACGTGAAGGTGCTCAGCAGCTGGTTGTAATATTTGTCGGAGCGCGTTTCGAGCTGCTCGCGGTCTTCGGCGATCTTCTTCGCCTCGGCGCGCAGCCGGTCGTTGCTGCCCTCGAAGGGGCCACCCCGGGCGCGCAGCGCATCGCGGATGCCCTGCAGCGCGCCGCCCAGGCCCGGATCGATAGTGATCGTCGCGCTGCCGACCGCGCCGCCGACGCCGAGGATCAGGCCGATCGCCGGCGAACCCGCCCGCGCCACCAGATTGACGCCGACCCCGGTCATGGCGACGCCGTTCAGCATGCCCGAGGCCGGATTGCCGTCAACGGCCGGCACGACGTCGGCGACCGTGTAGACGCCCGGCTTGACGCTGCCCATCGCGCTTTTGATCGTCAGGAATGCGCTGGAGCTGTGCTGTGTCGGATTGAACAGGGCCTCCACCCCGTCCGGATCGCTTGCCAGCGCCTGCTGGAGCTGCCCGACATTGACGCCGAGCGTGCCGTCGCGATTGGTGCGCACGCCGATTTCGGCCAGGGTCTTGGGGCCGGTGCCTTCGCTCGCCAGCATCGTCGAGGGCAGCTGGGCGAGCTGGCGCTGCATCTCGCGCAGGCCGAGATCGCCGCGCAAGGGCCCGCCTTCGCCGTTGACGCCGGGGCGGGTCGCCTCCGCGATCATCGCCATCAGCTCGTTATAGGCCGCGACGAAATCCTGTACGGCCTGGCCGATCGCCTCGGTCGGGCGGGTCACGCCCACCGCGACCGCCTGGCCGGGCGCGGCGCGCTTCAGGTCGATCTGCACGCCGTCGATCAGGTCGCTGAAGCTGTTGGTGGCGCGGCGAACCTGAACGCCGTCGACGACGACGACGGCGTCCTGCGCCGGCTGAGCCTGGGTCATGCCGCCGACGACCGAGGGGCCGAATGCGAACCGCTCCAGGCCGCTGTCCGTCCCGTCCGGCACCGAAAGGGTGAAGGCATTGGCTTCACCGGTCGCGCCCTTGACCACGAGCCGGGCGCCGTCGACGCCCGTCACCACGCTCGCCGTGACGCCGGCACCGCTGGCGTTGATCGCACGGGCCAGGCCATCGAGATTGTCGTTCGCCTCGTCGATCGTGACCGTGAAGCTGCCGCTCGCCGTGGTGATCGTGAGCTCCCCCTGGCCGACCGGATCGGCGCGATTGGCGAGCGGCACGGATGCCACCGTCTGCGCCTGGGCGATCTGCATAACCTCGACCGATGCGGAGAGATTGCCGATCCGCGCGCCGGGCTTGGCGACGGCGGTGAAGACGCTCGGATCAGAAACGCTGGGCTGGCTGAACAGGCTGCCGCCGGAGATCAGCCCGGACAGTGCCGCCGCGAAGGAGTCGATCGCGTTGCTGACCGAGGCCAGGGTCGAAACCTTGGCCGCATTGGCCTGCTCACGCTTGACGATCAGCGCTTCCTTGGGCGCCTTGGCGGCAGCTGCCAGACCATCGACCAGCGACTTGATGTCGAGGCCGGAACCAGCGCCGAGCGCAAAACCGATGGAGGAAGTGCTCATGTCAGAAACGTCCTTGCCGTTCATGTGAAAGGAACGGCGCGGACGGCGGATTCTTTAGCGAAAACGGGGTGGAAAATTCAGCTTTTCAGCATGTGCAGCGTACTCGGGTCGATGCGGGTCTGCGCGCGTAGCGACCGGCCCGGATCGGAGCGCATCCGGCCGGCCATTTCGGCGCCGTCCTGGGCGGCGTTCGAATGCTCTACGCGCAGCTCGCGCGCGAGCTGGTCGACCCAGGGCTCGACGGGAACGCCGATCCGGTTCGCCATCGCCAGAAGGCGCTCGACCTCCTCAAGCGTGAATCGCCGATGTCGCGCCGCGTCGCTCACCCCACCGCCTTTCGAGTTTCTTGCACACTCGATAACGGCGCGGCGCGGCGGCGTTTAAGCTTCCGGTCGGCCTTCGGTGTCGAAGCGCATTTCGGGCGGCAGCTCGATCGGCGGCGGCTGGTTGCCGGCCTTGAGCGTGGCTTCGAGGTTGAACACGAAGGCGAGCACCGTCGCCACCGCCATGTAGAGATCCTCGCGGATGATCTGGCCTGGCTGGCTGGTATAATAGAGGGCGCGGGTGAGCTGCGGATAGGAGAGCATCGGCACGTCGTGCTCGGCGGCGAGCTCGCGGATCGCCTCGGCGGTAACGCCGCGGCCCTTCGCGACCACGACCGGTGCGAAATCCATGCCCTGGCGATAGCGCAGCGCGACCGCGAAATGGGTCGGGTTGGTGAGCACGACGGTTGCCTCGGCCATCGCGCCCCGCGCCGAATTGCGCGCGGTCTCGAGCTGGCGGCGGCGGACGGCGGCGCGCAGCTCCGGCGCGCCTTCGGTCTGCTTGTGCTCCTCCTTCGTCTCCTGGCGGGTCATCTTCAGCCGCTGGAAGCGTTGGTACATCTGCGCCGGCACGTCGATCCCGGCGATCACCGCCAACGCCATGCCCATGACGAGCACGGCAATGACGAAGATGCCGCCAATGTCCGAAATGGCGGGCCGGATGTCCTGCGAAGTCAGCCCCACCATCGTCGGCAGGTTGCTGACGATCACCCAGATCGCCACCGAGCCCAGCAGCAGCACCTTGGCGACCGACTTGCCCAGCTCGATCAGCCCCTGCATCCCGAATATCCGCTTGATGCCGGTGAGCGGATTGAGCTTGTTGCCCTTGAACGCCATCGCCTTGCTGCGGAAGCCGAACGAGCCGAGCATCGCCGGCGTCCCGATCGCGGCGACCAGGGTCACCCCGAACAAAGCGGCGATCGGCAGCACGATGATGCCGAGCAGCCGCACCGTGGCGCTGCCTGGATCGAAATTCCGGATGTCCGAAACGTCGAAGCTCAGCGCATCGACGATCATGATCTCCAGCGCGCCGATCATCATCGGCCCGGCCAGCGCGATCCAGATCGCGCCGCCGATCACGACCAGGGCGGTGCCGAGCTCGCGCGACTGGAGGACATCGCCCTTCTCCGCGGCGTCGCGACGCCGCTTCGGAGTCGGGGCTTCTGTCTTCTGGTCCTTGTCCGCATTTTCGGACATGGCTCAGCCCCCCATCGCCAGCAGGCGCGATTGTTCCAGGCCGAGCCTGATCGCGCCGGCAATGCCTTCGCCCAGCACTGGCGCAGCGATGGCAAGCAGCACGACCCCGGCGAGCAGGGCCGCGGGAAAGCCAACCGCGAACAGGTTGAGCTGCGGCGCCGAGCGCGCCAGCACGCCCATCATGATCTGGACGAGCACGATCGCGAAGGCGACCGGCAGCGCGATCGAGAGGCCGGCGGAAAAGAGCACGCTGCCGAAGAAGACGAGGCCGCGAATGCTTTCCTGGCTCATCCAGGCATCGCCGGGCGGCAGGGCGCGATAGCTTTCGACGATCGTCACCGCCAATGCGAGATGCCCGCCTATGGCGAGGAACAGCAACGTCGCGACGATCGAGAGGAACTGGCCGACCACCGGATTGCTCTGTCCGCTCGATGGATCGACCATCGCCGCGAAGCCGAGGCCCATCGCGTTGCCGATCACTTCGCCCGCGATCACCGCGGCGGCGAAGCCGATCTGCACCGCGAAACCGATGGCGAGGCCGGCCATGATCTCGCCGGCGATCAGCAGCACGCCCTCGAACGAGGCAAGGCCGTCTGCGGGCAGGACGAACTGGGTGGCGCCGAGCGCAGGAATACCGAGCGCGAGCGCGACGATCAGGCGGAGCTGGACCGGGACGGCGGGCGACCCGAAGATCGGCGCGGCCAGCATCGCGGCGCCCGGCCGCAGCATCGCGACCATCCACAGCCAGAGCTGCGCCTCTATGGTCGCGAACGCCGTCGGGATCATCGCGTCAGCTCGGGGATTCGCGCGAAGATGTCCTGGGTGAAATCGGCGATCAGCATCAGGATCGCGCCGCCGAAAATGGCGAGACAGATGCCCACCACGATGAGCTTCGGCACGAAGGTCAGCGTCGCCTCGTTGATCGAGGTGGCGGCCTGGAACATGCCGAGGACGAGGCCGGCGACCAGCGCCGGGATCAGGATCGGCGCCGAAGCCAGCGCCAGGACCCAGAGCGCCTGCTGCGCGACGCCGATGAAATAGGCCGAGCTGTCCATGTCATCCCCCCGCGAAGGATGCGGCGAGCGACCCCATGGTGAGCGCCCAGCCGTCGACGAGGACGAACAACAGCAATTTGAACGGCATCGACACGATCGTCGGCGAGAGCATCATCATGCCCAGCGACATCAGGGTCGACGAGACGACGAGATCGATGATCAGGAAGGGCAGGAATATGAGGAAGCCGATCTGGAAGGCGGTCTTCAATTCGCTGGTGACGAAGGCCGGCAGCAGGATCGAGAAGGGCACCGCCTGCGGCGATTCGAACCGCTCGACGCCGGCGAGATCGGCGAACAGGCGCAGGTCGGTCTCGCGCGTCTGGCGGATCATGAAACCGTGCAGCACCGTGCCGGAGCGCGACACCGCTTCCTCGATGCCGATCTGGCCTGCGCCATAAGGCGTATAGGCGGTCTCGTTGATCTGATCGACCACCGGACGCATCACGAACAGCGAGAGGAAGAGGGCGAGGCCGACCAGCACCTGGTTCGGCGGCGTCTGCTGGAGACCGATCGCGGTGCGCAGGATCGACAGCACGATAATGATCCGGGTGAAGCTGGTCATCATGAGCAGGATCGACGGCAGCACCGTCAGCAGGCTCATCAACAGCAGGATCTGCAAGCTGAGCGAGAGCGGGCGGCCGTCGCCGGCGACCTCGCCGAGCGCGCGATCGAGCGCGCCGGGCTGGCCGCCCGCCTGGGCGAAGGCCGGCACCGCGGCGAACAGTGCCGCGACAGCGAGCAGGATCAGGAATATGGGTCCGGCACGCCGGACCCGGATCAGCGCCTCAGTCATGATGCGACGGCTCCGCTCCGCTTTCCGAGAGGAGCTGGACGCCGCCGCGCGAGACGGCGATCAGGAGGTTCTTGCCGCCGAACTCGACGACGGCGAGGCGGCCGGTGGCGCCCAGAGGCACCGCATCGACCAGCTTCACCAGACGCTCGCGCTGGCCCATGGCCATGCCGGGCTGCAGCTTGCGCCACAGGTAAAGCGCGCCATAGGCCAGCCCCGCGACGAGGGGGATGAGAATGACGAGCTTCAGGAGATAGGCGGTCATCATTTCCGACGCTCGTCGCCCGGGCCGAGCGCCTCTAGCGCGACGACCTCGACCACGCGGATGCCGAAGCGGCCGTTGACGGTCACCACCTCGCCTTTGGCGATCAATGTGCCGTTGGCCATGATGTCGAGCAGTTCGTGGCTCTGGCGGTCCAGCTCGACGACGCTGCCTTCGGCGAGATCCATCAGCTCGGAAAGCTTGAGCGCGGTGCTGCCGACCTCGACCGAGAGCCGGACGGGGATGTCCGCGAGCAGGCCGTAATTGCGGCGCCCCAGCGCCTCGTCCAGCGGGCTGGCCTCGACGATATCCTGGGCTTCCTTCACGACACGAACCTCCTCTGTTCGACCTTTTCGATTTTGAGCGCGGCACGCCCGTCATGCTCGCCGATCGTCCCGATCGCGAAGCGCCTGCCCTCGACGATGAGCGGCACATGCGCCGGCAGGCTGACCGGAATGACATCGCCGGCGCGCAGCTGCATCAGCTCCGACAGCGGCAGTTCGGGGCGCGCCAGCACGGTGCGTGCCTGGATGCGGACCTCGCCGACGGCGGCGTTCATCCGACGGCGCCAGTCGCCGCCGGTGAAGCCGGCCTCGTCGGAGGGCTTGGCGACGAGCATATGCTCGAGCGAGCGCAGACCCGACACGGGGTAGAGAATCTCGACCGTCGCCGGCTGCTCCGGCCAGGACGAGATGGTGAATTGCGAAACCGCCACCGCCTCTTCGGGCTTGGCGAGCGCGGCGAAGCCGGCATGGGTCTCGCGCGAACGGAATTGCGGCTGGACCGGCACGACTTCCGACCAGACTTGACCCAGAGCCGCTGCCAGGCTGTCGGCGATCCGGACGGCAAGATTTTCCTCGGTGGGTGTGAATTCGCGCATTCGGCGGGTCGGCGCATCGCCGGCGCCGCCATAATAGGCATCGACCAGCCGGCCGATGAATTCCGGCTCCAGCCGGACCATGATCGCGCCCTTCATGGGCTTGAAGCCGTAGAGGCTGAGGCTGGCGAACTCGTTCTGCTCGGCCTGCCAGTCGGCGAAGCCGCGCACCACGGTCGGTTCGACCGCGACCTGGGATTTGACCCGGGAAAAGCCCTCGATCAGGTCGCGCACGCGGCGGACCATCCGTTCGTTCAGCCGATCGACCGCCGGCAGGACCGCCATCGGGCGACCGGCCTCGCCGCCGAACGGAAACGGCCGGGTCGAGCCCGGCGGCGCGTCGCCGCCGGCCTCGCTGTCGCCAGCTCCGCTCATGAGGGCCGATATTTCTTCGCCCGAAAGGGTCGGTTTGTCGGTCATTGCGTGACGAAACTCGTGAAGTACACGTCGTCTATGCCGCCGAAACCTTCCCGATTGGTTAACACGTTGTTTATCGCGTTTCGCAACTCCTCCTTAAGCGCTTCCTTGCCGGCGACAGTGGAGATCGCGACCGGGTCCTGTTCGGACAGCGCCAGCAATATCGCCGAGCGAACGGCCATGTCGTGAGTCGCCAAACGCTCGGCGACGCGCTGGTCGTAATAGGTGGAAACGCCCAAACCGATCTGCACGAAGGAATCGCCGCCGCGCATGTTCGACGTGAACGCTCCTTCCATCGGAATATAGGTGGCCTTGAAGATGCGGGGGTCCGGACGGCCATTGGGCGCGCGGGCACGCTCACGCGCTTCTGTCGCCGCGGACTCGCTGACGCCCTCGCGCAGTACCAGCTTGGGTTCGTTCGGATCTTCCTGGCTGGCATGGCCGCCGCCGAAGATCGAGCCATTCATGGCATAGAGCCCGCCGGCCGCGCCGCCGCCGCCGATCACGATCAGCAGCAACAGGAGCACGACGATCTTCTTCAGCTTGCCGCCCTTCTTCTTGACGGGCGCTTCGGCGGCTTCGTTCGGGGTATCGCTCATTTTCGCCTCCTTCAGGCGTATCGGTCTGAACTGGCGCGGCCGGGCTCGGCCACCGGAGCGGCATCGAGACCCACGCCGCGCGCGGTACGGATGAAATTGGGTTGGCGTCCGTCCTCCTGACGCCGCGGATCGCCGGACGCCTGGTGACCGGTGCCGGCAAGGTCGACCTCGGCATGGGCGATGCGCACGCCCTGCGCGCGCGCCTCCAGCAACAGCCGGGGCTGGGCATCCGCGATGATCGCGCGCGCCGCCTCGGTTTCCGCGATGAGCCGTACATTCGTGCCATTATCGCCTTGCGTCAGCTCGATGCGCAGATGACCCAGCGTCTGCGGATGCAGCCTGAAGCGCATCGGGCCGTCATTCGCGCCGGAGCGGACGATGTCGCGCGCCAGGCGATCCAGCCATTCGCTGTCATGGGCGAGATCGAGCTCGCGTTCGATCGCCTGATCGGCCGGCGGCGGCAGCGGCGCCGCGGCGCGCTGCACCGGCGCAGGCTGCACGGTCGAATCGGTGGCGATCGGCGCGGCGACGGCGGAAACGGGCTGGGCCTGTACCGGAACTGACGGTGCCGGCGTCTGGATCGCGGGGGTTGACGCCGACGCGCTGGGGGTAGCCTTCGCGGCCACCGGCCGACCCGCTTTGACGATCCCGGCCGGCGCCTCTGCGGCTTCCGCCTGCCCCGCTTTCGCTCGCGCCAGGGCCGCCTTCAGCGCGGCCTTGACCGGCTGAGGCAAGACAGGCGCATCGCTTTCGGGCGTTTCGCCGTCGTGACCGGGCGACGCGGAGATCGGCACAGTCGGTTGCGGCACGGATTTCGACGCCTTCCCCTCACCTGGCACCGCAGGTGCCGATGCCTCGGCCACAACAGGCTTTAGGGGGACAGGCGCGGCGGGAATCTGCACCTGCGCGGCCAGCAATTCGGCATCCGTCGACACCGGTGCCGGCGTCTGCGCGGGCATCGCGACCGTGACCGTGACGGGATAGCCAGCCTGGGCCTGCAGGATCGGAATGACATCGGCGGCCGGGGTGAAGGCTTGCGGCGCGGCGCCGTCATCCTCGGCCTCGTCGGCCGCATTTGCCGCATCGCCAGCTTCGTCTTCCTGGCCGGCCGACACAGTTTCGCCGTCCGTCACGGGGCGGACCTGCGCGTCGAAGACCGGCACGTCCGCATCGGGCAGGCCAGGGCCATCCAGGATCGTCTCGCCGGACGGTACGATTGAAAGCAGGCTGGCGAAGACATCGCCGCCCTCGCCTTCGGCGGGCGCAGCGGCGCCGGGCACGGCCGGCGGCAAGGCGGTTCGCATGTTCGGGACCGATGCCATCACTCCTGTTCTCCCCGATTGGCGCGGCCGGGCCGGCGCGCATTCTGTTGCAGCCGGCGCTCGGCCAGCTCCTCGGCCAGGCCGATCGCGACCTGCTCCAGTTTCTCGGCGCTCTCCTGATCGCGCCGGGCGGCATGCTGCTCGCCCATCAGCGAGGCGGCGAGCGCGCGCGCCGTTTCGATCGTCGGGCCAAGGCCGTGGCGGGCGGCGTCGAGCCGCATCGCCAGCTCGCCCACCCGCGCCAGCGCGGCGCCGGTGGTCGCGCCCTCGGCGGGCCGCAAATCGCTGCGCATGCGCGCGAGGCGCGCCTGGTTCATCTCCAGCATCGCCACGCGATTCGCCGCCTCGACCGCCGCGCTGGCGGCCAGGCCGTGCTGGATCTTGCGCACCCTCACGATGCGCTGGCGCTGGCTGACGAGCCCGTTCATGACGTCATCAGCCCGGTCAGCGCCGCGACGGAATCGGCGAAGGGCGCGCGTTCGCCCGGCGCCTGGCGCAGGAAATCGAGGATTTCGGGACGACGCAGGATCGCCTCGTCGATCAAAGGATCGCCGCCCGCCGCATAGGCCCCCATGAGGATGAGATCGCGATTCTCCTCATAAGCCGACCACAAGCGGCGCAGCGCCTTGGCCGCCGCCGCATGATCGGGCGCGGCGATATCGGCCATGACGCGGCTCAGTGAACGGCCGACGTCGATCGCCGGATAGACGCCCTGCTCGGCGAGCGAGCGCGAGAGGATGATATGCCCGTCAACGATCGCGCGCGCGGCATCGACGATCGGATCGTTGGTGTCGTCGCCGTCGGCGAGCACGGTGTAGAGCGCGGTGATCGAACCGCCGGTCTGCGCGTCGGCGCCGGCCCGCTCGACCAGCTTGGGGATGAGGCCGAGCGCGGAGGGCGGATAACCTTTCACGGTCGGCGGCTCGCCCAGCGACAGGCCGATCTCGCGCTGGGCATGGGCGACGCGGGTCAGGCTGTCGAGCAGGAGCAGCACCTTGAGCCCGCGCGCGCGGAAGTCCTCGGCGATCGCGGTCGCCCGCATCGCGGCGCGCAGCCGCAGCAGCGGCGCATGATCGGCCGGCACCGCGACGACCACCGCCTTGCGGCGCACCTGCGGCGGCAATTTGGTGGCGAGGAAGTCGCTGACCTCGCGCGAACGCTCGCCGATCAGGCCGACGACAATCACGTCGGCATCGGCACCGGCGATCATCTGGCCCATCAGCACCGACTTGCCGACGCCGGAGCCGGCGACGATCGCGATGCGCTGGCCGACGCCCGCGGTGAGCAAGGCATTGACCGCGCGCACGCCCGTGTCGAAGGGTGCAGTGACGCGGGCGCGATCGAGCGGATTGCCCCGCCGGCCGGCGAGCGGCCATTTGTCGGTGGCCGCGATCGGCCCCAGGCCGTCCAGCGGTTGACCGAGACCATCGACGATGCGGCCGAGCAGCGAGGGGCCGACCTCGACCATCGAGGAGCTCGCGTCCGGCTCGACCCGCGCCCCATTGGCATGGGCCGCATCGCCGTCCAGCGCCATCAGCAAGGTGCGATCGCCGCGAAAGCCGACCACTTCCGCACGCGCGACATGATTGTCGGCCGCGACGATGCGCGCACCGGAGCCGACCGGCCGCTTGAAGCCGGTCGCCTCCAGCATCAGCCCGTCATAGGCGGCGAGCCGGCCCACGCGGCGGGGCCCGTCCTCGCCGGTATCGATCCGCGCCAGCAGGTTGCGCGCCTCGGCCATCAGCGCGCTCATTGCGGCGCCGCCATCTTGTCGAGCGCGGCGCGCAGCCGCTCCAGCCGGATTTCCGGGCCGTCCTCGACCCAGCCATGGCCGGTTTCCAGAACAAGGCTGCCGCGCGGCAGCGAAGGATCGCCCTCCAGCGCCAACTCCAGATCAGCGGGCGCGAGATAGGCAATGTCGTCGGGATGGACGCGCAACTTCGAAGGCTCGACATTCTCGCCGATCAGGGCTGCGGCGGCCTTGGCCCGCGCAAGCAGCCGGGCGGCGTCGACCTCGACCTCGCCGACCGTGTCGCGGACCAGCCGGTCCACGGTTTCGGCGAGCAGCAGCGCCAGCGCATTGGTCGGCTCGGGCTTCAGCACTTCCAACGCACCGACCAAGCGGATCAGCGCGTCGCGCTCGGCGGCGAATTCAGCCTCTACGGTGCGGCGGCCTTCCGCCACGCCCTGCTCATAGGCATCGGAGCGGGCGCGCAACCGCTCCTGCTCCGGCGTCATCGGCGGCATGTCGATATCGACGCGCGAGTCCGGCCTATCACCGGAGCCACGCACGCGAAAGCCGGCATTGGCACGGCGCAGCACGAAGCTGCCCAGGCTGGTCGGCTCGTCGTTCGCGGCCGTGCCGCCGCCCCGCATCAACCTAGACATAATCGTCGCCCCGGCCGGCGAGCATGATCGTGCCAGCGTCAGACAGGCGCCGCGCGGTGGCGAGCACTTCCTTCTGCGCCTCGTGTACCTCTGCGAGGCGCATCGGGCCGCGCTCGGCCATCTCGTCGCGGATCGAATCGGCGGCGCGGCCGGACATGCAGCCCAGCATCTTCTCGCGCAGCTTCTCGTCCGCGCCCTTGAGCGCCACGACCAGGATCTCGCTTTCGACGTTGCGCAGCAGGATGCCGAGATTCTTCTCGTCCAGCTCGTTGAGATTCTCGAAGATGAACATCTCATCCTCGATCCGCGCCGCGAGCTGCCGATCGACCTTGCCGAGCGTGCGGATGATGCGCTGGTCCGAGCCGGGGCGCAGGTTGTTCATGATCTTCGCCGCCTCGCTGGCGCCACCGCGCACCGTGGCGGGCGATGAGGAGACGCGTGCGACTTCGCGCACAAGGATCTTTTCGAGCTCCGCCATCGCCTCGGCGGTCACCGCCTCCAGCTTGGCGATGCGGTAGACGATGTCGGGCTGCTGCTCGGCGGGCAGGAGCTGGAGCACGTCGGCGGCGGCCGGCGGCTCCAGATGGGCAAGCACGACCGCAGCGATCTGCGGATGCTCGTACTCGATAAGGGCCGCGATCGTCTTGGCGTCCATCCAGCGCAGCGCATCGAGCGCACGGCTGCGGGTCGGCGGGGTGATGCGGGCGAGCACGTTCTCGGCGCGCTCGGCGCCCAGCGCATGCTCCATCACCGCGCGGATGCGCGGCGCGGCGCCGAAGCCGATCGTGGTGCGCGCCTTGGCGCGGCCCATGAAGGTGTGGAAGACCTGCTCGACCTCGTTCTCGGACACGTCGGCGACGCCGAACATCGCACTGCCCAGATGCTGGACCTCGTGCGGTTCGAGATGGCTCAGGATTTCCGCCGCCTCGGCATCGCCCAGCATCATCAGCAGGATCGCGGCGGCCTCGCTGCCATTCGGCTCGGCGGCGGTCTGCGCTTCCATCACATTGTCCATGGCTCAGGCCTCCTTGCCGCCATCGGCGCGGATCAGGTCGCGCACCACCAGGGCGGCGCGGGCGGGATCCTGGCGGACGAAGGTGCGGATCAAGGCGGCACGGGTCTCGTAGTCGCGCGAGGCCTCGATCATTTCCAGCGACACCTTCATGTCGTGATCGGCGCGGGCGCGGTCGGCCAGCGCGGTCGCGATCTCGCCGCCGACCTGGCTGCGTTCCGTACGCTTGGTCTCGGCGCGCGCCGCCAAGGCGGCGGTCGTCTTCTTCATCATCGGCCGGCCGATGCCGAACACCACGATGAGCGCGACGATGAGCGCGGTGACGTTGCGGGTGAGCGGCGAGGACCAGACGCTCTCGGCGGTGTCCATCCAGCCCGTCTGCGCCTCCGCAGCCGCGGCGAAATTCCGGGCGGACAGCGCCACGACATCGCCGCGCTGCTGGTCGAAACCGACTGCCCCCTTGACGAGCTGCTCGAGCGACTGGAGCTCCTGCTGGCTGCGGGGACGCGCACCTTCGGGGTTGCGCAGGGCGACCGCGACGGTGAGGCGCTTGACGACGCCGGTCTGCTGGCGCGTCACGGACACCTCGCGGCCGACCGCGAAGCTGCGATTGTAATTCTCGGTCCGGCGACCATTGGCGACGGCGGCCGCGCCCGCATCGCCCTCGGCAGGCTGCGGCACGATCGTGCCGCCCGGCGCGGCCGCGACCTCGGAGGCCGGCGGCGGCTCGTTGGAAAGCGCACCCGGAATGCCCCCCGGAGCGCCGCCGCCGCCGCTGGTGTCGGTGGACAGCTGGCCTTCCTCGCTGCGCAGCGCGCGGGCGTCGGCCGGGAAGCCTTCGCGGGTCGACTGGACTTCCGAGAAGTCCATTTCCGCATGGACCTCGGTGGTGAAATTGTCGCTGCCCACGATCGGCGTCAGCAAGGTCGTGATCGCACGGCGGTAGCGGTCTTCGACAGCGTTCTGTACCGCGATCTGGCGCTCGGCGGCGGCGCCCTCGCCGCCGGAACGCGACAGCAGGCGGCCATTCTGGTCCACCACCGAAACGCCGTCCGGCGAGAGGCCAGGTACCGAGGAGGCGACGAGATGAACGATCGCCTGCACCTGGGAATCGCCCAGCGAACCGCCGGGATAAAGCGAGAGCATCACCGACGCGGCCGGCTCCGCCCGGTTGCGGACGAAGACGCTCGGCGATTCCACCGCGAGATGGACGCGCGCCGTCTGGACGGCGTCGATGCCTTCGATCGTGCGCGCGAGATCCAGCTCGCGCGCCGCGCGGATGCGCTCCGATTCGACCGCGCGGCTGGCGCCGAGCGGCATGCCGGTGATGACCTCGCTGCCATCCTGGCCGCCGCGCGGCAGCCCACGCGACGCGAGCAGCATCCGCGCGCGGTGATAATCGTCCTCCGAAACCGTGATCGACCCGGTCGACCGGTCGATCGAACTGGCGACGCCGGCACTGTTGAGCGCTTCGACGGCGGCGGCCTTCTCCTCGTCGGCCAGGCCGGCGAAGAGCGTGCGGCTGGGCGCGGCGCTGACCGTCATCCAGACGATCGCGGCAAGCGCGACGAGCGCCAGGAAACCCAGCAGCGGCAGGCTTTTCGCGACTGCCGGCTGCGCCATCAGGTTGCGGGCATTCTGAACGACGCCGTTCAGCGGGTTGGGCGCCGCGGGGGCGGCGCTCGCCAGCGGACGGGCGGGGCTCAGGGCCAGATCGTTTGCGGTCGTGTCGCTCATGTTACACCGGCATGCTCATGATGTCCTTGTAGGCGGTCAGGAGTCGGTTCCTGACTTGGAGGGTCGCCTCAAATCCGATCGACGCCTGCTGGCGGGCCAGCATGACGGCGGCGATGTCCGTGGTTTCGCCACGCTCGTAGGCCTCGGTGATCGCCGAGGACTGCGCCTGCATTTCATTGACGCGGGAGACGGCGCTGCGCAGCGCGTCGCCGAAACCGCCGGCGGCCGGCGCACCGCCCGCCTCGCTGGCGCCGCCGGCGCCGCCCATCCCGGCGGCGCGCTGCAGCGCGCTGTTCTGTTCGAGGATGGCGGATCGCAGCGCCATCAATCGGCTGGCTTCGATGGACATCTCTTTTGCTCCTAGGCGGCCACGGCGCGCATTTCGGCGAGCCGGTAGCGCAGGGTTCGTTCACTGATGCCGAGGCGGCGCGCGGCATGGACGCGATGGCCGCCGACTTCCTCGAGCGCGGCGCGGATCGCCTCCGCCTCGGCCGAGCGCGCGGCATCCTCGAGCGACATGGCGACGGCGGGGCGCGGCATTGCGGCGCGGTCGATGATCAGATCGGGCGCGTGGATGCGCTCGCCGGCATGCAGCAGCAGCGCGCGTTGAATGACGTTTTCCAGCTCCCGGCAGTTGCCGGGCCAGACATGGTTCATCAGCCGGTCCATCGCCGCGGCGGTCGGAAACGGCAAAATCATGCCGGCCGGGCAATGGCGCAGCAGCATGGCGGCGGCGATCGCGCGGATGTCGAGCCGGCGCGCGCGCAGCGGCATCAGGTTCACCGGGACGACATTGAGCCGCCAGTAGAGATCGGCGCGGAAACGGCCGGCTTCGACCTCGGCGGCCAGATCGCGATTGGCGCAGGCGATGACGCGCACGTCGATCGGCTCCGCCCGGACGGCCCCGACCGGAAGGATCTCGCGCTCCTGGAGCGCGCGCAGCAGCTTGGCCTGGAGGGGCAGCGGTATCTCGGCGATCTCGTCGAGCAGCAGCGTGCCGCCGTCCGCAGCGCGGAACAGGCCTTCCCCGTCGCCGCTGGCGCCCGTGAAGCTGCCCTTGCGGTGACCGAACAGGATCGCCTCCAGCATCGTTTCGGGCAGCGCGGCGCAATTGACCGCCGTGAACGGCCCCTTCGCGCGCGGCGATACGGCGTGGATGTAGCGGGCCATGCCCTCCTTGCCGGTACCGGTTTCGCCGAGCAGCAGGACGGAGGCGTCGCTGACGGCGATCCGTTCGGCGAATTCGATTGTCCGGGCGCTCGCGGGCTCGCCGCAGGCGGGGCGTCGAGCGGGCCGGACCAGCTCGGCGGCCATCGCATTGCCGAAGGCGAGATCGTCCTGGCCGAAGGATAGACGCGCAGGGGAAGTCGCGGTGGCGCGGGTCAGGGCCGGCGCAGCGCCGAAATCGACGATCAGATCACCCGGCTTCGCGGCATCGGCTTCCTCCGGAGCACGAATGGCGGGGTCTTCGGCCCAACCGGTGTCGGCGGCAAAGCGCACGACAGCGAAACCTGCCCCCTCCAGCCATGCGGCCAGCGTGGGATTGGCTTTCGCTACCGTCTCGCTCACTCCGATCATCAACCATCCCCGGATTAGGTCGGCCAAATGGAAGCAAGCAGCGTGCCAGTTTTGCCAGTCCTCACGCCTTCCTCGCGCACGAGCAATCCGGCTCGGCCCAGTGTCGGCGGATCGACGGACCCAGCGTCGAAAAACCGACACGCGAACAAAATGAAATTAAAAGCCCGAAACGCGCGGTCGTTACTGCAATCGTGGCACGCTTGGGAACGACCCCGGCAGCCTCGAATGAGCGGGAAAGGAACCGACAATGACCGTTATCAACACCAACACTGCCGCCCTGCGCGCGCAGAATGGCAGCCGGGTCGCGAATCAGGCCCTGCAGGTCGCGATGGAGCGTCTCTCCAGCGGCAAGCGCATCAACACCTCGAAGGACGACGCCGCCGGCCTCGCGATCGCGAGCTCGATGACGTCGCAGATTCGCGGCATGAGCCAGGCCATCCGCAATGCCAATGACGGCATTTCGATGGCGCAGACCGCCGAAGGCGCTCTGTCCGAAGTCACCAACATGGTGCAGCGCATCCGCGAACTGGCCGTCCAGAGCGCCAGCGGCACCTATTCCGACGACGACCGGGCCAATCTCCAGGTCGAAGTCGACGCGCTGCTCACGCAGATCGACGACATCATCACCAACGCCAAGTTCAACGGCGTCGAGCTGTTCGGCTCGGGTGCGGACACGATCACGGTCCAAGTCGGCGCCAATGCCGGCGAGACCGTCGATATCGAGTTCGAGGCGCTGGATCTCGGCATCGATGCCATCGACATCAGCGATGCGGCCGACGCCTCCACCGCGCTGGAGACGCTGGACGACGCGCTGACCACGGTTGCCGAACTGCGCGCCAAGCTGGGCGCCGGCCAGAGCCGCCTGGAGTCGGTGGTCAACAACCTGACCAACAACGTCACCAACCTGACCGACGCGCGGTCGCGGATCGAGGACGCCGATTTCTCGGCCGAGACGACCAACCTCGCCAAGGCGCAGATCCTGAGCCAGGCGGCGACCGCCATGCTGGCCCAGGCGAACCAGAGCCAGCAGAATGTGCTGAGCCTGCTTCGCTAAGGCGTTTTCCCGAATGGGAGGCGGGGAGCCCGGCGCGGATCATCGCGCCGGGCTCCTTTCGTTTCAGGCCGTCAGGTCCAGTCGGAAAGCGCGCCGCGCAGCTTGTCGAGTGCGGCTTTCTTGATCTGGCAGATGCGCGCGGCACCGACGCCGAGCGTCTGGCCGATCTCCTCGAGGTTCATCTCCTCGACGAAGTAAAGCTGCAATACCATCGCATCGCGTTCCGGGAGATCGCCGATCGCGCCGGCGATCGCGTCTTTCAGGCGGCCGCGGTCGATCACCTCGTCGGCCCGTTCCTCAAGGTCCGCGAACCACATCGAATGGTCGGAATAGACCTCGTCCATGGATTCATGGTGAACGGCCTGACTGGCGTCGACCAGCTCACGATAGGTGGCGGGATCGAGCCCCATTTCCTCTGCCATGTCGGCATCGTCAGCGCTGCGGCCCAGCCGGGCCTCGAGCTGCTGACGGACCGCCGCGAGCTCGCGACGCCGGCCCATTGCGGCACGGCAGATCGCGGCGTGGCGGCGCAGATGATCGATCATCGCGCCGCGGATGCGCAAGGTCGCATAGGTCGCGAAAGCGTGGCCGCGATCTTCGAAGCCGTTCGCCGCCTCGACCAAAGCGACCATGCCGATCTGGACGAGATCCTCGACATCGATGGCGGAGGCGACGCGGCCGTGCACATGCCAGGCGATCTTGCGGACGAGCGCCATGTGCCCGCGCACCAAGGCGTCGGGTCCGGCCCTCGCCTGTCGCCGATAGGTGGCGACGCCCTCATGCGGATCGATCAGCGCCATCAACCCGCCCCCATCAGGCACAGGCTACGTTCCGCCTCGGCCCGCGGGCGCGAAACCGGGCGCACGAGCTGGCGCGCGAGGCGGGCGAACGCCTTGGCGGATGGCGCGCCGGGAAAGGCCAGCATGCAGCATGTCTTGCGCAGGACCGCTTGGCGCACATAGGAATCGTCCGGCACCGCGCCGGCATAGACCAGCTCGACTTCGAGAAAGCGTGTCACCACCGACTTGAAATGATCGAACAGTTCGCGCGCGGCGATGTCGTGCCGGACCATGTTGGCGAGGACGCGGAAACGCTGCGTGCCGTGGCTGACGGCGAGCGCTTTCACCAGCGCATAGGCGTCGAGGAACGAGGTCGGCTCCGGCGTCAGCACGATCAGCGGCGCATCCGCCGCCGCGACCAGCGCCAGACCGGCGGCATCGATGCCGCTGCCGGTGTCGATGACGATATGGTCATATTCGCGGGCATAGGGCTCCAGTGCGGCGAGCAGCCGGGCGCGCTCGGCGGAGGAGAGGGTCGAGCCGCTACCCGTGCCGCTATGGCCGGGGACGAAGGAGATGCCGCCGGGTCCGGGCTGGACCAGGTCCGCCATCGCGCAGCGGCCGGCGAGCAGGTCGCCGATCGTCCAGCGCGAATCCACGCCCATCAGGATCGCCGCATTGGCGAGGCCCATGTCGCAATCGACCAGCATCACCCGTTCGCCCGCCTTGGCCAGCGCGACGGCGAGATTGACGCTGACATTGGTCTTGCCGACACCGCCCTTGCCGCTGGCGACGGCGATGACCTGGGCGCGGCGGGACAGTTCGAAACTCACAGGGCGGCCTCCGATTCGAGCATGGGCTGTTGCGGTTCGCCGCCGACCACGGCGACGACCTCGACGGGCTTGCCGTCGGGGATTTCGAGGAAGGACAAGACGGGCACGTCCGGCAGATGCGGCGCCAGCAACCGCGACAGCGCGCGACGCGCGATCGGCGAGGTGACGACCACGAAGCGCCGCCCTTCGCCGAGCAATGGCCCGGCGACCTCGCCGATCGCCTGGACGATCTTCTGGCCCAAAGCGGGTTCGATGGGATGAACCGCGTCGCGTCCGGCGCGCACCGCCTGGGCGAGCAGACCCTCAAGTCCGCCGTCGAGCGTCACCACCGGCAGCGGCATCTTCACCGGCACGATGGTCTGCACGATCAGCGCGCCGATCCGTTGGCGGACCGCCTCGACGAGCTGGATCGGGTCGCTCTCCTCGCGCGCGGCATCGGCGGTGGCCTCGGCGATGCGGCGGAAATCCTTGAGCGGCACACCTTCCGCCAGCAAGGCGCGGCAGAGCGCGGCGAGGCTGACCAGAGGCAGCGGCTGTGGCGTCAGATTGGCGGCGAGCTGCGGCGCGCTGTCCTTCAGCGCATCGACCAGCTTCTGGGTCTCGTCCATGCCGAACAGGTCGGCGGCGGCGGTCTGGATGACCTGGTTGAGATGGGTGGCCACCACCGTCGAGGGATCGACCACGGTATAGCCGGCGACCACCGCTTCGGCGCGCTGCGACGGCGGAATCCACACTGCGTCGAGCCCGAAAGTGGGGTCCTTCACCTGGCGGCCTTCGATCGTATCCAGCAGATCGCCGGAATCGAGCGCCAGCAAGTCGTCCGGCCAGATCTCGTCCTCGGCGACGACGACGCCGGCGACGGTGATGCGATAGGTGTTGGGCGCCAGCGCCAGGTCGTCCCGCACCCGCACCATCGGCACGACGAAACCGAGCTCGCGGGAGAGCTGCCGGCGGATGCCGGTGATCCGCGCCATCAACGGCGCGCCTTTGCGCTCGTCGACCAGGCCGACCAGGCCGAAGCCGATGTCGAGGCCGAGCGCGGCATCGTCGCTGACTTCGTCCCAGCCGATCATCGTCGGCGAGGGCGGCGGTGCCGCTTCGACGATCTCGGCCGCAGCGGCTTGCGCCTTGGCCGCCTTGTGCAGCTTCCAGGCGATGAAAGCGGCGCCGATCGCGGCGGGCAGCACGATCAGGTGCGGCATGCCCGGCAATATGCCGAGGAAGAACAGGATGCCCGCCACCGGGGCCCAGGCCCGCGCGGAGGCGAACTGGCTGGTGATCTGGCCGGACAGGTCGAGCGTCGAATTGACGCGCGTGACGACCGAGGCGGCGGCGATCGACAGCAGCAAAGCCGGGATCTGCGCGACCAGCGCATCGCCGATCGACAGCAGGACATAGACCGAAGCGGCTTCCGACAGTGACAGGCCGTGGCTCAGCGTGCCCAGCGTCAGGCCGCCGATGATGTTGATGACGAGGATCAGCACGCCGGCGATCGCGTCGCCCTTCACGAACTTGGAGGCGCCGTCCATCGAACCGTAGAAGTCGGCCTCGGTGGCCACTTCCTGGCGGCGCGCCTTGGCTTCGTCGGGCGTCAGCAGGCCGGCATTCAAGTCGGCGTCGATCGCCATCTGCTTGCCGGGCATCGCGTCCAGGGTGAAGCGCGCCGAGACTTCCGACACACGCCCCGCGCCCTTCACGATGACCACCAGGTTGATGATCATCAGGATCAGGAAGACGAAGATGCCGACGGCATAGTCGCCGGCGATGATGAAGTTGCCGAACGCCTCGATGACATGGCCGGCGGCGGCGGTGCCTTCATGGCCGTTGACCAGCACGACGCGCGTCGAGGCGACGTTGAGCGCGAGCCGCAGCAGGGTCGCGAACAGCAGCACCGTCGGAAAGGACGAGAAATCGAGCGGCCGGGCGACGTTCAGCGCCACCATCAGCACTGCCAAACTGATCATGATGTTGGTGATGAAGCCGATATCGAGCAGCACCGGCGAGACCGGCACCACCATCAGCACCACGAGCAGCAGGGTGGCGATCGGCAGCACCGCGCCGCGCCCCACGCCGAGCCAGGCCTTACGCTTCAACGCGGCCGTGCTCATGTCAGGAAACTCCCAGGCCGGCGAGCATCAGATAGGCGAGCCGGGCCTGATGCGGTGACGGACGGACGAGGGCGTCGCGGTTGGCGAGCAGCTCAGCGGGTTCGACCTCGGCATCGGCATCCGTGTTCAGCGCCGCCAGCCGCGCCGACATCGCCTCGCTCGGCGGGCCGAAAGGGGTGGCGGGCGCGGATGGCGCCATCGGCCCGCTGTCCATGCGCGCGGCGAAGCGCTCGCGGATCTCGGCGAAGCTGCGCGGCGCGCCGGCCCCGTCATAAAAGATCGCGCGATTGGCGCGCGCCGCCGCCGGCAGCAGCCGGGCTGCGGGTGCATCGGGACTGGCCTCATGCGCGCGCAGGAATTGCGCGGCGCCGCCGGCGCCCAGGAAATGGGCGAGATAGAGATCGACCGGTTCGGCCGCACGGCCCAGCCGGCTTTCGAGATGCGCGCGATTGTCGGACGCGAATTCGGCGGCCATCGCCGCCGCCGCCTCGGGCTGGCGGCGCAGATCGAGCACCGCCCGGCGCGTCGCCGGATCGGAAATGTAATGGCGCCCGTCCGGCCCCTGCCGGATCGCGTCGGCGGCCCAGCCCAGGCCGTGCGCGGCGCCATGCTTGTTGACGGTGGCGAGCCAGGTCTGATCGATGAACTGATAGAGGCCGGTCGCGCTGGAGGTCCGGGCGCGGGCATCCGGGTTCAGGCTGCTTTCGATCCGCGCCTGATTGAACAAATAGCGGAAATCGACGCCGGTCCGGGCGGACGCGGCGCGGATGGCGGCGCCGACACGGTCGCCACCGGCTCGCCCGGCCTCCTGGTACATCGTCGTCGAAATCATGACGCCCCTTCCTTGTCGGGGGCATCAAAGCAAAGGGCGTGCCAAACCGTGCCGGACGCCGTCCCGAATAAGGAAGCCGCCGGGGCCAATCCAAAAGTCAGTCAAAAGTCAGCCCAAGAACGGGCGCGCGGGCGGTGCGGAACTTCAGCATCTTCACCCATATGCGCGATGGTGGGCCGCGAAATTTTTTCGCGTGGAGCGGACGATTCAAAGAGCCGGTGAAGCGCAGCCGAAACCCCGATTCGGGGCGAGCGTGACAGAGGATTTCCTACATTGGAAGTGCCAGACCGGAGGCCGGATTCGGCTCACGCGAAGGCGCGAAGGGGCCGAACGCTTCCCGACAGCCGCGAATGGCCCCGGCCGTCTCGCCTCACGGGCACCTTCGCGCCTTCGCGTGAAACCTGAAAGGGCGCGTGGCCGCGCCGGGCCGCGCCTAGCGCGGATTGGCGCTGTAGGTGAGCGTCGGCGCGCGGCCGGCCATCACGGAGAGGGTATCGACGCGGCGGCCGACCATGTCCGTCAGGAAATTGACGCGGCCCTGCGCCGCCTGGGCCAAGGCGGCGAGGCTCGCGAGCCGTTCGCGAAAGCCGGTGCGGTCGGCGGGCATTTCCGTCGCGCGCGCCGCTTCGACCGCGGCGGCGAGATCGGCGGTGGCGCTTTCGATCGCGGCGAGATCGTTCGCGTCGAGCGCAACGATCAGGGCCTCGTGCGACGCGGCCAGGCGATCGAGAAGCTGCAGGCTCATCAGCCGCGCGACGGGATGTCGAGCGCGATCATGCGCTCGGCGATCTTGTTCGCATCGACCGGATAGCGGCCCTCGGCGATCGCCGCACGGATCGCGGCGACCTTGGCGGCATCGACCGGCGGGCCGCTGGAGACGAGCTCGAAGACGGCGCTTTCGACCTGCCCCTGGCGCGCACGAACGGGCGCATCGCCCGCGGCTGCGACCGGCGCGCTCTTCTCGGCGCCACGCGGCAGCTCGATGCGTGCCGGACCGGTTTTTCCCACACCGTCGATCATCTCAAATCCTTTCGCTCCGGGTCTACAAATGGAGCTTCACGACCTGTTAACGGCCGCAATCCGATTCAATTAAATCCGGGCAGCGCGACGCGCCCGTCGGCGGTGACCTGGCCGGTGAACGGCGCGGAGCGGCGGTCGGTCCGCACACGGATGCGATCGCCCGGCGCGCCGTCCTGCTCGGCGGTGCCGAGCGTGCTCACCGTGAAGCTGCTGGTCATCGCCACCACCTCGACCTGGTCGCCGCGCCGGATCACCGGCTCGGCCCGAACCTGCGCCGCGCGCGCCATCGATCCGCCGCCACCGACCAGCGGCACGCGGATGCGCCAGCCATGCGCCACGCAGCGCACCGTCAGCGCGCCCAGCGCCGGCTCCTCGATCGTGGCCGGCTGCGGGCAGGCGGCGAGGCGCAGGCGACGATCCAGCGGCGCCATTGGCCCGCCCGGTTCGCCGACATTGGCGCCCAATGCGGCCGCGATGCGGCTGTCCAGCATCTCGAGATTCTCGAAGCCCTGCGCGACGGCCGGAGCCGCGCTGGCGGCAAGGACCAATAGCGACAGGCGTCGGAAAATCGTCATCATGGCGGTCACTCCAGTCGTTTCGCCGAAGCAAAGCAACTGCCGTGCCAGATTGGTGCTAGCGCGGGACGATGGCGATCGCCTGGCCGGCCGCGTCGCCGGCATCCTCGATGCGGATCTCGATATCGCCCTCGTCGACGCCATGTTCGCCCAGCACACGCGCCGCGGCCGCGCTGCGCGCCGCCGCCAGCTCGAACCGGTCCAGGCGAAGGCCGGCTTCGGTACCGCCCCGGCTGACGATCCTGAGCGGCCGCCCGGCCCAGCGCTCACCCGCTTCGGCCAGCGTCGCGCGGCCATCCTCGTTGAGACGCGCTTCGCCCAGCTCGAACAGGGTGTCGGCGCGATAGGTCTCGCCGAACGGCGCCGCGGCGACATGGCCCGCCGCGCCGTCCGCCTTGGGCCGCGCCGACTCCATCGCATGGAGCATGACGAAACAGCCGATCAGCAGCAGGCCGAGATCGGCGAAGCTCACCGCCCAGCGGGGAACGGCGGCGTTCATCCCGCCTGCCGCCCCTTGCGCTCGCGCCACAGCGCCATCGCATTCGTCTCTTCCACGCGCGCGACTTCGATCAGCCGATCGACGACGCGCTGCTGCCATTGACATTCCGCGCGCGACAGCCGCTCCAGCCGGGTCGCAATCGGCCCGGCGACGCAGGCGGCGACAAGCAGCCCGTACAAGGTGGTCAGCATCGCGATCGCCATGGCCGGCCCCATCGCCGAGGGGTCGCTCATCTTTGCGAACATCGCGGTCAGCCCGATCACGGTGCCGATCATGCCCATGGACGGCGCCAGCTCGGCGGCGTGCCGCCACACGCCGATCGCCGCCGCATGGCGCGCGCGGCGCTCCTCCATCTCCTCGTTCGCCCAGGCCGCGAAGGCCAGCGCGCCCGATGAGTCGGCCAGCCGGCAGGCGGCGCGGTGGACGAAGTCGCCGGGGCTCTTCACCCGGTCGGCGCAGAAGATACCCTTATATTCTGAAATGCGCTCGATCTGGCGGACGGCGCGGCGTGCGGCCTCGCCGTCGGCGACCGGGTCGGCGCGAAGCAGCGGACCGAATGCGCCGAACGCGCGGCCGATGTCGCCGCGCGTCGTCGACAGCAATGTCCCGACGACCGTTCCGCCGATCACGATGAGGACGGCAAGAGGGTCGAAGAACTGATCCAGCACAGCGATCATCTTCGACCCTCCCGTCCTCCGGCAAGACTTTGCCGGTTCCGGCAAGAAACTGCCGACCCCGCCCCTGAACCTTCAGGCGCCACAGTGAATGTTCCGCCCCGCGCCAAATCTGGCACGGGCGTTGCATGAACGAGCGCGGATGCCTCCACCCGTCAAAATAACGGCGGAATGGGGCCGAGCTTTAGGAGGAGCTGTCATGGCTCAGGGCGAAGGTCTTTTCGGCGTGCACGGCACGGCGCTGGCGCTGCGGTCGCAGCGCCTGTCGCTGCTGGCGTCGAACATCGCCAATGCCGCGACCCCGGGCTACCGGGCGCGCGACATCGATTTCAATCAGGCCCTCACGCGCGCGTCGCGCGGGATGAATACGCAGAGCGCAGCGCAAGCCAGCGTCGCCTATCGCGTCCCGATCACGCCGTCGGTGGACGGCAATACGGTGGAGCTGTCCACCGAGCAGACGCTCTTCGCGGAAAATGCGGTCCAGTACCGCACCACCCTCGCTTTCCTGGAAGGCCGGATCTCGACGATCCGCCGGGCGCTCAAGGGAGAATAAGCCATGGACAGGCCCATGACCGTCTTCGATATCGCCGGGCGCGCCATGTCGGCGCAGCTGGTGCGGCTGAACGCCACCGCCTCCAACCTCGCCAATGCGGGATCGGTCTCGGGCAGCGCGGAAACCTCATACCGGGCATTGCGCCCCGTCTTCCGGACGGTGGAAGCGGAGCCGGGCATCGCCACCGTATCGGTCGAGCGCGTCGTCCAGTCGCGCGTCGAACCGACCCGCCGCCACGATCCCAATCATCCGCTGGCCGACGCCAATGGCGACATCTGGGAAGCCGGTGTCGACAGCTCGGCCGAGCTGATCGACATGATCGAGGCGGCCCGCCAGTACCAGAACAATGTGCAGGTCCTCCAGACCGCCAAGACCCTCACCCTCGACACGATAAGGATGGGCCAGTGACCACCATAACCGGCTTGAACGGCTCGTCGAACGCATCGACGACCGGCGTTTCCCCCCAGGTGCTCGGCCAGGCCGAGTTCCTGCGGCTGATGACGACCCAGCTCACCACCCAGGATCCGTTCAACCCCGTCGACAACACGCAGATGGTCGCCCAGATGGCGCAGTTCAGCCAGGTCGCCGGCATCGCCGAGATGAACCGCTCGCTGCAGGCGATCGCCGCCAGCCTCGGCGGCAGCCGTCTGTCCGAGGCGTCGAGCTGGATCGGCCATTCGATGCTCGTCGAAAACGACATCGCGACGCCGCTGCGCGACGGCTCCTATGCCGGCGAATTCTATCTCGAGAACGACGCCAGCCAGGTCACCGTCAGCTTCGTCGACGCGAACGGCGCGGTCGTCCACAGCCAGGCGCTCGGCGCCGTCGATGCCGGCGCCGCCGCCTTCGCCTGGGACGGCAAGGACGCGGACGGCGAATATGTCGCCGGCGGCCCGCTGCGGATGGTCGTGACCGCCAACGTGAACGGCAACACGATCAATCCCGCCACCGCCACCTGGACGTCGATCGGCGGCATCCAGTCGCCCGCCAATGGCGGCGAAAGCCTTCTCGTGACCGGTCTCGGGCTGCTTCGGCCCGATCAGGCCATCCGCCTCGCCTAACCCGATTTCAGCAGGAGCAACGCCATGTCCTTCTATACCTCGCTCTCCGGCCTGCGCGGCGCGCAGACCGATCTTTCCGTCCTCGCCAACAACATCGCCAATGTCGGCTCGATCGGCTTCAAGCGCAGCCGCGCCCAGTTCGGCGACATCACCCCGGCCAGCAGCACCACCGCCGGCCAGGGCGCACGCCTGAAGGGCATCGAGCAGCAATTCACGCAAGGGGGGTTCGAGACCAGCGCCCGCGAGCTCGATCTCGCGATCAGCGGCGCCGGCTTCTTCGTCACCCGCGATGCCGTCGCCAACGGCACCACCTTCTTCTCGCGCAACGGCTCGCTGTCGGTCGACGGCCAGCGTTACCTGCGCGATTCGAACGGCGGCTATATCCAGGTCCTGCCGGTGGACATCGACGGAAACGTCACCGCCACCGGGCTCGAGGCGGCGCGCAACATCCAGCTGCCGCTGACGTCGGGCACGCCGCGCGCGACTTCGCTGGTCGAGCTGACGGTCAATCTGCCGTCCAACGCCGACAAGCCCGAGGATCGCGCGGTCTACAGCCCCAGCAGCCCCTACGCGTTCGACCGGCTCGATCCGAACAGCTACAATTATTCGCAACAGATCACGGTCTATGACGCCGCGGGCAACGCCCAGTCGGGCACGCTCTATTTCGTCCGCACCGGTTCGGTCGCGGCGGGCGATGCCGAAAACAGCTGGGACGTGCGCCTGTTCGTCGGCAACGAGGAGGCTTCGGCCGGCGGCACGCCGACCGTGCCGCCCACCCCGCTGCAGCTCACCTTCGATGCCGCCGGCGCGCTGACCGATCCCACGGCCCCGGCCGCGTTCAGCAGCGTCTTCCCATCGGGCGCGTCGGCGCCGATCTCGCTGACCCTCGACTTCGGCAGCGTGACGGCGCAGGCGCCGGGCGCGTTCAATGTCGCGGCGATCAGCCAGGACGGCATCGCCTCGGCCAAGCTCAGCGACATCTCGATCGGCGAGGACGGACTGATCACCGCCGCGTTCAGCGACGGCACGATCCAGGCGCTCGGCAAATTGCTGATCGCGACCTTCTCCAACCCGGATGGGCTGCGCGAGCGCGGCGACGGCCGCTGGTCGGTGACGGGCGACAGCGGGCCGGCGATCGTCGGCGTGGCCGGCTCGGACGCCTTCGGGCGCATCCAGTCCGGCGCGCTCGAACGGGCCAATGTCGACATCACCGAGGAGCTGGTCGCGCTGATCGCCGCCCAGCGTAACTTCCAGGCCAACGCCAAGGCGATCGAGACGGCCAATTCGATGGCCCAGTCGATCATCAACCTGCGCAGCTAAGGGCACGCGCCCGAAGGAGCCTGAGCCATGGACCGGCTGATCCACACGTCCCTGACGGGGCTGCGCGGGGCGATGGCCCGCCAGACCACGACCGCGCACAACCTCGCCAACGCGAACACGACCGGCTTTCGCGCCGAAATGTCGTCCGCGCGCGCCCTGTGGGTGCAAGGCCAGGGGCTCGAGTCGCGGGCACCCTCCTCGCGGGAAGTGCTGGCCGCCGACATGCGCGCCGGCACCGTGACCGACACCGGCCGCGACCTCGACATCGCGATGCAGGGCGAGGCCCTGCTCGCGGTGCAGGCCGCCGACGGCAGCGAGGCCTATACGCGGCGCGGCGACCTCCAGGTCTCGTCCAGCGGCCTGCTCACCACCGGCGACGGGCGCCCCGTCCTCGGCGACGGTGGTCCGATCACCATCCCCGCGGCCGATTCCATGCGCTTCGCCGACGACGGCACGATCTGGATCGTGCCCGCCGGCGGCGATCCCAACGTGCCGCAGCAGATCGACCGGCTGAAGCTCGCCAACCCCGCCGGCTCGCGCGTGCTCAAGGGGATCGACGGCCTGTTCCGGGTCGAGAATAATGGCATCCTGCCCACCGATCCGGAAGCCCGCCTCATTCCGCGCAGCCTGGAAGGCTCGAACGTTCAGGTCAGCCAGGCGCTGATCGAGATGATCGAGGCCAGCCGGGCCTGGGACACGCAGCTCAACCTCATCACCACCGCCCGCGACATCGACAGCGCCGGCGCCGAACTGATGCGCCTGCCGAGCTAGGCGCCAGACAAGGAGTCACGATATGTCCAACGCAGCCCTCCAGGTCGCCCGCACCGGGCTCGACGCCCAGGCGGAGCGCATGCGCGTCATCGCCAACAACCTGGCGAACGTGAACACGACCGGCTTCAAGCGCGACCGCGCCGAATTCGAGACGCTCGCCTACCAGATGATGACCGCCGCCGGCGCGCGTTCGTCCGGCGACAATCAATATGCGACCGGGCTCAATCTCGGCACCGGCGTGCGCGTCGCGGGTACCGGCCGGATCATGAGCCAGGGCTCGCTCAGCATCAGCGACAATCCGCTCGATCTCGCGATCGAGGGCGACGGTTATTTCCAGATTTCCCGTCCCGACGGCACGATCGGCTTTACCCGGGCCGGCAATTTCAAGCTGTCTTCGGAGGGCGCGATCGTGACTTCCGACGGCCAGCCGCTGCAGCCGCAGATCCAGATCCCCGAAGGCGCGGAATCGGTGACGATCGGCGCCGACGGGACGGTCTCCGTCACCCTGCCCGGCCAGGTCGAGCCGTCGCAGGTCGGCCAGATCGAGGTCGCCCGCTTCATCAATCCGGCGGGCCTGCGCGCGCTGGGCAACAATCTTTATGCCGAGACCGCCGCCAGCGGGACGCCGCAGGTCGGGCCGGCCGGCGCGGAAGGGCGCGGCGCGATCCGCCAGGGCGCGCTCGAATCCTCGAACGTCAGCGTCGTCCAGGAGCTGGTCGACATGATCGAGACCCAGCGCGCCTATGAGGTCAATTCCAAGATGATCTCGGCGACCGACGAGATGCTCCGCAATGCGAACCAGCAGCTCTAAGATGCGGCGCGCCCTCATCCTCGTCCCCGCCGCGCTGGCGCTCTGCGCCTTCCAGCGGCCGTCTCCGGAGCACCGCCCCGCTTATGCGGCGGAGGCGCCGGCGCCGGCCGCCAATGGCGGCATCTTCCAGGCGAGCCGGGGCTATGTGCCGCTCACCAACGGCCAGCGCGCCGGCACGGTGGGCGACATCCTGACCGTCGTGCTGGTCGAGCGCACCCAGGGGCAATCGACCACCACGTCCGGCACCAACCGCGAAGGCAGCATCGGCCTGACGCCGCCGAGCACCGGTCCGCTCTCCTTCTTCCAGCCGTCCGACGTGTCGGCCGGCGGGGCGAACGAGTTCACCGGCCGCGGCCAGACCGCGCAGTCGAACAGCCTGATCGGCGAGATCAGCGTCACCGTCGCCGAGGTCTATCCGAACGGCACGATGCGCGTGCGGGGCGAAAAACAGCTCCGCATCAACCGCGGCAACGAATCCATCCGCCTGACCGGCCTGGTCCGTCCGGGCGATGTCGGCCCCGACAATCGGGTGGCCTCCACCCGGATCGCCGATGCCCGGATCGAATATCTCGGCCGCGGCGAGATCGCGCGGGCCAGCCGCCAGGGCTGGCTGCAGCGCTTCTTCACCATGCTCAGCCCGTTTTGAGGTGTAAGATGATCCGTTCGATCTTCCTCGCGCTCTGCGCCGTCTTCATGGTCGCGACGCCGGCCCAGGCGACGCGGATCAAGGATCTCGGCGCCTTCCAGGGCGTGCGTCCCAACCAGCTCGTCGGCTATGGCATCGTCGTCGGCCTGGCGGGCACGGGCGACGACAATCTGGAATATGCCACCCAGGGCATGACCGGCGTCGCCTCGCGCTTCGGCCTCACCTTGCCCCCGGGCGTCAATCCGGCGCTCAAGAACGCCGCCGCCGTGATGATCACGGCGGAGCTGCCCGCCTTCGCACGACCCGGCCAGCGGCTCGACATCACCGTCTCCGCGCTGGGCCGTGCCCGCTCGCTGCGCGGCGGCACGCTGATCATGACCCCGCTGCGCGGCGCGGACAATGAAATCTATGCGATGGCGCAGGGCAATCTCGCCGTCGGCGGCCTTGGCGTCTCCGCGCAGGACGGCAGCCAGGTTTCGGTCAACGTGCCCTCGACCGGACGCATCCCGGGCGGCGCCACGGTGGAGCGGGCGGTCGAGACCGGCTTCGCCACCGCGCCGACCCTGACCTTCAACCTGTCCGAATCCGATTTCACGACGGCCCAGCGCATCGCCGACGCGATCAACCGCAATCTCGGCCAGCCCGCCGCGCGCGCGCTCGACGGCGTGTCGGTCGCGATCGAGGCACCGCAGGGCGCCGAGGTCCGCGCCGCGATGATGAGCCGGATCGAGAATCTGCCCGTCGAGCCCGGCGACGCGCCGGCGCGCGTCATCGTCAATGCCCGCACCGGCACCGTCGTCATCAACGGCGCGGTCCGGATCATGCCGGCGGCGGTGAGCCACGGCCGGCTGACCGTGGCGGTGCAGGAAAATCCGACCGTGGTGCAGCCGATGCCCTTCTCGCGCGGCCAGACCGCGGTGGAGCAGAACAGCAATATCGAGATCACCGAACGCCGTTCGCCGATGTTCGATTTCGCGCCCGGCGCGTCGCTGTCCGAGATCGTCCGCGCGGTCAATGCGATCGGCGCGGCGCCGTCCGACCTGGTCGCGATCCTCGAAGCGCTGAAGCAGGCCGGCGCACTGCGCGCCGAGCTGGTGATCCTGTGATCGGCCCCGCCGCCGCGACCGGCCCCGCCGCCGGCGCCACGCCCGCCGATCCGGCGGCCGATCGCCAGCGCGCGCAGATGCAGCAGGCGGCGCAGGCGTTCGAGGCGATCTTCCTGCGGCAGATGATCGGTTCGATGCGCCAGGCGCGGCTCGCCGAGGACGTGTTCGGCAGTTCCGCGACCGATCAGTTCCGCGACATGGCCGACGCCCAGCTCGCCGACAACATGTCGCGGCAGAACAGCTTCGGCATCGCCGAATTGCTGACGGCCCAGTTCAACCGGAGCGGGGGTGCGCGATGAGCGACCTGCTTTCCATCGGCTCGTCGGGCCTCGCCGCCTATCGCAGCGCGCTGAACGCGATCGGCGAGAATGTCGCCAATGCCGAGACGCCCGGCTTCTCGCGCCGTTCGGTCGTGCTCAAGCAATCGCTGACCAGCTCCGCCGCCGACATCGCCTATCGCGACCAGATCCTGTTCAACGGCGTCACCGTCGTCGGCGTGCAGCGCGCCTGGGACCAGTTCAAGGCGACCGAGGCGCGCTACGCGAACAGCGCCGCCGGCCGGGCCGAGGTGCGCCAGCAATGGCTGACCAGCGTCGAGGCGGCATTGGGCGACGGGACCTCCGGCATCGGATCGCGGCTGACCACCTTCTTCAACGCCGCGACGTCGCTCGCCGCGAATCCGGACGACCGGCTCGGCCGCGGCGCGATGCTGACCGCGCTGGCCGACGTTTCGACGGCGTTCCGGACCACCGCGGAAGCGCTGGCGCGCGTTTCGGACGGGATCGCCGGCACCGCGAAGCTGGAAGCGACCGCGGTCACCAACGCGCTTGCCGCCTTGCACAATATCAACGGCACGATCCGTGCCTCCACGCCCGGCAGCGCGCCGCGCGCCTCGCTTGAGGACCAGCGTGACCAGCTGATCGACTTCATCGCCGAACGGCTCGACATCGCGGTGACGGTCAGCGCCGACGGCAGCACGCGCATCACTTCGGGCACGGACAGCGGCCTCGCCCTGCTGGACGGCCAGGGCCCGGGCCTGATCTCGGTCGCGACCGCCGCCGACGGCCGCATCGCGCTCAGCCTGTCGGCCGGCGGCACGACCGTGCCGCTGCCCGCATCCGGCGGCCGGCTCGCCGGCCTCGTCGAAGTCGCCTCGACCGCGTCCGACCGGCGCGCCGCGCTCGATACGCTCGCGGCCGATTTCGTCGCCACGATCAACGGCTGGTCCGCCACCGGCCTGGACGCCAATGGCGATGCCGGCGGCGATCTGCTGGAGGCGCCGGGCGGCGCCATTGCCATGCGCGCTCTGGTCAGCGATCCGGATTTGGTCGCCGCCGCCGGCAGCGACGGCACCGCCAACGGCAATCTGCTCGCGCTCGAGGCCGTTCGCACCGCGAGCGGGATCGAGGGCCGCTGGGACAATCTCGTTTCCGACAATGCCCAGTCGCTGGCATCGGCCAGGACCGAGGCCTCCGCTTCGGCGGCATGGCGCGATCTCAGCCGCGCGGCGCTCGACGGCGTGACGGGCATCGATCTCGATTACGAGGCGGCGGAGCTGCTTCGTTTCCAGCAGGCCTATACCGCCTCGGCGCGCATCATCCAGGTCGCGCGCGAGACGATCGACGCGCTGTTCAACGCGCTGTGATGAGAGGAAGAGCAAGATGATCAGCGGCACCCGCTATCAGCTGACGCTGGAAATCAACCGGCAGATGGCGCTCGCCCGCGATATCGCGCGCGGCCAGGTCGAGATTTCCACCGGCAAGCGCATCCAGGCCGCTTCGGACGACCCGGTCGGCGCGGCGCGGGTGTCGGATATCGCCCGGACGCAGGCCAATGACGCGGCCTGGAAACGCAACCTCGATCTCGCGTCCGCGCTCGGCGCGCGCGCCGACACGGTGCTCGCATCGATCGAGACTGCCGTCGGCCGTGCCGGCGAACTGATGGTCGCCGCCGCCAACGGCTCGATGTCCGCCGAAAACCGTGCGACGATCGCGCTGGAGCTGCGTTCGATCGCCGCAGAGCTGGAAGCGCTCAAGACCGCCAAGGATTCGCGCGGCAACAATCTCTTCATGTCGCCGAGCTCTCTCCAGATTCCGGTCGCGCCCGGCTTCACCATCGTCGCAGTCGCAACGCGCGAGGAAGTGTTCGAAAACGTCGCCACCGGCTCCGGCGCACAGGACATCGCCGCGATCGTCGCGGCCGCCGCCGACGCGCTGGAGGAACCTGACCCCACCCTCCGCCAGGCTGCGATCGACCAGGCGCTCGACGATGTGAGCGCCGCCCAGCGCCACGCCGCGACATTGCGCGGCGAGAATGGCGCGCGCGGCAACCGCATCGATCAGATGCTGGAGCGGATCGAGAATAGCGGCCTGCAGCTCGCCGAGGAGCGCAGCGGGCTGGAAGACACCAATGTCATCGAGGCGCTGGCCCGGCTCAACGCGCGCCAGCTGACGCTGGAGGCCGCCCAGGCGGTCTTCGCCCGCATCAACCAGAACACCCTGTTCGACATCCTGCGCTGACGCGCCCTGCGCGCTAAACGCGGTGCACGCCGCGTTAACCCTAAAGTCCCCGCCTCCCTGCCGTTAACTCTCTAGGGAAGGCCAGGTTTCAGCCTTCCGACTGGCCAGTCACGCGGGGATCGGAATGTTCGCAGCCGTCGGCATAATCGTTGTCATCGTGATGGTGTTCGGCGGCTTCCTCGTGAGCGGGGGGCAGATCGGCATCATCGCGCATGCGTTGCCGGTCGAAATGACGATCATCGGCGGCGCGGCGGTCGGCGCGACCATCGCCGGCAATTCGATGCGCGAGCTGAAGGCGTTGCTGGGCGGCCTGGGCAAGGTGTTCAAGGGGCCGACCTACGCCAAGCAGGACTATCTCGACACCATCTTCCTGGTCTCCAAGCTGATGAAGATGTTGCGCACCGACGGCCCGGTGGCAGTCGAGCCGCATATCGAGGATCCCAAGTCGAGCGCGATCTTCGCCGAATATCCCAAGCTCCTGAAGGATGACACGCTGATCCACCTGATCTGCGACACGCTGCGGCTGGTCGTGGTCTCCTCCGGCACGCTCGATCCCCGCGCGGTCGAGGAGGTGATGGACAATGCCATCAAGACGCACCACCACGACGCCGTCCGGCCCGCGGACTCGCTGCAGACGCTGGCCGACGCCCTTCCCGCGCTCGGCATCGTCGCCGCCGTGCTCGGCGTCGTGAAGACGATGGCCTCGATCGACCAGCCGCCGGCCATTCTCGGCGCGCTGATCGGATCGGCGCTGGTCGGCACCTTCCTGGGCGTCTTGCTCTCCTACGGCTTCGTCGGCCCGTTCGCGAACCGCGCCAAGCAGGTGATCGAGGGCGACTCGGCGATCTACCAGGTCGTCAAGCAGATCATCATCGCCTCGCTCCACGGCCATCCGCTGCCGCTGGTGATCGAGGCGGCGCGTTCCGGCATCACCCATTCGAACCAGCCGGCCTTCGCCGACGTGTTCGACGGGATGCGGGGTCGCTGAGCCATGGCCTCGGCCGCCAAGCGCGGGCGCAACGAGCCGCCCCCCATCCAGCCGATCATCGTCAAGAAGGTGGTCGCCGACGGCCATGGCGGCCATCATGGCGGCGCCTGGAAGATCGCCTATGCCGATTTCGTGACGGCGATGATGGCCTTCTTCCTGCTGATGTGGCTGATCGGCGCGACCGACGAGGACCAGAGGCGCGGGCTGGCCGACTATTTCACGCCGACCCTGATCGAATATCGCCGCGACAGCGCCGGATCGGACGGCATTTTGGGCGGCGATTCGATCATCGCCGACGACAATTATCCGCACCGCGCGACCCAGACCGGATCGCGCTCGATCGTCATCCCGCGCGATGTGACCGGCGGGATCGAGGAAGGGCGCCAGCCGACCGCGGAGGACCGCGAGCAGTTCGGCCGGCTGCGCGACGAATTGCTGCGCCGGATCGACCAGACGCCGGAGCTGCGGCGGCTGCGCAGCCATGTCAGCTTCACCCAGAACGAGGAGGGGCTGCGCATCGACCTGATGGACGAGGCCGATTATTCGATGTTCCGGGTCGGCACCGACCAGTTGCTGCCCGAGGCGCAACGGCTGGTCCAGGAGGTCGCGCAGGTGATCGCCGGCGTGCCCAACGCGGTCGTCGTGCGCGGTCACACCGACTCGCTGCCTTATTCGGCGGGCCAGACGATGAACAACTGGCGGCTTTCGACCGGCCGGGCCGAGACGACCCGCGCGACGCTGCAGGGCTCGGGCGTCTCGATCGAGCGGATCGCGCGGATCGAGGGCGTCGCCGATCGCGATCCCTTCGTGCCGCAGGACCGCTACGACCCGCGCAACCGGCGCATCTCGATCACCCTGGCCTGGCGCGGCAGCGCCGTGCGCCGTCCGACGACCAATCTGGCCGAGGCCACCGCACCGGCCGCGTCGGCGGCCGCGGCGCGGCGCCAGCCTTAGGTAAAATTAACCATCCTTCCCTAGGCAGGAACGATGAAAATGACCCGGCTACAGAGCGATGACGACGCCCTTTACCAGCGGATCGGCGCGTTTCTGGCCGAGCATGGCCTGCCGCCGAGCCCCGGCAATTATGCGCTCGCCCATCAGCTCTTCGCCGACGAGGACGCGCCGGCCGCGCGGGCGGTGAAGGCGGCGACCGCCGACGGCGTCCGCCTCACCCAGTGCGAGGCCGACGGAATCATGACCGCGCATGCCGTGCCGGGCGGCGGGCGGTCTTCCGGCGTCGATCCGGCGGTGCTCGGCGCGGCGAAACGGCAGATCGAGGCTTTCGCCGAGATCGTCGAAAGCACGCGTGCGCAGGCCCAGACCTACGGCCGCGACCTGGCCCAAGGCGCCGCCGAGCTGGAACAGTCCGGCGGATCGGCCGAAACCCTGATCGCGATCACCCGCACGATGATCGAACGCACCCAGGCGGCCGAGCAACAGCTCACCGCCGCGCGCGACGAAGCGCAGACGCTGCGCGTCAAGCTCGCCGAAGCCGGGCAGGAGGCACGCCGCGACCCGCTGACCGGCTTGCCCAACCGTCGCGCCTTCGAGGAACATCATGCCGGGCTGGAGCAAGCGGGCGGCCTGATCAGCCTCGCCATTTGCGACATCGACCATTTCAAGCGCGTCAACGACACTTATGGCCACGGCGTCGGCGATCGCGTGCTCAAGATGGTTGCCGACCTGCTGAACGAATGTTGCAGCGGCCATTTCGTCGCCCGGCTGGGCGGCGAGGAGTTCGTCGCCGTGTTCGACGGACTGAACGCGGCCGAGGGCGCGGCCATCCTCGACGAAGCACGCGAGCAGCTTGCTGCCAAGCGCCTCAAGGTCCGCGAAACCGACGCGCCGCTCGGCCAGATCTCCTTTTCGGCGGGGGTCGCCTGCGGAACGTCGGCATCGGCGGACGTGCCGCTCGCCCGCGCTGACGCCCTGCTCTACCAGGCCAAGGATGCGGGCCGGAACCGCGTGCTCTTCGAAGGCGGGCCGGACGAGACCTAGAAATAGCCCGCGCGCTTCTTGCGCTCCATGCCGGCGCCCTCCTCGCGGTCGATCGCGCGGCCCTGACGCTCGGACAGGGTCGAAGCCTCGAGCTCCGCGATGAGCGCCTCCAATGTCGCCGCCTCGCTCTCGATGGCGCCGCTCAGCGGATAGCAGCCCAGGGTGCGGAAGCGGATGCTGCGCGTGACCGGGACCTCGCCGGGATGCAGCGGCAGGCGATCATCGTCGACCATCAGGATGAGGCCGTCGCGCTCGACCGTCGGGCGCGGCGCGGCGAGATAGAGCGGGACGATCGGAATGTCCTCGGCCAGGATATAGTACCAGACGTCGCGCTCGGTCCAGTTGGAGAGCGGGAAGACACGCAGGCTTTCGCCATTTGAGTGACGGCAATTGTAGAGGCTCCAGAGCTCGGGCCGCTGCCGGCGCGGATCCCAGCGATGACCGGCGGCGCGGAAGCTGAAGATACGCTCCTTGGCGCGGCTCGCCTCCTCGTCGCGCCGCGCGCCGCCAAAGGCGAGATCGAAGCCATGGCGGTCGAGCGCCTGTTTCAGGCCCTGCGTCTTCCACATCTCGGTGTGGAGCGGCCCGTGATCGAAGGGATTGATGCCACCGCGCTCGGCCTCCGGATTGCGCCAGACGATCAGCTCCATGCCGTTTTCCGCCGCGACCCGGTCGCGCAGCTTATACATGTCGCGGAACTTCCAGGTCGTATCGACATGGAGCAGCGGGAAAGGCGGCGGCGCGGGAAAGAAGGCCTTGCGGGCGAGGTGGAGCATCACCCCCGAATCCTTGCCGATCGAATAGAGCATCACCGGGCGCCGTGCCTCCGCCGCCGCCTCGCGGATGATATGGATGCTCTCGGCTTCGAGCCGCCGGATATGGGAGAGGGCGGGGGCGTTCATGTACAAGACCCTGCGCGGATCGGCCGGGCAAGACAAGGAGGAGGCCATGTTCGTCGCGGTCTATTGGTGGCGGGTCCATCCGGGCAAGGAGGCGCAGTTCCGCGAAGTCTGGCGGCGCGGGACGGAAGCGATCACCCGCATCTACGGCAGCTATGGTTCACGCCTGCACCGGGATCGCGACGAGCGCTTCGTCGGTTATGCCGAATGGCCCGACGAGGCGACCTGGCGGAAGGCGTTCGACGCGAAGATGGTCTATGACGATGCCGAGGCGCGGGCGATGTTCGTCGATGCCGTCGCCGAAACGCCGCCCGGCAACGCGCCCGTCTTCACCATGACCGTCACCGACGATCTGCTGACGCAAAGTACGCTCGGCACCCGATAGGGCAGCGCCTCAGCGCGCCAGCGCGATCCGCTCCGCGACCGGGCGGATGACCGGGGCCGTACCGTCGCCGACGACCGCGAAGCCCGACCAGTAATACGGATGCGAGGTCGCGGCATCGTCCATCAAGGCGCGTTGCGCGGTCCGCAGCGCCGACGCCGTCCCGGTGCCGCGCGGGGCGGTGAACAGGCCGGAGATCAGCCGTTCGGTGGCATCGAAATCGTCGGGCACCGGCCAGTGGCTCGCCACGATGATCCGGCCGCCGGCGCCGATGAAGGCGCGCACCAGGCCGTCCAGCGCGAAATCGCCGCCGGTGGTGAGGCCGGCCGCGGCGCTCGCCGCCTCGCCCGCCCGCGCCGCCGTGTCGCAGGCCGAGAGGATGACGAGATCGGCATCGAGCCGGAGATCGAAAATCTCGGCGAAGGTGAGCAGCCCGTCCGATCCCGCCTCGCCGAAGCTGGTCATCAGCGCCGGCTGAGTGGGACATTCCGGCCGCGGCGGCGCGACCAGCCCGTGCGTCGCGAAATGCAGGATGCGGTATTGATCGAGATTCTCGCGCTGCTTGATCGCCGTGTCGGTGAAGGCTTCGCCGGTGACGATATCGGTCGATCCGCCGATCGCGCGCTGCGCGGTATAGAGCTCGCTCGCCGAAATCGGCCGGTTCCAGGCGGCGAGCGACCAGTCGCATTCGCCAATGCTGCGCGTCCCCGCGCCCTGCTGGAGAAAGCCCTGCGTCGTCGCATTCTGGCCGAAGCCGAGATATTCGGCGGTGGCCCGCGACGGCGGCGCGGCGCGCACGTCGCGGAAGGCGCGGGCCGAAACCGCGGTGCTGATGTCGCGGTCCCGCCCGAGCCAGGCGACGCCGCGGAAATCGAAGCCGTCATCGTCGGGATCGGCGGCGCGGGCGAGATAGGCATCGACCCCGGCGCGATCCATGACGAGCAGGTTGGGCGGCAGCCTGAGCATCGCGCCGTCGGGCTCGAAGATCAGGTGGGTGACTGCGGCCATCTCGCCGGCGACCGGCGCGAACAGCTCGGTGTAAAGCTGATGCGCGAGGGCGACATCGAACGGATAGGTAATCTGCTGTCCGCCTTCGACAACGCTGATCGTCCGGCGCAACGCATCGACCTGCCGCTCCAGTTCGGCCGGACGGGCGGCGATGCGGAAGGTGCGCGCCGCGCTCGCCGTCGCGAAGATCGCATAGATCTGGTCGCCGACGACGAGCATCTTGTAATAGGCCTCGCCGGGCCGCAGCAGGGCCTGCAGATCGGCCAGCGTGATCGCGCTCGACGACACCGCCCGGTAGCGTGGGAAATCGGCCAGCCGCGCCTGGGTGGCGACCTGATCCTGCTGAAGCCGCGCGATGTTGGAGCGCAGCTCGCCGATATGTTGCAGCTCGGCGGTGGAGGGATTGGTGTTGCCCTCCAGCCGCGCCAGATCGACGCGCGCGCGCTCGATATCGCGGGTGAGATTGACGGACTGGCGGAACAGCCGCGACGCCTCGTCGCTGCCACCCGAAAGCTCGCGCGCCAGCACCGCCTGCGTCTGCGCCACGCCGGGCCGCACCAGCACCTGGCTCGCGGCGAAGAAATCGGCGGCCGCGTCGCTTCGCCCGGAAAGCAGAGCGAAATATGGGTTGAGGATGCGCCGCAGCGTCGCCGAGCTGTCGCCGTTCTCCGCGATCGCCGCGACGATCTCGCGATAGATGGACGCCGCCTCGTCGGTACGGCCGGTGCGCGCGTAGAAGGCGGCGAGACGCCCCTTCGCGCTGAACAGCGCCGAGGAATCCGGATAGTCGCCGGTGAGCAGGCCGATCGCCGCGCGATGCTGGCCCTCCGCGCCGCCCAGATTGCCCTGCGATTCCGCGATCCGGGCGAGATCGCCGAGGATCTGGGCGCGCATCCACACCGTCGCCGCGATTCGCCCGCCGCGGATCGCGACCAGGCTGTCGAGCGCGCGCTGGTAGGTGAGCGCGGCTTCGTCCGCCCGCCCCTGCAGCCGCAGCACCGTGCCCCGCAATTGCAGCGCCTGGCCATCGAGTATCTGGACCTTGTCTTCCGGCGTCAGGCCCTCGAGGCCGCCAAGGCGCCGCGCGCCCGGCGATTCCGCGGTGAGCCGCGCGGCGGTCGCACGATCGAGCTGGAGCGCGCGCACCGCATCGCTCGGCGGCGGGCCGGCCAGCACACGATCCAGCTCCACCAGCGCGTCGGCCGAACGGCCCTGGTTGAGCAGGTGCATGGCCCGATAATTGCGCAAGCGCCGTTCGTTCACCGGATCGCCGCCGGCCAGCACGGCCGCGCGCGCGAACAGGGTGTCCGCTTCGGGATAGCGACCCAGATTGGACTTTTGCAGCGCTTCGTTGGCGAGCGCTTCGGCCCGGTCGGCGGGATCTTCCCGCCGATCGGTGATCGCGGAGAAGAATTCGGCGGATTCGGCGTAATTGCCGGCATTGTTGCGGCGATAGGCTTCATCGAGCGCGCGCTGCGGATCGAGGCTCGCGGCCTGGACGCGCGCGAAGGCGATGGGATCGCCGGCACCGGTCGTGGCGACATCGACCTCGCCCGCGACGACGCGATTGGCGATCACGCTCCTCAGACCCAGCCGCAACACGCTGTCATAGCCGGCCAGCCCCTCGGCCGCGTAGAGGATGTTGCCGGAGGGGACGAGATAGACATTGTAGGCGACGTCGGCATCGGTCAGCCGGCACGACAAGGTCTGGACGGACCCCACCCCTTCGATCGCGGTCGGCGCGCCCGCCGCGCAGGTCGCGCGGCCTGCCCGGGCCGCCGCCAGCCGCGCGACCGGATCGCCGGCGCGGGCGCGCAGCGCATAGATCGATCCCACTGGCACGGTCGCATCGCGACAGGTGATCGAATAACCGCGGTCGAACATGTCCTGGAACACGCGATCGGTGATCGTCGTCTGGGCACTGCACAGCAGACTGCTGCCGGAGCCGATCCGGAAGCTGTCCTGAAGGCTGATCGACTGCGCGGACGCCGGGCCGGCGACCATCGCCGTGGCCGCCGCCGCACCGATGAGGCCGAGGGTACGCCTGATCATCTCAATATCCTCCATCGCCCGCCGGCTCGCACGGCTCTTCGGGCGTGCACACCTCATCCTCGCTGTCCCACACGCCGCTGTCGCCGCCGCTCGTCACCGGCTCCTCGAGCAGGGATTCGGACGCGAAGCTGACATCGACGAACTGCTGCCGGTCGGGGTTCGGCGGCGGCACGCTTTCCTCGACCTCGTCGATCGGGCCTTCGATGATTTCCGGGCCGCCCGGGACCGGCTGCTCCGGGTCGCCGCCGCAGCTGCCGGTCGCGATGAAGCAGGTGTTGAACTGGGCATCGGCGAGATAGCCGGACGACGCGCCGAACGCGACCTCGCGGAAATAGGGCGTGTTGATCACGAACGTGCCATCGGCATTGATCCGCCGGCCGAACGCATAGACGTCGATCGGACCGGACGAACTCGGCTGGACGGTCAGCGTGTTCTGGGTGACGGTGATGCCCGCGAACTGGTCCGCCGTGCCGCTGTTCTGCACGAAGAGCGTGCTGCCGACGCGGAAGAGAATGTCCCCCGCCTCGATATAGCCGCGCTCCTGGACTTCGCCGTCATTGGCGAGCAGCGCGTCGTTGCGGCCCTCGAAATTCGGGTCCTCGATAAGCCGATCGATGATCGACTGGCTCGCCGACCAGATATTGGCCGATTGGATGCCGAGCGATCCGGTCGGAAGGCCGGCGCTGTTCAGCACGCGGATGCTGCCCGCGGGGTTGATGATCTGGACACGCTCGCCGGCGACGATGTCGATGCCGGACGTGGCCGAACCATTCTCGATCCGCAGCGCGCCTTCCACCTGGACGATGCCGCCGGCGCCCTCGCCCGCCGTGACCGAAATCTGCAGCCGGTTGACCGCGGCGCCCGTCTGGGTCGGCGTCGCGCTCAAGGTCAGATCGCGGACGACGAGATCGGCCGGACGGCTCGGCGCGCTGCCGGTGGGCGACGCGTCGATCTGCAGCGAAGCGGTGCGGATCCGGCCCAGCTCGGCCTGGGTCAGCGTATAGCCGGGGCCGGTCGCACTCCCGCCGATCACCGTCTGCGCGCTCTGCGGAGCGACGCTGAGCGTGATCCCCGTGGTGGTGGAATCGCCCAGGAAGCCGGTGCCGGGAATGTCGATGTCGCGCGACGCGATGAAAATGTCCGGCGACACGACCGTGCCGGCGATCGTCGCGAGATTGGCGACGTTGACGCCGATCGTCTGGCTGGCGCGGGTCAGCGTTCCGCTCGACGCCGTGAAATCGCTGCCGAAGACGGTCAGCGAAGCGACATCCACGGTGGGCGCACTGCCCGGCCGGTTGCTGTGCGTGATGACGACGGCGCCGGGCGTGTCCAGATTCCAGGCGCCGCCGCTGAGCCGGCCCGAATCTGTCGCCGCGATCGAGATGCCGGTCTGTGAAACGATATCGGCGCTGCCCTGGAGCGCGATCGTGCCGGCTTCCGGCTCGATGTTGACCGCCGCGACCGAATCCACGTCCAGCGATCCGGTGAAGGTCAGCGTGCCGTCCTGGGCGCGGATATAGACCGGCGCCGCGAGTTCCGGAATTGAGGGTGCCCCCGGCCCGAACGTCGTCAGGCTGGCGCTTCCGAAGGTCGCGGTGCTGCCGAGCACGTCGATGAAACCGGTGCCGTAACGGCTCTGGCCAAACGTCGCACCCGCGCCGCCGGTGCCGCCGGCGACGCCGCTGAACGCGCCGATCGTGTTGGTCGAGCCGATCGTCGTCTGGAAGCGCGTCGTCAGCAAGGCCGCGACACGACCGCCGGAACCGTTGCCGCCCGCGCCGGTATCGCTGGATCCGCCCGTGCCGTTGGCAACGAAGTCCACACTGGTGGCCGTAAGCGTGCCGCCGCGCGAGAGCAGGGTGGCCGAGCCGCCCTGGCCGTCGCCGCCCGCGCCGCCATTGGCACCCCCGGCGCCGCCGACCGCCGAGGCATCGGCGGTTACCGTGCCGAATTCGACCACGCCGTTCGTGTCGCCGCTGCCATTGCCGCTGGTGCCCCCGGCCTGAACGAAGCCGCCGAAGGCGTCGCCGCCGCGTCCGCCGACGCCGGTCGTGCCGGCGCCGCCGGCGCCGCCGACCGCGGTCGAGGTCATGGTGAGCGACGCCACGCGCAACGTGCCGTTCAGGCTGTTCGCTTCTGCGACGATCAGGTCGCCGGCGGCAGCATTGCCGCCAGCGGCGCCGGTGCCGCTCGCAGAGGTGCCGCCGGCACCCCCGACGGCGGAATTGTCGAGACTGGCCGACGCCAGCTCGATCAGGCTGTCTTCCGGACCGTTGAAGGCGGAGATGGCGACCGAACCGCCCTGGCCGTTGCCGCCAGGGCCGGATGCGCCCGCGCCGCCCGTGCCCCGTGATTTCAGGGTCGCGGAATTGCCGGTCACGGTGCCGCCGAACGAGGAAAGGAACGATCCGCCCGAAGGCGCCACGACCGGCGAATTGACCTGTATCCCGCCGGTGCCGGCACCGCCGGTCGCGCCGTTGCCGCCAAGCCCGTCGCTGAGAATGACGGCATCGTCGAAGCTCAATTCGCCGCCAATGGACACATAGACAGTCGCGGCGCCGCCCGTGCCCGCGCCCCCCGTACCTGTCCCGCCCGTGCCGCCAACGCCGCTCACCCCGGCGAAGAGATCGCCGAAGCCCACTTGCCCGCCGCGCGCGGAAATTTCGATGAAGCCACCGGTGCCGTCCCCGCCGGAAACGCCGCCGGCGCCGCCCGCTCCGGACGCGGCGAACACGGTATCCCCGAACGTTGCGCTGGCGGGTGCGCTCGAGCCGTACCCCGACTCTTGCGTTCCGGCGCGAATATCACCGCCGAACCCCGCGCCGCCGGCGTTCGTGCCGGTGCCGCCGAGCCCGTTGGCGCTGGCAGCGACATCACCGAACTCGATCGCACCGCCGCCCTCCTGGGCGACGATGTAGATGGAGCCGCCCTGGCCCTCGCCGCCAACGGCGCCGTCGCCGCCCTCGCCGAACGCGGTGATGGCCACGGAATCAGCCGTCAGGATCGAGCCCGGCGAGCTGAAAGCGATCAGGTCGATCGAGCCGCCCGTCCCCGTGCCGCCGACCGTGCCGTCCTCACTATTGCCGCCGAAGCCGCCCAGATCGACGCTGATCGCGCCGAGGTCGATCTGGCCGGCGCCGGCACCGGCGGACATGAAACCGCCCACCCCTTCGCCACCCGTCGGCCCCGCGCCGCCCTGGCCCGAAAGATCCACCGCCATCGACGAGCCGAGCGCGACGTTCCCGCTGAAGGCGCTGATGAACAGATCGCCGCCGAAGCCAGCGCCCGCGACGGCGCTTCCGTCCGGCTCCTCGATCGCGCCGCCGGTGCCGCGCGCGACGATCTGGCCGGCGCCCGCGAACGAAACGGAACCGGAGAATGCGTTGATCGACACGGTGCCGCCCGACCCGCCCGCGCCCTGGCCGGTTTCCAGCCCGTTCGACCGGCTGCCGGTGCCGCTGACATCGACGAACAGACCGCCGTCGACGGTAATGCTGCCCGTCTGGGCGGAGACGATCGCGTCGCCGCCGAAGCCGTTGCCGCCGAGATCGGGTACATAATCGGTGACCGCGCCTTCGCCGGTCGCCGTCATCGTCAGATCGCCGCCGATCGCGATGGCCCCGTTCCCGGTCGTCACGACCCGGACGATGCCGCCGAAGCCATCCCCGGCCTCGAAATCGTCGTCGTTCTCGAACTCGCCGACCGCGGACGCATCGAGCGAGGCGTTGCCGGCGATCGTGACCGATTCGCCGTTTTCTGCCGTGATCTCGGCGATGCCACCGGTCACGTCGACGCCGAGCGGGGCGAATTCGCCCTGCCCGACACCGGCGCCGACGCCGTAGCCGCTTTCGAATTCCAGTGCGCCATAAGCGGTGAGGCTGACATTGCCGCCAACCGTGACCGTGCCGTTCACCGCGCCGAGCTGTGCCCGTTCAAAGGCCTCGGCGGTATAATCGCCGGTGAAGGACAGGGGACCGTCCTCGCTGGTCGCGATCACGTTGCGCGTCGCCCGCGCGAACACGTCCGATGTGAAGCTGCCGCCCGTGATGTAGATGTTCGATTCGGCATATTTGGCTTCGCTGCCGAGCTGGCCGTTCTCGATGTTGAAGCCGGCGGACAGGACGATCTGGCCATTCTCGATGCTCGCCGAGACCGCCTCGTCGAAGCCGACAGATCCCGAAACCAGCATGTTCGCCACGGCAAAACTGTCGAGCGGCGCTGTGACCATGAAAATCCGGTGCGGGTCGCCTGCGCCCGTGCTGGCCGGCCCGCCGGTCGTCCCGGTATGGATGATCGGCGTCTCGTTGAAGCTGCCGAGGTTGACGACGATGTCGAACAAACCATCGTTGATCGTGTAGGAAACGTCCTGCGCGCCGATATAGGCCGCGGTGCCGTTCACATAGGTGCTGCCGCCATGATCGACGAACGATCCGGCAAGGACCACGTAGCTGCCTTCCGCGGTCGCCCGGATCTGCGCGCCGGGCTCGGTGACGACCCCCGCGCTGGTGAACGAGCCCATGTCGAGGCCGCCGCCGGAATTGATGAAATCGCCATAGCCGGTCTCGTCGAACACATTGAGCGTCGTCAGCACCAGATTGCCGACATCGAACACAGCCGTCGATCCGACGATGATGCCGCCCGTATTCTGGAAGATCACAGTGCCGCCAGGATTGCCGTCGATCCGGCTCAGGACCGTGCCGTCGAAGCGCACCGGACCGCCGTCGAGCGAGAAGATGCGGTTCAGCACCGCGAAATTGGTGACTCCGGAGCCGTTCTGGAACGTCGCCACGCTGCCGGTGGGCAGGAAATCGGTTTCCGCCCTGTTCCAGTTGATGATCGCGGTGGACGAGTTGACCGTGATCGTTTCCGCCCCCGGCGTGGGTGTCGTGTTGCGCGAAAAGTCGACGCTTCCCGCCTGGACGGACGGATTGGCGTCGTTGAGCTGGAACGCTTGGGCCGAGGCTTTGTCGCCATGCGCGGCCAGCGCCAGGGTCGAGGCCGTCGCGCAGCCGACGAGCAGGTGCCGGCGCCAGGCGTCGCGGCGGGTGGCGGCACGACAGGGAACGGGATGAAGGAAGCGAGCCATCATCAGAAACTCCATGGCCACAAACGGGTGGTGAACGTGATCAGGAAGCGGGGATCGCCGCGCTCGACCTGCAGACCAGCGCGTTGCAGCGGCACTGCGAGCGTGGCTTCGATGCGGAACTTGTCGCCATAAGCGGCCCGGACGCCGCCGCCGGCCGAGCTCAATTCCTGACGCGGGACGGGCGCCACGATATCCTCGTTCCAGGCCCAGCCATGATCGAAGAAGACGAACGGCTGAAATGCCCAGGCGTCGCGCGAACGGGGGTAGGCGCTGCCGTAGCGCAGCTCGGCCTGGAAGCCGATGCCGCTGTCGCCCAGGATCGTGCCCGGATCGTAGCCACGGCCGAATGTATAATTGCCGCCCGAAATCTCCTCGAAGGCGAGCAGCGGATCGCCGCTATATTGGGCGCGCGCGCCCAGCGACATGGTGATTTCCGGTATCGGACGATATTCGCCATAAACGCCGCCGCGGATCACCGTCGCGGTCGGATCGCCTTCGAAGCGGCTGGGCGGGACGATTCCCGGCGCCAGGCAGTTGACGAAGCCCGGACCGCACGGATCGGACGCACCGAAAAGATCCAGCCCCTGGCGGATTTCGACATTGCCGCCGAACCGCCAGCGCGGCTCCACCGCCGTGTAGCGCAGATTGCCGGGATCGATTCCGACCGCGTCGAAATCGAGCCGCGCGAAGGCGACGCGCAACCGATCCCGGTTGAGATCCAGTCCGTTGAATTCGACGTCCTGGTTGATGACATCGAGCCCGATCCCGCCGCGCAGCGTCCGATCGATCCGGCGGACGAAAGGGTAGCTCGCCTGCAGGGTCGCGAGCAGGGTGCGCGCGCGGATATCGACATTGGGATCACCGATATCGGGCCGCCCCCAAGCGTAGGTGAACTGGCCGCCGATCGCCAGGCCCTCGCCCCCGATCCGGAAATCGTGCGCGAGCTGGAGCGTGCGCTGTTCCTCGAAATCGGCGGTGGAGAAGAAGGACAGGGTGGTCCTGTCGCCCATGCCGGTCAGACCGAAGAATTGCGCGCGCGCCAGGCCGCCCCAGCGGCCGAGCTGCTTCGATCCGTAATTCTGGATGCTGAGATCGGCGAGCGCGGTGGTTCGCAGCACCGTGACTTCGCCGATCACCTCGCCGCGCGCGGTGCCAGCGGAGCGCAGGGCAAGCCGGACATTGTAGCCCGGCAGGTCACCGGCGAGGAGCAGATAGCGCTCCGCCCGGAAGCGGTTGAACACCTCGTCCTCGGTCAGGCGATCCAGATAGGCCGCGATCGTCCGCTCCGCGCGTCCGGCATCGCCGCGCACCCGCAGGCCGACGAGGCGCGCCTGCAGGACCCGGAAGCGCACATTGCCGTCGGCGATGCGCTGCTCGGGCACCTCCACCACCGCGACATAGCCGGCCTCGCGCAGGATCGCCGCCGCGCGATCGCGGATCTCGCAAACGACCGAAACGGAATGTTCACGCCCGACAAAGGGAAGGAAGGCCGGCCGCAGATCCTGCTGTGACAGCCCGCGCAGATCGTCGAAGACGGCGTCGTTCAGGGTGAAGCGGATATTCGCATATTCCGGCCGGTCGAGTGCGCAGGGCGCCCGGGGCACGCCCTCGTCGATGGTCAGCCGGGCGCGGGGCGGCGGGGCGGAATCGGGAACAGGGCGCTCCACCTCCTCGCGCGTCGGCGGCACAGGCGCGACCTGGGCCTGAACGGCCGTCGCCAGCATCGCGGCGCAGCCCGACACCAGGACGGCACGGATCACACGGAGCGGATGCCCATGAAAATGCCGGCGCGGGACGGCATCGTCCACACGGTCATCTTCCGCCGACAAGACCATATGCACACCCCCCTCATTGGTACACTGGATCTCTATGAGAAGCGGCTGGCATAGCAGATCATATCGGGGGGCCAAACCCCGAATAATCGAATGTTACGGAGGCGTTGCGGAATCTTCCTGCGACGCAAACTGGGGATTGAGGTCGCGCACGTGCAGAAGGAAGGAGCGAGGCCGTTTCATCAGGCGATCGACATATTCGACGCGCAGCCCGACCGTCTCGGCGATCCGCGCGACGAAATGGACGCAGTTGCGCCGGTTGAGATTGTACGACGGCTGGGCGCGATCGCGCCATTCCGCCACCACCGCCATCACCGCATGATATTGCGCATCGTTCAGCGTCAGCGCGAACTGCCGATCGCTGCGCGCGATCTGACGCGGCCCTTCGACGACCACCTCGCCGGCGACCGAGCCCCACAATATCGCCGGCGTGATCGCCTTGGCGGTGAAGCCGTAGCTGGTATCGATCTCTTCGCCGGTCGAATCGATCGTGCCACGCAGGCTGACGAAGGCATGGGGGAAATTGTTGCCGCCGAGCTCACGCGAATAGAAGGCGATCTCGACGGCCGCCTGGGCGGGTGCGCCGATCATCAGCAGCACCAGCATCCACAAGGCGCTGCGGGCAGGCCGCGCGATCGTCAGGAAGCCGGCCATTTCCTTCATCTGCCGGAAAGCCGGGTCATCCCCGGCCAATGACACCCTTCGCCGCGCGCCCGGCGGCGGCGGCAGGCCCCTTTGAGCGTCGCGCGATCGCTTTCAGGCGGCGGCGGCGCAATATCGCGACAAGTTCGATCGCGCCGAAGACCACGAAGGGCAGCGCGCATAGCGCCACCGCCCAGACCCATTCATCCTGCAATTCCAGGTCCCTGTCGATTCATGGACATTGACGGTGTCTGATAGTCGGCCAACCAAGGCGGCACAAGGGCGCCCGCCTCGGGTCAGCGCATCGGAGCGATTGAACGGGGCGCCCGGCGCGCCTATCTGGCGGCCTTCCTCAAGCCTTGCAGCGATTGTTCCGCGACGTTCCAGCCATGCCCGTCCAACGCCTCCTCGATCTCGTCAGGAAACGTCCGTCCGCCGGGGGCAGCATCCCGGACGGGCGGCGCGTCTATGCGGTGGGCGATATTCACGGCCGGCTCGACCTGCTCGACGCTCTGCTCGCGGAGATCGAGTCGGACAATGCCTCGCGCGGACCGGCGGACACGCTTGTCATCTTCCTCGGGGACCTTGTCGATCGCGGCCCCGATTCGCGCGGCGTGGTCGAGCGGCTGATCGCCTACAGCAAGGGCCCGGCTCCCACCCGCTTCCTGATGGGCAATCACGAGGAAGTGTTCCTGCGCGCGGTCGGCGGCGACCTTAAGGCGCTCAAATTCCTCATCCGGATCGGCGGCCGCGCGACGATCCTGAGCTATGGCATCGACGAGGCCGAATATCGGAGCCTCGATTATGACGGCCTTGCGGCGGCGCTCAGGGCGCGGGTGCCGTCGGAGCATGTCGCCTTCCTGTCCGCGTTCGAGGAATGGATCGAGATGGGCGATTATCTGTTCGTCCACGCGGGCGTGCGTCCCGGCGTCGATCTCGCCGAACAGCGCGGCAGCGACCTGCGCTGGATCCGCGACGATTTCCTTCTCCACCGCGACAGCTTCGGCAAGCTGGTCGTGCATGGCCACAGCATCACGAAGGATGTGGACCTGCGCTCCAACCGGATCGGCATCGATACCGGCGCCTATGAAAGCGGCAAGCTGACCGCGATCGCCCTGGAGGGCGCGGAGCGCTGGTTCCTATCGACCTGAATCTTCGCCGGCCGGCGCGGCGATGGGAGGCGCAGGAATTTCGCCAAGCGCGCGGGCGCGGCGCACGGCTTCGACTTCGCGGCGGATCAGCGCCACCCGGGTGCGCCAGCTGCCGTGCGTCGGGCTGCCCAGGAAATTGAGCCCGCGCCGCCCGAAGCGCTCCCAGAAGGCAAGGGCGGCGCCGAGATCGTATCCCGCGCGATCGAGCAGATAGACGGCGAACCGGTCGGCCTCCTGCTCGGTCTCGCGGGTCAGCCGGGCATTGCGCCCGAATTGGCGAAGCACTCCTCGCTGGATGCCGGCCGCGTCCAGACGGGCGCGATGGCGCAGGATGTTGTGCGCGAGCTCGTGGGCGAGCACGGCGGCGAGCTCGTCGTCCGATCCGACATAGGCCCCGATCGCACTCGTCACCTGGACATAGCGCCCGTCGGCCAGCGCGTTGAGCCGGCGCGACGGGATGAGCTGGAACCGCGACGCGCACCCGCGCGCGCCGCGGACCTCGACCTCCAGCCTCCCGCCCCCGCGCCGCAGGCCGATGACGGCGACACGATCGGCAAAGGCCGCCTCGAGCGCTTCCAGAAGCGCTTCCATCCGCTCGAACGTGCGCGGCTCATCCGGCCGGCCGGCCGGCAGGGCGGTGCCGTCGAGATCGAGAATGATGTCGTCGCGGCGCACGCCCGCTTGTTCCGCCGGGCCGCCTTCGGCCAGCGCGAGCACGCCGGGGCCGGCATCGATGCCGAAGGCGCGAATCGCGGCGTCGCGAAAATCGGCGCCATATTGCGACAGGTCGTGAAGCGCGATCCCGGGCAGCCATGCCGTCGTCGCGCACAGATCGACCCCGGCCACCGCGAGCCGATGCCCGACCGTGGCGACGCGCGCATCCAGGTCGCGCATCGCCGACAGGGATTCGATGCGCGATCCCGCCTGCCCGAAAGCAGGCCCGGCAAGTCCGGCCGCAAACATGACGGCGGCAAGGGCAAGTCGCCCCGAGGAAGCAATAGTCAAGATTTCATGCTGCACATTGCTGAAACACTACCTTTGCGATATCTACAATTAATGATGACTTAACCATTTCTGAGCGAAAGCAGGTGCGCGTTACTCCAATCGCGGCCGTCGTTCTCTCGCCGAAATGTCTTGCAAATCGGCAACAGTATGTTTGCGGGTGGTCGGGAGCGCGGTTTTGGGGTTGTCATATCATCATCGCTGTGGCAGTGCCGCTTCTGCCAGCTCAGCAGGGAGTTTGAAATGAGTTTCAAGAAGGCATCTATGGTGGCGATGCTCGCGGTCTCGATGGCCAGCACGCCGGTTCTGGCGCAGACCGCCACGTCTGCCTCCTCGCTCTCGGTAGCGGCTCAGTCGCGCGCTGGTGCGGACATGGATTCGGCCGATGCGGTCAACGGCGGCTGGTTCATCCCGCTGCTCGCGATCCTCGCCGTTGTCGGCGGTGTCATCGCTCTCACCAGCGGTGGTGACGACGCGCCCACGAGCCCGTAGTCGCGCCGACAGGCATGAAAAGAAATAGCGGCCTTCGGGCCGCTATTTTTTCGCCCTGAGATACCGTAGGGCATTGCCGGAGACCAATCGAAATATGGCCGCGCGACCGCGTCGGCTGCAAGGGCCGAGGGCCACAGAGACTTTCCATGGCCACACTTGTTACCGGCGTTGCCGGTTTCATCGGGTTCCACACGGCACGAAACCTGATGGCCCGGGGCGAAACCGTCGTCGGGATCGATGCCATAAACGATTATTACGATCCGGCGCTCAAGACGCGCAGGATCGACGAGCTTCGCAAGCTGAACAGCGGCGAGCTTTGCTTCGAGCGGGTGGACTTCGCCGATCACGAAGCCCTGGAGGCGAGCCTCGCCTCGCACGATTTCGACCGGATCATTCATCTCGGAGCGCAGGCCGGCGTGCGCTATTCGATCGACAATCCCCGAGCCTATATCCAATCCAACCTCGTCGGGCACCTCAATCTCCTGGAAGTCGCGCGTCATCGCGGCGTATCGAATTTCGTCTACGCCTCCTCGTCGTCGGTCTACGGCAGCAACAAGACGCTCCCGTTCCGCGTCGAGGACAGGGTCGATCAGCCCATATCGCTCTATGCGGCGACCAAGAAGTCGGACGAGCTGATCAGCGAGACCTACGCCCATCTCTATCGGTTGCCGCAGACCGGCCTGCGCTTTTTCACGGTATACGGCCCATGGGGCCGGCCCGACATGGCGATGTGGATTTTCACCCGCAAGATCCTTGCCGGAGACCCGATCCAGGTCTTCAATCATGGCAATATGCGGCGCGATTTCACCTATATCGACGATATCGTGAAGGGCGTTGTCGCCTGCCATGACAATCCGGCGCCCGATGACGGGTCGGCCAAGGCGGGCGGCAGCGTCTCGCCGCATCGCCTCTACAATATCGGCAATCACCGCTCGGAAGAGCTGATGCGGATGATCGGGCTGCTGGAAGACGCCTGCGGCCGATCGGCTATTCTCCAGATGGAACCGATGCAGCCGGGCGATGTGGCCGAGACGTTCGCCGACATCGATGCGATCCGCCGCGATCTCGGCTTCGAGCCGACCACCTCGATCGACGAAGGTGTCCCGGCCTTCGTGGAATGGTACAAGGACTATCATCGCCTGAAAAACTGACCTTGGACACGGTGAGTGGAAGCGGAATAAGCGATGACTCACGATGACAGCGCCCGGTGCCGCTGCTAACAGGCCGGCTGTTCGATGGCGTGAACCGTCCGGTAACAGAGAGTTGGATGACCAAAGCCTCAGCAAAGCGCCTGCGGCCGCAAAATGAGTTCGTCAATCACGGCCTGCATTCGGTGGCGCCGGTGGCGTTCATGGGGCGGCTTCGTTACCAATGCCTGCTCGGCATTCTCCTCACGGTTATCCTGCCTCTCTTCGCCTACAGGCTGATGCGCCCGGATTTGGTCTGGGGCGAGCCATATGGCCTGAACACGGCCGGAGGGTCGCTCATCGCCTTCATCATCGCAATCTATCTGTTCCGGCGCGTCGTGACCTTTCCCGGCGTGGGTATCGTCGGCCATGTCCTGCCGGCTCTGACCGCGGGCTACGGCCTCATATTGTCGATCTATTTCGCGCTGCGGCTCGATTACAGCCGCATGGTATTCGGCATGAGCTTTGCGGCCGCGATCATCTTCTTCTTTCTGGTGAGCGCCTATCTTCGCAACCGCAAGGGGCAACGCTTTTACGTCGTGCCGTCGGCAAGTACCGTTAGTGTCGCGGCCATTCCGCATGTCGAATGGGTCATCCTGCGCGAACCGCGGATGCCAACAGATTCCAACGCGGTGCTGATCGCGGATCTGCGCGCCGATCTCGGGCCCGATTGGGAACGGCTCATCGCCGACGTGGCTGTCGCCGGACAGCCCGTCTACCACATCAAGCAGGTGCAGGAATCGCTGACTGGCCGGGTCGAGATCGAGCATTTGTCCGAAAACAGCTTCGGCTCGCTCATTCCCAATCTCAGCTACAGGAAGATCAAGCGCATCATAGATCTGGCGACATCGATCGCACTTCTGCCACTGATCGTCATCCCCGGCCTCATCGTCGCCATCGCGATCAAGACGGATACGCCCGGCCCTGTTTTCTTTCGCCAGCTGCGCCGCGGCTATGGCGGCCGCACGTTCAAGGTTCTGAAGTTCCGGACCATGCATCACGGCGACCCGTCCGAAGCCGTGGATCGCGACGAGGCGATCACCCTGGCTGGCGATCACAGGATAACCAGCGTCGGGAAATTCCTGCGGCGAACGCGCATCGATGAGCTTCCCCAGATATGGAACATCATCAAGGGCGAGATGAGCTGGATCGGGCCCCGGCCGGAGGCGCTCAGCCTATCGGACTGGTACGAGGCCGAACTGCCCTTCTATACCTACCGGCATATCGTGCGACCCGGCATCACCGGCTGGGCACAGGTCAATCAAGGGCATGTCGCGGACCTCGAATCAGTACACTCGAAGCTCCACTACGACTTCTACTACATCAAGAATTTTTCGGCCTGGCTGGACCTGCTCATTCTGGGCAAGACGATTTCCATCGTCTTTTCCGGCTACGGCGCGAAATAGAGCCGCGCGCAGCACTCGCTCGCACGCGTCCCCGACGCCCGTCTTGCAACATATCGCCTCCGGGCACATTCAGGCCCGATCAATCTGCTTCAGGGTAATGGCGCCCATGACTTCGCTGAACCGCCGGCATTTCATCCGCGCCGCCAGCGCCGCCGCCCTGCCCGCTCTCCTGATCAATTGCCGGAATGCGCCGGCCGACGCCCAGCGTCGCCGGGCGGACGATTTGCACGTGGCCGATTTCCGCGCGCCCGGCCTCAGCGACCGCCAGATCCTCGAGCGAGCCTTCGAAGCCTGGACCGGGCAGGGCGGAACGCTTCACCTCGAGCCAGGGCATGTCTACGATCTCGGGGTCCACGCCGACGGCAGCAACGTCTTTGTCGTCTTCGGGCTGGAGGACGCCGTTCTGGCCGGAAACGGGGCGACCCTGCGTCTCCATTCGCGCGGCCATTACGTCTTCAACATCCTCTATCTCGCCCATTACCGGACTCTGCGGATCGAGAATCTGCGCTGCATCGACACTGGCTATCGCGGCATCTACCAGGCTGGCGGCCGGTTCATCGTGCTCGATGCCGGCCAGCGGGACAGCGTCGACGTCACGTTCGACAATGTCGCCGGAGAAAGGCTGGTCAGCTTCATCACCGCCCAGGGCGTGCCGGGTGGTCCCCGCGTCCGCGGCATCCACATCGCGCCCAGTTGCCGGGCCGCCCAGGTCTTCTATGCGATCAGCTGCCAGAACAATGGCGACGATCTGACCGGCGGCCTCAGCACATTCAACTGCGCGCGCTCCTATTATCCGTACGGCGTCTCGAACCATCGCCTCGCGCTGCGCATCCACCATCAGGGCGCCCGCCATGGACCGGTCGCCGACATCGCGGTGCCGATCGTAAGCTACGGCCGCCCCACCTCGCTAATCAGGCTCGATGTTGCTTTCTCCGGGACCCTCGTTTGGGGCCGCGCCTGTGTGGCGCTTACGCACCAGCATGCGCCCGAAGACGGCCCGTCGGTGATCGAGGATATCGATCTGAACATCGTCATCGAGCCGGGAACGACCGCCGAATACGACATCCCCCGCCTCGATTTTCGCAATTATCTCGCCGACAGCACGCCGACGACGGGCCGGACCGCGAACATCTGGCGACGGATACGGATCGGCGGGCAGCTGCGGCCCGGCCGCGCGCCCGCGATCGTTTCGCGGGTCACCCCCGAAACGCCGCCCGATATCACCATCCTGCCCGACACGACCGGGGCGAGCGCCGCCGAGATCGACGTCCCGACCTTCCGCATCAATCGCCTGCGGCGTGGCGGTTAAGCGGCGGTGTTCCGGTCCGGAATGTCCATCGCGCGCAGCATCTCCGCGTTGATCCGCGAGACATCGAACCTTTCTTCGGCCAGCGTGCGACTTTCCTCCCCCATGCGTACGATCAACGATGGCTCATCGATGAACCTGATCATGGCCTGTGCAAGCGCGACGGAATCACGCGCCGGCACCAGAAAGCCGTTCAAACCGTCCACGACCGTGTCCCGACAGCCGGGAACATCGGTAGTGATAACAGCACGTCCCACGGCAAGCGCTTCTTGTGTGCTGCGTGGCTTGCCCTCGCGATAGGATGGCAGCACGTAGACGCTGCTTCGGGCAAGCCACGGACGAACATCCTCGACATGATCATACCAGTGCAGCAGGCCCCCGCTCACCCACGCATCGATTTCCGCGCGGCTTAGCGATCCGGGATTGGGATCAAATCCGCCCAGCAGCACGAAATGCGCGCCGGACCGTTGTTGGCTTACGATCCGCGCCGCTTCGGCATATTCGCGTATCCCTTTTTCGCGCAGTAGACGCGCCATGAGCAGAAACGTGACCGGCCGCAGGGGCGGCGACGACTGCGGCAGCTGGTCGAGATCGACGCCCGTGCCGGCGATCTGTACGACGCGCGCCGGCCCCGTCAGACGCGCCCGGGTGAAGAAGTCAACGTCGTCTCCATTCTGGAAGAAGACGACCTCGCACGAAGCGAAGCCGAGCTTGTACAACCGCATAACCAGCCAGCGCAGCAAACGCCGTCTGACGGGAAGGCTTCCTCCATCTGAAATGAAGACATAGCCCACGCCGGCGACCATCGCGAAGCGCCTTGGCACGCCCACGGCTCTGGCGGCGAGGCTCCCGTAAATCACCGGTTTGATGAAATAGCTCAATACCGCATCCAGTTCGAGCGCGCGCAGCTGACGCGCGAGGCGTATGCTATCCAACAAATCCCGCAAGGGCCGCATCCCCGTCCGTTCCATCGCAATGTCCACGGGCTCGGCGCCGAACTCGCGCACGCGCTCGCGCGTCCGTTCATCGAAATCGGGTGCAAGCGCGAACACGCGGATGCCCCGATCGACCAGCGACCGGATCAGGGGCCCACGAAAATTGGAAAGGGAATAGGCACCATTGGAAAGCACCGCCATCCGCTCGATTTTCCGGTTCTTCCTTCCCTTGCGCGAGAGATCAGGCACGCATCACCTGGGCGAAGGAAGGCAAATCCTGCGTGCGCGGCGGCGCCTGCTCCCGCAGCCAGGCCTGGAACATCAGCGCGGTCCACAGATGATGGTGCCAGCGCCGTCGTCCCGAGACATGCTCCTCCCACAATCGCCGGATGGGCGCGGGATCGAAAAAGCCGTCGTCGCGCAGGCGGCGCGGATCGAGGAGATCCTCGGCCCAGTCGCGCAGCGGACCTCGCAACCATTCGTCGATGGGGACGCCGAAGCCCATTTTCGGCCGTTCCACCAGCGGCTTGGGCACGTAGCGGAACAGCACTTCGCGCAGGATGTGCTTGCCCACCCCGCCGCGAACCTTCGCGGACTGGGGAATCTGCCAGGCGAACTCGATGACGCGATGGTCGAGGAACGGGACACGGCTTTCCAGGCTCACTGCCATGCTCGCACGATCGACCTTGGCCAGAATGTCGTCCGGCAGATAGGTCAATGTGTCCTTGTACATCATCGACTGGCAGAAATCCGGAAATGCCGGCCCTTCCTCATCCAGTATCGACGGCGGCTCCTCCCCGCCCAGAACCAGCATCCGCGGTTCCTTGAACGTGGAGACCAGCCGGCGATAGAATGACGCCGGCGATTGTTCGGACAGGATTTCTCCGACCTTCGGCAAGCGATCCGCGAGATTCAGATTGCGGTAGCGCGGTACCAGGCCGGCAATGCCGGCCGCCATCCTGCCCGTCACCGGCGCGGCGAGCGTCGCCGCCATCGCCCGGCGTGCGCCCAAGGGCAGCCTGGAAATCCGGTTCCAGATCCGCATGCCCAGGAAATAGCGATAATAGCCGGCGAAGAGCTCGTCGCCGGCATCGCCGGAAAGGCTCACCGTCACATGGCGGCGCGTCAGCTCGGAAACGAGATGGGTCGGAATCTGGGACGAATCGGCGAAAGGCTCGTCCCAGATCCGGGACAGACGGGGAATGACGGCCAGCGCATCGTCCGGCGTGACATGCAACTCGGTATGTTCGGTGCCCAGATGCCGCGCCACAGCCTTGGCATGCACGGCCTCGTCATAGCCCTGCTCGCGGAAGCCGATCGTGAACGTGCGGACGGGTCGCGAAGACTGCGCCTGCATGAGAGCGACGATGGTCGATGAATCGATCCCGCCCGACAGAAACGCCCCGAGCGGAACATCGGCCTCCATCCGCAACCGTACGGCGTCTCGCAGCAGGGCATCGAGCCGGTCCACCAATTCCGGCCCGTCGGCGAGAGGTCGGGCGGCGCCGGCCTCGGCGACGGAGCGGAAATCCCAATAGGGGGTCGGCGGACCGATATCCCGCCCCCCGTCGCGGATTTCGATGAAATGCGCGGGCGGCAGCTTGGCGAGCCCGCGCCAGATCGTATGCGGTGCTGGAATGTAATTATAGCGCATGAACAGAGTCAGCGCGTCGCGATCGACATCGCCCGAGAAGCCCGGATACGCCTTGAGCGCCTTCAGCTCCGAAGCGAAAAGGAAGCTGTTCCCCATCCGGCCATAGTAAAGCGGTTTCTCGCCGGCCCGGTCGCGCGCCAGGATCAGCGTTCGCGTCTCCCGGTCCCACAGGGCCAGCGCGAACATGCCGTTCAGGCGGGTCAGGGCATCATGCACGCCCCAGAGATCGATGGCCGCAAGCAGCACTTCGGTGTCGGAATAGCCGCGCCACGGCAGCCCCGGAACCTGCGCCTCGATCTCGGCCCTCAGCGCCCTGAAATTATAGATTTCGCCATTATAGGTCACGACGAACCGGCCGGAATGGGACGCCATCGGCTGATGTCCCGCCTCCGAAAGATCGATGATCGCGAGCCGACGATGGCCGAGCGCGATGCCGGCCTCCTTGTCGAGCCAGTGACCGGAGCCGTCGGGACCGCGATAGGCGATCGCGTCCGTCATCGCGGTGACTGCCCGCTCGGCCCCCGCGAAAGCGCCGGCCGTCAGGAACCCCGCAATCCCGCACATCAGCCGGCCTTCCTTTCAGGACTGCGCCCAGCTGCGAGAGCCCGGCCTCGAATCTGTATCATGGAGTCTATCTCCCGGCCGCCGAAGCTTCGGCGGCTTCCTCGTAAAGCGCATCATAACGCGCGACGACCGCGGACAGCGAATAGTGATGCTCGATCCGCTCGCGGGCTAGCCGGCCGAGATGAGATCGGCCTTGTCCGCCCAAATCTATCATCGCGGATAGCGCGGCTGCGATGGTGGACGGGCGCTTGTCTGCGCAGACCGTCCCCGCATCGCCGACGATCTCACGGCAATCCCCGGCATCGGTGACGACGCAGGGAATTGCGCAGGCCATCGCCTCTCCGATCGTATTGGGAAAGCCCTCGCCATGAGACACGTTGCAGGCGATGTCCAAGGCGTTGGTAATCGCCGGAATGTCGCTGCGGTCTCCCAGCAGGAGCGACCGCTCGGCCAGCCGGGGATCGGCCATGAGATGCGCGACCTGCGGATTCTCCCGCGTCATGCCGCTGCCGGCGAAAAGGAAGCGAACGGCGGGTTGGCCGACCATGAGCTCGCTCGCAGCGGCAAAGAAGCCCTCATGATTCTTCCAGGGATCGAAACGCGCGATCAGGCCGATCAGGATTTCGTCGTCCCGGACGCCCAGATCGCGGCGCATTGCGCGACGGGCGACGGGCGACGGCTGAAAGCGCTCCAGATCGAAGCCGTTGGGAATGATCCGGCGCTTTTGACGGGCATAGCCGATGGCCTCGTGCTCCAGCGCACCCTGTGTAGAATTGTACACTATCGCCGCTGGCCGTCCTGAAAGACGCGCATTGACGGCGATGATCCGCCGGGTGGTCCAGCGATCGCACTTCGGGACCGACAGCGACTGGCGTATGTTCCACAATAACGGGCTCCGGCGACGCGTCAGCCAATGCGCCGCCGTCGCGGCGAGATTGCCGTGGCTCATCCAGCCCTGCACGATGTCGGCCCGCTCTCGATCGACCAGGCCGCCCACAGTGAAGAGGCCGGAGAGATTCCGACCCCGGCGCCCCACATTCAATGCATGGACGCGAATCCCGGCCGCGGCCAATTCTTCGCCCACGGGCCCAATCGCACCGAGCGAGAGCACCATATGCTCGTGCGCTCCCCCGCCCAGTGCCAGCTTCGCCAGCATCGCTTCCGCGCCGCCCCGGCCCAGGCCGGCTATGAAGTGGAGAATCTTCATCAAAATCCATTTGGATCGAAGCCGTTCGACGACATTCGCCAAAGCCACCTAATCCATCGATAGCGTGACCGAAAGCGCTTTTGGCGGTCCTTTCGCGGTAGGGCGGGGCATGCTAGGGGGCACTTTCTTTCTCCCTGCCTCTCCGAGTTCCCTTTCTGCCGATGTTAATGCAGATTCGTTCCTCGCATGTCTTCCAGGCAGCGGTTTTTGCCGCGCTTTTCGTGCTGATCGGCTGGCGCGACATCAACCCGTACGGCTTCTCCGATCTCGAAGCCTATCGTGCCGGGTTTCAGTCCCAATGGTATCTGTTCGAGCTTCTCAACACGTCCCCCATCGAGTTTTTCCTCGGCGAGGGGCTTTGGGTCCGATTGTTCGACACCCTGCACGGAATGGTTGGCGACATCGATGCCGCCTTCACGATCGTTTCGCTGACTTCCGTTTTCCTGATCGGCCTGTTCGTCGTCAAGCGCTCGGGATCCGCCTGGTATCTGCTTTTTCTGTTCAATCCGGCGTTCGTGGAACTCACGCTCTCCCAGATCCGCTCGGGGCTCGCCTGCGCGCTGTTCTGGTCCGCGACGCTGATTTCGCACCGCCCTCTCAAGATTGCCCTGCTCGTGATCGCCGCGGCGATCCACACGTCCTTCTTTCTGTTCGGGCTATTTTATCTCGCCTATGTCGTGCTGGAGAACAGGCGGATATTGGACAACATATCCCGCAATGCGATGGCGATTTTCGTCGCATTTATCGTGATTGGTGTTGCGATCACTTCGATAAGGGTCACAGCCCTTTCGGCAATTAATGACCATCGCGCACTTTATGTGCTTGATCATACATCAGGAATATTGCTCTCTGTCGCATGGCTTTCGTTCGCCGTCACATTCATGATGTTCCGGAACGACAAGAAGATGGGATTCGAGCCGATATTCTATATATTCTGCGCCTCCATGGCGCTTGCATCGGCGGTGATGGACCTTTACGGATCGCGTTTTTCTGCCCTCGCCATTCCCGCGCTCGCCGTGATGGCGGCGGGCCTGGCACCGCAATATCGCTTCATCTACATCTTTCAGTTCGCGTTCTTCACGGCTATATATTTCTATTATTGGCTAGTCTGAGCGCGCGCCGCCAGGGACAGGATCGCGGCGGGACGCAACTCCCATGATCTCAAGATAGCGATCGACCGCTCTCTCCTCGTCGAACAGTGCCGCCCGATCGGCCACCGGCGGATGTTCGCCAGCATCCAGGACCTGCGCGATCGCGCGCGCCAGCGCAAGCTCGTCCTCGACAGGAACGAGCGCCCCCCATTTCCCGTCCTCCAGGACCGCGCGCGGCCCGGAGTGGCAATCCGAGCTGACCACGGGCGTGCCGCATGCCATGGCCTGTATCAGGGCGCCCGGCATCCCTTCGAAACGGGACGGGAGGACGAACACGTCCGCGCGCCTCATCGCGGCAAAAGGATTGGCCGCGAAACCAGGCAATGCGACGCTGTCGCCCACGCCCAGGCGATCGACGAGCCTCTCCAGAGCCGCCCGCTCCTGTCCTTCGCCAAGAAGGACGAGCCGCGCCGCACGGCTTTCACGCAATCGCGCGAAGGCCCCGATCAGGACATCGAAACCCTTTTCCGGGGACAATCGGCCGACGCCCAGCACGACGGGCAGGCCCTTATCCGCCAGCCAGGGATGGTCGGGCACCTCTTCGGCCAACGACCGCAGACGATCTGAGACGATCGGGTTGGGCACATAATATATGCGCCGCGCATCCAGCCGCAGCCCTTCGGCCAGTTCGGCGATGATCGGCTCGGACACGACGGTGACGGCATCCGCCCAGGGATAGGTCACGCGCATGAGGCCCCGCATGATTCTGTTCCTCGGCGTTCGGGCGTAGCGGCGGACGCTGAGGAAGCTGGTACGCTCGCTGATCACCATCCGGCCGCGCCAGCCGGACAGGCGGCGCGCGAGCAAGGCGACGACATTGGCGTGGCTGAGCGCGGAGAGCAGGGCAATGGGCGATTCCCGTCGCAGATAATCGCGCAGCGGTAATATGCAGGTCATGACGCGGCTGCGGCCGAGATCGACGATGCGGACACCGGGGCCAACCTCGTCCATGAAACGACCGCGTGCCGAAGCAAGCACGAGGTCGACGGCGTGTCCCCGCGCGGCGATCGCGTTGGCGAGCGTAATCATGACATTTTCCGCCCCGCCGCCCTCGAGGCTCGGCAGGAAGATGCTGATCGCTCCGCGCGGCTCGTCAGTCATGGTTGCATGGGCAAGCGCCGCCGGTTTCAGCCGCGGCGAAAGGTGAATTCGGCGCAGCCGGTTCCCAAAAGGCCGAAATCCTTCGGCCGCGGCCGTTCGACTATCGGCCTGAAGCCGAGCCGGGCGAAGCATGTCTTCACTTCCTCGGGCGTGGCCGACTCGTAAGGATAGCCGCCGAGCCAATCGTGAACATCGTTATGGAAATTCATGCCGCGCTTTCCCTTGTAATTGGCGACATAGGTCCAGGGATTGCGCCGGGTTACGACGAGACCGACATAGAACGCGGCCTTGTAAATCCCGCGGATCGCCGCCCGCACCGGTTCTGCCATATTTGTATAGAGGCGCTTTTCGAGCCTCCAGAAGCCGCAGGTCGGACGCTTCTGGTAGAGTGCGATCGCGAAATGCCCCCCCTGGCGCACCAGGCCGGCCGCCTTTTCGATCGCGGCCCACATCGCTCCCGTGTGGTGCAGCACGCCCCATGAATAGACAATGTCGAATTCGCCGAGTTCCTCGCGGTGGGCATCGAAAATGCTCAGCTCGCGGATCGTGACCGGCGCGCCCGGCGCATATCTGTTCAGCAAATCGCGCGCGGCGGACACGGAATTCGGATCGATATCCACGGCAACCACCTCGGCGGCGCCCAACCGCAACGCGGCCAGACTGTGCAGCCCGGATCCGCAGCCGATGTCGATGAACCGGCTGCCGGTAATCGCTTCCCGCGGAAGCAGGTCAAGCAGGCCGCGCTCGGCTTCGCGGATCGCGTCATCGTCCACATTGGCAAGATAGTCCCGCCAATTCTCGCCGAACTCGAAGTGGGTTTCGAGCCGCTGCAACCCCGGTTTGTTCATGATCGTAACCTTGTTCGTGTCAGCGACTGCAGAACGCGCGTCGAAGTCCTACTTGGTCCCCGTCGGAATTCAGCCCTGCACCTAAGGCCATGAGGGAAGGGAGGCAATCAGTTTCTCGACAGTGATCGTCAGTGAAATCAAATACATAACTGAAATCGCGATGCGAAAACATGCTATTCGCGCGCTTTCGGCTGGCGGGTTCGCAGGGTCCACAGCAGCACGCCGCAGGAAAATGCCTGCATCGCCGTCGTCGAGACGACCAGGCCGACCAGACCCAATGGGCCCACGAGAATGAAGCTCAACGACAATTTCAGGATCAGGCCGGCGAAAGCCAGCCAGGCCGCCAGCCGGTAGCGGGCAACGCTGTACAGCAGCTGCGACGCCGTGATCATCGCGAAATAGAAGGGCAACTGCGTCAGGCTCCAGCGCAGCACTTCGGTGACCTCGCGCGTGTCGTCCGTCGTGAACGCTCCGCGTTCAAACAGCAGCCGCACGATGTGCTCCGCGAACGGCCAGATCAGCAGCACGGCGCCGGTGCCGGAAGCGAAAAGCAGCCAGGTCCATCGCCGTGCGACGTGGTAGAGCGCATCGGGATCGCTCGCCTTCATCCGCACGAAGACGGGCAGGATCGCGCGCCCGATCGCGGTCGCTCCCAATGCGAGAAAGAGCGCCTGTATCCGCGTCGCATATCCCAATGTGGCGATCGACCCGCCGGCCATGTCGGCCGCGAAGAACTGATCCACAACCGTGGTAAGCGCCATCAGCAGCTGCGTCGCGAACATGATGCCGGCCCCGGCGCGAAATTCCGCCCAGGCGGGCGAGGCGAAGCCGAACCGCGGCCGCGGCGCCTCCCTCCCCAGCAGCAGCATGGTGATGACCAGCTGGGCCGCGAAACCGGCGAGCGTCCCCCACAACAGCACCTGCAACCCGCCGACACTCCACAGCAACAGCGCTCCCAGCAGCACGAGCGCCGGCATCCCTTCCAGCAAGCTGTTGGCGTGGCGCCCCCGGGACATCAGCAGAACGGACCCGGAATTGGCGGCGAGGCCGAGCGGAACCGCGAAAGCGAGATAGTTGACGGCCGTGACCGCATGACGATGCGTTTCGGCCTCGAGACCAAGCGTCGAGAAATCCAGCAACAGCCGCAGCGCCAGCCAAACGACCAGTCCGGTCGCGAATCCCAGCAGGACCACCGCGCCGAGCAGCTCGCCGCGGAATCGCCGTTCCTCGGCCGGCGCGGAATTCCGCAATCGCCCGTCAAGCGGAATGACGACCGCGATGGCGATGCTGTACCAGAGCGCGGCGGGCATCATGATTAGATTGAAAACAAAGAGATAGGCATCGACGACCGATCCGGTGCCGAAGGTCTGGGCAACGACCATTTCCTTGGCGGCGGCCACGCCCTTGGCGATCAATATGAAGATGGCGACGACCGTCATGCCCCGCGCGATCGTGCCGTGCACGCCGGTCCATGCCGACAGCAGGGAGGAGGGAAGCACCCGTTTCAGCACCGAATGATCCCTACCCGCCCGAGCTCGCGTCGCAGGCAATTGCCGGTCGATCTGGAGAAGGCGCGCACGTCAAATGCGCCGCAGCGAAATCGATCCGATCCAGGGCCATTCGGGCACCCCCCGATCAAGGCTCCCCTTGACGCGTATGGCGAACCACTGGTTCGCGCAGCCGGACGGCACGCTGAATTCCATCCCCAGCCGGCGCGCCTCGGCGTCCGCCGGTGGAAAATCTGTTTCGGCCAGGCGCCGTGCCGGCTGACCGGCACATTCGATCCGCACGAGCGGCCGCCGAAGCGCATCCTCGGCAACGCTGCCCACCAATGCCTCCGCGCGATATCGGCCGGGCGGCAGACGAAGCAACTGTCGTGCGACATCGCCGGCCACGCTTGAGCCCGCCGGCACATAGAGCACGAAATCCTGATCGGAACCATCCCGCAGCCGGCGATCCGGAATCAGCTCGCCATCCTCGGCGAACGACCAGTCGAAGGGGGGAAGCCGGCGTTCGACCCGAAAATTCCCGTCCCTGAGCAAGCCTGGCTGCCGAGCCGGCAGGCCTCGCACATCGACATACGCGGCCCAGGCGAGATCATGTCGGCCCGCTCCGCTCAGCCGGCCGAGCAGGATCGTGGCGAGTTCGCGATCCTGCTCATCCGACCAGTCAAGCATCCCTTGGAACACCGTCGCGAATGCAGCGGCGTCGTTCCCTGCGCCGAGATAATAGGTCAGGAAGTTGCGCCACCAGTTCGGCCGCGCAAGCAGGATTCGATTCACTTGTCGGGCGATTTCGGGGGTCTGAGTGGCGTTGGTGAGAATGGGGTAGAGAACCGGCTTCACCTCCTCGGACGTGCGCATGATCGTATCGTAGTGGCGAAGCGCGCCGGCGATATCATCCGCCGCCACCCGGTCCTCGATCAGCCAGAGTTCGGTCAGCATGTCGCGCTTGGTGATCGTCTCCGCATAGGCGAGCAGCCGTCGCGCCTCCAGCCGACGACCCTGCAGATCGGCGACAAAGCCCATCACGCGCAACGCCGCGACCGCCGTCGGATCGCTTCGATAGGCATCACGGGCATATTCGCTTGCCAGCCTTATGGTCTCGGCCGAGGGCGCCTGGCTGGAGGATAGCAGCTGTTGGGCAAGCCCCGCGCGCGCGCGCGCGTCATAGGGGGCGACAGCGAGCGCGATCTGCGGGCGCGCATATCTGAACACGCCGGCCGCCGTCACCGAAACCAGCAGCGCGGACAGGACGAGGCCGGCGATGCCCGCCATCAGCCATCCAAGGAGGCCAGACCGCCCGGTCGTCACACCCATTGCCCGTCCGCCCGCGTCAGCCGTCAAGTCGTTTGCTCGGCATTCCGTCCATAACCATAGCCATATTCATAGCCGTAAGCCGTGCGCCTTGCCTCAAACTTGGTCACGACCGCGCCCAGCATGTGCGCATTGGCCGCCAGTAGCCGGGCGATCGCCACGCGGGCCTGGCCGAGCTTGGTTTCGTTGGCTTCGATCACGAACACCGTGCCTTCCGTGCGACTGGCAAGCAACGGCGCATCCGCCAGGCCCATGACGGGAGGCGAGTCGATGACGATATGGTCGAAACGGTCATTGAGCTGCCGAAGGAGTTCGGCGAGCCGGCCGCCGGAGAGCAGCTCCGCCGCGCTGGGCGGTTGCGGCCCGGCCGGCATGACCGCCACATCGCCCGGCAGGGTGTGGATCATGTCGGACAGATTGTCGTCGCCGGCGAGAAAGTTGCTGAACCCGCGATCATTGGAAAGGCCCAATATGTGGTGGAATGACGGCGAGCGCATGTCTCCGTCGATCAGCAACACGCGCCGGCCGGTCCGCGCCAGGGATCGCGCGACGGCATAGGCCGTGGTCGACTTTCCTTCGCCGGGCCGCGTGCTCGTGATGGCGAGCGTCGCCGGAGCGCCATGATCCGTCGTGAAGGCCAGGCTGGTCTGCACCGCAAGATAGGCCTCGGAAAGATCCGACTTCCGATCGCCCACCAGCGCATAGGGATCCTCGTCGCCGGACGTTCTGGGAACCGTGCCGAGCAAGGGAAGGCCGAACAGATTATGCACTTGCGACGGATCCGAAATGGCATCGTCCATCTGCTCGATCACCAGCGCCAGCACGAAACCCGTAACGCCACCCAGCGCCATGGCGAGCACCAGATAGATGAGAATCCGCGGACTGGAGGGGCGCTCGGGAATCTGCGCGATGTCCACGACCGAAATGTTGTTGATCCCCACGCCGCCGGCAACACCGATCTCCTTGTAGCGCTGCAGCAGCGCGTCATAGAGTTGGCGATTGGTATCAACCTCGCGCTGGTAGATGTTGTACTGAATACTGCGTCGGCGCTGATCCAGCAGGCCCGCCTTGAGCTGCTCCACGCGCCGCGTCAGATTGGCCTCGCGTTCGGTGCTCGCCACGAAATTCGAGCGCAATGTGTCGCGCACCCTGTTTTCCTCCCGCTCGATCGAGCGGTCGAGCTGCTCGATCTGCTGGCGCAGCGCAACCACGGGGGGATATTCGGGTTCGAATTGCACTTGCAGCCGGGCAAGCTCGGCGGCGGATTCCGCGCGCCGCTGCCGCAGGCCGGAAATCGCCTGGTTCTGAAGCGCTTCGCCAACCTGATCGCCGGGCGCGCCGAGGCGGCTTTCGGCCTGCACGCGATCGGCGGTCGCCGTGGTCAATTCCCGATTGAGCGCCGCCAGATCGTCGACAACGAGCGGTCGCTCGCCCATTCCGAACGCCGGGCTGGCCGGCAGGTTCACGAGCCCTTCCCGCTCGGCATAGCCGACAAGCACTCTTTCGGACTCGTCCAGCCGGGTGCGCAGCTGGTCTAGCCGCTGTTCGAGGAACTGGCGCGCATAGGAGGTCGCGGCAAAACGACGCTCCAGCGCCATGCGGATGAAATGCTCGCCCCAGGCATTCGCAACCCTTGCGGAAAAGGCAGGATCGGGGCTCGTAAAGTTGACATGAACGAGGCGCGAAAGGCGGACCGGCGCGACCGAAAGATTGCGCAGCAACTGGTCGGCGACCTTGCGAATCCGTTGCTGGCGCGACGAGGCCCCAGGCCGGACACGGCCGTTTTCAAACCAGGTGTCCGTCTCTCGCATCTCGAACATCTGGAAGAAGCTCGCATCGTCGAAAAGGCGCAGCTCGGTCGCGACGCTGGCCGCCAGCGCATGCGACTGCAGCAGTCCGTATTGCGTCTGGTAGAATTCCATGTCCGCCAGTCCGGTTTCCGGCTCCACGCCCTGCACCCGGACGATATTGTTGCTTTCGCGCTGAATCTCGATCGTCGCGCGCGCGGTATACAGGCGGGTCATCAGCAGGATCACGATGGTTGCCGCCACGATCGCGGTGACGATGCTGCCGAAAATGAGCCAGCGGCGGCGCTGAAAGACAGTCAGATAATGCCCGAGCAGCGGAAACAGCGTCACGGAATCTTCGGCGGCCGGCGCAGGAGCAGCGTTTTGACCTGCGTATCGGAGGTTCATATCGTTCATCTGTCTGATTTCTACCGCCGTTGAATGAGCGCAATGATCGGTGCCGTCAGCAGCGCCGAGCTCTGGATGATATCCCGGAAAATCCGGCGCGCGCGCGATTCGCCTACCAATACGACGTCCTGGGCATAGACTTCCGGATCCTGATAGAGCCCCGCGCGAATGGCGCGGATGTCGTAAAGCGCCGCCATGCGCTGTCCATCGACGGTGCGAAACAGCACGACATGATTCAATCGGGCAAATTCGGTGGCACCCTGCGCGCGGGCGATCGCCTGCATCAGGGTCATGCGGCCCACGATCGGATAGAGGCCCGGGGTGGTCACTTCCCCGTCGATCGTCACCACGCGGCTGACGCTCTCCTCTATGTTTACGGTAACCTGAGGATTGCGGACATATCGCCCCGCCAGGCGCCGCTCGATTTCCTGGGCGACCTGAACAGGCGACAGCCCCCCCGCATGGACCTCTCCGACCAACGGAAACGAAATCACGCCGGCCGCATCCGCCTGGACCGTCCTGGCCAATTCTTCAACGCCGTAGATTTCGATCTGCAGCCGATCGAACGGCATGATGGTGTAGGGCTGCCCCGGCGCTGCCAGATCGGCCGCGGAGGGCGGCGGCAGCACGCCGGTTTCAGAAACCGTGACATATTGAGTGGTCTGCAACGGCGGTGAGGAGGAGCAACCGGCGACCATCAGTCCGCTCAAGGCAGCGGTCGCGCTCCAGAAAAACCTCATCGACTACCTTTCATACGCATAATCGGGGGGTGAACTAGTCGCATTAATCCCGGTTCAAGATGAGCGCAACGCTACGACGCCAGGGCTTCGCTTCGGTTCCGTGGGCGCGCCGTCCCGCCGAGCCATCCGCAGGCGACCGAGAAGAGGACCGTCAGCATCGGCGTTCGGAGAGGATAATCGACAAGGCTGGCGATCAGCAGCAGCAAGACCGTGGCCGAGCCCAGAACGGCATAGGATTCGCCCAGCCGGAACGCCGCAACGCTCCGCCACAGCCACCATCCGATCAGAACGAGTAGCAGGACGAGCGCGGGAACGCCGCCCGTTATCGCCAGTTCCAGCAGGTCGTTGTGCGCGTGATTGAGGTAGCCGGCGGAGAGCAACTCGAGCGGCTCGCCCGCCCGGAAAACGGGATCGAACGAGCCCAGTCCCGACCCGACCGGAAAATAGTCCCGAGCCAATGCGACAAGCCGGGGGAAAATCTGGACACGTTGTTCGACTTGGAAGTCATTGGCGGCCAGCCGTTGCAGGGTTTCGGCCCGGCCGAATGCGAGGAAGGTCAGCGCGCCGCCGATCGCGATGACGGCGACGAAAGCCAGGATGAGGGACCGACCGTGCGCAGCCGGGCGGCCACGGCGCACCGCCCGCTCCTGAATGTACTGAAATCCGGCCCAGAAGCTTGCGACGCCGCCCAGCACGAGCCCCGCGCGCGAGCCGGTGACCATCAGCATCAACAGAAACAGCACCGCCACCAGCACAATGCTCGCGCGCTTGATCTGGCGGGCCTGCGCGTCGCCCCGCATGCGCGATGCCCAGATCGCCAGCATGGGCAGGGTCACAGCCAGCAGCATCGCTTGATGATTTCTGTTGGCGAAGGCACCCACGGCAGCGCCTTCGTTGGTGATTCTGTAGAGATAGAAGGAACTGGCGCCCCCGCTCGCCAATTGCAGCACGGCCAGAAGCGCGCTGAAAAGCGACAGGACGATGATCGGCGTGATCAAATGCTCGCGCTGGGTTGGATCGAGCTTCGCGAACCCGATCAGAGCCGCGAACGGGACGATCATCGATGCCAGCGCGTTGCGGGTGAGATCCGGTGCAAGGCTGATCGGGCGCCAGGGCTGCGAAATGCCCATGAGCTCCGCACCGGGAACGAACGGTTCGCGCCCCGGCAGCGCTGCCCACCAGTCAGCCGGAAGCGGGATCAGATGAATGGCGGTCAGCAACGTGAACCAGACCAGCAGCCAGAACGGCATCCGGATCGCGCGGAAATCGAGCGGGCCGGGAAGGAAAAGAAACGCGATCAGGCAAAGGGCGGCGACGGGACGCACATAAAGCAGGGAGAGAACGTCGTCGCGCGATCCTCCGCCACCCGCGAAGCAGGCTGCCAGCAAGATCAGATAGAGATAGAATGGGAGATTGTTCGCCAGGCCATCGCCGCCGAGCCGAAAAGCCGGACGGCGCGACGTGCCCGACGACGCGGAGCGACCTCCAGCCGCCATCAGGCTCTCGCCCATGCGCGCGGCGTCTTGTCCGGGCTTCTCACAAGGTCCACCGGCCCACGGCTCCCAAATCCATCTCTCGCCACATCCCTTTCAGATCGGCCACCAGGCCGCCTTCATGCACGAGATCGCGTACCCGCCGGGGAGACAGGCTTCTATACGCGTCATGCGACACCGCCGCAAAAATCATGTCGTAACGGCCCTCCAGCGCATCCGCCTTGAGTTCGATCTCATATTCGTGAAGCGCTTCTTCGGGATCCGCCAACGCATCGTGAACCGTCACGTCATGACCGAGCTCGCGCAGACGCCGGATGACATCGACCACCCGGCTGTTGCGCAGATCGGGCACATTCTCCTTGAACGTCAGACCCAGCACCAACGCGGAGCCGGGCCGTTCGCTACGCGCCGCATGCAGGCTGTCCGCGACCCATTCGCCCATGCCGTCGTTCGTCGATCGGCCCGCCAAGATGACATTGGGCTCATGTCCCAGCTCCCGCGCCCGGTGGCTGAGATAATAAGGGTCCACGCCGATGCAGTGCCCCCCCACGAGTCCCGGCTGGAACGGCAGGAAGTTCCATTTGGTCGAGGCCGCATCGAGCACGTCCCAAATGGAAACGTCCATCTTCGCGAAAATCTGCGTGATCTCGTTCATGAACGCGATGTTGATGTCGCGCTGCGCGTTCTCGATGACCTTGGCCGCTTCCGCGACCTTGATCGAAGCCGCCGGAAAGACGCCCGCCGACGTCGCTTTCCCGTAAAGCGCCGCAAGGCGATCCAGCGTGGCGGGCGCATCTCCGGCCACCACCTTCACGATCGCCTCGAGCCGGTGAACCCGATCGCCCGGATTGATGCGCTCGGGCGAATAGCCCACAAAGAAGTCCGAACCATGCGCCAGGCCCGCCTGCCGCTCGATAAGCGGCACGCAAATATCCTCGGTCACTCCGGGATAGACGGTGCTCTCGTAAACCACGATGGGCCGGGCGGATGGCTCCAGCAGCGCCGCCACCGTCCGGGTCGCGCTCAATATCGGACGAAGATCGGGTTCGTTCCGCTCATCCACAGGCGTCGGTACGGTAACGACATAGATGCTCGCCCCCGCGCACTCTTCCGGCTCGCAGGTCAATCGCAGCCGCGCCGCCGACAGCGCGCCGGGCTCGACTTCGCCCGTGCGATCATGACCGCGAGAGAGTTCGGCGATGCGGCCCGCGTCGATATCGAGGCCGGTGGTGTCAAAGGACTTCGCGAGTGCGACAGCCAGAGGCAGGCCGACATAGCCGAGGCCGACCACGACAACTTTTTCTTGATTCATTATACTTGCTTATCTGGGGAAGGAGGCTGCTTCATTCGAGCTGTCCGGCGCTATTTACCTGTCTTCGCCCGGTCCGCCAACCCGAAAGCCAACGCGTCCCATCGGCAATGCCGCGCCGAGCAGCCCACAGACTGCCTCAGGGATCCTGATGCCGCCGCTTTCCCTCGACATGACGTCGGGCGCGACGATGCGACAGGATCGACGGGAGAAACAAGACTGCCGCCGCGTACAAGCCGAGCGCCAGCACAAGAACGATCAGCAGCTTAACCATTTTCGCCCCCTATCCTGTCCATGGTGCACCAAAGGCAGCGTCATCCCGGCCATGCTGAAAGTCCTAGCGTTTCGCGTGCGCGGAGCCAACCCGGAGGTTTGCGACCCGCAAACCGGTGATCAATTGAAGAAATGGGGCGTCATCGGGCAGGTTCCCGCCGGGGAGACGGCGCGCGCGTAACGCTCGCCCAGATGCACATAATAACAAATGCGCCGGTTGCCGACATACGCCTCGCGGCTGAAGATCGCCATCGCGGGTATCGGTCTCACCAGTGGCGAATCCTCCCCCGGGTCCCGGAAGGGACAGCGCTCCTCCAAAGCCACGCGCCGTTCCTGAACCTCCGGTGCGCGAAGGGCGTTCTGGGGCCGGCCTTCCCGATCGCTTCGGGACTGGTCTTCCCGACCGCTACGGGATTGGCCATGGCTCTCCTCCGGGCTCGGCGCCTGGCCGCGAACCATGTCGGGCCGCGAGGAGTTGGGAAGGCCATAGACACAGACCCGCCGCCCCGCATCGACCCGCTGCCGCAGCAGGCGCGAGAGTGTCGGCGGGTTGGGGCCGCGATCGCGGGGCACCTCAATGGCCTGGGGATTGACCTGCAGGCCTCCGGCCAGGAGCAAAGGCAATAGCTGAAGCATCGTGTCTTTGGACCATAAGCCCGCATCGGATGGCGAGTCAAAGTTCCAGTCCTCCCGAAATCCGCCCGCAACGGCGACAGGATCGCCGATCCGCACCGGCAAACATTGACCCGTTCGTCCCGTGAGGGCAGGGCCATGTCGATCATGAGAAAAATGTCTGTTGCGGCCCGCATGGCTGATCGGGGAATAGTGTCGGAAGAGCAATGATGACGGGCAGGAAGAAATATGCACTCGGCCTGCTCGCCGCCTTTTTCATGGGAGGCGTATCCAGCATCATTGCATTGAAGCTGCAATTGCCTCCCTACCACACATTCGCGAACCTGTATTATCAATGGGTACGCCCGACTTTGGTCAAAGACGATCCGGACGAGGCCGTCGTGCCTCATATCCGCATCGCCACGGAAGCGGATGTCGTCCGCACGCGCGAACAGCTCATCGCCTTCTTCTGGCCGGACGGGATCCCGGCCGGCGTCCCCCAGGTCGAAACCGACCTATCCTCACCGAGCAGCCATGCCGCCGAACGCGTGGACAGGTTCACAGTTCGGATGGATCATGGGATAACGTCGATCGCGTATCGGTTCATACCCAAAAACCGGAACGGGCATCTCATACTCTATCATCGCGGCCATGAAGGCAGCAGCCCTCATCACGACCGGAATATCTCCCAGCTGATCGGGCAGGGTTTCGAGGTCGTGGCTTTCTGGATGCCGTTGACCGGAGAGAATTCCCAACCCTGGATCGAACATCCCTCGATCGGCCGGCTCCGCCTGCTGACCCACGATCATTTACGCTTTGCGCATGAAGGCGGACATCCAACGAGATTCTTCATGGAACCTGTGGTCTTCGTCCTGAATCACTTGACCGCGACCGAACGATATCGATCGATTTCGATGATCGGACTCTCTGGAGGCGGCTGGACGACCGCTGTTGCATCGGCGATCGATACCCGCATCCAGTTCAGTTTTCCGGTCGCCGGATCCATGCCGCTTTCGATGCGGAGCGGCGGGGACCTGGGCGATTATGAGCAGGTCTCCTCGCAGCTCTATTCCATCGCCAATTATTTCGAGCTTTACGTGATGGGCGCTTCCGGCGAGGGCCGCCGTCAGCTGCAAATCCTGAACGAATTCGATCCGTGCTGCTTCTCCGGCCGCGCCGCGCTGAACTACGCCGAGACCATCGACAATATCGCGACCGGCAAGTTCGACGTGATGATCGATAGCAGCCACGGCCGTCACGAGATATCGAGAGGGGCATTGACCAGGATTGTATCCGAGATTCTCGGCAATGCGCCGCCGTCTCGGACATGACGTTGGCGCCCCGGCCATTGCGGCGGCGCGTTCCTCGCGGCCGTTGACGAAATGCCTTATATGATCCCGGCCGTTCACCCGTTCGGCGAGTGTCATGCAATGCCGTTTGCGCTGGAGACCGGCTTTGGCCGCTAAAAGGCTTTCAACGCGGGCCGTAAGCCGACCGTGGGGACGCACCGCGTTCCCGGTTGAATTCGAACATGTGCAAACCGATGCCCCTGTCGGCGAATTCTGGTTCATCGATACCGACCGCGACGATGCCCAGCTGCTCGTCAAATATCTCTTCACGTCCGAACGTCTCTCCATCCAGGTCCATCCGGACGATGCGGCCGCGCGCGCACGTGGCCTTGCGCACGGCAAGGACGAGGCGTGGTACATCCTCGACGCTGAGCCCGGCGCAGTGATCGGCCTCGGCCTCACCGAAACCATCCCGCCCGAGGCGCTTCGGACCGCCGCGCGCGATGGCAGCATCGAGGGGCTGATCGACTGGCGCCCGGCCAAGGCCGGCGATCTGTTCTGGTCTCCCGCCGGCACGATCCACGCCATCGGCGGCGGGCTTTCGCTGATCGAGGTCCAGCAAAATCTCGATCTCACCTATCGGCTCTACGATTATGGCCGGCCACGCGAGCTGCATCTCGACGATGCGGTCGCCGTCGCCGATCCGGCGCCAGCGTCCCCGCCGGCAAAGCCGCGCGACCTGGGCGCGGAGCGGTCCGTTCTGGTCGAAGGCAGCTCCTTCATTCTCGAGAAGTGGGCCTTAGCCAGCCGGGCCAGACTGCAGTCGGACGACGGCGAACTATTGCTGATGCCGATTGCCGGCAACGGCCGGATAGATGGCGGGCAATTGTCCCCGGGCTCGGTGTGGCGGGTGGACGGCGAGGCCGAGCTCGACGCGGGCAACGGCCTCGAACTGCTCGCCGCCTATCCCGGAGCGACGGTCGTCGAAGAGATTTGCGTCTTCATCTAGGACGGGTCTGGCACGGCCCTTCCCGACCCGCTAGAGGCGCGCCATGACCACGCGCACCGAAACGGGCGACACGGCCCCAGCGATCGAGAGCCGCGACGATCTCGTCGCCGTCTTCGCCAGGGGCGAAAAGCCGAAAGCCGCCTGGCGGATCGGCACCGAGCACGAGAAGTTCGTCTACCGCTGCGCCGATCATCGCGCGCCTTCCTATGACGAGCCCGGCGGCATCCGCGATCTGCTGGGCGAGATGGCGGCCTATGGCTGGTCGCCCGTTTACGAGGGCGATACCGTCATCGCCCTGTCGGGCCCCGACGGCACGATCAGCCTGGAACCCGCCGGCCAGCTTGAGCTTTCCGGGGCCCTGCGCGCCAGCATCCACGAGACCTGCAGCGAGGCCGGGCGACATCTGGAGCAGGTCGTCGCGGTCGGCGACAAATTGGGGCTCGGATTCCTCGGCCTCGGCATGTGGCCGGACAAGACCCGCGCCGAGCTGCCGCGCATGCCCAAGGGCCGCTACAAGATCATGCTCGATTACATGCCGAAAGTGGGCAGCTTCGGCCTCGACATGATGCTGCGCACCTGCACCATCCAGACCAATCTCGATTACGCCTCGGAAGCCGACATGGCGCTGAAATTCCGGGTCGGCCTCGCGCTCCAGCCGCTCGCCACCGCCCTCTTCGCCAATTCGCCGTTCACCGAAAGCAGGCCCAACGGCTTCCTGTCCTTCCGCAGCCATATCTGGTCCGATACCGATCCGGACCGCACCGGCATGCTGCCCTTCGTGTTCGAGGACGGCTTCGGTTACGATCGCTATCTCGATTACGCGCTCGACGTGCCGATGTATTTCGTCTTCCGCGACGGCCGTTATATCGATGTCTCGGGCCAGTCGTTCCGCGATTTCCTCGACGGGCGGCTGCCGGCACTGCCGGGCGAGAAGCCGATCCTGTCCGATTTCACCGACCATCTCTCGACGATCTTCCCGGAAGTGCGCCTGAAGTCCTTCCTCGAAATGCGGGGCGCCGATGGCGGGCCGTGGAACCGGATCTGCGCGCTGCCGGCCCTGTGGGTCGGCCTGCTCTACGACCAGGGCGCGCTCGATGCGGCCTGGGACGAAGTGAAGCACTGGTCGCTCGCCGAACGCCAGGAACTGCGCGATGCCGTGCCGAAGCTCGGCCTGGCCGCGCCCGTGCCCGGCGGCGGCACGCTGCGCGAGCTGGGCGGCCGCATCCTCGCCATCGCCGAAAGCGGGCTGAACGCGCGCGGCCAGCTCAACTCGTCGGGCGACAACGAATCCGGTTTCCTCGATCCGCTGCGTCAGATCGTCGCCTCGGGGCAGACGCCCGCAGAGCGGCTGCTCGAACGCTATGAAAGCGAATGGGCGGGCGACGTCTCGCGCATCTATGCGGAAGAAAGCTTCTAGCGCTTCGCCGACCGCCGACGCAGGTCCTCAACGCAGCGCGCGGCAGTCCGCCCGTCCCAATGCTCAGGACGCACCGGCGCCCATTGCGATGCGCGTGCCTCACGAAGGGCTTCCAGCAACGTATCGGCATTGACCAGTCGATTGGTCCCTTGCGTGACCGTGATCGGCCGCTCGGTATTCTCGCGCAGGGTCAGACAGGGAATGCCGAGATAGGTGGTTTCTTCCTGGATGCCGCCGCTGTCGGTGATCGCCGCGGCGGCGTTGGAGACCAGGCTCATGAAACGGACATAGGACATCGGCTCCGCGAGGCGGATGCCGGCCTGCTCCAGCCGCGTGCGCAGGCCGAATTCGGCAAGCCGCGCGGCAGTGCGCGGATGGACCGGAAAGACGATCGGCAGTTCCGCCTGGACGGCGATCAGCGCATCGACCAGCGGCGCCAGCGTTGCCAAGCGATCGACATTGCTCGGCCGATGAAGCGTTACGACCGCATAAGACTGTCCCTTCAGCCCGAACGCGGCCGGCGCATGCTCCGCCTCGATCCGTGAACGCACCAGCTCGAAGCTGTCGAGCATGATATTCCCGACCCGGCTGATCCGCGCCTCGGGAATGCCCTCGGCGCGCAGATTCTCGTCGCCGTCGGGCGACGGTGTCCACAGCACATCGGACAGCACATCCGTCACGAGCCGGTTCAGCTCCTCCGGCATCGTCCGGTCGCGGCTGCGCAGCCCCGCCTCGAGATGGACGACCGGAATGCCGAGTTTCGCTCCTGCCATCGCGGCGGCCGCGGTCGAATTCACGTCGCCGACCACGACCAGCCAGTCGGGACGGTCGACCCGCGCGATCGCCTCATAGGCGATCATCACCTTGCCGGTCTGCTCGGCATGGGTGCCCCCGCCGATGCCGAGATGATGGTCGGGCGCGGGCAGGCCCAGCTCTGCGAAAAAGCTGTCGGACATCGCCGCGTCGTAATGCTGGCCGGTGTGGATGAGCACGGGATCGAAATCCCGGGCCGCGACCAGCGCATGCCAGAGCGGCGCGATCTTCATGAAGTTCGGCCGGGCGGCGGCGATCAGGTGGACGCGGGCGAGCGGCATCCGCTTTCCTTATCGGGCGCACGGCGCGGCGCAAAGCCGGTCACTGCGTCAGGACCAGTTCGTCGCTGACGGTCCAGTGGCCGTCAAGCCAGGCGAGGATTTCGCGCGCTGCGGGATGATCGAAGGCGGCATAGCGATCGCGCAGGCCGGCCAGCCGGTCGCCGAGCCGGTCCAGCCCCCGATCCTGCAGGGTCAGCAGGTCGCGCCCGATCCGCTCGGCCAGCGCCTCGCCCAGCACGTCGCGCGCCGCCCGCACGAAGGCGGCGCCATATTCGTAGGCGTCTCCCTTGGCATAGCTTTCCGCCAGGGTCAGCGCCGGGATGCGGCTCAGCATGGGCTGGGAAGCCGGATTGATGCCGTGCCCCGCGATCAGGCCGCCGATCGCCGCCGGCCGGCCGGTAAAGGCGCGCAGATGCAGGTGCTGCGACATGCGGGCACCGTCGTTCACCGGATAATTGTCCCACAGGAAGGGCTTGCGGCGGAGCTGCTCCGCGACCCGGGCGAGATGCCCCGGCGCGATCTCGCGCGCGCAGACCTCCTCGCCCGTCCACATCACGTCGATCGCAGGATCGAGGAGGCGGCCGAGCGTTGCCAGATAATGCGGCGGCCGTGCGCCAAAGGCGACATCGAGGATCGGATCGTCCGAATAATAAGACGGGCACATCAGGATGCGCCGCGCCGCGCCGCGTTCGGCGGCGAAATGGACGATCGCCGCCTGCCGCGCGGCGAGCCCGGGGACGTCGCCGCGCATGTCGTCGAACAGGATGGCGAGATCGTCGGGCTGGAGCTGGGCCAGCTCCACCAGCTTCTCGCCGAACCGGCCCTGCCAGCCGCGTTCGGCCTGCAGGTGCAGTTCGAAAGGCGTCAGGCCGATGCCGAAACGGACATTTTCCAGTCGACAGAAATCGCGGAAGGCGAGGAGTTCGGCGAACTCGCCGCCTGGCCAGGGCTCCTGCCAGCGGCGGCGCAGCCAGACATCGGCCTTGGGCGCATAAAGATAGAAGCCGTAGCCGTGGCCACGCAGGAAGGCGACAGTCTCGCGACGCGCCGCCCAGCTCCAGGGCCGCCCGAAAAAACCTTCGATCAGCCCCAGCTCAGGCGTCATCGCCCGCCTCCAGATCGTTGATCGCCTCGTGCACGGCCACCTCGATCTCGCGTCGGGGCAGGCCGGGGGCGACTGCGGGCAGGAAGCGGAAAGTGACGAGGCCCGGCTTTTTCACGAAGGCATGACGCGGCCACAGCCGCCCGCTGTCCAGCGCGACCGGCGCGACGGCAAGACCGAGCGCGCGATAGAGCCCGGCGAAGCCCGGCTGGAGCGGCGGACGCGTGCCAGGGGCGACGCGCGTGCCTTCGGGAAAAATGAGGATCGGTCGCCCGTCCGCCACCGCCGCCTCGGCCGCGCGCAGCATCCGCCTGAGCGCCGCCGCGCCACCCTGGCGATCGACCGGAATCACCCCATAGCGGCGCACCACCCAGCCCCAGAGCGGAATGTCGGCAAGCTCACGCTTCAGCACGACCGCCGGCTCGTTCAGCAGCAGAATCATCTCCATCGTTTCGAACATCGACTGATGCTTGACCGCGACCAGGACTGCCCCCGGCGGCGGTGCGCCTTCGACGCGTGCGCGGATGCCGAGGATGTGCGCTGCGCACCAGCGATGGAAACGGCACCAGCTATGCGCCCATGACCGGATCGCTCCGGTGCCGAGCAGGCTGATCGGAAAGGATAGGAGGACGGCGATCACCGTACCGCCATAGAAGACCAGCGCGAACAGGGCCGAACGGACGAGAGACATCAAATGCCGATCAGGTCCGCCGCGCGACCGAGCAGATATTTGTTGTACTCCAGGAAGATCGCGCGGAAATCCGGCTCTGTCGGCACGGCATCGACGACGATCCCGATATCGCCGTCGATCCGCTTGCGAAGCTCGTATCGCGCGCGCGGCATGTGCAGGTCGTTGGTGACCAACCGGAGCGAGCGAAAGCGCCGCCGCTCCATCCAGCGCGCCACCTCGTCGGCATTGGATCGGGTGTCGAACGATTCCCGTCCCAGCACGACGCGCTGATCGAACAGATCGGCATAATCGGGATATTGCGCCTTGAGTTCCGACAGCCGCACCGTGCGATTGACACCGGACACCAGCATCCGCTCCGCCCGCCCTTGCCGCAACATCTCCAGCCCCCGTTCCATCCGTCCCGGGCCGCCGGTCAGCACGACGATCGCATCGGTTCGCGCGTCGCCGGCGGGACGCGGCAGCAGCACCGCGAAGGCGGCATAGCCGAGCGCATAAGCGAGCAGCATGAACGAGACGAGGCGGATGAGCGCACGGATCATAGCAACCGCCCCAGTGCGCGCAGAATGGTCACGCGCGCAACCAGCATCGCGAGCAACACACCCAGCAACGGCAGGACCAGCAGCACGCCCCAGCCCAGGGGAGAGATCGACGCCGCGCCGAGCAGCTCCGAGCCCAAAGCGGAAACCCGGTCGCCGAGCCCGATCAGCACGACGCCGGCGAGGATGAAACCGACCAGCCCGCCGAACAGGGCGTCGAGCGCGATCCGGCGCTGAAAGAGTCGCGCGACCTGTATGTCGGTGGCGCCCATCAGATGCAGGATCTCGATCGTCTCGCGATGCGTGTCCAGCGCGGCACGAGCGGCGAGCACGACCGTCGCCGCCGTCGCGCCGACCATCAGCAACACAAGCCCCGCGGCCAGCCATTTGAGCGCGCCGATTAGATCGGCGAGCGGCGCCAGCCATTGCGCATGGTCGTCGACGCGCGCGGAAGGCGCTGCGGCGACGAGCGCCGTGCGCAGCCGACCCGCCTCTCCACCCCTCGCCTCGCCGAAATCGACATCGATCAGCGCCGGAACGGGCAAATCCGCCTGGAGTCCGCCAACTCCGATCCAGGGCTCGAGCAACGCCTGGATTTCTTCGTCCGGCACGATGCGGACCGCAGCGACGCCGGGCACATCGCGCGCCGCCGCCGCCGCCGCGCGGACCTGCGCTACACGCGCGTCTGGATTGGCCTCGACGATCTGGACGGTGAGCCGCCCGCCGATCTGGTCCGACAGCCGCGCCGCCGCGCCCGCCAGCCCCAGCCCCGCCGCCGCCGCGAGCACGGTGAGGAACATCATGATCGCGATCACCCAGGGCATCGGCCCGGCCAGCCGCCCTTCGGGAAGCAAACCGCGCTCCGCTGCGCCGAACTTGCGCGCGCGCGCCTTCATACCCGGCGCCTCATTGATCCACCCGCTTCGGCGGATGCTTGAGCGCGCCGGTGGGATCGGAGATCTGGCCGCGATCCAGCCGCAGCATCTCGGCCCGTTGGACGCGGGCAAGCAGATGGAGATCGTGGGTCGCGACGATCACCGTCGTGCCGAGCTTGTTCAGCGAATCGAACAGATGGAGCAGCCGCAGCGCCATCTCCGGATCGACATTGCCGGTCGGTTCGTCGGCGACGAGCAGCTCCGGTCGGCCGATGACGGCGCGGGCGATGGCGACGCGCTGCTGCTCGCCGCCCGACAGCGTCGCCGGTCGCGCACTCGCCCGGTCGGCGAGACCGACCCAGGCGAGCATTTCGCTCACCGGCGTCTGCAGGTCGCTGTCATCGACTCCCGCGACCCGCAAGGGAAGGGCGACATTGTCGAAGGCGGACAGGTGCGGGACCAGCCGGAATTCCTGGAAGACGACGCCGATCCGGCGGCGGAAACCCGGCAGCCGTCCGCGGGGCATGGTGACGATGTCCTCGCCGAACAGGCGGATGAGGCCCCGGCTCGGCCGCAGCGCGAGATAGAGCAGCTTCAGCAGCGAGGTCTTGCCCGCACCCGACGGTCCGGTGAGGAAGTAGAAACCGCCCTCGCGCAGCGAGAAGCTGAGATCGGACAGCGTCTCGGCGCCCGTGCCGTAGCGCAGGCCCACATTCTCGAAATGAACGATCGATCCGCTCGCGTTCAAGGAAATCGCCTCCCGCGCCATGACGGCGACGCCAGCAATGGCACGGCCATGGGGCCGGCTTCAAGCGGCACGCCATCGCTTCATAAGCTTGCACAAGCGGCGCGCCTGATGTTTAGAGTCATGCGAACGCCAGGGGGTATGCTGCGTCGATGATCCTGTCCTGTCCGTCCTGCCAGACCCGCTACGTGGTGCCGGACAGTGCGATCGGGCCGGCCGGACGCAAGGTGCGCTGCGCGAGCTGTCGGCACAGCTGGTTTCAGGAGCCGGCGCCACTCGATCTCGCCGCCGCCCCCGCCGCGACGATCGGCGCGCCGCCGCGAGCTCAACAAGAGCCTGCGCCATGGCCCGAAGCGGCGGCCGCCGCGCCAGAACCGATCATGCGCGACGCCGACGTCGAGGACAGTTTCACTCGCCCGCGCCGCAATCCGGCACGGAAGTGGACGGTTGCGGCGATGATCGTGGCGATCCTGATGACCGGCGCCGTGTTTGCCATCCAGTATTTCGGGCTGCCGGAGATCGGCCAGCGAATCGGGCTTCCGGTTCAGGCCGGCGACGCCTTGGGGCTCGAAGGGGAAGTCGATCGGCGGCAGCTCGCCAGCGGCAACGAGCTGCTCGAGGTGCGCGGCACGATCACCAACCGTACCGACGAGGTGCAGCGCGTCCCGCAAATCCGCGCCGAATTGAAGGACGCGCAGGACCGCGTCGTCTACAGCTGGTCGATCGCTCCGCCGGTACGCGAGCTGCAGGCACGCGGCGCCGTCACCTTCAACAGTGCCAATGTCGATGTACCGCGCGGCGGGCGGCGGCTCAGCCTGACCTTCGGCCCGGTTTCCTAGAAGCCGAAGCTCAGGCGGATCGCCGCGCCGAGATCGGTGCGCGCGGCCTCGACATGGCCCGGCTCCAGGCGCGCGAAGACATTGGCGCCGAGCGTGCCGCCGCCCCGGAAGACCGACAGGGCATAGGCCGCTTCGAAATCGATTTCCCGGCCGGACGGCGCGAGGCCGAAGACGCGCATCTCGTAGCCGGGCGTCAGCGTCGCATAATCGTAGGAGACGGGCACGTTCATCCGGTAGCCGCCGGCGCGCACGCGCAGCGGCTGCATCGCGCGCAGCGCCAGCCGGTCGCCCGCCACGAACGCGCCGGACCGCGCCAGATCGGCCGACCAGGCGTCCGTCGCGAGGCCGCCGCCGTCGACCAGCGCACCCGTGCCGGGCATCGTCGTCCAGCCGCGCCGGTAGCCCGCCGCGACCGTCCAGTCCCGACCCAGATGGTAGCGCGCGCCGACATCGAGGAACCAGCTCGACGCCCCGCCCGGCGCGAACGCGAAGCGACCGCCGAGCACCGTGCGTTCCTCGGCCAGTCGCGTCAGTCCGAAGCTGAAGTCGGCGCGCCCCAGGCGCCGGTCGGCGACGATCGAGAACAGGCCGTATCCCGGCTCGCGCTGGCCGCGCGTCAGATCCGGCAGCCAGACCCCTCCGCGTTCGCCGGTCGCGGTCAACGCGACGGGGCCGAAATCGTGGCGTGCGCCCACGGCCAGGCCGCTATCGGCGAAGAAGCCGGCACGGTTCATCGGGTCGCGTGCGACCAGGAACGGCAGCGCGACCTGATCCGCCAGGCGTTGCTGCAACGTGCGACCGCTTTCCGAAATGCCGAGCGCGAAGGCGGTTCGCTGCGACAGGCGACTGAGCGCATAGCCGGCGACAGCGCGCGCGGCGCGCGCATCCTCGCCGGTCAGGCTGGTTTGCGACATCCCCACGCGAGGCTGTCCGGCAAGATTGCGACGTACCGTGATCGACACCATCGTGGCACCCGCAACGGCATGGCCGGTGGCGAGATCGCCCTGCAGCAGCCCTTGCTCCAGCGGGCGCTGCGCCGGGGCGCGCTCGATCGTGCGCGCCAGATCGACCGCATAAGCGCGGGCATAGTCGTCGAGCACGATCACTCCGGCCATTTGCGGCCCCGCATCGCCCATCGGATCGGATGCCGCACCCGCGCCCAGGGCATCGATCGGCACGCCGCTGCCCGCCAGGCTCATCGTGCCCTGCGGCTGGAAGGCGCGCGTAATATTGAGGATGCCACGGCCCCAGATCGGATCGACGCCCGCCGCGCCGACGTCATCTGCGGTGGTCAGCAGGAGCTGGACGATCTGTGCGCCGGTCAGATTCGGGAAGGCGCTGGCGAGCAGCGCCACCGCGCCGCTGATCACCGGCGCCGAAAATGATGTCCCCGACCACAGGGTCGCGGTGCCGTTCTCGTCGATCGCGCGCACCCTGACGCCGAGTGCGACCAGATAGTGAGACGCGCCCGATCCGGCACGGTTCGAGAAGCTGGCGAGATTCCGGAATTCGTCCATTGCGCCGGCGATGATAACCTGGCCGCTGCCCGCCTGTGCCGCCGCGACGGCGAAGGCGGACGGATCGAGGGTGCTTTCATTGCCGGCCGAAATGACCACCACCATGCCGGCGGCGACGGCGCGGCCGATCGCGGCATTGACGGCCGAGCTGGGCTGATCGCCGCCAAGCGAGATATTGGCCACTTTCGCGCCGTTCACCCGGGCGATGTCGAGCGCCAGGGCGATATCACTGCCGCGGTGCAGGCAGCCGTCGTCGGGATCGCAATCGTTGGGATTGGCGGTGTTGAGCGACAGGATGCTTGATTCGAAGGCGACGCCCAGCGAGCCCGTGCCGTTGCGCGCCGCGCCGATCACCGCTGAAACGGCTGTGCCGTGGCCTTCCTGATCGACGATCCCGCGATTGGCGGCGACGTCTTGGCTCGCTGGATGGATGCGGCCGGCAAATTCGGCGAGGGACGCGTTGATGCCGGTGTCGATCACCGCGGCGACGACATTCTGCCCGCGCCCGCCCGCATTCCAGGCACTGATCGCCCCCGACGTCACCGCGGCGTTCGAGCGTCGATATTCCGCGTCGTCGAAATTGACCGGGGGAGGGGGTGGCGGCGGCGGAGGGGGCGGCGGTGGAGGGGGTGGCGGCGGCGGCGCGGGTGGGGGTGCGGAAATCGGCTGCGGCCCGGCGCCGCCGGTGCTGCCCCCGCCGCAGCCGGACACGGCGATCGCCGCCGCGCAGACGGTCAGGATGAGCGCCGCTCTGGAAGCCTTCAACGCCATACCCAGAAGCTCCGGAGGTCGTGGTTCGACCTATTTCAGAGGACGGTCATGGGCGCAAATGCTTTCGTTTTGCTGAAAGCGCGATCTGGGTTACGGGCGGCCTCATGATTGCGGGCCTTTCCCATGTCGAAAATTGGATCTTCGATCTCGACAACAGTCTTTATCCGGCCTCCTGCGACCTCTTCGCGCTGGTCGACCGGCGGATCGGCGAATATGTCGCCCAGCTATTCGACGTCGATGCCGTGGAGGCGCGGCGCATTCAGAAAGGCTATTTCGCGAGCCACGGCACGACGCTTGCCGGACTGATGGCCACGCACGGTATCGATCCGCACGACTTCCTCGATTTCGTCCACGACATCGACATGGCACGCCTCGTCGCGGACCCCGGGCTGGTCGCGGCGCTCGACCGGTTGCCGGGGCGCAAGTTCGTCTTCACCAATGCCGACGAAGCCTATGCCCGGCGCGTGCTGGACAGGATCGGCCTCGCCAACGCCTTCGACGGTTTCCACGACATCCACACGATGGGCTATGTGCCCAAGCCCGATCCCAGCGCCTATGCGGCGATCTGCGACCGGCACGACATCGATCCGGCGCGCGCTTTGTTCGCCGACGACATGGCGCGCAACCTCGCCCCCGCCAAGGCGATCGGCATGACGACGCTCTGGGTCGACAACGGATCGGAGCAGGCGGGCGGCGCCGCGCACGGGGATTTTATCGATCACAGCACGGACGACATCGCGTCCTGGCTGCACCGGGCTTTGCGAGAGGAAGTGGCATGACGGAGGAGCTGCGGCGGACCATCGAGGCCGCCTGGGACCGGCGCGAGTCGATCGGCGCGGGCGACGCGGAGCTGAAGGCCGCGGTCGCCGAGGCGATCCGCCGGCTCGACGCGGGCGAGGCACGCGTGGCCGAGAAGGGCGCGGACGGCGGCTGGACCGTCAACCAGTGGCTGAAGAAGGCCGTCCTGCTCTCCTTCCGGCTCAATCCGATGGAAGCGATCCCCGGCGGGCCGGGCGGCGCGGTCTGGTGGGACAAGGTGCCGTCCAAGTTCCTCGGCTGGACCGAGGCCGAGTTCGAGGCGGCGGGCTTCCGCGCCGTGCCGGGCGCGATCGTCCGGCGCGGGGCGCATGTCGCGAAGGGCGCGGTGCTGATGCCGAGCTTCGTCAATATCGGCGCCTTCGTCGGCGAAGGCACGATGATCGACACCTGGGCGACGGTGGGGAGCTGCGCCCAGATCGGGCGCAACGTCCATATCTCCGGCGGCGCGGGGATCGGCGGGGTGCTGGAGCCGCTGCAGGCCGGGCCGGTGATCATCGAGGACGATTGCTTCATCGGCGCACGCTCCGAAGTGGCCGAGGGCGTGGTGATCGAGCAGGGCGCGGTGCTGTCGATGGGCGTCTTCATCGGCGCCTCGACCAAGATCGTCGACAGGGCGACCGGCCAGGTCTTCATGGGCCGCGTGCCGAGCTATTCGGTGGTCGTTCCGGGCAGCCTGCCCGGCAAGGAAGGCGCCCCGTCCCTCGCCTGCGCCGTGATCGTGAAGCGGGTGGACGCCCAGACCCGCTCCAAGACCGGGATCAACGAACTGCTGCGGGACTGAACACCCGCACGATCATAAGCGGCCCTTATTACTTTGGCCGCAGGATTCGTGACGCGTCCGCGCGCCGGAGTCCTATGAACGGCGAATGGCCCTGACCAACCAGATGCGGATGAGCGGCGCCGACTGGGGGGTGCTGCTGCTCCTCTCCGCGATCTGGGGCGCCTCCTTCCTGTTCATCGAGATCGCGGTGGAGACGACGGCGCCCTTCTCCCTGGTGGCGATCCGTCTCGCCCTCGCGGCGCTCGCCTTGTGGGGCGTGCTCCTTATCCGGCGCGAGCGGCTGGACCTGCCGCCCGGCGCACCCTTCGCCTTCCTGATCCTGGCGCTGCTCACCAATGTCGTGCCGTTCATCCTCTTCGCCTATGCCCAGCGCGAGATCACCGGCAGCCTGGGCGCGATCCTCAACGCCACGACGCCGATCTGGGGCGTGATCGTCGCGCACATTGCGCTGGCCGACGAGAAAGCGACGCCCGCCAAGATCGCGGGCGTCATCCTCGGCTTCGGCGGGGTCGCGGCGATGATCGGCCCCGATTTCCTGAGCGAGGTGGGGACCAGCGTTCCCGCCCAGCTCGCCTGCCTCGCCGCCACGCTCTGCTACGCGCTCTCCGGCGTCTATGCGCGGCGCTTCAAGCCGATGGGCGTCCGGCCGATAAGCGTCGCGACCGGTCAGCTCAGCGCCGGCGCGCTGGTGATGATTCCGCTCGTCCTGCTGTTCGAGCCGCCCTGGGCGACGCCCGGCCCCTCGACCGGCGCCTGGGCGGCGCTGATCTGCCTCGCCCTGCTCTGCACGAGCTTCGCCTATATCCTCTATTTCCGCCTGGTCGCCTCGGCCGGCGCGACCAATTCGCTGCTCGTCACCTTCCTCATCCCGGTGAGCGCGATCCTGCTCGGCGCGATCTTCCTCGGCGAGCGGCTGGAGCCGCGCCATGTGCTGGGCCTCGCGCTGATCGCGGCCGGGCTGGCGGCGATCGACGGGCGGCTGCTCAGGCGGCTGAGGCCGCCGGCGCCGACGGAGGCCTGTCCCGAGAGCTAGGCGCGTCGCGGGGCTGGGCCGGGGCAACAAGCAGGCGGCGAAATTCAGCATCTTCGCCTATATGCGCTACGGTGACCCCGCGAATTTTTCGGACGGGACGGACGCTTCAAAGAGCCGGTGAAGCGAAGGCGGAACCCCGATTCGGGGCGAGCGTGACAGAGCATTTCCTACATTGGAAGCGGGTGGCGGAGGGTCGGCTTTCGACCCGTTGCGGACATTGGGTTTCGCTTTCGCCAAAGGCTGGAGCGAGGCAGTTGCGTTTGCAAAACGAACAAGGTAACACTGAACCATATGGTTCAGTGTGTAACGCCTTCCCTCGATCTTTCGTTTGCGGCGCTGTCAGACGCGACGCGGCGCGGCGTGCTTGAGCAGCTCGGCCGAGCGGACGCGTCGATCACCAGCCTGGCCGACAAGTTTCACATGACCCTGACCGGCATGAAGAAGCATATCGCCGTCCTTGAGCGGGCGGGCCTCGTCGTGACCGAGAAGGTCGGACGAGTGCGGGCGTGCAGGCTTGGGCAACGCGGCCTCGTGGCGGAGGCCGAATGGATCGAAGCGCATCGCAAGCTCTTCGAGGCGCGGTTCGATGCCTTGGACAAGATCATTCTCGAGATGAAACAGGAGGAAGAAGATGGACCGGCAAACGAGTCATCACCCGGTTGCGCAGAACCGCACGGCGGTTGAGCGGAAGTCCGACCGGGAGCTGGTTGTCACGCGCCTGTTCGATGCCCCGCCGCACCTTGTGTTCAAGGCGTGGGCCGAAGCCGAGCTGTTCCGCCTTTGGTGGGTTCCGAAGGGCGCCGGCATTACGCTCCTCTCCTGCGAGATGGACGTCCGCACCGGAGGCAAGTACCGGCTGGAGTTCGCCGCCGGCGGGACCGACACCATGACCTTCTACGGCAAGTATCTGGCGGTGGTGCCGGGCGAGCGCATCGTCTGGACGAATGAGGAAGAGGATGACGGCGCGGTCACCACCGTCACCTTCGAGGACCAGGACGGAAAGACGCTCCTGACGTTCCACGAGCTTTATCCTTCCAGGGAAGCGCTCGACGAAGCGATGGCCGGGTCGGCGGCCGGGCTGCCCGTGCAGCTGGATCAGCTGGACGAACTGCTCCCGACGATCGGCGAGTAGCCGCAAGCGGAATAGAAAAAGGGCGGCCCGAATGTCCGGTCCGCCCTTTCGCTCGCTGGTGCTGCTCTTCGATGTTGATCGTTCTGAAACCGGCGTCCGTTTTCCAACCATTGCGGACAGCGCCCGCCGCTATCCCGCGTCCGCCTCGCGGATCAGGTTCGTGGTGCGCTCGTCGCCCCATTCGGCGAGGCCGGTCATGCGCCAGACCTCCCGCCCTTCGGCATCGTAGAGGATGGTGGTGGGCAGGGTGTCGACGCGCAGGCTCATCATGAAATCGAGGCGGGGATCGAGATAGGGCTCGAGCTCGGCGAAATTGCGCTGGGCGAAGAAATCGGTGACCTTCGCCCGCCCGTTCATGTCCTGGCTGAGCGCCAGGACAAGGAGATCGTCGCCCTCGCGCGCGGCGAGCGCGTCGAGCGCCGGCATTTCGACGATGCACGGGCCGCACCAGGTCGCCCACAGATTGACCAGCACGGTGCGCCCCCGGAAGGCGGCCATCGTCACCGGACGGCCCTGCGGATCCTCGAACGGGACGTCGGGCGCAAGCGTGCCGGCATGGGAGCGATCGAGCCGGCCGGTGGGGTAACGCTGCCCGGCGGGCGGCGCGGCGGTTCCGAGGGCGGCCGCCCCGGCGGCGTTGCCTTGCGGGGACGCGGCGTTTTGCCTATCGCATCCCGCCAGTACGAGGCCCGTCGCGAGGGCAGGGAGAAGAGCAATCGTCAGCCGCAAGGACCAGGACTCCAATGCGATGTGGGGCGGGCGCTTCGACGAAGGCCCATCGGCGATCATGCGCGAGATAAATGCCTCGATCGGCTTCGACAAGCGCTTGTGGCGCCACGACATCGCCGCGAGCAAGGTCCATGTCGCGATGCTCGCCGCGCAGGGCATTGTCGAACGGGCCGACGCCGACGCGATCGAGGAGGGACTGGACCGGATCGCCGACGAATATGAGGCGGACGGCGTCCCCGAGGACGCGGCGCTGGAAGACATCCACATGCATGTCGAGCACCGGCTGGCCGAGCTGATCGGCCCGGCGGCGGGGCGGCTGCATACGGCGCGGTCGCGCAACGACCAGGTGGCGACCGATTTCCGGCTGTGGGTGCGCGATGCGATGGACGGCGCGCTGGCCGGGATCGCGGCGCTCCAGCGAGCGCTGGTGACGCGCGCCGGCGCGCATGCCGACACGGTGATGCCGGGCTTCACTCATCTCCAGTCCGCCCAGCCGGTGACATTGGGCCATCATCTGATGGCCTATGTCGAGATGCTGCGGCGCGACGCCTCGCGCTTTTCCGACGCGCGGGCGCGGATGAACGAATGCCCGCTGGGCTCGGCGGCCTTGGCCGGCACCTCCTTCCCGCTCGACCGGAAGGCGACGGCGGCCGCGCTCGGCTTCGACCGGCCGACCGCAAATTCGCTCGACGCCGTCTCCGACCGCGACTTCGCGATCGACTATCTGACCAGCGCGGCGCAATGCGCGCTGCACCTCTCCCGGCTGGCCGAGGAGTTCGTCCTGTGGGCGAGCCAGCCCTTCGGCTTCGTCGCCTTGTCCGACAGCTTCTCGACCGGCTCGTCGATCATGCCGCAGAAGCGCAATCCCGACGCGGCCGAGCTGGTGCGCGGCCATGCCGGGCGCATCCTGGGCGCGATGACGGCGCTGATGGTGACGATGAAGGGCCTGCCGCTCGCTTATTCGAAGGACATGCAGGACGACAAGGAGCCGGTCTTCGAGGCGCACGACCTGCTCACCTTGTCGCTCGCGGCGATGGCGGGGATGGTCGAGACCGTGACCTTCCGCGCCGAGCGGATGCGGGCGCTGGCCGAGAGCGGCCATGCGACCGCCACCGACCTGGCCGACTGGCTGGTGCGCGAGGCGAATGTGCCCTTCCGCGAGGCGCACCATATCACCGGGCGGGCGGTCCGGCTGGCCGACGAGGCGGGCACGGCCTTGTGGGAACTGCCTTTAGAGAGGCTGCAGGAGATGGACCCGCGGATCGACGCGCGCGTTTTCGACGTGCTGTCGCTCGACGCCTCGGTTAGAAGCCGGACGAGCTATGGCGGCACCGCGCCGGAGCAAGTGCGCGAACGGATCGCGGCGGCGCGCAAGGCGCTGGAAATGGACGGGGAATGAAGCCTTTCGCACCTGTGCTGCTGATCGCGCCGCTGATCGCCGGCTGCGGACTGCGCGAGCCGCTCCAGCCCGTCGAGGGCCAGAGCGCGCCGCCCGCGCCCGCCGCGATGAACCGGCCGCTCACCACGCAGGAGATGATGACGCCGCCGCCCATCGCCCGACCGCAGCGGGTGGACGAACTGCTCCGCCGGTCCGAGGAGCGAACCGACGACCGTTTCGACATGCCGCCGCCCGATCTTCCTGTCGACGAGGCGCCGCCGCCGCCAGAGGACGAAGAGCCCCGATGAGGCCTGTCCGCAAGGCTGTCTTCCCGGTCGCCGGGCTCGGCACCCGCATCCTGCCCGCCACCAAGGCGATCCCGAAGGAGATGCTGACCATCGTCGACAAGCCGCTCATCCAATATGCGGTGGAGGAAGCGCGCGAGGCCGGCATCGAGCAGATGATCTTCGTCACCGGGCGGGGCAAGGACGCACTGGAAGACCATTTCGACATCGGTTTCGAGCTGGAACGGACGATGACGGAACGCGGCAAGAGCCTCGATCCCCTGGACGGCACCCGCTTTCCGCCCGGCGCGATCGTTTCGGTCCGTCAGCAGGCGCCCTTGGGGCTTGGCCATGCCGTCTGGTGCGCGCGCGAGATCGTCGGCGACGAGCCCTTCGCGGTGCTGCTGCCCGACGACCTGATGGTGGGGGCGCCGGGCTGCCTCAGCCAGATGGTTCAGGCCTATAACGATGTCGGCGGCAATATCGTCTGCACCCAGGATGTGCCGCGCGAGCGCACGGCGAGCTACGGCATCGTCACGCCCGGTGCGCAGAAGGGCGCGCTGACCGAGGTGGAGGGGCTGGTCGAGAAGCCGCGCCCGGAAGCGGCGCCGTCGACGCTCGGCGTGGTCGGCCGCTATATCCTGCAGCCGGAGATCATGCCGATCCTGGAAACGATCGGGAAAGGCGCCGGCGGCGAGATCCAGCTCACCGACGGCATGGCCGCCCTGATCGGCCGCCAGCCCTTCCACGCCGTCACCTTCGCCGGCGACCGGCACGATTGCGGCGACGCCAGAGGCTTCGTTCTCGCCAATCTGGCGCTGGGGATGGCGCGGGACGACATCGCGCCGGCCTTGCGCGCCTGGCTGGACCAGCGCTGATGGATTTCGCGCTCGTCGTCGGCGACGGTCCGGCGCGGGCGCTGACGCTCGACGAGGCCGCCGCCTACAAGGGCGCCGGCTTCCTGTGGATCCATCTGGAAGGCCGCGACGCGGAGGACCTCGTCCGGCTGAAGGCGCGCGACGACATTCCCGATATCGCCGCCGGCGCGCTGATCGCCACCGAGACGCGGCCGCGCTGCGACGAGATCGGCAATGGCGCGCTCATCAACCTGCGCGGGCCGGGCGACTGCGATCCGGCGGATTCGGACCGGCTCGTCTCGATCCGGCTGTGGGTGACGGACCGGGAAGTGACATCGCTGAGCCGCCGCCCGCTGGGGGCCACGAACATGGTCCGCGCCAAGATGGAGGCGGGCCATGTGGTCGATTCCGGCGATCTGGTCGCCGCCTTCGCCTGGGCGATCTCGACCGAGCTGGACCCGGAAGTCGCGGCGCTGGGCGACGCCCTCGACGAGGTGGAAAGCGACCTGGAGGGCGAGCAACTCTATCGGCTGCGCCGGACGATCACCAGGGTGCGTTCCGACGCGATCGGCTTCCGCCGCTTCGTCGCGCCCGACCGGGACGCGCTGCGCACCCTCGCGGCGCTGGAGTTCGACTGGCTGGCCAAGGACGACCGGCTGCACATCGTCGAGGCGGCCGACCGCTTCGCGCGGATGGCCGAGGAGCTGGAGGCGGTGCGCGAGCGCGCGGCTTTGCTGCACGAGCAGATCACCGATTTGCGCGCCGAGCAGATCGACCAGCGCGCGCTGCTGATCTCGATCGTCGCCTTCATCTTCCTGCCGCTGACCTTCATCACCGGGCTGCTCGGCATGAATGTCGAGGGCATCCCCTATGCCCGCGCGCCCTGGGCCTTCTGGGGCGTGGCCGGCTTCTGCATCGCGATCGGCCTGGGCGTGCTGGTCTGGTTCTACCGGTCCCACTGGCTGCGGCGGTAAGTTTCAAGCCTCCAGCTCGACGTTCCAGTAGAGATAGTCGCGCCAGCTTTCGTGAAGATAGCCGGGCGGGAAGGAGCGGCCATGCTCCTGGAGCTGCCAGGTGGTCGGGCGGAAGGGATGGCGGCGGATGTGCATATGGGCCTGCTTCGGCGTGCGGCCGCCCTTCCTGAGGTTGCACGGCGCGCAGGCGGCGGCCACATTCTCCCAGGTCGTGCGCCCGCCCTGCGCGCGCGGCACGACATGATCGAAGGTCAGCTCCTGGATGCCGCCGCAATATTGGCACTGGAAGCGATCGCGCAGGAACAGGTTGAACCGCGTGAAGGCGGGATATTCGCTGGGCCGGACATATTGACGCAGCGCGATCACGCTCGGCAGGCTGAGCTCCAGATTGGGGCTGTGCACCTTGCGCTGATAGGAGGCGACGATGTCGACCCGCTCCAGGAACACCGCCTTGACCGCCGTCTGCCACGACCACAGGCTGAGCGGATAATAGGAAAGCGGCGTATAATCGGCGTTCAGCACCAGCGCCGGGCAGCTGTTCGGATGACGGAGGAGATCGGGGTGGTACACAAAAAACTCCGTTCCAGGGAGAATCCCCGAAACGCCGCCCCCGATACCGTCGCACCCAGAATGCGGGAGAAAGGCGGCCCGGCCGTCTTCTCCGTGTCGACGCGTCCATGGCTGGTGGACGTGACGCCATGATGACACCATAGGTTGACTCTCGCGGTCAAGCGGGGATTTTTAACATGCAGCCCGTCACCCGTTTCGCCCCCTCGCCCACCGGCCGGCTCCATCTCGGCCACGCTTTCTCCGCGCTCGCCGCGCACGATTTCGCCCGGGAACTGGACGGGAGCTTCCTGCTGCGGATCGAGGATATCGATCCGGGCCGCACCCGCGCCGCCTTCGTCGACGGGATTTTCGAGGACCTGCTGTGGCTCGGCCTCGAATGGGACGGGGAGATCGTCTACCAGTCCGAGCGGCTGGACGCCTATGCCGGGGCGCTGGAGCGGCTGAAGGCGGCGGGGCTGCTCTATCCCTGCTTCTGCACCCGCGCGGACATCGCGGCGAGCGTGAGCGCGCCGCATGGCCCGGAGGGAGCGGTCTATCCGAGGACGTGCCGGGGGCTCGTCGATCCCGATCTGTCGCGGCCGCATGCCTGGCGGCTGGACATGGGCAAGGCCGTGACGCGCGCGGTATCGCTGGAGTGGACCGACCACGGCCGGCCGATCGCCGCGACGCCGGAGATGTTCGGCGACGTGGTGCTGGCGCGCAAGGACGCGCCGGCCAGCTATCATCTGGCGGTGACGATCGACGACGCGGCGCAAGGCGTGACCGACGTAACGCGCGGGCGCGACCTGTTCGCATCCGCCCATGTCCATCGTCTGCTCCAGGCTTTGCTCGAGCTGCCGACCCCGGCCTATCGCCATCACGAGCTGCTGGCCGGCGCGGACGGCGAACGGCTCGCCAAGCGGCACGGCGCGCCGACCCTGGCCGAGCTGCGCGAGCGCGGCGCCGATCCCGCGGCACTTGTCGCCGGACTCAGAACCGGGAAATTGCCGGCTGGATATTCGCTCGGCGAAGCGTAAGGGTGCGCGCATGACCGTTCTTCTCGTGATCCTCCTCGTCCTCGCCGCCGGCGCGACGGCCTATATGCTGTTCCGGGGCCTGCAGGGGCTGCTGCTGGGCAATGTGACGCCCCAGCAATCGCAGAACCTGATGCGCAAGCGCGTGCTGTTCCAGGCGGTGGCGATCATCATCGCCATGCTGATCCTGCTGCTCGCCAGCGGGCGCTGAGGCGGCCCGGATGGTCCGGCTGAACAAGATCTACACGCGCACCGGCGATGCCGGCGAGACCGGGCTGGTCGACGGATCGCGCGTTTCCAAGGCGAGCCCGCGCATGATCGCGATCGGCGACGTCGACGAGGCGAACTGCGCGATCGGTGTCGCCATGCTTCATATCGGCGACGAGGCGGCGGCCAAGCTGGCGCGCATCCAGAACGAACTGTTCGATCTCGGCGCCGACCTGGCCACGCCCGGCGAGGATTTCGCCGCCAGCGAGACGGCGCTCCGCATCACCGCCGGGCAGATCGACCGGCTGGAGGCCGAGATCGACCGGATGAACGCGGACCTGGAGCCCTTGCGGAGCTTCATCCTGCCCGGCGGCGAGCAGGCGGCCGGCCTTCATTTCGCCCGCGCCGTGGTGCGCCGGGCCGAGCGGTCCGCGGTCGAGGCGGCGCAGAGCCTTTCGCTCAATCCGCTCGCGCTCACCTATCTCAACCGGTTGTCGGACCATTTGTTCGTGCTGGCGCGTTGGGTGGCGCGTGACGATGGCGGGGATATCCTCTGGAAGCCTGGAGCGACACGCGCGGGCTGACATTTCGTTCTTGTTATGTTTCGTCGCATGCGATAGCCAATCCCCGGGAGGCACATGATGGCGACACAGGCCCGGCCCGACATGGCGAGCGCGCTCGGCGCGCGTTATGCCGAGGTGCGCCGGCTCAGCCTCGACATCGCCGCACCGCTCTCCGACGCCGATGCGACGATCCAGCCCATGCCCGACGCCTCGCCGGCGAAATGGCATCTGGCGCATACGACCTGGTTCTTCGAGACCTTCGTGCTGCGCGACCATGTGCCGGGTTATCATGTGCGGGACGACGGCTGGGCCTATCTCTTCAACTCCTATTACGAGGGCGAAGGCGAGCGGCAGCCGCGCGACCGGCGCGGGATGCTGAGCCGGCCCTCGCTGGACGAAGTACGGGCGTGGCGAGCCGGGGTGGATGCGGCGATGCTGGATGCGCTGGACGGGCTTTCGGAGGCGGCGCGCGACCTGGTCGAACTGGGCCTCCACCACGAGCAGCAGCATCAGGAGCTGATGCTGATGGATCTGAAGGCGACGTTCGCCGAGAATCCGCTGGCGTCCGCGCTCTGGCCCGCCGCGCCGGAAGCGGCGGGCGGCGATCCAGGGCCGATCGGCTGGATCGAGGGCCGGGAGGGGTTGGTCGAGATCGGCCATGGCGGCGGAACTTTCGCCTTCGATTGCGAGGGGCCGCGCCACAAGGTTTTTGTCCATCGTCATGCTCTCGCCGATCGGCTGGTGACGAACGGCGAATGGGCCGAATTCGTCGATGCGGGCGGCTATCGCGATCCCTTGCTCTGGCTGGCCGACGGCTGGGCCTGGGTGAAAGAGCATGGAATCGAGGCGCCGCTTTACTGGCGGCGGGACGAAGGCGGCTGGCGGCGCTTCGGGCTGGACGGGCTGCGCGCCGTCGATGCCGCCGAGCCTGTCTGCCATATCAGCTATTATGAGGCCGAGGCCTTCGCCCGCTGGGCCGGCGCGCGGCTGCCGACCGAGGCGGAATGGGAGTCGGCGGCGGCCGGGCTGGACCCGGACGGGGGCAATCAGCTCGACCGGGCCGGCGCGGTTCGGCCGCTGCCTTCGGGAGACAGTGCTCCGGGCGTCCCCCGCCAGATGTTCGGCGATGTGTGGGAATGGACCGGCAGCGCCTATCTGCCCTATCCGGGCTTCCGCCCCGCGGCGGGCGCCGTGGGCGAATATAACGGCAAGTTCATGTGCGCGCAGATGGTCTTGCGCGGCGGATGCTGCGCCACGCCGCGCGGCCATATGCGGGCGAGCTACCGCAATTTCTATTATCCCCATCAGCGCTGGATGTTCTCGGGGCTGCGGCTGGCGAAGGATCTGTAACGCATGGATGCCGTCACCCGCCGTCCGGTTGCCGATCCGGCCTTTCGCGCCGACGTGCTGGCGGGGCTCGCCGCGCCGATCCCGGCCATCCCGGCACGCTGGCTCTACGACCATCGCGGATCGGAATTGTTCGAGGAGATCACCCGGCTCCCCGAATATTATCCAACGCGGACCGAGACGGCGTTGCTCGAGCGCCACAGCGGCGATTTCGCGCGGCTGATCGCGCCGGACGCCGCCGTGATCGAATTCGGCTCCGGCTCATCCGCCAAGACCCCGATCCTGCTGCGCGCGATCGACCCCGGCGCCTATGTGCCGATCGACATCAGCGGCGATTTCCTGCGCGAATCCGCCGATGCGCTGGGTGCGGACTTTCCCGGCCTGCCCGTCATCCCGGTCGAGGTGGATTTCATGGGGCCGATCGCGCTGCCCGGCGCGGTGCGCGCGATGCCGAAGCTCGGCTTCTTCCCCGGATCGACGATCGGCAATCTGGTGGCGCGCACCGCCGTCGATCTGCTGCGCGCGATGAAGGAGACGCTGGGCGAGGGATCGCGGCTGCTGATCGGCATGGACCGGATCAAGGATGTCGATGTGCTGCGCGCCGCCTATGACGATGCGGCGGGCGTGACGGCCGAGTTCAATCTCAACCTGCTCCACCGGATCAATGCCGAGCTGGAGGGCGACATTCCGGTGGACGCCTTCCGCCACCGCGCGATCTGGAACGACGAATTGAGCCGGATCGAGATGCATCTGGAGGCGCAGCGCGATGTCGCCTTCTCCGTGGCCGGGGAACGCTTCGTCTTCCGGGCGGGTGCGACGATCCACACCGAGAACAGCCACAAATACGGCCATCGGGACAGCCGCCTGTTGCTGCGCGCCGCCGGCTGGGGCGTGGTCGAGGAATGGACCGACGCAGAGCAATGGTTCTCGATCCTGCTCGCCGAAGCGGAGCCGCCGCGCTTCGCGCCCTGACTTCTTGTATTGCTATTGCGAACTATTCTCATTAATTCGATGAGCAGGAGGATGGCCATGCTCGTCGAAACGCTTTCGCGCACCCCGGATCTGAGGAATATGGCGGCGGCGGAGGCGCGCACCGTGATGGCGATGCGGCTGTGGATCGTGATGGGCAAGCTCGGCCATTGCCCGCTGCGCGCCGTCACCGACCGGCTGGGATCGCCGCGCGCCGCCGCACAGCTTCACCTGCTGATGGCCGAGATCGGCGCCGCCTGGCCCGACCCCTTCTGTGCCGCGCCGCCCTGCTGCCCCCGGCTCAGCCATGACGAGGCGCTGGCGCTCGACATGGTCCGCACCGGCGGGCGCGGCGACCGGCCCTGCTTCGACCGCCTGCTCGCCGACATGCTCCCCGCCGACATGCGCGAGCGGCTCTACCGCTCCGCCATGGTGCTGAGCGACGAGCTGGCGCGGGCGTAATGCGGAAAGCGTAAATCAAGCAATTAGGCGGGTCTCTGGTCCGACACGCGATGCGTCCGCACCCGTTTCGCCACACATGATCGTGGCGAACGCCAACCAAAGCGCATCTCGATCCTGCTGGGCTGCGGGGAACGCTATAAGGAGCGATTGAAATACGTCGCCAGTCGTCCGCCAATTGGGGGCATCTCCATAGTCGAGTGCGACATTGAAGTGTCGCTCCACAGCCTGGATGGCGGCCACTTCATCGCCATCTCCGCCAAGCCCAATTGTTTTCAGAGACTCTGCTGACATGGTTTCGAATTAGCCGTTCTTCGAACCCTTCGGCAATTGCGGTCTTCTACCCTTAGGGAACATCAGACCCACGATACCCTCCTGACGCACATGTCCTAGCATCACCCGCCCCGGCTGCGTTACGCAAGGGACGATTCGCGGGCGGAGGGCTGGGATTGGCCGGGCACCATCATCACGATCATGGCGGCCATGCGCACGGCCACGCCCATGCCCATGCGCCGAAGGATTTCGGCCGCGCCTTCGCGATCGGCATCACGCTCAACGTACTGTTCGTCGCCGCCGAGGCGGCCGCCGGGATCGTCTTCAACTCGATGGCGCTGCTGGCCGACGCGGGGCACAATCTGGTCGACGTGGTCGGCCTCGCCATCGCCTGGCTCGGCGCGGGGCTGGCCAAGCGCGCGCCGACGCGGCGCTTCACCTGGGGCTATCGCGGCGCCTCGATCCTCGCCTCGCTGAGCAACGGCGTGCTGCTGCTGATCGCGGTGGGGGCGATCACGGCCGAGGCGCTCGGCCGGTTCCGCGATCCGCCCGACGTGCCGGGCGGCGTGGTGATCCTGGTCGCGGCGATCGGCGTCGTCGTCAATTTCGGCACGGCCCTGCTGTTCGTCAGCGGGCGCAAGAAGGACATCAACATCCAGGGCGCCTATCTCCACATGGCCGCCGACGCGGCGGTGTCCGCCGGCGTGGTCCTGGCCGGCTTCGCGATGATCTGGACCGGGGCGCTGTGGATCGACCCGGCGATCAGCCTGGTCATCGCCGCGATCATCCTGTGGAGCACCTGGGACCTGCTCAAGCAATCGGTGCTGCTCTCGATGGGCGCGGTGCCGCAGGGGATCGAGACCGAGGAGGTCGAGGCCGCGCTGGCCGAGATGCCGGGCGTCACGGCGGTCCACGATCTCCACATCTGGGCGGCGGGCACCAGCGCGACCGTGATGACCGCGCATCTGGTGATCGACGGGCCCTATCCGGGCAACGGCTTCCTGCAGGACGCGCAGCGGACGATGCACGACCGTTTCGGCATCGGCCACGTCACGCTCCAGATCGAGGTGGAAGGCGGCGCGGACTGCGCCGATTGCGGGGCGCCGGCGCACGGCTATTGAGGCCGCTGGCGGGCAAGGCGGTTTGGCCCTATCCTGCGCCGGTCCCGCTTCCCGCAAGGAGTCGCCCAGACATGCGTGCCCTCGCCCCGATCGTCGTCGCCGCGCTCGCGCTGATGCCTGTTGCCGCCCTGCCGGCCTTGCCCGAAGGTGCCCGCGCCCCCGATTTCACCACCACCGGCGCGCTCGCCGGGCGGCCCTTCCGCCTGCATCTCGCCGAGCAGCTCCGCCACGGTCCGGTGGTGCTCTATTTCTATCCGCGCGCCTTCACCGAAGGCTGCACCGCCGAGGCCAATGCCTTTTCCGAAGCCTCGGCCGAATTCAGCCGGCTCGGCGCGCGCGTGATCGGCATGTCGGCAGACGATTACGACACGCTGCGCCGCTTCTCGGTCGAGGCGTGCCGCAACGCCTTCCCGGTCGCGACCGCCAGCGCGGAGACGATCCGCGCCTATGACGTGCTGCTGCGCGAGGGCGCCAATCTCACCAACCGCACCTCCTACGTGATCGCGCCGGACGGGCGGATTCTCCATGTCCACAGCAATATGGACTGGCGCGAGCATGTGACGAGCACGCTGGCCGCCGTGCGCCAGTGGCATGCGCGGCAGCGATAAGGAGCGTTCCGATTCCGTAACGTACGGATTTGTTGGAACCTTTCGCCGAGACGGCGCTTTGTGACCCCGGGATGCTGGATGTCACGCGGCGTTCCCGGGGCGTCGGGCCTATGGCCCTGACGCCCCGCTTTGTGACGCGACGAAAGGGGTTTCGATGAAGATTTTGACCCAGGGGGCGATCGCGGCGGGCCTGCTCACGCTGACCGCGTGCGGCACCAACACCCCCGCCGAGAACGCGGCCGAAAATATCGAGGCTGTGGCCGACAACCAGGCCGACTATCTCGACAGCCTCGCCGACAACACCGCCGATCCGACGCTCGAGCAGAGCCTCGAGAACCAGGCGGACGCGGTGCGCGAAGCCGGCGAGAACCGCGCGGACGCGGTCGAATCCGGCGCACTTCCGCCGCCGCCCGACACGAACGGCATGTAAGCCGCGGGGCGCCCGCCGTTCGGGCGCCCCTTTTTCCCAGACCCAAGCGCCGGTATGACGGGGGCGATGACTCTTCTCCGCTGCGCCGGCGCGCCGCCATGAGCGGCGACATCAAGCTCCACCAGAGCTGGCTGGCCCCGCTCGCGGTCGAATTCGCCCAGCCCTACATGCGCGTGCTGAAGGATTTCCTGCTGGCCGAGAAGGCCGCCGGACAGCGCATCTTCCCCAAAGGGGGCGAATGGTTCCGCGCGCTCGATCTGACCCCGCTCGGCCAGGTGCGCGTCGTCATCTTGGGCCAGGACCCCTATCACGGGCCGGGCCAGGCGCACGGGCTGTGCTTCAGCGTGAAGCCGGGCGTCGCGATCCCGCCCAGCCTCGTCAACATCTACAAGGAATTGCGCGACGATCTCGGCTTCGCACCGGCGGCGCACGGCTTTCTGGAACATTGGGCGAAACAGGGTGTGCTGCTGCTCAACAGCGTGCTGACCGTCCGCATGGGCCAGGCGGCATCGCACCGCGACCAGGGCTGGGAGCGCTTCACCGACGCCGCGATCGCGCAGGTGAACCGGCAGGCCGATCCGGTCGTCTTCCTCCTCTGGGGCGCTTATGCACAGCGCAAGGCGGCGCTGGTCGACAGCATCGAGACGGGCGGACGGCACCTGGTGCTGAAGGCGCCGCACCCGTCGCCGCTCTCCGCGCATAACGGCTTTTTCGGCTGCCGCCACTTCTCCAAGGCGAACGTCTTTCTCGAAAGCCGGGGACTGGAGCCGATCGACTGGCAATTGCCGGCCGATCCCGAACGCTGATCGACCCGCCCGCCGCGACGAATTTGACGTTGCGCGGCGCAACGCTAACAGGGCCGCCAGGGCATGAAGGACCCCTTTTCGGAGAGCAGGATGAGCGACGACGAATATGTCTATGACGAGGCGCGCGGCGAATGGCTGCCGGCCGCCGAACTGAAGGCGCAGCGGGTCGAGGCGGACGCCGTGGAGGTCCGCGACGCCGTAGGCAACTTGCTCGCGGACGGCGATCAGGTGACGCTGGTCAAGGATCTCGAAGTGAAAGGCGCCGGGCAGACGCTGAAGCGCGGCACATTGATCAAGTCGATCCGGCTGACCGGCGACCCGCAGGAGATCGACTGCCGCTACGAAGGCATCAAGGGCCTCGTGCTGCGCGCCGAATTCGTGAAGAAGCGCTGAAGCAGGCATGACCGGAACGCGACGGGGACGCTGGTGGGCGATTCCGGTTCTGATCGCCGCCGCCTGGCTCTACTGGACCGACGGCCATCTGCTGCCGCCCAGGACCATCCGCACCGATGCGGGTGACCGCGTCGAGGTGATCGACGGCGACAGCCTGCGCATCGCCGGTCGGGTCGTGCGGCTGCAGGCGTATGACGCGCCCGAATATCGGCAGGAATGTGCGGACGCGCGGGGACGGCCCTGGGCCTGCGGGCAGGCCGCCCGCGAGCGCCTGATCGTCTTGGCCGACGCCGGCGGTCTTGCCTGCGCCGATCTCGGCCGCGACCGCTATGGCCGGACGATCGCCCGCTGCCGGACCCGGGACGGCGATATCGGCGCCGCCATGGTCCGCGAAGGCATGGGGCGAAGGCTGCGCGGCGCCCGGGACGACCGTTACGCGAACGAGGAGGTCGCCGCACGTCGGGCCGGGCGCGGCATGTGGCGAGGCACCCACGAGCATCCCGCCGACTGGCGCGACGCGCAGCACCGGTCCTGACACCGATAGGCTAGCGGCCGCGGCGCGGATCCTGCAGGCGCCGGGTGAGATGTCCGGCGAGGGCTCCGGGCAGCGCGGCGACGGCGCCGGCGACGGTCGCGACGGCGATCTCCACCAGCCAGAGATCATGCGATGCCGGATCGCCCGCCCGTTCCACGACCACCCGCGCCACGACCGCCAGCGGCAGGCAGGACGCCATCATCGCCCAGGCCAGCAGCGGCTGCGCGAGCCCGCCCACGACCAGCATCATCGCCATGGCCGAAAGACCGGCGAGGCCGGCGATCATCAACGGATCGATCAGGCCGCCGCTATTGTAGGGAGCGATCCAGTTCGGCAGGCCCGCCAAGCATAGGCCGGCGGCGAAGGCGAACACAAGCCAGGGCACGCGATTTCGAAACATGGCGATGCGATCATCCATCCGGACGATTAAGAATGTGCCACGACTTATGGTTTAGAGCGGGCCATTGGCGCCTTGCCCTTCCGGATTGCGCGCGACATGCGTTTTGAGCCTGACACCGCCGCGCTCGCCAGTTAAGCTGTCGAACAGCGCGATTGGGGAGTTCGCCATGAAGCCTGTGCGTATGGGATTGTTGCTGTGCCTGGCGGCGCTGGTGGCGGCCTGCGGCGGCGGTGGCGGCTCGTCTTCGAACAATTCCGGCGGATCGAATCCGCCGCCGATCTCGACCTGCTCGCTGCGCGACCGTCAGAACTGGGCGGCGGCACAGATCCGCGAATGGTATTTCTTCCCGGAGACGCTGCCCGCCAGCCTCGATCCGGCGCCCTATCCCTCGGTCGACGCCTATATCGACGCGCTGACCGCCAGCGCCCGCGCGCAGGGGCGCGATCGCTTCTTCACCTACATCACCTCGATCGCCGAGGAGAATGCGTTCATCAATTCGGGCCAGAGCGCCGGCTTCGGCATCCGTCTCGCCATCGCGTCCGGCACGCGGCTGTTCGTCGCCGAGGCCTTCGAAGGCGCGCCGGGGCTGGCCGCCGGCATCGACCGGGGCACCGAAATCCTCGCGATCGGCACGAGCAGCGCGAACCTGCGCACCGTTTCGTCGATCCTCGCCTCCGAAGGCAGCGGCGGCATCACCAACGCGCTCGGGCCCAACACCGCCGGAACGACCCGCGTGCTGCGGATCACCGACGCCGGCGGCACCCGCGAGGTGACCGTCGCCAAGGCCGATTTCGAGCTGCTGCCCGTGTCCACCCGCTATGGCGCGCAGATCATCAACGACGGCGGCCGGCAGGTCGGCTATGTCAACCTGCGCACCTTCATCGGCACCGCCGATCCGGCGCTGCGCAACGCCTTCGCCCAGTTCCGCGCGGCGGGAATCACCGAGATCATCGTCGATTTCCGCTACAATGGCGGCGGGCTGGTGCGGATCGCCGATCTGATGGGCGATCTGCTTGGCGGCAACCGCACGGCATCGGACGTTTTCTCCTATACCGTCTTCCGGCCGGAAAAGTCCTCGCTCGACGAGACGCGGCGCTTCCAGGTTCAGCCGCAATCGGTCTCGCCGACCCGGATCGCCTTCATCGGCACGGGCGGCACGGCGTCGGCCAGCGAACTCGTGATCAACGCCTTCATTCCCTATCTGGGGAGCAGCACCGCGCTGGTCGGCACCAACACGTTCGGCAAGCCCGTCGGCCAGGTCGCGATCGACCGCGCCGCCTGCGACGACCGGCTGCGCGTGGTGGCCTTCGCCACCCAGAACGCGGCGCGCCAGGGCGCTTATTATAACGGCCTCGCCGGCGTCATGCCCGCGACCTGTCAGGCCGGCGACGATATCAGCCGGCCGCTCGGCGATCCGCAGGAGGCGTCGGTCGCCCGCGCGCTCGATTTCCTCGCCGGACGGAGCTGCAACCCGATCACCTCCGGTATCGCGGCGCAGACGCTGCGCGCGCCGGACGAGCGGCGCGAGCTGCTGACCCCGGAACGGCCGAGCGCGGCGCAACGCGACGTCCCGGGCCTGTTCTAAGCGCCGAAGTCGAAGCCGAGCTGGCCGGGTTTCTGTGCCGCCGGCGCCCTGCGGCAGAGATTGTGCAGCTCGACCATGTCGAGATGGTCCTTGCCGGCATCGAGCAACAGCAGGCCGAGCTCGTCTTGCGCATCCTTGCCGACGCGGGCGTGCAGCGCGAGCGGCGCTTCGGGCGACAATCTGGCCAGGCGCGCGCTGCAGGCGGCGAGATCGCTCTCCACGATCCGGCGCATGACGAGCAGGCTGCGCCGCCCGTCCGTCACCCGGCCCAGATAGAGATCGCTGCTCTCCTCATAATCGATCCGCCCCGTCGCCGCGTCGGCAAGCAGGAAGGCGACGCGCACCATCCGCCCCCGCCCCGCATCCGGCAGCAGGATCATCGGCCGGCGCGCGGGATCGCCCGGCGGACGCGGACCGTGACGCAGATACTCCGTCGGGAAGGAGAGGCTGATCGCATGCCAAGGCGCGGCCTCCGGCGCGGGCAGCCAGCGGGTCGCGCGCGGGCCGGCGCCGACGAGGCGGCAACCGATCACCGCATCGCCGCCGTCCAAGGCATAAGCGAAGGCCAGGCCCCGGCGGCGCAGCACCAGCTTGATGCAGCCGAACCCGCCCGCGCCGGCGATGCGGAACACGCCGTGCCGGTCGGCGCGCACCGTCCAGGCGCCTGACACCAGCCGTTGCGCCCGATCGGCGACCGCGAAGCGCAGCGCCGGCACCGACACTTCCGCCCCGCGCGACGCGATCCATGCATAGGCGCCCGGCCCGCTCATCCCGACCCCCTTCCCGAACGCATCCTAGCGCCGGAGCCAAGCGGGTCCAGCACGGGCTGGACGCCGGACGCCACGCGTCTAGTCTGGCCGGCATGACCCGCTTGCTCGCCAGCCTCGCCGCCCTGCTCGCACTTGCCGGATGCGGCGGCCCGGAACCGGCGATCGCGCCTGTCAACGAGGCCGAACCGGTCAACGCCGCCGGCGTGGCCGAGCCGGTGCCGGAGCGGGCGCGGGTGCGGCTGGAGACGACGGCGGGCGCGATCGTGGTGGAGCTGGACGGCGCCCGGGCGCCGGTCACCACCGCCAATTTCCTGCGCTATGCCGAGGAGGGGCGGTTCGACGGCACCAGCTTCTACCGCGCCGCACCGACGCAGGGCGCGCGCGAACGCGGCTTCGTCCAGGGCGGCATCCGCCGCTCCTATCGCCGGATGCTGCCGCCGATCGCACACGAGCCGACCGACGAGACGGGCCTGCGTCACGAGGCCGGCACGATCTCCATGGCGCGCAGCGCGCCCGGCATGGCGATGGGCGAATTCTTCATCACCACCGCGCGGATGGAGAGCATGGACGCGCGCGGCGGCGAGCCCGGCTATGCCGCCTTCGGCCGGGTCGTGGAGGGCATGGACACGGTCCGCGCCATCCTCGCCATGCCGACCGATCCGCAAGCCGGCAGCGGCGCGATGCGCGGCCAGCTGCTCGCCGAGCCGGTGACCATCGTCACCGCGCGGCGCGTGGCGGACGACTAGGTAACCGGCTCGATCAGATCCCACAGATTGCCGTACAGATCTTCGAACACCGCGACCTTGCCATAAGGCTGGCGCGCCGGCGGGCGGACGAAGCGGACCCCCTTGGCCGTCATCGCCGCATGATCGCGATCAAAATCGTCGGTGTGGAGGAAGAGGAAGACGCGGCCGCCCGTCTGGTTGCCGATGGCGGCGGCCTGCTCGGGCGTCGTGGCGCGGGCGAGGAGGAGAGTCGCCGAGCCCGCAGGCGCACCGGGCGGGGCGATGACGACCCAGCGCTTGTCCTGCTCCGGCTGATACCTGTCCTCGACCAAAGTGAAGCCGAGCGTGCCGACATACCAGGCGATCGCCTCGTCATAATCGCGCACGACGAGGCTGAGCTGGACGATGGACTGACGCATGGAATTTTCTTCCGTCACCCGCATTGCGTCAGGCTGAGGCCGTTGCCGTCGGGATCGCTGAAAAAGGCGACCTTCGCGGCACCGTCCGGCGAGGTCCAGATGCCGCGCGCATCCTGCCCCATGCCTTCGTAGATGGTCATCGCGACGCCCCTGGCGGCGAGCGCGTCGACGACGGCCGCGATGTCCGCCACCTCCCAGCCCAGCACGGGGTGGGGCGAGGCGGCGTGGCCCGGCACCTCGGTGAGGCGCAAGGTCACGCCGGCGAGATCGAACAAGGCGGCGAAACCGTCATCGCCCGTGCGCTTCAGGCCGAGCGTGTCGGCGTAGAAGGGTTCGGCGACCGCGCGGCTGGCGGTGTTGACCAGGGCGACGGGACGGGCGGTGGCAAGCGGCATGGCGAGTCTCCTTCATGGACGGCGATGCGGCGATCATGCCGCAGCCGGCGGCGCGAAACCATCGCCCGGACGGGTGATTTTCCCCAGGCAGACATGCGCGCGCTACCGGGTGTCGCGGGCGAGACCGAAGCCCGGTTGGGTGATACAAGCGAGTCGCGACGTCCGCCGAATGGATGCGGACGGGCTTTCGGGAGGGACCGATGGACAGACCTCGACTCTTTCTGGGTTCGTCCGGCAAGCAGGAGAAGCTGCTCCAGGCGTTGACCCGCGGGCTTGGCGACATCGCCCGGGTCGAGCCCTGGACGACCAGCTTCAATCCCGGAACATCGACGCTGGAGCGCCTGATCGAGCTCACCCGCGAAGTCGATTTCGCGGCGTTCGTCTTCGCCCAGGACGACTGGACGACGATCCAGGCGACCTCTTCCAAGCCGGAAGCCGGTCAGGCATCGCCGCGCGACAATGTGGTGTTCGAGGCCGGCCTGTTCGGCGGCGTGCTGGGTATGCGCCGCACCTTCATCCTCCATGCAAGCGGGGCGAAGCTGCCGACCGACCTGCTCGGCCTCACCTGCGTGCGCTATCCCGGCGAGATGACGGCGGCCGAGATGCGGACCGTCAACCAGAAGCTGCGCAAGGCGATTGAGAATGAGGGGCGCCTGACGCGCATCGAGGGTTGCTGGTGGCAATTCTCGCTCACCGAGCGCACCGCCAAGGAGCCGTCGGCGCTGAGCCTCCTGACAGTTTCGCGCGACCGGACCGGCGCGCTCGAACTAAAGGGCAGCTCCTGGCGCGAGGACGGCATGCTTTCGGCCCGTTACTGGAGCGAGGCGGCGAAGGAGAGGGAGGCCGGCCTCTTCTATTACTGGAGAGGCGAACGGCCGCTCGACCCGGACGCGCCGGAGTTGCACGGCACCGGCGAGATCCGGCTGGAATCGGACGACCGCGCCGCCGGCTATTTCACCACCCGGTCGGATTCCGATCCGGCGCTCAAGGCACGGACGGCCGGCATCTTCTGGCGCGCCAATGCCGACGATGTCGGGATCATGGAAGGCCGCGACGACAAGCGGCGCGCGGCGCTGATCGCGGAACGGCTGGGCGACTGGAAGGCGGTCAGGAACGCCTGATCCGCCGCCGGGCGCGGGCGCGGGCGGCAACGCGATCTTCACCGGCCAAGGTTATGCCGCGCCGACCATGAGGCGAGCGGGAGCGGGGCGATGGGCGAGATGGCGATTCAGGACCGGAACGCGCGCTATCGCGGGAATATCGACTGGAAGGCCGTGCGCGATTGCTGGGCGACGCGCGCGGCGGACATTCCCGAGGACGCGACGATGGCCGGGCTCGGCCGCGAAAAGGCCTCGCATCGCGGCATCGGCGCGCGGCGCGGACTCACCCGGCTGCTGACCGCCGGGGTCAACCAGGATTTTCTCGACGAGATTTGCGCGCTCGAGCGCCTCGAATATCTCTGGCTCGGCTGGCCGGTGACGGCGCACGATCTGTCCGGCCTCGCGCGGCTGCAGCGGCTGCGCTTCCTCAAGATCGACAGCCCGCGCAACGTGACCGACTTCGGCGCGCTCGCCGACTGCCCGGCGCTCGCCAGCCTGTTCGTCGAGAACGCCAAGCATATGCCCGGCCTCGACTGGCTCGCGCCGCTCGGGCCGCGCCTCGCCGTGCTGGGGATCGAGGGCAGCATGTGGACGATGCAGAAGGTGGAAAGCCTCGCTCCGCTCGCCGGCTTCGCGATGGAGGCGCTGTTCCTCACCTCGGTCCAGCTCAGGAACAAGGACCTGACGCCGCTCGCCCGCTGCCCCAACCTCGCCTGGCTCTCCTGCGCCCGCTTCGCGCCGAAGCCGCGCTTCGAGGAGCTGAAGGCGCTGCGGCCGGACATCGAATGCAGCTGGTTCGACCGCTACGAGATTTGAGGGCGGCGGTTGCCCGCGGGATCAATCGATGATCTCGGCACCCCCCTCGGCCGCCATCCGCGCCAGGGCGTCCTTCATCTCCTTCAGCCGTTCCGGCGAATGGCCTTCCCACTCGGCGACCTCGCCGACGATCCGCAAGGGCGCGCGGGAACGGTAGGAACTGGTCGGATTGCCGGGAAATTTCTTGTCGGTGAGATTGGGATCGTCCTCGAACTCGGCCGTAGGCTCGACGATGTAGATGCGCTCCCGCGCGTTCTCGTTTCCTTTTGGGCCCCTGGCCAGCTCGCAGCCCCAGATCGCCGATTCGAGCGCGCCGGAGAAATAGATCCAGGAGAGCTTGCGGTCGGCATAGTTGGAGGCGAAGCCGGGCGCGAGCAGGTCGCCGACGGACAAGTCGGCGCGGGTGCCGTGGTAGAAGGGCGGGGCGGCATCGCTGGCGTAGGTCATGGCGATGCCAATAGCGGCGGCTCAGGCCGGCGGGAAGGCGCGCGCGGGCGGTGAGGCCAGGGTGACGAGATTGCCGTCGGGATCGCGGACCTGCGCCAGCGTCGAATAATCGCCGGGAATGTCGTCGCCGAGCGCCAGCCCCAAGCCCGCCAGCCGGCGGCGCTCGGCCGCGAGATCGGCGACATAGAGGAAGATCGTGCCACGCCCGGCGATCTCCGTGCTGGTCGAGACCATGAGGCCGCCCGCGTCGGACAGCTCCCAGTTTAGAAGAGTCGGCATCGGCCGGGTATCCGGCCCGCAGCCGAGCAGCTTCGTATACCAGCCCTCGGCCGCCGCGAGGTCGGCGACGAGCAGGGAGGGGTAGGTTTTCTGAAGGTTCATTCTGGGTCTTCGGAGTGGGCCCAGGAAGAGAGGTTAGGCTGCGAGAACTTCACTCAACGGAATACCATAGCTTGCTTTGCCCAAGAGGCTCGAAAAATCTTGGTGCCGGAGCGATAAGTCGATGTCTTCCCAGACTCTCAAGAAAATCAGCTCAACTATACGCTGAGCTGAGTTTGAATCTATGTCAAACGCGCCCCTGCTGCCCGTGTGGACAAGTGCTGATCTAACTCCATAGAGTTTCCTGATATCAGTAGATATATATTGCCTATTCTTATTATCATCTGACAGCAACACCGCAGCATTACGAGAAATTGTTTGAATAACTGGAGATGTTTTATCGGAGTCAGAAAGCAGAGACTCGATTGCTGTGAAAAAATATAGCAATCTATCTGATCGATCTACGCTCCTGCGACCTCTCGTCATCCACCCACATCCTTGATAGAAGCGCTCGGCAACAGATTTAGGTTTTGCCTCAAACACCTTGTCTATTTTTTTCTTAATATCGTGATTTTCAAGGGTGTCGGCGGCTTCCTTCGTTAGACGATAGTCATTCGGTGCGGTCATTCCGCCAAGCTGCGCTTCGCCGTCTTGTTTTAACGTGAAACTGTGGTCTCGCCCATCATGGGGCAAAAATGGATGAGCCTCAACCTTGCCCAAAGCGGGTGCCAATGGGCCAAGATGCTCGTACTTGACAGCCATTCTAAGCAAACTGAGGGCTACGTCAGTCAGCCAGAGGCCCTCCTCCTCACGAATGGGGTCTGCCGCAGCCAAATTGATGGCCCACATCGTAGGAGGAAGCGATGTAACTATGTCTGCTTCTTCAGAGGTTAAAATGATTGATAGAGACCAGTCCTGCCCCACTACAAATTTGAATTGCTTGTTTATTTTTCGAAATTCTTCGAGACGCGCCTCGGCTCGATCAATGGCGACTCGGCCAATTACAATCCGATCCACTCCGGTGGGTAGGCGTACTAATGGGCAAGGTCGGAAAAACTCACTAACTGATGCAGACTTTGCTTCGATTAGCTCAAGTGCGTCATTCAGAAAGTCTATTTGATCAAGTTGAGCATGATTCTTAATTGATATGATAAAATCCCAAAGAGCTTTATCCAAAACCTTTGCATGACCCTTTAACGGACCAAGTTTGTTTATAGCTTTTCTCACGAACAAATGCTGAGCCTGAAGAGCTTCGTCAGAGATTTCAAACGCTACGCCATTGTGAAGACGAAAACGTTCAAACTGCATGGCTCCAACGTCAGGCTCTGAGCACTTCAATGCTTCAATAGCAAAATGCTTCAGAGACTGACGAAGCTCTGGGGTCTTTAGCGACATGTCTTGCTCCGTCTCCTCCTCTGCGATAGAATTGTCGGCACTCTTTCTGCTTTGCGGCAAACTCTCTTACTTTTTAAGTGATTTTCATCGAGCAGAAACTGGCGGTCTTGGCGCCCTCCACGGGAAGGGCCAAATCGAGATATTGCTCGACGGTGTCGGGGTCGAGCGACAGGTTGAACTGGTAGCGCCAGCGGAACTCGAAGCGGGCGACGGGCGCTTCACCCCCTCCCCCGCCTAACCATCGGGGTCTGGAGCGGCGACGTCTCGGTCCTGATCTCGCCGATCTTCTCGAAGCCGAAGCGTTCGTAGAGCGGGATGTTGCGCGGGTTGGAGCTTTCCAGATAGGCGGGGCGGCCGTCGGCGTCGATGCGGGCGATCGCCGCCTCCATCAGGGCGGTGCCGAGGCCCTCGCCCTGGCGGGCGGGATCGGCGGCGATCAGGGGCAGATACCAGTGCGGCTCCTTGGGGTGGAACGCCGCCATCCTGGCGAAGAGCGCGGCCATCTCGGCCTTGCGGTGTTCCGGCGTCTGTTCGTCCAGGATCGCGGCCATGCGTTCGCCGTCCGCCTTCACGCCGGGAGGCAGCCAGGTGGCGACCGCCGCGCCGTCGTCGGCCACGAAGGCGGTGCCGTGATCGAAGGCCGCGCCGCCGAAGGCATCGAAGAACTCGTCGCGCCGGTCGAGATAGAGTGCCGGGTCCGGCGAGGCCCAGCGCGCCATCGGATCGGCGGCAAAGCCGAGCACGATGGTTTGCAGCAGCCGCGCCTTGTCTTCCGGCCTGCCGATGGTGATCTTCGCCATGCCCGCCTGCCTCCGTACCGTGAACGCTCAGTCGTGCTCCCGCCCGCCGGCGCCCATATACAGTTCGCTGCCGGTTTCCTTGAAGACCTTGCTCATCTCGGCCATGCCGGCTTCCGCTTCGGCCAGGGCTTCGGGGGAGGGGTTCGCGTCCGCCGTGCCGGCCCCTCCACCATTCGGCTGCGCCGAATGGTCCCCCTCCCCGTTCCGGGGAGGAATTTCGGTGGCGGCGAGGAATGAGTCGGCGCTCTGATTCTGTCGCGCCGCAAACTCCCTGACCTCCTGCGAAATCTTCATCGAGCAGAATTTGGGGCCGCACATGCTGCAGAAATGGGCGGTCTTGGCGCCTTCGGCGGGGAGCGTCTGGTCGTGGTATTGCTCCGCCGTGTCGGGGTCGAGGCTCAGGTTGAACTGGTCGCGCCAGCGGAATTCGAAGCGCGCTTTCGACAGCGCGTCGTCGCGGAGCTTGGCGGCGGGGTGGCCCTTGGCGAGATCGGCGGCGTGGGCGGCGAGCTTGTAGGTGACGACGCCGACCTTCACATCGTCGCGGTCGGGCAGGCCGAGATGCTCCTTGGGCGTGACGTAGCAGAGCATCGCCGTACCGTACCAGCCGATCATCGCGGCACCGATGCCGCTGGTGATATGATCGTAACCCGGCGCGATGTCGGTGGTGAGCGGCCCCAATGTGTAGAAGGGCGCCTCGCCGCACGCTTCCAGCTGCTTGTCCATATTCTCCTTGATCTTGTGCATGGGCACGTGGCCCGGCCCCTCGATCATCACCTGCACGTCCTGATCCCAGGCGCGCTTCGTCAGCTCGCCCAGCGTGTAGAGCTCGGCGAACTGCGCCTCGTCATTGGCGTCGGCGATGCTGCCGGGGCGCAGGCCGTCGCCCAGGGAATAGGCGATGTCATAGGCCTTCATGATCTCGGTGATCTCGTCGAAGCGTTCGTAGAGGAAGCTCTCCCTGTGATGGGCGAGGCACCATTTCGCCATGATCGAGCCGCCGCGGCTGACGATGCCGGTGACGCGCTTTGCCGCGAGCGGGACGTAGGGCAGGCGCACGCCCGCGTGGATGGTGAAATAGTCGACGCCCTGTTCGGCCTGCTCGATGAGCGTGTCGCGGAAGATTTCCCAGGTCAGCTCCTCGGCGATGCCGCCGACCTTCTCCAGCGCCTGATAGATGGGGACGGTGCCGATCGGGACGGGCGCGTTGCGGAGGATCCATTCGCGCGTGTCGTGGATGTTGCGCCCCGTGGACAGGTCCATGACGGTGTCGGCGCCCCAGCGGATCGCCCAGACCATCTTGTCGACCTCGGACGCGACATCGGAGGCGACGGCGCTATTGCCGATATTGGCGTTGATCTTCACCAGGAAATTGCGGCCGATCGCCATCGGCTCGGATTCCGGATGATTGATATTGCTGGGGATGATGGCGCGGCCCCGGGCGACCTCGTCGCGGACGAATTCGGGGGTGACGTAATCGGGGATGGACGCGCCGAAATCCTCGCCGTCGCGGATGTGGCCGCGCACCTGCGCGCGGCCCAGATTCTCGCGGATCGCGACATATTCCATTTCGGGCGTGACGATGCCGCGCCGGGCATAGTGCATCTGGGAGACGTTCGCGCCCGGCCTGGCGCGGAGCACCTTGCGGCGGACATTGGGAAAAGGAGCGACGCCGCCGGAGCGGTCCGGGCCGAGCTGGCCATTGTCCTCGGGGCGGACCTCGCGCTGGGTCACCTCCTCGACATCGCCGCGGCCGCGAATCCAGTCGCGGCGCAGCTCGGGAAGGCCCGCCATGATGTCGATGCGGGCGTCCGGGTCGGTATAGGGGCCGGACGTGTCGTAGACGCGCAGGGGCGGCTCGCCGGAGGACGGCTCCAGGTCGATCTCGCGCATCGCGACGCCGAGTGGGCCGACATGGATCTTGCGGCTGCCGCGAATGGGGCCGGTGGTGACCTTGAGTTCGGTGCGGGCGGGGACGTCAGCCATCGTCATCTCTCCTTTTTGGGGAGGAGAACGGGCGGGCCGCCTCTCCCTCCCTACGCCGGTGTCAGCCGGATCAGGTTCGGCGGGTCAGGGCTTCAGCCCAATCTCAACCGCTCAGGCGCGGTCCCCCGGGGAATGGGGCCACCCTAGCGGTTCGGGCGCGGCTTTGAAAGCGCGGCGATTGACGCGGCGCGCTGTTGCGGTGCAGCATGGCGGCATGGCCTCCACCCCGCCGCCGATCGCGCAGAATCCCGACATACGCTATCTCGGGCGGGTGCTGGGCGACGTGATCCGCGATCAGGGCGGCCCGGCCCTGTTCGAGCGGATCGAGCGCATCCGTGCCGCTTCGGTGGACGAGCATCGCGGGCGGGCGGACGAGGAGGCGGTGAGCGCGGCGCTGGGCGCGCTCGACCTGGACGACACGCTCGCCTTCGTGCGCGGCTTCATGCTCTTTTCGATGCTCGCCAATCTCGCCGAGGACCGGCGCGGGCTGGCCGCCGAGCCGGGCGCGGACCTTGCGTCGGCGCTGACGCGGCTGGAGGAATTGGGGATCGGCACGGACGCGGCGCTGGCGCTGCTCGAACGGGCGCTGGTCGCGCCGGTGCTGACCGCGCATCCGACCGAGGTGCAGCGCAAATCGATCATCGACCATCGCAACCGGGTGGCGGCGCTGATGCGGCTGCGCGATACGGGCGCGGAGGAGACGGCGGACGGCGAGCCGGTCGAGGCGGCGATCCGGCGACAGGTGTCGCTGCTCTGGCAGACCCGCGCGCTGCGCCGCGAGCGGCTCTATGTCGCCGACGAGGTGGAGAATGCGCTGCAATATCTGCGCGACGTGTTCCTGCCGGCGATCCCGATGCTGCACGCGCGCTGGGAACGGGCGTTCGGCCGGCGCACACCCGATTTCCTGAAGGTCGGCAGCTGGATCGGCGGCGACCGCGACGGCAATCCCAACGTGACGGCGGATTCGCTGCTTTATGCGCTGGGGCGCGCCTCGACGGCGGCGATCCTCTCCTATCTGGCGCAGATCCATGCGCTTGGCGCGGAGCTGTCCATCTCCTCCGAGCTGGCCGCGCCGGGCCCCGAACTGGAGGCGCTGGCGGCGGCGGGCGGCGATCATGGCCGGACCCGCACCGACGAGCCCTATCGCCGCGCGCTGACCGGCATCTATGCCCGGCTCGCCGCGACCTACGAGACGCTGACCGGCGGTCCGCCGCCGCGTGCCGCCGCGATCGCGTCGCGCGCCTATGCGGCGCCGGAAGAGCTGCGCGGCGACCTGGACGTGCTGGCGCACGCTTTGGGCCCGGACGGGGGCGGGGCGCTCGACCGGTTGATCCGCGCGGTCGAGACGTTCGGTTTCCATCTCGCGACGCTGGACCTCAGGCAGAACGCCGACGTCCACGAACGGGTCGTGGCGGAATTGCTGGCGGTGGCAGGGGTCGAGGCGGATTATCGCGCGCTGGACGAGGCGGCGCGGGTAAAGCTGCTGCGCCGCGAGCTGGCCGGCGCGCGGCTGCTGGCCAGCCCGTTCGCGGACTATTCGGAAGAGACCCGGTCCGAGCTGGAGATCGTGCGCGCGGCGGCCGAGGCGCATGCACGCTACGGTGCGGCGGCGATCACCACCTATATCATCTCCAAGACCGAGAGCGTGTCCGACCTGCTTGAGGTCAACATCCTGCTCAAGGAAGCGGGGCTGTGGCGGGACGGCAAGCCGGCGATCATGGCCGTGCCCCTGTTCGAGACGATCGCCGATCTCCAGAACGCGCCGGACGTGATGACGCAATGGCTGGGCCTGCCCGAGATCGCGGCGGCGGCCAAGGCGCGCGGCCATCAGGAAGTGATGGTCGGCTATTCCGATTCCAACAAGGATGGCGGCTATCTGACCTCGGTGTGGAGCCTGCACCAGGCGAGCCGGGCGCTGGCCGAGGTGTTCGAGACGGCAGGCACGGCGATGCAGCTCTTCCACGGGCGCGGCGGCGCGGTGGGGCGCGGCGGCGGCTCCAGCTTCGCGGCGATCCGTGCCCAGCCGCGCGGCACCGTGCAGGGCCGCATCCGCATCACCGAGCAGGGCGAGGTGATCGCCGCCAAATATGGCAATGTTGAAAGCGCCGCGCTCAACCTGGAAGCGATCACGGCGGCGACCCTGCTCGCCAGCCTGGAGGTGCGATCGGCCCGGCGGCGCGATATCTTCTACACGGCGATGGACGGGATTTCCGCCGGGGCCGAGCGCGCCTATCGCGAACTTGTCTACGGGACGCCGGGCTTCCGCGCCTTCTTCCGCCAGATGACGCCGATCGCCGAGATCGCCGACCTCAAGATCGGATCGCGCCCGGCCAGCCGCACGAAGAGCGACCGGATCGAGGATCTGCGCGCCATTCCCTGGGTCTTTTCCTGGGCGCAGGCGCGGGTGATGCTGCCGGGCTGGTACGGCGCGGGCCATGCGCTCGCCGCGTTCGACGACAAGCCGCTGATCCGCGACATGGTCGAGGCCTGGCCCTTCTTCCGCGCGACGCTCGACAATATGGAGATGGTGCTGGCGAAGTCGGACATGGCCATCGCCGCGCGTTACGCCGGACTGGTCGAGGAGCGGGCCGCCGCCGACGCCATCTTCGGGCGGATCAGGGACGGCTGGGAACGCACCCGCGACGCGCTGCTGGAAGCGACCGGCCAGTCGCGTTTGCTGGAGAAGAACCCGGCGCTGGACGAATCGATCCGGCTGCGCCTGCCCTATATCGGGCCGCTCAACCATCTCCAGATCGAGCTGCTGAAGCGCCACCGCGCCGGCGAGAACGATCCGCGCATCCGCGAGGGCATCCAGCATTCGATCAACGCGATCGCGACCGCGCTGCGCAACAGCGGGTAGGAGAGGAGGCGGGCCTTCCACCCTCTCATGCCATCGCGAGGCGCGAAGGGCCGGGCTAAAGCGGCAGCGTTAGGTCGCGGGGTTCCGGGGGCGTCTCGCCGTCCTGGCCGGACAGATTGGACAAAGTGAGGCCGAGCAGGCGGATGCCCTTTTCGGGTGAGAGCAGGGTCCGCAGCAGCGCCACGCCGACGGCGAGGAACTCGTCGCGGTCCGTCACCATGCGATCGAGGCTGCGGGCGCGGGTTCTGATCCGGAAATCGCTATATTTCACCTTTAAAGTAATCGTCCGGCCGGACAGATTCTTCTCGGTGACGCGGCGCCAGACGGTGTGGCTGATCCGGTCGAGCTCGGCGACGAGGGCGGCCTCGTCGGTCAGATCGTCGAAGAAGGTGTCCTCCGCGCCGATCGACTTCCAGGGGCGGTTCGGCTTCACCTGGCGGTGGCAGATGCCGCGGGCGAGATCGTGATAATAATCGCCGGAGCTGCCGAAATTGTCGGTGAGGAACGCCCGGCTTCGCGCGCGCAGGTCCGCGCCGGTGTGGATGCCGAGCCGCGCCATCTTCTCCGCCGTGCGCGGGCCGATGCCGTGGAAGCGGCGGACCGGGAGGGTGGCGACGAACGCCTCGCCCCGGCCGGGCGGGATGACGCACAGGCCGTCCGGCTTGTTCTGGTCCGACGCGAGCTTGGCGAGGAACTTGTTGTAGGAGACGCCGGCCGAGGCGGTGAGCTGCGTATCCGCGCGGATGCGGGCGCGGATTTGCCTGGCGATCTCGGTGGCGATGCCGATGCCCTGCAGATCCTCCGTCACGTCGAGATAGGCTTCGTCGAGACTGAGCGGCTCCACCAGCGGCGTATAATCGGCGAAGATCGCGCGGATCTGCTGGCTGACCTCGCGATAGGCATCGAAACGGGGTTTCACGAAGACGAGATCGGGGCAGCGGCGGATCGCGGTGGCCGAGGGCATGGCCGATTTGACGCCGAACCTGCGCGCCTCGTAGCTCGCCGCCGCCACGACGCCGCGATGCATGCCGCCGACCGCCACCGGCCGGCCCCGCAATGCCGGATCGTCGCGCTGCTCGACCGACGCGAAGAAGGCATCCATGTCGACATGGATGATCTTGCGCACGGACTCGACGGGCGGCGGATCGGCGGCTAAGGCGTTCACGCTTTGTGCTTATACGCCCGTCGGCGCGCCGCAACAGTCCCAAAATGAGGCGGGCGCGGCGGCGATGTGGCGGGCCTGTTTCGAGTTGCGTAAAGGTGTCCGGCTATGGCGAGGGGGAGACGAAGCGGCGTGTTGATCGCCGGCGGCGGGGTCGCCGGATGTCTCGCCGCACTCGCGCTGGCGCGGCTGCGCCCCGATGTGAAGCTGCTGATCGTCGAGGAAACCGAACGGTTCGGGGGCGAGCGGCGGCGGTTGATGTTCGATGCCGAGCTGGACGGAGCGGAGGCGCGCGCGCTGATCGGCGCGCTCCGCGGCGATTCCTGGCCGGGCTTCTACGTCGCGTTTCCGGGCTTCAGCCGGAAATTGAAGGCCGGGCTGCTGAGCTTCGGCCCGGATGCCCTCCACGACGCGATGGTCGCCACGCTGAAGCCGGATCAGTACCGACTCGCCGCCAAGGTGGTCGCGGTGCGCGACGATGCGCTGGTGCTGGACGGCGGCGAGGAGATCAAGGCGGAGGGCGCGATCGACGCGCGCGGCGCGTCGAACCTGTCGATGCTGGAGCTGCTCTACGAAAGCCGGCTGGAGCGCGACTGTCGGCTGAGCGCGCCGCACCGGGTCGATCGGCCGGTGCTGATCGACGCCCATGGCGGCGCGGCCGAGGGGATCGGCCACATACGCTGCGTGCCGATCGACGCGGACCGGATCGCGATCGCCGACATCAGGGTGAGCGAGCTGGCGCAGCCGGACGAGGGCGCGGCGGCGCGGATCGACGCCTATCTGAAGCTGCGCGGCTGGACGGCGGCCGGGATCGAGACCGAACGCAGCGTCTCCCGCCCGCTGCCGATCGGCGGCGATTTCGCCTCCTTCTGGCGGATCGGCGGGGCGCGGGTCGCGAAGCTGGGGCTGCGCGGCGGTTTCGTCCATCCCGCCACCGGACGCGCCACCGCCGATGCGGTCCACAACGCGCTGGCGCTGGCCGCGCAGAAAGACTTTTCCGGTGCCGCGCTGCACGACCTGTTCGAGGGACGCGCGCGGGCCGCCTGGAAGAAGCGCGCCTTCCTGCGCGAGATGAATGCCGCCATCGCCGCCGCCGCGCCGGACCGGCGCCGCGCGATCAGCGCGCGGCTATATGCGCTCGACCCCGGCCTGATCGAGCGTTTCCACGCCGACCGGCTGGGCCTGCTCGACCGGCGCAAGCTGATGCAGGCGCTGAAGGGCTGACTCGGGCCGGCGAGGCGCTATGCTGCCGTGCGAAGGAGCCCCGCCATTCGTGCCCGATCCAGCCCGCTCGCCGCCCTTGCCGGGGCCCTTGTCTTGACCCTTGCCACGCCGACTTCGGCCGAGCGGCCCCGCGCGCGGGAGGCCGGCATCGCGTTCGGCGTGCTGCCGACCGGCCCGAACAACGCGATCACCGATGTCGCCGGGGTGCGCGTCGGCCATGTAACCCTGATCGAGGGCGAGACGGTGCGGACCGGGGTGACGGCGGTGCTGCCCCATGGCGGCAACATCTTTCAGGACAAGGTGCCGGCCGGCTTCGCGGTCGGCAACGGCTTCGGCAAGTTCGCCGGATCGACCCAGATCGTCGAGCTGGGCGAGATCGAGACGCCGATCCTGCTCACCAACACGCTCTCCGTGCCCGAGGCGATGGCGGGGACGATCGCCTGGACGCTGGCCCAGCCGGGCAATGCGGAGGCGCGGTCGGTCAATGCCGTGGTGGGCGAGACCAATGACGGGTTCCTCAACGACATCCGCGCCCGGCGGGTGACGCCGGATCATGCCCGCCAGGCAATCGAGGCGGCGCGCGAGGGGCCGGTGGCGGAGGGCTCGGTGGGGGCCGGGACCGGCACGATCGCCTTTTCCTGGAAAGGCGGGATCGGCACCGCATCGCGCCGGCTGCCGGCCAGCCTGGGTGGGTGGACGATCGGCGTGCTCGTCCAGTCCAATTATGGCGGCGCGCTCGACGTGGCGGGCGTGCCCGTCGGGCGGGCGCTGGGCCGCTATTATCTGATGGACCATGTCGACAGGCCGGCCGGCGACGGATCGGTGATCGTCGTGATCGCGACCGACGCGCCGCTCTCCGACCGCAATCTCACCCGGCTGGCGCGCCGCGCCTTTCTCGGCATCGCTCGGACCGGTTCGCCGATGACCAACGGATCGGGCGATTATGCGCTGGCCTTCTCCACCCATCCGGACGTGCGCCGGACGGCGGCGCGGCGCGCGGCGGAAAGCGTCTATCCGGAGCTGCCCAACGATGCGCTGTCGCCGCTCTTCCAGGCGGCGATGGAGGCGACCGAGGAGGCGGCGATCAATTCGATGTTCGCGAGCGAGGCGATGGACGGCCATCGCGGCCGGATCGAGGCATTGCCGATCGACGAGGTGGTGCGGCTCCATCGGCAAAGCCGCGACTGATACATCGCGCGACAGTTCAGCCACGGTTCATTCCGGCTCTGATGTGATAATGTCACATCATTGAGTGGGAGGTGATGATGCGTGCTTTGGCTTTGGCGTCCATATCCGCTTTGCTGCTGAGCGGCATTCCCCCGGCCCCGATCGATCCGCTGCCCGCCCAGAGCGCGGCGCGGCGCCCCGCGCCGCCGATCGACGCCGATACGCTCTGCGCGCCCTATCTGGACAATTTCGAGAGCGGGATGCGCTATCGCGCGCCGATGACCGGCGCCCGGGCCCAGCGCACGCCAGGCTTTGCACCCCCGGCACCGCCGCCACCGCCCGCGCCGCCACCGCCGCCGCCCAGTGTGGCCATGCCCGACATGGTCGCCTCGGGAACCCGGATCGCGCCGCCGATGCCCGGGCCCTATCCGGCCCCGGCGGAGAATCGCGAGCGTTATGCGGGCGAGGCCGTCTCCAACGTGCTGGCGGTGGCGGAAGCCCCCGTCTCCACCTTCTCGGTCGATGTCGACACCGGCAGCTACGCCAATGTCCGGCGGATGCTGACCCAGGGCCAGATGCCGCCCGGCGCGGCCGTGCGCACAGAGGAGATGCTGAACTATTTCCGCTACGACTATCCGGCGCCGCGCGACCGTTCGCAGCCCTTCACGGTCAGCGCCGACATGACGCTGACGCCGTGGAACCCCGATACGCGGCTGCTGCGCATCGGCCTGCGCGGCTACGATCTGCCGCGCGCCGAGCGGCCGGCGGCCAATCTCGTCTTCCTGGTCGACGTTTCCGGATCGATGTTCTCGCGCGACAAGCTGCCGCTGGTGCAATGCTCGCTGGCGCTGCTGGCCGAGCAGCTTTCCCCGCGCGACCGGGTGTCGATCGTCGCCTATTCGGGCTGGACCGGAATCGTGCTGGAGCCGACCTCCGACCGGCGCCGGGTGATCGATTCGCTGGCGCAATTGCGGGCGGGCGGCGCCACCGCCGGCGGGGCGGGGCTGGAGCTGGCCTATGCGACGGCGCGGCGGGCGATGATCCCGGACGGCATCAACCGGATCGTGCTGGCGACGGACGGCGATTTCAATGTCGGCGTGACCAATACCGAAGCGCTGATCGACCGGGTCTCGCGCGAGCGGGAGAGCGGGATCACGCTGACCACTTTGGGCTTCGGCACCGGCAATTACAACGAAGCGCTGATGGAGCGGATCGCCGATCACGGGAACGGCAATTACGCCTATATCGACAGCCCGCGCGAGGCGCAGAAGGTGCTGGCCGACGAAATGGCCTCGACCCTGTTCACCATCGCGCACGACGTGAAGATCCAGGTCGAGTTCAACCCGGCCTATGTCCGCGAATATCGCCTGATCGGCTATGAGAATAGGGCGCTGCGCGAGGAGGATTTCGCCAATGACGCGGTGGACGCGGGCGAGATCGGCGCGGGACACCAGGTGACGGCGATCTACGAGATCGTGCCCTTCGGCGCGCCGGGCTGGCTGCCGGAACGGCGCTATGGGGCCAACCAGCGGGCGGATTCGCCCGGCAACCCGCAGGGCGAGCTGGCGCATCTGCGGCTGCGCTACAAATTGCCGGGCGAGACGCAGTCGCGGCTGATCGAGCGGCCGGTGGCGGCGGGTCTGGTCCGCGCCGCCCGCGCCCCGGCCGGCGACAGCGCCTTCGCCGCCGCCGTTGCGGCCTATGGCCAGCTCCTGCGCGGCGACACCAATATGGGCCGCTTCACCTTCGCCGACGCCCGCGCGCTGGCGGAGCAGGGCGCGAACGGCAATTGGTGGCGGCGGGAGTTCGTGGACCTGACTCGGCTGGCGGAACGGCAACGTTTCGCGGGCGGGGGGAAATAGGCGGCAGTTGCGAAAACGGGCGGCTTACTGTATATACAGTGTAGATACAGAGGGCCGCCCATGAACATGCATGTCCGCCGATGGGGCAACAGCGCGGCGGTGCGCATTCCCGCCGCGACGCTGGAAGCCGCCGGCCTGAAGCCCGACGATCCGGTCGAGGTGCGCGAGGAGAATGGCCGGATCGTGATCGAGAAGGTGCGACCCGAGCCGGTCACGCTCGATGAATTGCTGGCCGGGATCACTCCGGAGAACCGGCACGAGGAAACCGATTTCGGCCCGCCAGTCGGGAAAGAAATGTGGTAGCCAAGAGCTGGACGCCCGACGCGGGCGATATCGTCTGGCTCCAGTTCAATCCGCAGGCCGGACACGAGCAAGCGGGACACCGCCCGGCGGTCGTGCTTTCCACCGCCGCCTATAACGGCAAGACCGGCCTGATGCTCTGCGTTCCGCTGACCACGCGCGTGAAGGGCTATCCGTTCGAAGTGGCGGTGAAGGGCAAGCGCGGCGGCGTGGCGCTGGCGGACCAAGTGAAATCCCTCGACTGGCGCGCGCGCAAGGCGACACGGAAGGGGAAGGTGGACGCGGCGGAATTGGAGGAAATAAGGGCGAAGCTGCGGGTGCTGGTGGGCTGAAGATCAGCGCAACAATAGCTTCGTCACGACTGCCGACACCTGATTCTCATAGGAAGTACCGGCCAGCTTGGTCAATTCAGCCTTGAGCCAGGCCGGACCCCGGAAGAACCAGTCGCGCTGCCCAAACAGTTCAAGCAGTTTCGATTCATCTCTACCATAGACCTTGCCCGCCACCAGACCGAGCTGGACCTTCACGTCCGGCCGGCACATCTCCTGCTCGACCATTTGATCCCCCAAGCGACGCAGAACCACCTCGCGCATCTTTTGCCGGCGAAACAGCTTGTATGTTTTGCTGTCCGCGTCGCCGCATATCTCGACGTAGGTGACGCCGCGCGAATCCAGGTAGCTTTTGCATTCGAGCGCCAGCAGCCTGTTCGATCCGCCATGATAGGCGACCAGATCGATTTCCGGCCGAGGCATTGAGGGAAGGCCGATCTCCACCTTTTCCGCCTTGCTGAGATCGACCTTCACCGATGTTCGGACCCAGTAGCCCAAACTCCAGAATATCTCGGCGACGACATGCTCGAAGGCGTCCACGCCGCTTAAACGTCCAGATTCGCCACGTTCAGCGCGTTTTCCTGGATGAAGTCGCGCCTCGGCTCGACCACGTCGCCCATGAGCCGCGTGAAAATCTCGTCCGCCAGATCGGCCTGGGCGACCTCGACCTTGAGCATCGCGCGGTTGGCGGGGTCGAGGGTGGTTTCCCAGAGTTGCTCGGCGTTCATTTCGCCGAGGCCCTTGTAGCGCTGCACGCTGAGCCCCTTGCGGCCGGCGGCGAGGATCGCCTCGAGCAGCTCGGTCGGGCGGGTGACGAGCGCGCCGCGCGGATCGGGGGTCTGGCTCTTCGCCGGGCCGCCCTCATTTTCCTCGGCTTCTTCCGCCTCCTCGGTCTGGACGGAAGAGGATTTGAGCGAGACGAGGCGCGCGATGCCGGCATAGGTGGCGGCCTCGGGCACGACCAAGCCGTGCAGCTTGCGCGCCTCGGCGGAATCGAGGAACTTGTGATCGATGACATGGGCGTCGGTGACGCCGCGCCACAGCCGGCGCAGGACATAATCGCCGTCCGCGCCGATCTCGGCGGTCCACTGGCCCTCCTCGTCCACCGCGTTCAGCCAGTCCTGGGTCAGCGCCAGCGCGGCGGCCCGCGCTTCCCGGGCCAGCGAGGGGGCGAGCGCGCCGGTCAGCGCCAGCGCTTCGATGATGCCGGGATCGTAGCGGCGCGGCACATAGGCCATGAGCGACCGCACGCGGCGGGCATGGCCGGCAAGCGCGCGCAAATCGTCGCCCGAGCGCGGCCCCTGCGCCGTCTCCAGCGCGGTCAGCGAGACGCCGGCCTCGATCAGATAATCGTCAAGCGCGGCATTGTCCTTGAGATAGACCTCCGAGCGGCCCTTCGCGACCTTGTAGAGCGGCGGCTGGGCGATGAAGAGATGGCCGCGCTCGATGATCTCCGGCATCTGCCGGTAGAAGAAGGTGAGCAGGAGCGTGCGGATATGCGCGCCGTCCACGTCGGCGTCGGTCATGATGACGATCTTGTGGTAGCGCAGCTTCTCGATGTTGAACTCGTCGCGGCCGATGCTGGTGCCGATCGCCTGGATCAGCGTGCCGACCTCCTTGGACGAGAGCATCCGGTCGAAGCGGGCACGCTCGACGTTCAGGATCTTGCCCTTGAGCGGCAGGATCGCCTGATAATGGCGGTCGCGTCCCTGCTTGGCCGAGCCGCCGGCGCTGTCGCCCTCGACGATGAACAATTCCGACTTGGCCGGGTCCTTCTCCTGGCAGTCGGCGAGCTTGCCGGGCAGCGAGGCGATGCCCATCACCGATTTGCGGCTGGCCTCGCGCGCCTTGCGGGCCGCCTCGCGCGCGGCGGCGGCGTCGATGACCTTCTGGATGATCGTGCGGGCATGGCCGGGATTTTCCTCCAGCCATTCGGAGAGCTTGTCGGCGATCAGGCTCTCGAGCGGCTGACGGACTTCGGACGAGACGAGCTTGTCCTTGGTCTGCGAGCTGAACTTGGGATCGGGGAGCTTGACCGAGACGATCGCGGTCAGCCCCTCGCGCATGTCCTCGCCGGTCAGGCTCACCTTCTCCTTCTTCATCATGCCGGACTTGTCGGCATAATTGTTGAGCGTGCGGGTAAGCGCCGCACGGAAGGCCGCCAGGTGCGTGCCGCCGTCGCGCTGCGGGATGTTGTTGGTGAAGCAGAGGACCTGCTCGTAATAAGAATCGTTCCACTCGAGCGCGACATCGATGCCGATATCGTCGCGCTGGCCTGAGACGGCGATCGGCTCCGGGATCAAGGCGGTCTTGGCGCGATCGAGATATTTGACGAAGGCCGCGATGCCGCCCTCATAATAAAGCTCGTGGCTGACCTCCTCCTCGTGCCGGGCATCGGCGAGGATCAGGCGGACGCCCGAGTTGAGGAAGGCGAGCTCGCGGTAGCGATGCTCAAGCTTCTCGAAATCGAACTCCGTGATCTTGAAGGTGGCGGGGCTGGGCAGGAAGGTGACGCGCGTCCCCTTCTTCCCGTTCGCCGGGCCGACGACCTTGAGCGGGGCCACCGCGTCGCCATGGGCGAAGCGCATATAATGCTCCTCCCCGTCCCGCCAGATGGTGAGATCGAGGAACTCGCTGAGCGCGTTCACCACCGAGACGCCGACGCCGTGCAGGCCGCCGGAGACCTTGTAGGCATTGTCGTCCGACGTGTTCTCGAACTTTCCGCCGGCATGGAGCTGGGTCATGATGACCTCGGCCGCCGAGACGCCCTCCTCGGCATGGATGCCGGTCGGGATGCCGCGGCCATTGTCCTCGACCGAGACGGAGCCGTCCGGGTTCAGCGTGATGCGAATGAGGTCGCAGTGGCCGGCCAGCGCCTCGTCGATCGCATTGTCCGACACCTCGAACACCATGTGGTGAAGGCCCGAACCGTCGTCGGTGTCGCCGATATACATTCCGGGCCGCTTGCGGACCGCGTCGAGGCCTTTCAGCACCTTGATGGAATCGGCGCCGTAGCTGTTTTCATTCGAGGAGGATGCCATGCCGATCATATAGGGAATCGGGGGGCGGAACCCAAGGGAAAAGGGCGGATTCAACGGGGTTCCGGGGCAAGCCTGCGAAAGTGACGAATTTGCCCGCGAACGTCGCTTCCGGACGGGCCGGCGCGCTCGACGGGCTTTAGCGTATCGCTATCGTCCGCGCGGGCGCAACGCCGGGCGACCCGTGATCGCGCCGGCCGGGATAAGGGCGGTAACGAATGGCCGATCTGCTGGCGACAATCGCATTGCACTGGACCTTGATCGGGTTGCTTGCGCTGGCGATCCGATATCTTTTCCGCCAGCCGGTCAATACCGTCGCTCTGGCATGGGCGCTCGGCTGCACATTGGTCTATTTCGTGGCGGTCATGCTGGTCGGCGGCCTTCAGGCGCATCTGCCGCTGCTGGCCGGGCTTCAGTTCAACTGGACCGGCAAGACCATCGCCATCGTGCTGACGCTCGTGATGATGATGGCGGTCCCTGGCGCGACCCGGCAGGAATTCGGTCTCGTGTTGCGCCAGACGCCGGGATCGCTGATGCCCGCCATTCTCGTCACGGCCGGCCTGTGCGCCTTTGCCTGGGGCATAAGATGGCTGCTCGGGGCCCACGGAACGGCGACGCCGGAGGCGCTGCTCTACCAGGCGACGATGCCGGGGCTCGACGAGGAACTGTTCTTCCGGGGCCTGCTGCTCGCCTTGCTGGTGCGCGCCTTCGCCGACCGCTGGCCGCTCGGCGGCGCCGCGATCGGGCCGGGGGCGATCGTCGCGACCTTCCTCTTCGCCGCCGGCCATGCGCTGATGATCCGCGGCGGCGTGTTCATGTTCGAGCCGGTCTTCCTCGCGTTCAGCGCGGTACTCGGCTTCGGGCTGCTCTGGATCCGCCAGCGAACCGGCTCGCTGCTCCTGCCGATTATCGCTCACAACATCATCGATCTCGGCGGCGCCCTGCTGTAAGACGGCTTAAGCGGGCGCGACGACCCCGCCGACCACCTCAAACCGCGCGGCGGCGCCGAGACCGTCGAACGGCGCAGCTTCCGTTCCGGTCATCCAGACCTGCCCGCCGGCCTCGCCCAGCCGGGCGAACAGGGCGGCGCGGCGGACGGGATCGAGATGGGCGGCGATCTCGTCGAGGAGGAGGATCGGGCGGCGCGCGGTTCGCTCCGCGACCAGATCGGCATGGGCGAGGACGAGGCCGATCAGCAGCGCCTTCTGCTCCCCCGTGGAGCAGAAAGCGGCAGGCTGGGCCTTGGCGGCGTGGGTGACGGCGAGATCGGCGCGGTGCGGGCCGGCCAGCGTGCGGCCGGCGGCGGCATCGCGGGCGCGGGACGCGGCGAGATCGGCGGCCTCGCCGCCCTCCAGCGCGATCAGGGCGCGGGCGAAGGGACCGTCCGGCGCTGCGGCGAGGCGTTCGGCGAGCGCCGCGACGGTGGCGGCGCGCGCTTCGGCGAGCGCGGTGCCATGCTCGGCCATGCGCCCCTCCAGCGCGGCGAGCCAGGCCTCGTCCCACGGCCCGTCTTCGGCGAGCAGCTTGTTGCGGGCGCGCATCGCGGCGTCGTAGCGCGCGGCATGGGTGGCGTGGCCCGGCGCCAGCGCCAGCACGAGCCGGTCGAGGAAACGGCGCCGGCCGGAGGCGGGTTCGGTGAAGAGACGGTCCATCGCCGGGGTGAGCCACAGGATCGAGAGCCAGTCGGAAAGCGAGGTGGCGGACCCCTGCGCACCGTTGACTCGCACCTGCCGCCGCTCCGGAGCGGCGGCGAGCGTGCCGGTGCCGAGGTCAACATCGCCGTCCGGCCCGGACAGCCGCGCCGACACCGCGAAACCGCCGGGACCGCCCTTGCGCGCCATGTCGGCGAGGCTGGCGCCCCGGAGGCCGCGGCCGGGGGAGAGCAGCGACACCGCCTCCAGCAAGTTCGTCTTGCCCGCGCCATTCTCCCCGGTGAGGATGACGAAACCCGGCCCAGGCGACACCAGCGCATCGGCATAGGAACGAAAGTCGGTCAGGCTGAGGCGGGAGAGATGCACATCCTTGCTCTACCCTATGCGCGCGCACCTTCAACCTTCCCCGTGCGGCGTCATGGCGCTAGCGTCTCGCCGGGATGGAGGATGCGCCCGCAGACGAGGAGGGAGCGATCCCGCCGATCGAGGTGGCCGGCAACCGGCTGACCCTGCTGCCGGACGGGCCGACGCGGCTCGACGCGCTGATCGCGCTGATCGACGATGCCGAGACCTCGCTGCGCGTCCTCTATTATATCTGGGAAGATGACGCGACGGGCCGGCGGGTGCGCGATGCGCTGGTCGCGGCGGCCGGGCGCGGCGTGGCGGTCTCGCTGCTGGTGGACGGCTTCGGCGCGGCCAACGCGCCCGAGCCCTTCTTCGCGCCGCTGGCGGATGCCGGCGCGCGCTTCTGCCGCTTCATGCCGCGTTTCGGCCGGCGCTATCTGCTGCGCAATCACCAGAAACTGGTGCTGGCCGACGAGACCAGGGTGATGATCGGCGGATTCAACATCGCCGACGATTATTTCGGGACGATCGAGGACGGCGCCTGGCGCGATCTGGGCCTGATCGTCGAGGGCCAAAGCTGCGCCAGCCTCGCTTATTATTTCGACGACCTGTTCAAATGGGCGATGAATCCCGACGGCAAGATGCGCCAGCTGCGCCGCGTGCTGAACAAGCACAGCGTGACCGACGGGGCGCTCCACTGGCTGTTCGGCGGGCCGACCCGGCGCCTCAGCCCCTGGGCGCGGACGGTGCGGCGCGACATGCGCTTCGCGCGCAAGCTCGACATCATCGCCGCCTATTTCGCGCCGGGCCCCTTCCTGCTGCGCCGCTCCGGCAATGTCGCGAAGCGCGGCGCGGTGCGGCTCGTCACCGCCGCGAAATCGGACAATCGCGCGACGATCGGCGCGGCGCGCTACACCTATTGGACCCTGTTGAAGCGCGGCGTGCGCATCTTCGAATATCAGCCGACCAAGCTGCACACGAAATTGTTCGTGATCGACGATGTCGTCCATATCGGATCGGCCAATTTCGACATGCGCAGCCTGTTCCTCAACCTGGAGATGATGCTGCGGGTCGAGGATGCCGGCTTCGCCGCGGCGATGCGGCGCTTCGTCGATGGCGAGATCGCCGAATCCGTGGAGATCACCCGCGAATCCCATCGCGCGCAGATGTCGCTGCTCAACCGGGCGCGCTGGGCCTTAGCCTATTTCCTGGTGGCGATCGCCGATTTCCGGATCACCCGCCGGCTCAATTTCGCCGGCGAGCCAATGCCCGACTGAATAGAGCCCTAACCCGCGTCCTTATGTGCCCAGAAAAGCTGGCAGGGCGGGACATTGATCCATTCGATGCCGCGATCGATCCGGTCGAAATAGGGATCGAGGAAATCGCGGACCTTCGGCGAGAATTGGTAGACCAGGAACGTGCCGCCCGGCCGCAGCGCCGCGTAGGTCGCCTGGGCGATGGCCGGGCCCACGCCGGCGGGCAGCGTCGAGAAAGGCAGGCCGGAGAGGACGTAATCAGCGGCCTCGAAGCCGCAATCGGCGATGATCTGCTGCACGTCGGCGGCCGATCCGGTGACGGCGAACAGCCGGTTGTCGGTGAACTTGCCGCGCAGATAGCGGATGAAATCCGGATTGGTATCGATCGCGATCAGGGTCGCGTCCGGGGCCATGCGCTGCAGGACATGCTCGGTGAAGGTGCCGACGCCAGGGCCATATTCGACGAACAATTTGCAATTCGTCCAATCGACCTGGCCGAGCATCTTGTCGATGGTCGCGCGCGAGGAGGGAATGATCGAGCCGACCATCACCGGATGCTTGATGAACCCGCGCAGGAAATGCCACAGCGGACCGCCGCCCGCGCCGCGCGCGAAGCGGCTCTCCCTACGCGCTTCGTCCCAGGATGCCGACATGCCCAAGTCCAGAAAGTTGCCGCAAAGGTCCGCGTTGGCAAATCGGCGGCGGCTTGGCAAGCGTGAAGGGGCGACCGCGATCCCGATACGGCGCATCGGAACGCGTTCGAAGAGAGAGGAAAATCACCTGATATGAGCGCCTTGGGCCTTTCGCGCGGACGCATGGCGTTGCTTTTCTCGGTGATGCTGGTGGCCGCCGCCGGCAACACCGCGATGCAATCGCTGCTGCCCGCGATCGGCCGGGTGCTCGCCGTGCCCGACCTCTGGGTGGCGCTCGCCTTCAGCCTTTCGGCCATCCTGTGGGTGGCCGCGGCGCCCTATTGGGCGCGCCGCGCCGACCGGCGCGGGCGGCGCGCGCTGATGCGGCTCGGCCTCTACGGCTTCATCTCCTCGATGCTGATTTGCGGCGGCGCGCTCGCCGCAGGGCTGGCGGGGCAGCTCGGCGCTGTCGCGGTGTTTGCCATCTTCATTCTCGGGCGCGGCCTCTACGGCGCGCTGGGCTCGGCCTCGCCGGCGGCGGTGCAGGCCTATGTCGCGGCGCGCACCGACGGGACGCAGCGGGTCAACGCGCTGGCGGTCATCGCCTCCTCCTTCGGGCTCGGCACGATCATCGGCCCGGCGCTCGCGCCCGCCTTCATCTTCCCGCCGCTCGGCCTGTCGGCGCCGCTGATCGTCTTCGCCGGGATCGGCGCGGCCGTCCTCGCTTTGCTGATCCTGCGCCTGCCCGACGACACGCCGAAGAACCCGGCGCGCGGCTCGATCGTCTCCTATCCCTCGATCGGCGGCGCGGACGCCAGCATGCCCGGCGAAAGCGACGCTCCGGCGCCGCTGCGCTGGCGGGACGCGCGGGTGCGGCCCTGGCTGATGGCGGGGATCGTCGGCGGGCACGGCCAGGCCGTGATCCTGACCGTGATCGGCTTTCTCGTCATCGACCGGCTGGCGCTACCGCCCGATCATGCCCAGCAATGGATCGCGATCGTGCTGATCGTCGGCGCGCTCGCCACTTTGCTCGCCCAATGGTGGCTGATCCCGCAGCTCAGCCTGTCGCCGGGCCGGCTGGTGGTCTGGGGATCGGTGGTCGCCGCCGGCGGCAGCGCGATCACCGGGATGGCGGAAAGCGTCTATGGCATCACCATCGGCTATGCGCTCGCCTCGCTGGGCTTCGGCCTGTTCCGGCCCGGCTTCACCAGCGGCGCCAGCCTGGCCGTGGACTTGCACGAGCAGAATGCCGTGGCCGGCATGGTCACCTCGGTGAACGGTCTTGCCTATATCGCCGCGCCGGCGATCGGCGTCGGGCTCTACATGGTGAGCTGGCCCGCGCCGTTCATCGCCACCGCGATGCTGATGCTCGGCCTCGCCTGGTGGGCGATGGTTACTCCGAGCCCTTCGGACCGCGCGGGGTGAGCATGCCGGGCGCGATGAAGCCGATGCCGGCGACGCTGCGCGCCTCCTGCATCAGGCTTTCCTGGATGCGGGCGTAATCCGCCTCCATCTCCGGCGTCACAGAAGCGCGGGTCTCGCTCAGCGCCCTCTCGAATTCGGCCATCGTGACCTTCACCGCGTCGATCCGGGCACGCAGGGCGAACAGGCCCGCGCGGCGCACCAGATCCTCGAGATCGGCGCCGGTGAAGCGCGGCGTGCGCGCCGCCAGCGCGTCCAGATCGACATCCTTGGCGAGCGGCATCCCCTTGGTGTGGATGCCGAGAATGTGCCGACGGCCGCTCTGGTCCGGGACCGGGACATAGACCAGCTCGTCGAAGCGGCCGGGGCGGAGCAAAGCCGGGTCGATCAGGTTGGGCCGGTTCGACGCGCCGATCACGACCACCGACTGCAATTCCTCCAGTCCGTCCATTTCGGCGAGGATGGTGTTCACCACCCGCTCCGTCACCTGCGGCTCGCCCCAGCCGGCGCCGCGCGCGGGGACGAGGCTGTCGATCTCGTCGATGAAGATCACGGTCGGCGCGACCTGGCGGGCGCGGGCGAAGAGGCGGGCGATCTGCTGCTCGCTCTCGCCATACCATTTGGAGAGCAGATCGCTGGACTTGGTGGCGATGAAATTCGCCTCCGCTTCGCGCGCCGTCGCCTTGGCGAGCAGGGTCTTGCCGGTGCCGGGCGGGCCGTAGAGCAGGAAGCCCTTGGCCGGACGGATACCGAGCCGGCGGAAGCTGTCCGGATGCTTCAAGGGGAGCTCGACGCCCTCGCGCAGCCGCTCACGCGCCTCGTCGACGCCGCCGATATCGTCCCAGCCGACATTGGGCATCTGGACCATCACCTCGCGCATGGCCGAGGGCTGGACGCGCTTCAGCGCCTCCTCGAAATCCTTGCGGGTGACGCGCAGATTGTCGAGCACCTCGGGCGGGATCGTGCCTTCCTCGAGGTTCAGCTCCGGCATGATCCGGCGGATCGCCTCGATCGCCGCCTCGCGGGTCAAGGCGGCGAGATCGGCGCCGACGAAGCCGTATGTCTGGCGGGCGAGCTGCTTGAGGTCCACCCCTTCCTCCAGCGGCATGCCGCGGGTGTGGATGGCGAGGATCTCGCGCCGGCCGCTCTCGTCCGGCACGCCGATCACGATCTCGCGGTCGAAGCGGCCGGGGCGGCGCAGCGCCTCGTCGATCGCCTCGGGCCGATTGGTGGCGGCGATGACGATCAGATTCTGGCGCGGCTCCAGCCCGTCGAGCAAGGTGAGAAGCTGGGCGACGAGGCGCTTTTCCGTCTCGCCCGTCACCTGGCCGCGCTTGGGCGCGATCGAATCGATCTCGTCGATGAAGATGATCGCGGGGGCATTGGCGTTCGCCTCCTCGAACACCTCGCGCAGCCTTTTCTCCGACTCGCCATAGGCCGATCCCATGATCTCCGGCCCGTTGATCAGGAAGAATTGCGCATCCGATTCGTTCGCCACGGCGCGGGCCAGCCGCGTCTTGCCGGTGCCGGGCGGGCCGTGGAGCAGCACGCCCTTGGGCGGATCGACGCCGAGCCGCTCGAAAATCTCGGGATAGCGCAAGGGCAGCTCGACCATCTCGCGCAGCTGATCGATCGTGCCGCCGATGCCGCCGATATCGTCATAGGTGACGTCGGCGCGGCGGGTGTCCTTGGCCTCGGTATATTCGGGGCGCAGCTCGACCTCGGTATTGGCGTCGATATGGACGATGCCCTTGGGCGCGGTCGAGACGACGATGAGGCGGATTTCCTGCAGCGCGAAGGCCGGCGCGGTCAGCATCTGCCTGAGCTCGGGCGGGATATCGCCGCGCGGCACCTGCTGCTGGCCATGGGTGGCGACGACGTCGCCGGCCGTCACCGGCTTCATCCCGAAGCTGCGTTTCAGCGCCTGGGCCGAGCCCTGCAGGCGCAGATTCCTTTGTGCGGGCGCGAAGACGACGCGCTGGGCGGGCTTGGATTCGGCCTTGCGCACCTCGACGAAATCGCCCGAGCCGATCTCGGCATTGGCGCGCTGCAGGCCGTCGAGGCGGATGATCGCCAGCCCCTCGTCCTCCGGATAGGGGCCGATGGCGCGTGCCGGCGTGACGCGCTTGCCGACCAGCTCGATCACATCGCCTTCGGCCAGCCCCAATTCGGTCATCAGCGCGCGCGGCAGACGGGCGACGCCGCGACCGCTGTCGTCGGGGCGCATCGTCGCCACCTGGAGGCGCGTCGGCTTGCTTTCCTGATCGGCCATCGGACACCCGTCTCCTTGTTGTCGCCTTTCACATAGGCGCCGCGGCCCGTTCCTCCAACCGGAGGGGCGCGCGCGGGTTACACGGGCATGAAAAAAAGGCCGCCCCGAAGGACGGCCCGGAAGTTTTAGGAGAGGATGCCTGAAAGGCAGGGTCTTTTTTGCGCTTGCACAGTTTTTGTGCAAGTGCGAAGAAAACATGCCTGAGTGCAAAATATGCATCCGCAAATGTGAGGATTTCACATAGCTGTAGTAAAAATAGTGCACTTTGCGCCGCACAATAACACAGAGGATGTCTTCCGGGAGGCGCGAAACGATGAAGAGACTGCCGCCGCTCACCGCGATCGAGGCGTTCGTGCAGACCGCGCGGCTCGGATCGGTCAAGGCCGCCGCCGACGCGCTCGCTCTGTCCTCGCCGGCACTCACCCGGCGCATCCAGTCGCTCGAGCGGCATGTGAGCCGCCCGCTGTTCGAGCGGCGCCACCAGTCGATCCATCTCAATGCCGACGGCGAGCGGCTGCTGCACGAGATCGGCCCGGTGCTCGATGAGCTGACCCGGGCGCTGGAGCGCGCCACCGGCGACAATGCCGAATTGCGCCTGCGCCTCGGCGTGCTGCCGCTCTTCGCCTCCAACCGGCTGATGCCGGGGCTGGCGGAGCTGCGGAAGCTTCACCCGCAGCTCCATATCGATCTCGACACCGGCCCGGACGCGATCGCGCGGCTCGACGACGGGCTTGACGCGGCGATCGTCCTCGCCCGCGCGGTCGATCCCGGTCTCCACGCGCGCCGGCTCGGCGCCAACCGCGTCGTCGCGATCGGCGCGCGCGACCTGCCCGACGCGCCGAAATCGCCAGCCGATCTCGCCGGCACGACCGTGCTCGCCCATCGCGACCTGCCCGACGTGTTCCGCGACTGGTGCCGCGCGGCGGGCGTCCCGGACCTCAAGCCCGCCGCGACCGACATGTTCGATTCGGGCCAGCTCCTGCTCGGCGCCGCCGCGCAGGGGCTCGGCGTCGCCTTCATGTTCGAAATGCATCTGGAGGGCGCGCACGATCCGCGCCTGACCCGCTTGTTCGGAATCGCCGCCGAAAGCCCCTATGCCTATTGGTTCGTCTGTCGCGACGGCGCGCTGAACCGGCGGCCGGTGCGGCTGTTCCACGACTGGCTGATGGGCGAGTTCGGGATCGGCTAGAGTTTCAGGCCGGCGACGATCCGCCGCATCAGCGCGCGGGGCAGGATCCGCGAGGACTGCGCCGTGACCTTGTTCATCAAACCGGGAATGACGATCGCACGATTGCGGTCGAGGCCCTTGAGGCCGGCGCGAACGACGCCGGCGGCATCGGTCGAGAAGCGGTCGAACCGCGCCGAGGTGACGCCGGCGACCGCGCCGAATTCGGTGGCGGTCGGGCCGGGGCAGAGCGCGGTGACGCGCACGCCCGTACCCTTCAGCTCCTGATGCAGCGCATCGGTGAAGGACAGGACGAAGGCCTTGGTGGCGAAATAGACGCCGAAACCGGGGCCGGACTGGAAGGCGGCGGTGGAGGCGACGTTGAGAATCGCGCCTTTGTCTCGGGCACGCATGCCGGGCAAGGCAAGATGGGTGAGCTCGACCAGAGCGGCGACATTGAGGTCGATCATCTCGCGCTGGCGATCGCGCGGCAGATCGGCGAAGCGGCCGACCAGGCCGAAGCCGGCATTGTTGATCAGCGTATCGACGGTGAGGCCCCTGGCCTCGACCTGCGTGATCAGCCGCGCCGCGGCGTCCGGCGCGGCGAGATCGGCGGCGAAGACATGGACCTCGCCGCCCAGCTCGGCGGCCAGCGCCTCCAGCCGGTCGCGGCGGCGCGCGACGAGGGCGAGCGTTTCGCCCCGCGCCGCGCAGGCCCGCGCGAATTCCGCGCCGAGGCCCGCCGACGCCCCAGTGACGAGCGTGACGGGCCGCGCCATGGATCAGTCGCGCAGGCTGGCTTTGACGATCTTGCCCGGGGCGCGCGGCGGCTCGCCCTTGGGCAGCGCATCGACATGCTCCATGCCCTCGGCCACTTCGCCCCAGACGGTATATTGGCCGTCGAGGAAGCGGGCGTCGTCGAAGCAGATGAAGAACTGGCTGTTGGCGCTGTCCGGATTCTGCGCGCGGGCCATGGAGGCGATGCCGCGCACATGCGGTTCGCGGCTGAACTCGGCGGGCAGGTCCGGCTTGTCGGAGCCGCCCATGCCGGTGCCGGTCGGATCGCCGCCCTGCGCCATGAAGCCGTCGATGACGCGGTGGAAGATCACGCCGTCATAGAAACCCTCGGCGGTCAGCTCCCTGATCCGCGCGACATGCTGGGGCGCGAGATCGGGGCGCAGGCGGATGACGACGTCGCCGCCGCTATCGAGATTGAGGACGAGCGTGTTCGAGTCTTCGGACATGTCTTTCTCCTTGGGTTGGGCCGACTTAGGGTCCGTATTCCCCATCCGCAACTCGACAGGCCGGATTCCCGCGCCTAGGAAGCCCCGGTCCAACGCAAATCCGGGGAGACAGCGATGAGCGAAAGCGAACTCGAAGCCCCGGAAGAAGCGGGCGTAGCCGACACCCGGCTGGACGAGGACGACCGGCTGAAGCCCGAATTCGTGCGCGAAGTGCTGGCCGCGCTGGAAGCCGGCGACGCGGACGGCGCGCGCGCGCTGGTCGAACCGCTCCATCCCGCCGACATCGCCGACCTGCTCGAACTGCTCGACCGCGAGCATCGCCGCGCGCTCGCCGCCGCTCTGGCCGGGGTGCTCGACGGCGACGTGCTCGCCGAGATGAACGATTGGGTGCGCGACGAACTGCTCGACGCGCTCGAACCGCACGAAGTCGCCGAGATCGCCGGCGAGCTGGAGACCGACGACGCGGTCGCGATCATCGAGGATCTGGAGGAGGACGAGCAGCGCGCCGTGCTGCGCGCGCTCGATCCCGACGATCGCGCCGCGATCGAGGAGGCTTTGTCCTATCCCGAGGAATCGGCCGGCCGCCTGATGCGCCGCGACGCGGTGGCCGTGCCCGAGCACTGGACGGTCGGGCAAGTGATCGATTTCCTGCGCGCCGGCAAGGAGATGGCGACCGATTTCTGGGAGGTGTTCGTCGTCGATCCCGCGCATCGGCCGGTCGGCACCTGCCTGCTGTCCTGGATTTTGCGCACGCCGCGCCGGATCGCGATCGCCGACGTGATGAAGCGCGAGCAGACCCTGCTCCCGGTCGATCTCGATCAGGAGGAAGTGGCGCTAAAATTCCAGAAATATGCGCTGATCTCGGCGGCGGTGGTCGACCAGGCCGGGCGCCTGGTCGGGATGATCACCGCCGACGACGTCGCCCATATCATTCAGGAGGAAGCCAGCGAGGACGCGCTGCTGCTGTCCGGCGCCGGCGTCGAGGGCGACATCAACGAGCCGGTGCGCGACAGCTACAAGGCGCGCGTCAAATGGCTGGCCGCCAATCTGGTGACGGCCCTGGTCGCCTCCGGCATCATCGCGATGTTCGGCGCGGCGATCGAGCAGATGGTGGCATTGGCCGTGCTGATGCCGATCGTCTCGGCGATCGGCGGCAATGCGGGCACGCAGACCATGGCGGTGGCGGTGCGCGCGCTGGCGATGAACCAGCTGACGAGATCGAACACCTGGCGCACGGTCTGGCGCGAGATCCGGATCGCGCTGTTGAACGGCCTCACCATCGCGATGCTGCTCGGCGTGGGCGCCGCTCTGGTCTATTCCAATCCGGCGCTGGGCGGCGTGATCGCCGCCGCAATGCTGATCAACATCGTGATCGCGGGCCTGTCCGGCGTGGTCGTGCCGGTCGCGCTGGAGCGGATGAAGCAGGACCCGGCGGTCTCGTCATCGGTGTTCGTGACGATGATCACCGATTCGATGGGCTTCCTCGCCTTTCTCGGTCTCGCCGTGGTGTCCGGACTGGTCGGCTAGCGCCCCGTCCCGCAGCGCACCATGCCCGCGCCCAGGCCCTGCACATTGCAGGAGGGGCGGCCCGCCACCGTCACTTCGCCCAGGCCGTTGGCGTTGATCCGCGCGGTGCGGCCGGCGGCGAGCGCGACCGTGCCGGTGGTGCTGGTCGTCGCGGTCACATCTCCGGCGGCGAGCGCGGCGGCGGCGAGATCGCCGGAGCCCTGCACGTCGGCGCGCACCGAACGGGCGCGACCGCTGACCTCGATCCGGCCCGAACCGAGCAGGCCGAGCGAGAGATTGTCGGCCGCCACGCCGGTCGCGGCGAGACGGCCGCTGCCCTCCAGGCTGAGATCGACGCGCAGGCCCTCGATCCCTTCGATGTCCAGCCGGCCGGGGCCGATCACCCGGGCCGAGCGCAGGCTGCGGGTGGACAGTGTGATTTCCAGCACGCCCTGCTGCGCGCCGGGATTGCCGCCCCAGGCGGAACGGTTCGGGCGGATGCGCAGGGTCTGGCCCTGCGTGTCGATGATCACGCGGTCGATCGATGCCTGCGGCCCGCTGGCGCGGGCGGCGGTCGGCCGGCCGGTCACCAGCCGCACGACATAGGGCCCTTCGACCGTCACCCGATCGAAATCGGTGATCGAATAGGTCCGCTCGGCGCCGGTCGCCGGCACGGCGAGCAAGGCGAGGCCGATCAAGGCGGGCAGCGCGCGTGTCATGACGGCGAGCATGACCGCAAAAGCTTAACCGTCAATGGCGAAGCGCCGGACCCGCGTCAGTTGGCGCAGTTCACGCTGCCCGAGCCCATGCGCGAGACCGAGCAGCTCGCCCCGCCGCGCACATTCACGTCGCCCGACCCCATCACCGAGCCCGATACCGATTCGGTGGCGCGCAGCGAGATATCGCCCGAGCCCATGATCCGCACCCGGGCACGGCGCGTCTCGAACCCGCCGAGATCGGCGTCGCCCGATCCGGCGATCGAGATTTCCGTCTCCTCGGCGCCACCGTCCACGTCGATCCCGCCCGAACCCGTGATCGAGAAATCGGCCTGGCGGGCGCGCAATGCGCCGATATCGAGATCGCCCGAGCCGGTCACGCTGGCGGCGAAGCGCTCAGCCTCGGCCCGATCGACGGTCAGATCGCCCGAGCCGGTCACGGATGCCCCTTCGAGCGCCGGCACGGTGACGTGAATGGTCGCGCGGCCGCCCGGCCCGCGCCAGGACCAGCTGCGCTGCGTGCCGACACGCAGCACGCCGTCCTCCACACGGATGTCGAGGCCGTCCAGCACGGCAGTGTCGCCTTCGGCGCGAACCGAGACGGCGCCACCCACGGCGACATTCACGTCATGCGGCCCGAACAGGGTAACCGAGCGGAATTCGCCGACCTCGAAGCTGCGCTGGCCCTGCTCGCCGCTCGCCTGCGCCTGATTGGGCTGGGCACCGACCGAGCAGGCGGCAAGGCCGGCCGCCGCCAGAGCGAGCACCGAGACCATGATGGAATTGCCGCGCATCGCATCCTCCCTAACTGTATTGGTTGGATAATACAGGATGGCCCCGAAAAAGCAATGCAAAAGGCGGCCCCGCCGGGACCGCCTTCGCATCTTATCGTACGGGCCCGTCGGCCCGCCGGAACCGAAGTCCAACCTCAAGCCTCGACGCGGACCTTGTGATGGACCGTCGCAGCCTTGTTCAGGATGTCGAGGATCTTCGCCAGCGCGGTCTTCTCGTCGACTTCCTCCATCGCGCCCAGCTCGCGGGCGAGACGGGTCGAGGCGGCCTCGAAAATCTGCCGCTCGGAATAGCTCTGCTCCGGCGCGTCGTCGGGGCGGAACAGGTCGCGGACCACTTCGGCGATCGACGCGAGGTCGCCCGAATTGATCTTCGCTTCATATTCCTGGGCACGGCGCGACCACATGGTGCGCTTCACCTTCGGCTTGCCCTTCAGGGTGGCCAGCGCCTCCTGCATCGTCTTGTCGGACGACAGCTTTCGCATGCCGACGCTCTCCGCCTTGTTGGTCGGAACGCGCAGTGTCATCTTTTCCTTCTCGAAGCGCAGCACATAGAGCTCCAGCTCCATGCCCGCGATGTCGGTGCTCTGCAGCTCGATCACGCGGCCGACGCCGTGCTTGGGGTAAACGACATAATCGCCAACGTCGAAGTTCAACGCCTTCGTTGCCATCAATCGAAACCTTCCCATGGAAAACAGCCGCCGGAAAGATCGAAAGGTTCCGCGCCTTCCCCCGACAGGCGCGACCGATGCTTCCGAAAATGCGGCAATTCGCTATTGATGGATATCATATAGCAAGAAAATCAAAGGAAATCCACCCCGGCCGCCATAAGCGACCGACGGCGGCTTCCCCGCAAGGCGCGAAACTGCGACCGGTGTCAGGCCGCGCCGCGGCGCCCGTCCAGACTCCAGGCGCCGGGGCCCGAGAACACGAAATAGAGGAAGACGAAGCAATAGAGGATCGCCGCGTCGCCGCCATTGTTGACCGGGAAGAAATCCTGCGGCGCATGCGCGTACCAATAGGCCACCGCCATCGTGCCCGAGGCGAGAAAGGCCGCCGGCCGGGTGAACAGGCCGAGCACGATCAGCGCCCCGGCGGCCAGTTCGACCAGCCCCGCATAGGCGCCGAGATGAGCGAAGGCCGGGCCGCTGCCGGCCATCTGCCCGGCGGGGAAGCTCAGGAATTTCTGGGTGCCGTGGGCGAGGAAGATGAGGCCGCTGACGATGCGCAGCAGGCCGAGAAACTGGGGCGCATATGCGGAAAGGCGGGATGCATCCATGCGGGCGGCTCCATCTTGAGGCACCCTCAAGCTAGCCGCCTGGCCGGAAAAGTCACCTGTCGGTTTTGAGAATCCGCCGTTGCGGAAATCCGATGTGCCGGGTCAGTCGCCCTCGCCCGGTTCGGCCGAGAAATATTTGTCGAACTTGCCCTCTTCGCCCTTATGCTCGTCGGCGTCGGCGGGGCTGTCCTTCTTGCGGGTGATGTTCGGCCATTCGGCGGAATAGGTGGCGTTGAGCTCCAGCCACTTCTCCAGGCCATTCTCGGTGTCCGGCAGGATCGCCTCGGCCGGGCATTCCGGCTCGCACACGCCGCAATCGATGCACTCGCTGGGATTGATGACGAGCATGTTCTCGCCCTCGTAGAAGCAGTCCACCGGACAGACTTCGACGCAATCCATATATTTGCAGCGGATGCAGGCATCGGTGACGACGTAGGTCATGGCAGTCTCTATCTCCCCGATGCCGTCCCTAAGCGGGGGCGCCCGGCTCCGTCAATTCGCAATAGTGCGCCCGCGCCTCGGCCGGGGGGCCGCGGCGAGCCGGCAGCGCCTCGACCTTCAGCACGCGTACCTTGCCGCGTTGCGCGAAGCTCAGCACATCACCGACGCGGATCGGGGCATGGGCGCGGTCGATCACGCGGCCGGAGAGGCGGATGCGGCCCTGCTCGGCCAGTTCCTGGGCCTGGCCGCGCGTCTTCGCGATCCGGGCGAACCAGAGGAACTTGTCGAGCCGCAGGCTGTCAGCCACGCTTTAGCTCCGCGAGTGCGGCGAAGGCATGACCCTTTCCCGGCGGCCTGCCGCGCGGCGAACGCGGGCGCTCCCGCCCGCGCCAGACCCAGCCGGGGCCTTCCTCCGGTGCGTCCGTCACCTCCCGGAAGCCGAGATCGCGCATCAGCCGGGCCAACGCCTCGGGCTTCAGACCCAGCGAGGTGACGAAGGCGCTGTTGACCGGCGGGCGATTGCCACCGTGACGCGCCTCATGCGCCTGGCGCGCGATCCGCTCGGCCATGTCCACCCGGATCCATTGCGGGCCGGCGGCACGGAAGCCGAGCCGCGCTTCGCCGTTCGGCTTGCCTTCCAGCGGAAACACCACGGCGGAGACGGGCGGCAGCGCCGGCATCGGTGCATCGGCCGCGGCGGCGCGCAAGGCGGCGCGCCAGCGCATCGCGTCCGGCTTCAGCGCGGCGGGCATGAAGAGGTCGAGCGCACCGATCCGCACGCCGAGCGCGGTGACGGCGCGGCGCTGCTCCTTGTCGAGCGCGCCCAGCGCCCCGGCCACCGCATCGCGCGTCACGATTCCGCCCTCGTCCACCAGCAAGGCCAGCAGTGCCCGGGCCGGCGCCGGCGTAGCGGGGTTCTGCGCGGCATGGCCGGCGGCGCGGAGCGGCCCCAACACCGTCTCGACCTGGTCGCGCAGCCAATATTTCAGCCTTAAAATAACTGACTCGCGGCCCTGCGGCGAAACGCTGTCGATGCGCCGGTCGAGATGGACGCGGGGGCTGAGCAGATTCTTGCCCGGGCCGAGCCGCGCCACCTCATGCCCGCGCCACAGAACCGTGACCGGCCGACCCGCCTCGGTGCCCAATGCGAAATGATCGTCCGTGTCGGCGACCAGAGCGGCGGCACGCTTCTCATATTCGCCGGCGAGACGGCGCTCGGCGGTGGCGAGCAGCATCTTGCGGTCGGCATGACGGGCGGCTGGATCCACCTCGAAGGCGAAGCCGTTCAGCCGGCCGATCGCATAGGTGCCGACGCTGACCTCGCCTTCGGCGTCGATCTCGACCGGGAAGGCGCCCGCCCCGGCCTTGCCGAGATCGCGCATCAGCACGGCGGTGCGCCGGTCGACGAAGCGCTGGGTCAGCCGCTCGTGCAACGCATCGGACAGCTTCTCCTCGACCGCCATGGCGCGCTCCGCCATCTGCGCCGGCGCGGCCAGCCAGTCCGGGCGGTGCGCGACATAGGCCCAGGTCCGCACGCCGGCGAGCCGATCGGCGAGCGTCTCGATATCGCCCTGCACATTGTCGAGCTTGGCGACCTCGCTGGCGAACCAGTCCGGCGGGATGTGGCCGTCGCCCTCGCTCAGATGGCCGAAGAGGCGCGCGACCAGCCGGGCATGATGCTCCGGCCCGGTCTTGCGGAAATCGGGCAGGCCGCAAGCGGCCCACAGGCGGCGGACCAGATCGGGCGTGGTGGCGCGCGCCGCGACCGGGTCGGCGGACAGCAGCTTCAGCACCGCCAGGTCCTCCGCCTCGGGCGCGGCGCGCAGGCCGCGGATCACCGGGCGGCGCTCCAGCGAGCGGATCAGCGGCGCGACCCCGCGAAAATCCAGCTCGCTCTCGCGCCAGTAGAGGAAATCGAGCGGCTGGAAGCGATGCTCCTCGATCGCCTCGATCTCCTCGGGACGGAATTCGGCGGCATCCTCGCCCTCGAACGTCAGCGAGCCGAACGTGCCGTCGCGCTGGTGACGGCCGGCGCGGCCGGCGATTTGCGCCATCTCCGCAACGGTGAGCCGGCGGCGGCGCTGTCCGTCGAACTTGGCGAGTCCGGCGAAGGCGACATGGGCGACGTCCATGTTGAGGCCCATGCCGATCGCGTCGGTGGCGACGAGATAATCGACCTCGCCCGCCTGATACATGGCGACCTGCGCATTGCGGGTGCGGGGGCTCAATGCCCCCATCACCACCGCCGCGCCGCCGCGCATCCGGCGCAGCATCTCGGCGACCGCATAGACCTGCTCGGCCGAGAAGGCGACGATCGCCGAGCGCGGCGGCAGGCGGGACAGCTTGGTCGCGCCGGCATAGGACAGGGTCGAAAAGCGCGGCCGGGTGACGATCTCCGCCTCCGGCAACAGCGCGCGGACCATCGGCTTCAGGCTTTCCGAACCCAGGATCATCGTCTCCTCGCGACCGCGCGCATGGAGCATGCGATCGGTGAAGACATGGCCCCGCTCAGGGTCGATGCCGAGCTGAGCCTCGTCGAACGCGACGAAGGCGAAATCGCCGTTTGTCGGCATGCTCTCCGCGGTGCACAGGAACCAGCGCGCGTCCTTGGGCAGGATCTTCTCCTCGCCGGTCAGCAATGCGACCTGGTTCGGCCCCTTCATGGCCACCACCCGGTCGTAAACCTCTCGCGCCAGCAAGCGCAGCGGAAAGCCCATCAGGCCGGAGGAATGCGCGCACATCCGCTCGACGGCGAGGTGAGTCTTGCCGGTATTGGTCGGCCCGAGAATGGCCTTGAGCGGCGCGCGGGCGAACGTGGACATGGACGGTAGATCGGCCGCCCGTCGGCAAATCGCAACCTTTTCCGGTGCTTGATGGCCGGACTCGGCTCGTCCGGCAGGCTGGCCGGTTCGTCGCAACAGGGCGGGAGGGGCGAAAGTCGTAATTTGACTTTAACCTCTTTTCTTCACAACCCTCGCCACTTGCCGAGCGGGGATGCGCGGCAGGGGCAAACGGGCGCGGGGACGGACCAGCCTTGTATCGATTCAACGAGATCGTCACCCAGCCGGGGAGCGGCGCGGCCGCGCTCCGCTCCGGCGACGCGCTCGCACGCCCTGCCTCCGCGCAATTCGGCGCCAGGGTCGCCGATCTCGGTGCGCGCGTCGGCGATCTCGATCTCGTCGTCGATCTCGGCCAGCGGATCGGCTCGCGCATATGGTGGCGCGGTCTCGTCACCTGCGCCGCGCTCTGCGCCGTCGCCATTTCCTTCGCCCCCGATCTCGGCCCCGTCGCCGGCCATTCGCCCGCACCGCTGCCCGACGCCCAATTCGCCGAGGCGCGCACGCTCGCCATCGCGCCGCTCGCTTATGGCGGCGACACCGGCCGGCGGATGGCGCCGACCGACGCGGTCGAGCCGCTGACCGACACGCCGGAGCGCCCGATCGTCGAGCTGCGTGCCACCCTGAGCCGCGGCGACGGCCTCGCCCGCGCGCTCGAACGCGCCGGCGTGGGCGCCGCCGAAGCCGCCCAGGTCGCCACCCTGGTCGGCGAGGCCGTCCCGCTTTCCGACCTGCGCGCCGGCACGGTGCTCGATCTCACGCTCGGCCGCCGCCCGAACCGCACGGTTGCGCGCCCGCTCGACGCGATGGCATTCCGCGCCCGCTTCGACCTCAGGATCGAGATGGCCCGGGTGGACGGCCAGCTCGTCCTGCGCCCGATCCCGATCGCGGTGGACGAGACGCCGCTGCGTATCCAGGGCCGGGTCGGTTCGAGCCTCTACCGCTCGGCGCGCGCCGCCGGAGTGCCGGCGCGGATCGTCGAATCCTATATCCGGGCGCTCTCCACCCAGATCGGGGTGCCCTCCGACCTGCGCTCCGCCGACCGTTTCGACATCATCATCGAGCATCGCCGCGCCGAGACCGGCGAAACCGAAACCGGCCAGCTCCTTTATGCGGGCCTCGATCGCTCCTCCAGCCGCGACCTGCAGATGATGCAATGGACCTCCGAAGGCCGTGCTCAATGGTTCGAGGCTTCCGGCGTAGGGCGTCAGCGCGGCGGCATCCAGCAGCCCGTGCCGGGCCGGATCACGTCCAATTACGGCCTGAGGATGCATCCCATCCTGGGCTATTCGCGCATGCATCGCGGCCTCGATTTCCGCGCATCCCACGGCACGCCGATCGTCGCGGCGATGGACGGAACGGTCAGCGGCGCCGGCCGCGCGGGCGGCTATGGCCTGCAAGTGCGGCTCAACCATTCGGGCGGGCTTGCCACGTCCTATTCGCACATGAGCCGGATCGCGGTGTCCCGAGGCGCGCGGGTGCGGCAGGGCCAGGTGATCGGCTATGTCGGCTCGACCGGCCTGTCGACCGGCCCGCACCTCCATTACGAGATGTATCGGAACGGCCAGACCATCAATCCGCGCTCGGTGCGCTTCACCGAGCGGGCGCAATTGTCCGGCACCGAACTGGCGAATTTCCGCGCCCGCCTGCGCACCTTGCTGGCGACCCCGCTGGGCGCCGCGCGGCAGGCCGGGGCCCCGGCCGAAGCCGCGCAAGCCGCGCCCTGAACCGGAACGTCTCCGCGTCGAAAAATTATTTCCGCGTTCGTGTCGAACCTCGTTCGCCGTGGCGATGAACGATGCGCGTGATGATGTTCGTGAAGGCGACCGATGACAGCAAGGCCGGCCTCTAGCCTTCACCTGAGATGGCGAAGGCGTGCGGCTGATCGCCTTTAGCGGCCCTGCGCGCGCCACCTCTTGACGACGCGGCCGACCATCTGATCCTCCTCGCCGCTGTGCCGCCACAGCTCGGAGAAGAGCGGATCGGACGAGGCCGGCCGCCGGTCGCGCTCGAGATCGTCGAACGAGACGCGGATCGGAATCGACACGCCTTCGCCGCAGATGATGCATTCGCGGTTGCGCAGCGCCGGGATGACATCCAGGAATCCGCGCGAGCCTTCCGGCATGGCGGATTTCACGAACGCCTGGTCCCGGTCGTTGTTGAGGCGCATCGCAACGATCGTGCCGCATTGCGAGAGCACGCCTTCGGCAAGATCGGACGGGCGCTGCGTGATGAGGCCGAGCGACACGCCGTACTTACGGCCTTCCTTGGCGATCCGCTCCAGTACCTTGCGCACGGCTTGGCCGGTCGAGGTCTTGTCGGAAGGCACATAGCGGTGCGCCTCCTCGCAGACCAGCAGGACCGGGCGCTGCACCTCGTTGCGCGACCAGATCGCATAATCGAAGACCAGGCGGGAGAGCACCGCGACGACGACCGAAACGATGTCGGTGGGCACGCCCGACACGTCGATGATCGAGATCGGCTTGCCGTTGGCCGGCAGGCGGAAAATCTTCGAGATGAAGGACGACATCGAATCCGCAACGAGCATGCCGGAGAACATGAACTGGTAGCGGGGATCGGACTTCAGCTCGTCGATCTTGCTCTTGAGCCGCATATAGGGCGCCGTGTCGGTCGCCTTGTTGAGCAGGCCCATGTCGTTGGTGATCGCCGCGGTGAGATCCGACAGCGCATAGGGAATGGGCGAATCCACGGTGAGCTTGTTGAGTCCTTCGGCCGCGCGGTTCCTGGTACGGGCCTGGAGCAGGCATTTCGCGAGGATGTCCATGTCCTGCTGCCGCTCGGCGCCCTGCGAGGTCAGGATCACCTCGCAATGCTCCTCGAAGTTCATCAGCCAGTAGGGCATGGCAAGATTGTCGACGTTGAACAGCTCGCCATTGCCCTTGAACGCGGCCGAATATTCGCCGTGCGGATCGATCATCACGATATGCCCTTCCGGGCTCGCATCGCAGATCCGGTGCATGATGAGAGCGGCGGAGGTCGATTTGCCGGTGCCGGTCGAGCCGAGCAGCGCGAAATGCTTGCCGAGCAGCGCATCGACATAGAGCGCGGCCCGGACATCCTTGGTCGGGAAGACGGTGCCGATCTCGATATGGGCGCGTTCGTCGGCGGCGTACATCTGCTTGAGATCGCTGGCCGTCACCGGATAGGCCTTGCTGCCCGGGATCGGATAGGCGGTGATGCCGCGCTTGAAATTGACCAGCTTGCCGGTTGCCGGATCCTCGTCTCCCTCGCCCAAAAAATCGATGTCGGCGACGACGACATCCGCCTCGGCATCGGCGACACGCAGCGCGCCGACATTGGCGAGCAGCCAGCGGCGACCCGACGCGATCTTGATCTGACTGCCGACCTGGCCCGACATGGCGACCGAGGGATCGACATCGCCGGCGACCTCGACGAGCCGGCGGCCGATCATCTCGACAACCGCACCGCTGCCGGAAATCTCGCTGACCGCGCCGAGCGCCTCATGCTGTGCGTTCAGCCCCATCCGGCCGTTCGGCCGCGGCGCGGAATCGACATCGTCAGCGGAGGGAAAGCTGTGGAGGTTCATGGAATCGGTCATCGCGCCCGGGATCCTTCAGGTCGGTTGTCTCCGACCGCCTTAACCGGTCCGGGTAAACAACCGGTTTGCGATCCTGTCTGGAAGGCCGTGAGAGCTTCGCAGAAGCCGCACCGGCCGCAAAAGCTAGCGTCGCTGGAACAAAGCGCTCGCGCCCCAGCCGAGCAGCAGCGACAGGGCGACCGCGACGATGCCGTAGGCAAGCGACCAGCGTTCCGCCGCTTCGGCGATGAAGCGCTCGAAGCCCAGCTTGTCGATACTGATCTCGCGCACGGCGCCGGCGATGACCCGGCCGTCGCGGATCAGGAAGGTCTCGGCGGTATAGTCGCCGACCGGCACGCGCGCCGGGATCGAGATGCGGGCGCGGTAGAGCACGCCCTCGCTGATCTCCACACCGTCCGGAATCTCCTGATAAAGCCGGTGACGCCGGCGCAGGTCGATGAAGCCGCGCTCGAACCGGCGCAAAGTGTCCGAATCGGCGCCGCCGCCTGGCGACAGCTGAAGATTGCCCAGTCCCAGCTCGTAGATCGCCGCCGTGCGCTCGTCGACCAGATCGCCGAGCGGGCGCGACGATACGACCGCGTAGAAGCTCGGCGCCGAACGGAAGCGGACGCGATCGACGTTCATCCAGATTCCGGCGACCTTCTGCTTCTCGCGCACCACGATCGGCTCCATCGGCCCCTTGAGGACAACCGCCACATCCGTGCCCGGCTCCGGCGCGCGCCCGTCCGGGTAGACGATGGCGCCGAACAGCAGCAGCTCGGCGCCGGTGAAGCTGTAGCGTATCTCGACCTGGCGCTGCGATACGTCCGGCACCAGCCGAGGTTGGGCCTGGCCGAGCAGAAGGGGCGCCAACAGGGCGAGAAACAGAAGGCGCGGCCGTCTCACAGCATCTGTACCGTATAGATTTCCTCGGGCTGCCAGCCGAGCTGGAGCGCCATCCTCAGCGCGACGCCGAGCACGACGATGGCGAGAATCATGCGCAGCAGCTCCGGCTTCATCGCCTGGGCGAAGCGCGCGCCATATTGCGCACCGATCACCGAGCCGAGCAGCAGCAGGCCGGCAAGCACGATGTCCACCGACCGGGTGGTGGTGGCATGGACAAGCGTGGTGACGGCGGTGACGAACAGGATCTGGAGCAGCGAGGTGCCCACCACCACCGCCGCCGACATGCCGAGCAAATAGATCATCGCCGGCACCATGATGAAGCCGCCGCCGATGCCGAGCAAAACGGTCAGAACCCCGGAGATGAAGCCGAGCGCCAACGGCGCGAGCGGTGAGATATAGAGGCCCGAGCGATAGAAGCGCCAGCGCATCGGCAGCATCGCGATCAGCGGATTGTGCCGACGCGCCGGACGATCTTCCCCGGTTCGGGAGGATAGAATGCCAAGCGCGGTGGCCGCCTCTCTGGCCATCATCAGCCCGATGCTGCCGAGCAACAGGACGTAGAGGATCGAGATCACCGTATCGATCTGCCCGCCCTGCTGGAGCAGGCGGAAGACGAAGCCGCCGGCGAGCGAGCCGAGCACGCCGCCCGCGATGATCACCGCGCCCATCTGGACATCGACGCCGCGCCGCCGGCGATGGGCGAGCACGCCGGATATGCTGGTGCCGGTGATCTGGGTGGTGGCCGAAGCGACCGCGACCGCCGGCGGGATGCCGTAAAAGATCAGGATCGGCGTGGTCAGGAAGCCTCCGCCCACGCCCACCATGCCGGTCAACAGGCCGACCAGCCCGCCCAGGCCGATGATGACCAAAGCGTTCACCGAGAGGCCAGCGATCGGCAGATAGATGTCCATGGGGCGCCGACCCTAGACCAATATCGATGCCGGCGTCACGCTCCGGGCGCGTCGGGCGCGAGCCATTGCAGACGTATCGCGTCGCCCAGCGCCGCGCCTTCGTCGCGAGCCGTCACCCCGACCTCGGCAAAGGCCGCGATTACGGTCTCGCGCGCCTCGGCATTGCCGCCGGAAACGCCTACCGGGAGGCGCAACCGGCGGGCGGCCCAGATCGCCGCCGTCAGCGCCCGCGCGCCGGCTTCGTCGGGAGCTTCGTCCGCGATCGCAATCTGCGGCAGAGCCGCCGGCGGCGGCGTGAAGGCGAGCGACCAGCCTTCCAGGCCGCGCGTCGCCCGCTCGACGAGCGCATGATAGGTCTCGATCGAGGCACCGGGTAGGGCCGCCATGGTCACCGCCGCGCGCTTGCCGGTCTCATCCATCACGATGGATTCCGGCGCGACCCCGGCCAGCAGAGCGATCCGGTCGCGCAGATCGGCGCCGAGGCGGCGGCGGTCCTCGCCTGCCTGCGCCCGGGCGAGCTGCGCCGATTCGCCCGCGCCGGGCCGGTTGCCGACGAGCACCTGATCGACGCGCAAGTCGATCGGCCGCCCGGTAAGGCGCTGTGCCGCGCGTGCCGCTTGTGCGCTCGCCTGTTCGGACAAAGCGGGGGTGAGCACCACCGCCCGCACGATTACCGGCGTTCCCGTATAATCGATGTCGATCTGGCTGATCCGCGAACCGTTCGGAAAGGGCGTCAGCACCGCATCGCGGATCTGACGGGAGGCCACTGTCTCCCATGCGATCTTGTGAAGCGCGACCCCCAGCGGAACGGCGAGCGCGATCATCACGGCGGTCAGCACAAATCCCTGCAATTGCGTCTGCTTCGGCGACAGGTGGGCGCCGAAGCCGTAGAGCCGGACGAACAGGGCGATCGTCGCCGCCATCGCGATCAGGTTGGTGAAGAACAGTAAGGCGGCGCCGCCGGCCGCCGTCCAGTTCCAGGTCGCCATGCCGAAGCCGACCACGGCCAACGGCGGCATCAGGGCGATCGCGATGGCAACGCCGACCACGGTGCTCCCCATGCCGCGGATCAGGCCATAGGCGCCGGCCAGCGCGGACAGGATGGCAACGAGCAGATCGAACAGGTTGGGCCTGGTGCGCATCGCGATCTCGGCCGTCACCGTCTGAAGCGGCGACATCATCACGAAGATGGCCGAAAAGAGGATGGCGATGACCGAACCCAGCGCGAGCGCGAAGGCGGCGCGGCGCACCTCGATAAAATCGAACGTCGCGAGGCCGAAGCCGAGCCCGACGATCGGCATCATCAAGGGAGAGATCAGCATGGCGCCGATCAGCACCGCCGAAGACGGCAACAGCAAACCGAGTATCGACATCGCGGCGGAGATCAGGATCATGAAGCAATAGCGCGCGCTCCAGCCGGATTCTTCCGCGACCCGGCGCACCACGTCTTCATGATCGACTTCGGCGATCACCGTTCGTCGCCACCACGCCCAGAGCCGGTTGCTCAGGATTCCGTGCGCTTCGACGGCCATGGGTCACTCCTCACGATGCTCGTCCGGCTTTCCCCCCAAACGAAACGTGCGGCAAGATCAGAAATCCGCGCCGATCGTCAGTGCCGGGCCCGACATGGGGCGCGTATCGCCGGCCAGGCGGAAGCGCCAGTCGGCGGAGAGGCGCAGGTTCGCGCCGGCGACGGGCAAGGGCAGCGAAACTTGCGGCCCGGCATCGAGCCGCGCCGCGCCAGGCTGCGCCGCGCCCCAGGCGCCGCCGCCGATCTCGGCCGGACCGAGCCTCAAGCCGACGCGCACGGCGCCGTCGGCGAACAGATCGCGCGAACGGAGGCCGGCCGCGCCGACCTGGGCATAGGCATCGAGCCGCGCGCCAGCCGGCAGATCGATGCTGCCGCCTCCGTGAATCACCGCCGCGAAGGCGGAGCGACCGCCGTCCAGTTCCTGCCGCCGCTCGACGAGCAGATGAACAGGCAGCCGCGCGACCGGACGCCAATCGAACCCGAAGGCGGCCTCGGCGCCCGGACCGCGCAGCGGCGCGGAGATACGAGCCGACAATGCGAATGGACGGCCTGGATCGCCGTTCAGGCGATAGAGCAGCCGCCCGCCCGCCTGGCTGCCGCCGAGGACGCCCCCCGGAGCGAGCGGCTGTGCGCCGCCATCCCGGCGCACGAGGAGCCAGGCCGATCCGGACCAGCGGCGCGATGCACCCGAGGGCCTGGCAAGCGTTTCGGGCCGACCGGCGCCATGCTCCGGGCCGGGCGGCATCGAGGAGGTTGGCGAAGGGGCGGGCATGGCGGGATGCGGTGCCGGTTCCGCAGGTGGCGGCGCCGGAACCGGCATCGGCACCGGATGCAGCCTCATCCCGCTTGCTCCGTACGCCACTGCTGGGCCGTGCCGCCGCATCCGGGAATCCGGCATCGCGCCCATTCGTGTTGCCAGCCGGGATTGCCGGCCAGCCACAGGCGGCTCCATCGCCGCCGTCATCCTCGTCGATTGCGGAGCGGTACTTTCCGCGACGGGCCAGCCGATCCAGACAGCCGCGCGCAACACCGCCCAACCGCCGATCACCAGCGCGAGAAAGCGCAGCGGCGGCGGCGCGTCCCGCCTCATTCGGCCGGCAGACGCGCCGGAAAGGCATGGGCGGTCTTGCCCCAGGCGGTCGCGCCGGTGCGCCGCCCGGTCAGATAGCGCATGACCGCTCTCCGCGCGGCCAGCATGGCGATGATATTGGCGATGACGACGCGCGGCAGCGCGCGCAGCCCCTCGCGCAAGCCATAGGTGCGCGCGACGAAGCCGAAGCGCATCGCCAGGCGCCAGACGAGCAAGCCGAGATTGATGGTCAGCAAAAGAGTCAGGAAGACCGGAATCGGCTGCATCGCCCGGCCGGCGAACAGCTCCAGCGCATAAAGCGCGCCCCACAGAACGAGCGTGGCATAGGCCGCGAACAGGATCAGCGCCGCCAGCACCGCGCGCCGGTCGCGCAGGCGCATCCAGCGTTCGGCCAGACCGCCGCGCCAGCCGAGCCTGTCCCAGCCGGCCAGCGCGATGCCCATCATCCAGCGCGATTTCTGCGCGACCGCCGCATCCAGCGTGGAGGGGAAATAGCCGCGGGTGGACACGACCGGGCGCCCTCGCCCCGCCGGCAGACGGACGAAGGCCGCCCGGCCGCCCATGATGCGCAGTTTGAGACCGAGTTCGTAATCCTCGGTCAAGCTGGCCGGATCGAAAGGCACGCCATGCGCGGCTGCCAAGCGGTCCAGCGCGGCGCGCGCGATCGCGCAGCCGACCCCCGCCGAGGGGATAGCGGCACCGAGCGCTTCGCGCACCACCAGTTCCTTGCCATGCGATTCGGCGAATTCGTCCGCATAATGGCCGCCGATCCAACGCGATTTGGGATCGATCAATGGCACCACCGGGAGCTGGACGAGATCGAACCGCTCGATCAGCGCATCGAACAGCTTGAGCTCCGCCGAATGGACCACATCCTCGGCATCGTGCAGCACCACCGCCTTGCAGCGCCGGCCCTCCGCCGCTTCGTCGGCCCGCATCGCATCCCACAGCCGGTTGAGGCAATCGGCCTTGCTGGTCGGCCCAGGCGCCGGATTGACGACCAGATGGATGCGATCGCCAACGAACGGCCGGACCGCGGCGATCGTCGCCGGATCGTTGGGATAGCAACCGACATAGAGGCGCCAGTCACCCCCGCCGAACGCGGTGCGCGCGTGGGCGAGCATGTTTGCGATCACGCCCCCCTCGTCCCAGGCGGGCACGAACACCGCGATCCGTCCCGACGCGGCGGGCGGAGCTAGGCTTTCGGCGCAGGTCCTGGGCCAATCGCGACCAAGCAGACGCCGCCGCAACGTCCGGCCGATCCAGATCAGATCGATCGCGATATCGCCAAGTCCAAGAAGAAGGAAGCCAACGGCCGCGAACAAGGCCGATTCGCGCATGACGATCTCGCCAGCGGCAATAAAGCCTTCCAGCATACAGACCGAATCTCCCCCGTTTCGGAGAGGGTTTCATCCATTATGAAAATAACGAGTGCAAGTGGATTCGAGCAATGGTGGAACTGATCTAGAATCCGCCAAGGAACGATGCAACATTGCTTCCAATGGCGTCTATCGCATATCCGCCTTCCATTAAGACAAGGCAATCGGCGTTCATATCCGCGATCTGCTGGCCGATAACCGCATAGTCTTCGGTCTTCAGCCGGAAATGGGAAATGGGATCTCCGGCGAACGTATCGGCGCCATAGGAGCAGATCAGCAGGTCCGGCCCGAAGCGCGCGATACGCTCCAAGGCCGCGCCCAATGCGGGGCGATAAGCGGCGAGATCGGCGCCGCGCGGCAGGGGCAGGTTGAGCGTGGCGCCTGCGCCCGCGCCCGCCCCGGCCTCGTCGGCATGGCCCCAATAATAAGGATAGTCGGTCCGGGGATCGGCGTGGATCGAGACGAACAGCACGTCGCCGCGATCGTAGAAGATGTCCTGTGTGCCGTTGCCGTGATGATAGTCCACGTCGAGGATCGCGACGCACCGGCCGGCGGCGGTCGCGGCCTGGGCGGCGATGGCGGCATTGTTGAGATAGCAATAGCCGCCGAGATAGTCGGCGCCGCAATGATGGCCCGGCGGCCGACACAAAGCGAAGGCGGCGCGCTCCCCGGCCAGCACGGCATCGAGCCCGGTGAGCGCGGTCTGCGCCGACCAATAGGCGCCCTCCCAGGTGCCCTCGGCGATCGGGCTGGAGGCATCGAAGCTGAAGGCGCCGAGCCTGGCGTCGATCCGGGTCAGATCGAGCGGGCGGCGGCGCACCACCGGCCAGGCATAGGCGCCGGCATCGCCCGGTCGCCCCGCCGCGCGCCACTCGTCATGGGCCGACCGCAGGAAAGCCAGATAGGCCGGGTCGTGAACGGCGCGCAGCGGCGCCTCGCCATGATCGACCGCCGGTTCGACCGACGCGAGCGCGGCGAGGATCGCCGAGGCCCGCGCCGGGCTTTCAGCGTAAGGCACGAATGCGCCGTTGTGCAGTTCCTGCGTCGGCGCATGAGCAAGCTGGCGCGCGTCGTAAAAGCAGCGCACTTTGGCCGCCTATTTTCCCGCCCTGCGCGCCTGTATCGCCAGCAGCGTCATCGAAGCCCCGATGGCGAGGCCGGCATAGGTCTTGATCGTCGCGGCGCCGTCGTTCCACACGCTAAGCCCCGCCGCGCCGAAGAACAGGAGCGCGGCGGCGGCGAAGAGCAGGCTCTGTTTCATGCGCGATTCCTACAGCTTCTCGGTCAGCTCGGGCACGATCTTGAACAGGTCGCCGACCAGGCCGATGTCCGCGACCTGGAAGATGGGCGCGTCCTCGTCCTTGTTGATCGCGACGATCGTCTTGGAATCCTTCATGCCGGCGAGGTGCTGGATCGCGCCGGAAATGCCGATCGCGACATAGACTTCCGGGGCGACGATCTTGCCGGTCTGCCCGACCTGATAGTCGTTGGGCGCATAGCCCGCGTCCACGGCGGCGCGGCTGGCGCCGACCCCGGCCTTGAGCTTGTCCGCGAGCGGATCGAGCAGGGCATGGAACTGATCGGACGAACCGAAGGCGCGGCCGCCCGAGACGATGATCTTGGCGCTGGTCAGCTCCGGCCGCTCGGACTTGCTGAGTTCCGAGCCCACATAGGCGGACAGGCCCGCGTCGCCGCCGCCGGAAACGGCTTCGACCGTTCCGGAACCGCCCGTCGCCGCCGCCTTTTCGAAGGCGGTGGTGCGCACGGTGACGACCTTTTTCGCGTCCGACGACTTCACCGTCGCGATCGCGTTGCCGGCATAGATCGGCCGGGTGAAGGTGTCGGCGCTCTCGACGCTGAGGATATCACTCACCTGCATGACATCGAGCAAGGCGGCGACGCGCGGCGCGATATTCTTGCCGGTGGTCGTCGCCGGGGCGACGAAATAGTCGCCATGGTCCTTCATCAAGGCGGCGGCGACCGGCGCGACATTCTCGGCGAGATTGTGGGCATAGGCCGCATCGTCCGCGACATGGACTCGTGTGACGCCGGCGATCTTGGCGGCGGCTTCGGCGACCGCGCCGACGCCTTGCCCCGCGACCAGCGCATGGACCTCGCCCAGCTTCGCGGCGGCGGTGACGGTGGCGAGGGTGGCGTCCTTGATCCGGCCGCCTTCATGCTCGACGAGGACGATCGCGACGCTCATGCCACCACTCCCAAAGTCTTCAGCTTGCCGATCAGCTCATCCACGTCCGCGACCTTGACGCCCGCCTGGCGCTTGGCCGGCTCCTCGACCTTCAGGGTCGTCAGGCGCGGCGCCGTGTCCACGCCGTAATCGGCGGGGGTCTTCTGCGCGAGCGGCTTGGACTTGGCCTTCATGATGTTGGGCAGCGAGGCGTAGCGCGGCTCGTTGAGGCGCAGGTCGGTCGTCACCACCGCCGGCGTGTTCAGCTTCACCGTCTCCAGGCCGCCATCGACCTCGCGGGTCACGTCGACCTTGCCGCCGGCCAGCTCGACCTTGGACGCGAACGTGCCCTGCGGCCAGTTCAGCAGCGCGGCGAGCATCTGTCCGGTCTGGTTCGAATCGTCGTCGATCGCCTGCTTGCCCAGGATCACCAGGCCCGGCTGCTCCTCCTCGGTGACCTTGGCGAGCAGCTTGGCGACGGCCAGCGGCTCCATCTCGTCGTCGGTCTGGATCAGGATCGCGCGGTCCGCGCCCATCGCCAGCGCCGTGCGCAAAGTCTCCTGCGCCTTGGCCGGACCGATCGAGACGGCGACGACCTCGGTCGCCGCGCCCTTCTCCTTCAGTCGAAGCGCCTCCTCGACCGCGATCTCGTCGAACGGGTTCATGCTCATCTTGACGTTGGCGAGATCGATGCCCGTGCCGTCCGCCTTCACCCGCGGCTTCACGTTGAAATCGATCACGCGCTTCACGGCGACCAGCAGCTTCATGCTTTCCCCTCTCTACCTGTGCGGGCGCCCGGCCGCTCAGGCGACCTTGGCCACCTCCGCGACAATCTTCCTGGCGGCATCGCCCAGATCGTTGGCCGGCACGATCGCCAGCCCGGAATCGGCGAGGATCGCCTTGCCTTCCTCGACATTGGTGCCTTCGAGCCGGACGACCAAGGGCACCGACAATTGCACCTCCTTCGCCGCCGCGACGATGCCCTCGGCGATGATGTCGCAGCGCATGATACCGCCGAAGATGTTGACCAGGATGCCCTGCACGGCGGGATCGCTGAGGATGATCTTGAAGGCGGAGGTCACCTTCTCCTTCGAGGCGCCGCCGCCGACGTCGAGGAAATTGGCCGGGAAGGCGCCGTTCAGCTTGATGATGTCCATCGTCGCCATGGCGAGGCCGGCGCCGTTCACCATGCAGCCGATATTGCCGTCGAGCTTGATGTAGGCGAGGTCGTGCTTCGACGCCTCGAGCTCCATCGGGTCCTCCTCGGTCTCGTCGCGCAATGCCTCCAGGTCCTTGTGGCGGAACTCGGCGTTGGAATCGAAGCCAACCTTGGCGTCGAGGACGAGGAGCTTGCCGTCATCCGTCACAGCCAGCGGATTGATCTCGATCTGCGCGGCGTCGGTGCCGATAAAGGCGTCGTAGAGCAGGGCCGCGGTCTTCTGCGCCTGCTTGGCGAGATCGCCGGTGAGGCCCAGCGCATTCGCCACCGCACGGCCGTGATGGGGCATGAAGCCGGTCGCGGGATCGACGGTGAAGGTGTGAATCTTCTCCGGCGTGTCGTGCGCGACCTCCTCGATGTTCATGCCGCCCTCGGTCGAGACGACGAAGGCGATCCGGCCGCTGGCGCGATCGACGAGCAGGGCGAGATAGAATTCCTTCGCGATGTCCACGCCGTCGGTGATGTAGAGCCGGTTCACCTGCTTGCCGGCGGGGCCGGTCTGCACCGTCGCCAGCGTGTTGCCGAGCATCTCGGACGCGGCCGCGCGCACCTCTTCGGCCGAGCGGGCAAGGCGGACGCCGCCCTTCGCGTCGGGACCGAGTTCCTTGAACTTGCCCTTGCCGCGCCCGCCGGCATGAATCTGCGCTTTCACGACATAAAGCGGCCCGGGCAATTTGCCGGCGGCGGCCACCGCTTCATCGACGCTCATCGCGGCATGGCCCGCCGGAACGGGGACGCCGAACTTGGCCAGAAGCTCCTTGGCCTGATATTCGTGAATGTTCATCGCGCCGGTCCTAAAGCATAGACTCGCCGCGATGGGAAGCGCTGCGATGCAGCATCCTCAGTCGATGCCGCGATCCGGGTCGGCGCATGCCCGCAAAAAGGCCGCGATCCGCGCCCGGCCTCCATATTCCGCCCAGTCGGCGGGCGTGCCCTGAAACAGACTGTCCTTCAGATCTAGCCGGGCACCGCGCGAGACGAGCAGCCGAACCGTGCCCTCATGGCCGGAAATCGCTGCCTGATGCAGTGGCGTCGAATGGGCGTGCGCCCCGACCGGATTGTAGCGGTCGGGATTCTCGCCGGCATCCAGGAACAGCGCGACGACGTCCGTGCGGCCGTGATGCGCGGCGTTGGCCAAGGCGAGGTGGCGCTGCGGTGCTCCGGCGCCGGGCAGAAGACGCCGGGCATCCTCCGTCAGGCCCAGCGCGGCGGCAACCGGCAAGGTCAGCGCCGCGCCGCGACGGAGCAGCGCGTCGGCCGCCGCAAACTCTTCATGGGCGAGCGCCGGCTGCATCGCCTGGTCCGGATCGCCGCCGTGATCGCACAGCAGGTCGATCAGCGGCGATTGGGCACCCGCCTCGCGCACCACCCGGCCGGACGCGACGAGCGCGAGCGCTTCGTCGACGGCGCCCACGTCCTTGCCGCCGCCGGCATCGAGGATCAGCCGCGCGATTTCGACGATATTGGGCGGCAGGCTGTCGTTGCGAACCGGATTTTCGGCGACGAAGGCAAGCAGCGCCGGATTGCGGAAATAGTTACCGCCCTCGAAGGCGACATGGCGCGCAGCGAGGCCGGGATGCGCGGCGAGATGCGCGGCGAGGGCAGCGGCGTCCCCGTCGTCGATCAGGTCCACCGCGAGGCGGAACGCCGGATCGGCGATCTGATGATGATGGGGAACGTCCGCGCCGGGCGCGGGCGGGCCTTCGACATGCGCCTTGAGGCGCGGCCAGCTGGCGAAGCCGCGTTCGCGCGCGATCGCGAGCAGCGCATCGCTCCATGTCAGCGGCGACGCAACGATGGCCGCGTCGCTCGCGTCCGCCAGGCGCGGGTGGAATTCGCGCAGGCGCTGGCAGGCTTGCGGGTCTCCCCCGGCGCGGGCGCGCAACAGACGCTGGGCGTCGCGCTTCAGGTGGGCGAGATCGGCGCGCGGCGGCAAGGGTTTCACGGGCATGCGAACCTCCTCATGGGCCCGACGTCCGCCTGTGTTCGGGCAAGGAAAGTTCGTGGCTGACGATACGCAACGTCACGGGTGGGCCTTGCCCTTTCCGCGGACCGGACGCGCCCCGATGCGCGTGGGATCGAATTGGCATGGCGCCGCGCCGATGGCAAGCGACAGCCCGCCAGCGAAGCTCAGGCCGCCCGGCCGATCGCCTTCTGGCGCCTCCGCTGCACCGATGAGCCCAGGCCGATCGCCTCGCGATATTTGGCGACGGTGCGCCGGGCGATGTCGAAGCCCTCTTGCCTGAGCATCTCGACGAGCTGGTCGTCGGACAGGATCCGGGTCGGCTCCTCGGCGGCGATCAGCGCCTTGATCCGGCTCTTCACCGCCTCCGACGAAGCCGCGTCGCCGCCGTCGGCCGACTGGATGCCGCTCGTGAAGAAATATTTGAGCTCGTAGAGCCCGCGCTCGCAGGACAGATATTTGTTGGAGGTGACGCGGCTCACCGTCGATTCGTGCATGCCGATCGTCTCGGCCACCGCGCGCAGGGTGAGCGGCTTCAGATGCGCGACGCCATGTCGGAAGAAGCCTTCCTGCCGGGTGACGATTTCGGACGCGACCTTCATGATCGTGCGCGCGCGCTGATCCAGCGCCTTCATCAGCCAGTTGGCGCTCTGCAATTGCTCGCTGAGCCACGCCCTGGACTGCTTGTCCTGCGGCCCGCTGGACAGCTCCTGATAATAAGTGCGGTTGACCAGCAGCCTCGGCAACGTCGCGCCGTTCAGCTCCACCGCCCAGCCCGCGCCGCGCCGGGCGACGAACAGGTCCGGCACGATCGCGTCGATCCGGTCCGAAGCCATGAAGCGGCAGCCGGGTTTGGGATCGTAGGCGCGCAGCTCGCGGATCATGTCCGCCATGTCCTCGTCATCGACGCCGGTGATCCGCTTCAGCGCCGCGATATTGCCCTTGGCCAGATAATCGAGATTGGCGATCAGCCGCGCCATCGCCGGATCGTAGCGGTTCGCATCCTTCGCCTGGAGGGCGAGACATTCGGAAAGGTCGCGCGCGCCGACGCCCGCCGGATCGAAGGTCTGGAGGATGGCGAGCACCCGCTCGACCTCATGCAGCGCCACTCCGAGCCGCTGCGAGATGTCGAGCAGGTTGCCGGTGAAATAGCCGGTCTCCTCGATCTGCTCGACGATGCGCTGGGCGATGACGAGATCGGCGCCGGACAGGATTTCGCCGGCCTGGGCGAGGAGATGATCGTGCAGCGACCGGCTCTCGGCGGCGAAGCTGTCGAAGTCCGGCCCATCCTCCGGCATCCCGGCCGAACCGGAAAGACCGCTGCCGCTGCCCAGACCCAGGCCGCCGTCGAGGCCGCCCAGCGCATCGGCGGGGCCGTCCTGGTGGAAATCCTCGCTGTTGGTGTCGATGTCGAGCGCGGCATCGCCGCCGCCGGCGTCGATCTCGGGCAAAAGCTCGCCTTCGAATTCGAACTCGTCGCCTTCGTATTCGGCCTCCGGCGCGGGCTCCGCCCGGTCCGGGCCTTCGCCCTCGCCGCCGCCCACTTCGAGGAGAGGATTCTTCTCGATCTCCTCGGCGATGAAGGTTTCGATCTCGAGGTTCGACAGCGCGAGCAGGCGGATCGCCTGCTGCAGCTGCGGCGTCATCACCAGCGATTGCGACTGCCGAAGATCGAGGCGGGGCCCGAGCGCCATGGCTACAGCTCGAAGCTCTCCCCGAGATAGAGGCGCCGCACATTCTCGTCGGCGACGAGATCGGCGGGGCTGCCGGCGAAGAGCACCTGGCCGCCATAAATGATGCAGGCGCGATCGACGATCTCCAGCGTCTCGCGGACATTGTGATCGGTGATCAGCACGCCGATGCCGCGCGCCTTCAAGGCGACGATCAGGTCGCGAATGTCCTGGATCGAGATCGGATCGATGCCGGCAAAGGGCTCGTCGAGCAGCATGATCGAGGGATTGGCCGCCAACGCGCGGGCGATCTCGCAGCGCCGCCGCTCGCCGCCCGACAGCGCCATGGCCGGCGCGTCGCGCAGCCGCTCGATATGGAATTCGCCGAGCAGCTGCTCCAGCCGCGCCGTGCGCGCCGCCTTGTCCGGCTCGGCCACCTCCAGCACCGCCATGATGTTCTGGCTGACGGTGAGGCCGCGGAAGATCGAGGTTTCCTGCGGCAGATAGCCGAGCCCCAGGATCGCGCGGCGGTACATAGGCAGGCCGGTAATGTCGGCGCCGTCGAGCAGGATGCGGCCGGAATCCGGCTTCACCAGCCCCATGATCGAATAGAAGCAGGTCGTCTTGCCGGCGCCATTGGGCCCGAGCAGGCCGAGCACCTCGCCGCGATCGACGCCGAGCGAGACGTCGGTCAGCACCGCCTTCTTGTCGTAGGACTTGGCGATCGAGACGACCGAAAGCCCGCGCGCGAGCTCGCCGACGGCCGCATCGGTCTCGGTCCGCTCGATCGGCAGCGTTTCGTTCATGGATACTCCCGCCTGTGTCGGCCTCTAGTTAGGCGTTCGGGCGGAAAGCCTCAACCGGCAAGAGTCTTGCATGGCGGCGATGCGACGCGTCGGGCGGATCAATCGCCCTGCGGGCGCTGCGGCACGGTGAAGCGGCCGGTGACGCGCCCGCCGCTCGCCTCGCCCGGCGCGCCGGACGTGCCGCCGTCCATCACCGCCCGGCCGGTGCTGAGATCGAGCACGAGCCGCCCGCCGCGCACGTTGGAATCGCCCCGCGTCAGCGTCACGCCGCCGATCATCGTCACCAGCCTCCGGTCGAGATCGTAGATCGCGAACTGGCTGCGCGCCGTTTCGGACGGGCTGGTCAGGGTCACGCCGCCGCTCGCCTCCAGCCGCTTGATGTCGATGCCGCTGGTATTGGCATAAGCGACGGTGAGGCGCGGCGAGGCGAGGCGCAGGGATCCCTGCCGCACATCGACATTGCCCGAGAAGACCGCGCGGTCGGCGCGGTCGAGCACCTCGATCCGGTCGGCGGCGACATCGACCGGCGCATTGGTGTCGTGGCCCTTCAGCGCCGAGGCGCCGCTTTGGCCGACCGCCGGCTGCGCGGCGGCCAGGGCCAGGGCCAGGCTTGCGGCCATGCCGGAGGCGGCGAGCCAGCGGGTCATGCTCATCGCATCGCTCCCTGCACGATATGGAGGCGGGGCCGGCCGGTCAGCACGACCCGGCGCTCGCCGAGATCGGCCTCCAGCCGCCCGCCGGAAAAGGTGCCGAGCGGCATCCGCCCCTCGACCGCGCCGTCGCTGGCGAGCCGGCGGGTGCGCAGATCGACCGTCACGTCGCGCGTCTCCATCCGGTAGCCGTCGGCGGCGGTCAGCAGGATCGGGCCGAGGACGTCGACCTTGTCGCCGGCGACATCGTAGCGGGCCCGGTCGGCCCGCAATTCGGCCGGACCGCTTTCCAGATCCATCCGGGCCTGCATGCCGCTGATCTGGACGGGATCGGTCGCGGTTCGCTGCAGCGCATGGCGCGCGTCGATGAGGAAGGCGCGCCCCTGATCGTCGACGCCGCGATATTGCGCGGCCTGGACCTGCATCCGGTCGTCCGCCTGGTCGACCTTGTTCTTGTCGAGCAGGAAGCTGACCTCCTGCTTGTCCTCGAACGGCGCGAAGGCGAGGAAGGCGAGCACGACGCCGATCAGCGCCGGCAGGCCGATCTTCATCGCCTGGACGACGCGGTCGTGGCTGCCGCCGGGCGCCGCCCAGCCGCGCTTGACCAACCGTTCCTGATCGGCCAGCTCAGACATGGCGCGGCTCAGACATGGGCGAAGATGTCCTGTTCGTCCCAGCCGGCGATATCGAGCGCGGCGCGATGGGGCAGGAAATCGAAACAGGCCTGGGCCAGCCCGACGCGGCCTTCGCGCACGAGCCGCTCGTCGAGCTTCTCCTTCAGCGCGTGGAGATAGCGCACGTCGGCGGCGGCATAGTCCTTCTGCGCGTCGCTGAGCTCGGGCGCGCCCCAGTCGGAGCTTTGCTGCTGCTTGGAAATCTCCTGGCCGAGCACCTCCTTGACCAGGTCCTTGAGACCGTGCCGGTCGGTATAGGTCCGCACCAGGCGCGAGACGATCTTGGTGCAATAGACCGGCGCCGCGACCACATCGAGATAGGCCTGGATCGAGGCGAGATCGAAGCGTGCGAAATGATAGAGCTTGAGCCGGGCGGGATCGGCCAGCACCGCCTTGAGATTCGGCGCCGAATAAGCGCTGCCCGGCGCGAAGCGCACCAGATGCTCGTCGCCGCGCCCGTCCGAAATCTGCACCAGGCACAATCGGTCGCGGCCGACCTGCAACCCCATCGTCTCGGTATCGACGGCGACCGGGCCGGGGCCGAGCGCGCCGGCGGGCAGGTCTTCTTGATGAAAATGGATCGTCATGACTGGCCGAGATAGGGCCAAGCGGGCGCACGCTCAATGGCCTGTCGCGGCAAATGGCAAGCGAAGCAGGACGGAGCCACGATCCGGGGCGAGCAATCGCGCGAAGATCGGCGGCAAAACTCCTCGCCGGACAGGCTTTTTTCCGCTATAGGATTCGGCGTCGCGCCGCTTTCCGGCGCGAAGACCTTTGCGCGTTCTGCCCGGCGCGGTGGTTCTGACAGGGGATTGGGCGCTGGAAAGTACTTGAATCAAATGGGTTTCGATAGAGGGCGCCGCGGCGAGCGCGGCGGTCGCGGCAGAGACAAGCGCGACAATATCGGCGGCGGTGAAGATTTCGGCGGCGGTGGATTCGACAGAGGCGGCTTCGGCGGCGGCGACAGGTTCGCCGGCGGCGGCGGTGGAGATCGATTCGGCGGCGGCGGCGGTGGCGGCGGCGGTTATCGCGGCGGCGGCGGCGGCTTCGGCGGCCCGCGCGGCGGCGGTGGTGGTTTCGGCGGCCCCCGTGGCGGCGGCGGGGGCGGGGGCATGCCCCCGCAGGTCGTCGGCGAGGCCAAGGGCGTCGTAAAATTCTTCAACGGGCACAAGGGCTTCGGCTTCATCGTTCGCGACGATGGCGGCGAGGACGTGTTCGTCCACATTTCGGCCGTCGAGCAGGCAGGACTGACCGGCCTGGCCGAAGGGCAGCCGCTCGAATTCACGCTTGTCGACCGCGGCGGCCGTGTCTCGGCGACCGATCTTCGGATCGAAGGCGACCCGCTCCCCGTCGAGGAGAGCAGCCGCGATCGCGCGCCGCAACGTCAGCTGACCGGCGAGAAGGCCTCCGGCACGGTCAAGTTCTTCAACGCTGCCAAGGGCTTCGGTTTCATCACGCGCGATGACGGGCAGCCCGATGCGTTTGTCCACATCTCGGCGGTGGAACGCGCCGGCATGATCTCTCTCAACGAGGGCGACCGGATCGAGTTCGAGCTGGAGGTCGATCGGCGCGGCAAGACCGCGGCGGTGAACCTGGTTCCGATCCAGTAAGCCTCGGCTCACGCGGCAAACGGAAAGGCCGGCCTTCGCGCCGGCCTTTTTCGTGCAGGCGCCGGCCGGCCGCGTTTTAGCTGCGGCTCGCCTCGAACAGGAACCAGGCGCGCTTCTCGGCGCGGTCGGTCCAGTCGTCGAGGATGCCCGAAGTCGCATTGTCCTTCGCCTCGTCGACGATCTCCTTCGCCTCGCGCAGCGCTTCGACCAGCTTCAGATTGTCCTCGCGCAGCTCGGCCAGCATGTCCTTGGCCGACACGAAGTCCTTGTCATTGTCCTTGACGCTCTGCCGGCGCGCGATGTCGCCGATCGAACGCAGGGTGGCGTTGCCGGTCTTGCGCACCCGCTCGGCGATCTCGTCGGTGGTGAGAAGGATGTCGGCCGCCTGCTCGTCGAGCAGCAGGTGATAGTCGCGGAAATGCGGGCCCGAGACGTGCCAGTGGAAATTCTTGGTCTTGAGATAGATCGCATAGCTGTCGGCGAGGATGCCGTTCAGCGCGTCGGCGACCGTCTTGGTGGCGTTGCTGGAAAGATCGGTCGGCGTGTTCAGCTTGGCGGCGGTGTCGGACATGTTTGCCTCCTGGTCAGCGTTGGCACCGAGATAGGAATCGCGAGCGGCGCGGACCATAGCCCAGACCGGCCCGCCCTGCCGACAAATATCGATGGCTGTGATCGACGGGCTTGATCAAGGCTCAGGCGAGCCGGAGCGTCTGCATCGCCACGATGAAGCCGATGACGAGGAACAGGCCGGCGACGGTGAAGCGGATGGCGCGCAGCGGCACGGCCCTGGCCAGGCGATCGCCGAGCAATGCGGCCGGGACGGTCGCGGCCAGCAACCCCGCGCTGGCGCCCGCCATGGCCAGCCAGACCGAATCGAAGCGGGCGGCGAGCGCGAAGGTGAGGAACTGACCCCGGCTGCCGGTTTCGGCGGCAAGGCACAGGATCGCGGCGACGAGGAGAAGCGGCAGCTTCATCGAGCCGAGCGAAGGCGTGCCGCGCGGCACGAAGGCGGCGAGCGCGTCGAGCAGCAACGCCAGCGCGACCATCAGCGACGCGGCGCGCGGCGGGATGGCGGCGCCGATCAGGCTGCCCGCCCAGGCCGCGACCAGGCTGCTCGCCAGCGCCGCGACGATCAGCCCGGCCAGCACGAGCCCAGGCCGGCCGCTGCGCGCGGCGAGCAGGGCGACGATGAGCTGGGTCTTGTCGCCCCAGCCGGACAGGAAGGCGGCGACGAAAGTGGTGACGAGCGGCTCCATCGGCGCCCTCAGGCGCTGAGGCGCACCGAGATCGAGGCGAGCATCGCTTCGCTCGCCGTCGCCGATCCGGTCGGGCCGCAGCCGACCGCGTCGCGCAGCCGATCGAAATAGATGTCGGCCGGGCAGCCGCGCGGATTGGCGCGCACCGCGCGCTCCAGCGCATCGGCGAGGCAGACCACCGGCACCATGCCATAGGCCGCCGCCATGGTGCGGACGGACGCGATCTGCTGGACGAAATCGCGCACCTTCATCTTGCGCGCCGCCCGCTGGAGGCTGTCGAGCCGGTCGCACAGCTCCGAGCGGACCAGAATCATGCCATCGCGTTCCCAGTGCATCTTCGCGGCTCCCCCTGTGGGCACGAGAAGACCATGCGCGCTTATGGTTACCACTGCGTTAAACCGCCGGACGCTTGACAGAATCGCTCGCAATCGTCAGAGGCGAGCCGGAAACGAGGGCGGCGCTGGCGCCGCTTTCTTTTTTTACGCCACCGATTTTTTGAGAGAGGCTGTCATGGCCAAGCCGACCACGGTCAAGATCAAGCTCGTCAGCTCCGCCGACACGGGCTTCTTCTATGTGACCAAGAAGAATCCGCGCAACATCACCGAGAAGATGACCTTCCGGAAATACGATCCCGTTGCGCGCAAGCACGTCGAGTTCAAGGAAGCCAAGATCAAGTGACGACCCGCTAGGGCCGTCATCCCGGATTCGATCCGGAATCCAGCTTGCTTTCGACCGCTTCTCCGCCGCTCCCGGCATCCGGCTCGGGGGCGGCATTTTCTTTGTCCGGCGCTTGCCCATCGGTCGTGCCCGCAAGAAGCTCGCGCACCGCCTCGACGAACTTCAGCACCGAAATCGGCTTGGACACATAGCCTTCCGCACCGGCATCGCGGATGCGCTCCTCATCGCCTTTGGCGGCATAGGCGGTGACGGCCATGATCGGCGTCGTCATCAACTCGCCGTCCATCTTCATCTGCTCGATCAGCTCAAGCCCGCTGACATGCGGCATCTGGATGTCCATGACGACGAGGTCCGGCGCGAAGTCCCGTGCCCGCGCGATCGCCTCGCGGCCGTCGCGGACCGGCTCGGCGGCATAGCCATGGGCGCGCAGCAGGTCGCAGAACAGCTTCAGATTGAGCTCGTTGTCCTCGACAATCAGGATTTTTTGTCCCACGGCCCGTTCCTAGGCGATGCGCGATCAACAAACAAATAACGACGAAGCCTTGGCCTTGTCCGCATTGGGCTGGGCCCTGACCGACGACATGCGGGCCGCGCGCTTCCTGGCGCTGACCGGATTGACGCCCGATGCATTGCGAGGCGGGCTCGGCAAGCGATCGACGCTCGCGGCCGTGCTGCGCTTCCTGGAGGCGCACGAGCCCGACCTGATCGCCTGCGCCGCAGCGATCGGCGCCGACCCTGCCGATCTGCCGGAAACACGGCGGAGACTGGAGGGATGAAGCGACCGCTCCTCATCAGCGATTGCGACGATGTGCTGCTGCACTTCCTGCCTCATTTCGCCGAATGGCTGGACGAGACGCAGGACATTCTCTTCGATTTCGAAATGCCCGGTTTCGCGGGGGCGCTGCGCCACAGAAGCGGCGCGGCAGTCGCCGAAGACCGTATCTGGCCACTGCTCGACCTGTTCTTCCACCACGAGATGCACCGCCAGAGCCTGGTCGCCGGCGCGGCCGAGGCGCTGGGGACGATCGGCGAGGTGGCCGACATCGTCATCCTCACCAATATCGGCGACGCCCATCATGCCGGCCGCATCGCCCAGCTCGACGCCTTCGGCATCCGTCACCGGGTGATCTGCAATCAGGGCGGCAAGGGCCGCCCGGCGCGCAAGCTGATCGCGGAAATGGGCGCGGGCGCGACCGTCTTCGTCGACGATCTCGGCCCGCATCACGAATCGGTGGCGAAGCACGCGCCGGACGTCTGGCGGCTGCACATGATCGCCGAGCCCCGCTTCGCCGCGAAGACCCCGCCGGCCCAGCATGCCCATGCCCGGATCGACCCATGGGACGAGGCTTTGCCCTGGGTGCTGGCGCGGCTGACGGCCGGCAAGGCTTGACCCGGCGCATCCCCGGATGCTTAGCCCTTGGCCATGACCGACAGCATATCCACCCGCCTCGCCGAACTCGGCATCAGCCTGCCCGAACCCGCCGCCCCCGTCGCCGCCTACGTGCCCGCCGTGGAAATGGGCGGCCTGCTCTATCTCTCAGGCCAGCTGCCGTTTGACGCGGACGGCAAGGTGATCACCGGGCGGCTCGGCGAGGATCAGGATCTGGAACATGGCCAGGAAGCGGCGCGCGCCTGCGGCGTCATGATCCTCGCGCAGATCAAAAAGGCGCTCGACTCGCTCGACCGGGTCGAGCGGATCGTTCGGCTCGGCGTGTTCATCAGCAGCGCCGCGGATTTCACCGATCAGCCCAAGGTCGCCAACGGCGCCTCCGAGCTGATGGAGCAGGTCTTCGGCGAAGCCGGTCGCCATGCCCGCAGCGCGGTGGGCGTGCCGGTGCTGCCGCTCAATGCCGCGGTCGAGATCGATGCGATCGTCGCGGTCAAGGCCGGCTAGACTCGTCGCGCTTTTCGCGAAGCCCTTCGCGCATCGCGGCCTCCATGGCCGCGGCCTCGTCGAGAACAGCCGCGCCGCCTTCCTGGCCGCGATCGAGGCCGGTCACGGCATCGAACTGGACGTGCAGGCGAGCGCCGACGGCGAAGCGATCGTCTTCCACGATTACGATCTCGTCCGGCTGGCCGGCGCGCCCGGGCGGCTCGCCGAAATGGACGCCGCCGCGATCCGTGCGCACCGCCTCACCGGCACCGAGGAGACGATCCCTGCACTCCCCGAAATCCTGGCGCTGATCGACGGTCGCGCGCCGCTGCTGATCGAGGTGAAATCGCCGGGCTGGCGGGTCGGGCCGCTCTGCCGGGCTGTGAAAGCCGCGCTCGATGCCTATGTCGGGCCGGTGGCGGTGATGTCGTTCAATCCCCTGATCCCCGGCTGGTTCGCGGCACACGCCCCCGATATGCTGCGCGGGCTGGTCGTGACGGAAGACGGCAATCCCGCGCGCAAGCGACTCCGGCGCAAGGCCGCGCTGGCCTGGTCGCGCGCCGATTTCCTCGCCTGCGACATCCGCGACCTGCCTTCCGCGTTCGCTTCTTCTGCTCGCGCCAGGGACCTGAAGATCGGCACCTGGACGGTCCGCACCGAAGCCCAGCGCGCGACGGCGGCGGCCCATGCCGATCAGGTCATCTACGAAGACCTGCCATGAGCGACGAGCCGGTCGTCGCCCGCATCGCGCCGGGCGTGGCGCGCTTCGCTGCCGAGGACTGGGACCGCTGCGCAGGAACGGAAGACCCGTTCCTCAGCCACGCCTTCCTCGCCGCGCTGGAGGAGTCGGGCAGCGCCACGGCGGAGACCGGCTGGCAGCCCGTGCCGGTCGCGATCGACGGGCCGGGCGGGCGGCCCGACGCGGTGATGCCCGCTTATGTGAAGAGCCACAGCCAGGGCGAATATGTCTTCGACCATGGCTGGGCCGACGCCTTCCAGCGCGCCGGCGGGGCCTATTATCCCAAGCTGCAGATCGCGGTGCCGTTCACGCCGGTGCCGGGCCGTCGGCTGCTCACCCGTGCGCCGGAACTCGCGCCGGCGCTGATCGGCGCGGCGGAGCGGATCGTCGCGGCGCACGGCTTGTCCTCCGCCCACGCCACCTTCCTCCACCCGGACGAGGCGCCCCTGTTCGAGCAGGCCGGCTGGCTGATCCGCGCCGACAGCCAGTTCCACTGGCTCAACCAGGGGTTCGCGACGTTCGACGATTTCCTCGCCACCCTGACCTCGCGAAAGCGCAAGGCGATCCGCAAGGAACGGACCGCGGCGGTGGACGGGCTGGAGATCGTCCACCTCACCGGCGCCGCGCTGACCGAAGCGCACTGGGATGCCTTCTGGGCCTTCTACCAGGACACCGGCGCCCGCAAATGGGGCCGGCCCTATCTCACCCGGCCCTTCTTCTCGCGGCTCGGCGAGACACTTGCCGACAAGGTGCTGCTCATCCTTGCCTTGCGCGACGGGCGCCCCATCGCCGGCGCACTCAACCTGATCGGCGCACAGGCGCTCTACGGCCGCTACTGGGGCTGCGTCGAGGACGTACCCCATCTCCATTTCGAGCTCTGTTATTATCAGGCGATCGACTTCGCGATTTCAAATGGCCTCGCACGGGTCGAGGCAGGCGCGCAGGGCGGGCACAAACTGGCGCGCGGCTATCGGCCGGTGCCGACATATTCCGCCCATCATATCGCCCATCCCGGCTTCCGGCGCGCGGTGGCGGACTTTCTCGCCGCCGAGCGCGCGGCGGTGGCGCGCGAGATCGCGGCGCTGGATGAGCTGACACCCTTCCGGAAGAAGAGTTGAAGACTATGGCTCCGGCGCCAGCCGCAGCGCGACACGATAATCCGTTTCCGGCCAGCGCGGCGCGTCGCACGAACCGGTGTGGAGATTGCCGTCCTGTCCCATACGCGCCGCCACCAGCACTTCCTGGCCCCGCTCATACCAGATCGCGCATTGCGGTCCCGTCCTCAAGGAGGCGTGACGGACCTCGATCCGCTCCGGCGGCAGCGCCCATTGCGACGGCATCTTGAGTGGCGCGAGCAGTTCGAATGTGGTGATCGAGAAGGTCTCGGGACCGGCGGGATCGGGCACGCTCGCCACGACCCGGCCGCGAAAGATCGCGTCGGCATGACCGACATGCTCGGCCGCGCTCGACAACGGTCGACAGGAGCAGGCGAGGGCCGCGGTAACGGGCGACAGGGCAAGGAGGCCGGCCAGCAGGGCAAAAATCGTTTTCATGTCCAACCTCTAGTCCGGTCACCGCAACACGCGCAATGCGCCGCGAAGACACTCCATTTCAGACGGCCTGTTCCGGAAACGGTCGTTTCGGCGCCGTTCATCGCCCGCGCGGCACGTTGCCCGAATCGCTGGCGGGGGAAGCGCGATGATCCGATGGCCCGTTCCTGTCTCTGTCCTGCTTGCCGCGCTGTGGTTGCCCCCGGCATCGGCCCGGACGCTGGAGCCGGCCACCCTGCCGGGCATGTGCGTGACCATCGACCCGGTCGAAGGTTCGGTGAGCCGCCCTTGCGACGGATCGGCGGCGCAGCGGCTGGCGTTGCCGGAAACAGGCCCCGGACCGATGCGTTTGGGCGATGCCTGCCTGGCGCCGCGCGGCGGCGGGAACTACCCGCCGCTCGTTCCGCTGCGCTGCGACGGATCACCCGGGCAAAGCTGGACGATATCCGCCGATCATGTCGTGCGGAACGGCGAGGGACGATGCCTGGCCCTGCTCGCTTTGTCTGCGCGCGATGGCGCGCGCGTCTATGCCGCGCCCTGCCCCGCGCGCTACCCGCCGCAGGCCTGGCGGATCCGGGCCTTCGACTCCCTCGGTTATGCGCCAACGCGCGGGCGGCTGCGCTGGGCGCCTCGGCCCGATCTCTGTCTCTCCCTTGTCCGGCCGGGCACCTTCATCGGGCTGGAGCCGTGCGCCGAGGTGCACCGCTGGGAGCAGGTCTTTTCCTTCGATCGCCGCGGCCCGGGACAGTTCCGGATGTCGGGCACCTGCCTCAGCGGCAATGCCGGCAGCGGCGGGCTCGCCTTGCGCCGTTGTCGGGTGAATCCGGAGATGCACTGGTTGCTGGAGGAAGGTGGTGCACTCTCGAACGGGGCCTCGCATTGCATCGAGCCGCGCCTGACGAATGGACGCTGGGTGGCCGCGCTGACATTGTGTGCCGCAATCCGGGAGCAACGCTGGACCTTCGAGGAGATGGCGCCGCCATGATCGCCTTCCCGGGCGCCGGATGCGGCCCCCGTCGGCGGGTCAGGCGGCCCGGCGTTCGGACGAGAAATCGGCGAGCCAGGCGCGGGCCTGGCGTTGCGCCTCGGCGATCTCCCGCGCGGTCATCTCTTCGGAAATGTCGGCGCGACATTCCTGCGCCAGCGTGCTGCCGTTCAGGGCCGCCAGATTGAACCATTTGTGCGCTTCGACGAGATCGACGGCGATCCCGCCGCTGCCGGTCGAATAGGCGACGCCCAGTTCGTAAAGCGCCTTGACGTCACCCGACGCCGCATCGGCGATGCGGCTTTCGATCAGGAACGCGGCTGCTTTCGCGCTATGTGCCATGGAAAATCCCCCACACCTGCGTGTCCGGGACGATGTCTGGCGCACCACTTCCAAACAAATGGTTAACGCGAAAGTGACAATGTCAGGTGTGCACTAGGCCGGCAGCACCGGCAGATTGTCGATGAGGCGGGTGCGGCCGATCCGCGCGGCGGCGAACAGGCGGGCCGGGCGATCGAGCGCGGCGAGCGGCGCGAGCGTCTTGGCGTCGCACAACGCCACATAGTCGATCGGATCGAAGCCCGCCTCGGCGAGCCGCGCTTCGGCCCGCGCCAGCACCTCCGCGACCGCTTCTCCCTCGCCCAGCGCCCGCGCCGCCTCGCCCAGCGCGCGGGGCAGGGCGCGCGCGGCCTTGCGCTCCTCGTCGGTGAGGTAGGCGTTGCGCGAGGAGAGGGCCAAACCGTCGGCGTCGCGCTGGGTCGGCACGCCGACGATCCCGATTCCCATGTCGAGATCGCGGACCATCCGGCGGATCACGCAAAGCTGCTGATAGTCCTTCTCGCCGAACAGGGCGATGTCGGGCCGAACCTGGTTGAACAGCTTGGCGACGACGATCGCGACCCCGTCGAAATGGCCGGGCCGGGCGGCGCCGTCGAGCCCGTCGGTGATCCCGCCGACATTGAGCGTCGAGGCGAAGCCTTCGGGGTACATGGTCGCGGCGTCCGGTGCCCAGAGGAGCGCGCAGCCCGCTTCCTCCAGCATCCCCGCATCCGCCGCCTCGCGCCGCGGATAGGAGGACAGATCCTCGTTGGGGCCGAACTGGGCGGGATTGACGAAGATCGAGGCGACGACATGATCCGCCCGGGCGCGGGCCTCAGCGACCAGGGCCATGTGGCCGGCATGGAGCGCGCCCATCGTCGGCACGAGGGCGACCGTGCCGCCTTCCGCGCGCAACGCGGCGACGGCGGCGCGCAGCGCCTCGATCTCACGGATGATTTGCACCGCCTGTTGGCCTCCGATAGAGGAAATCGCGCGCGGCTCTTTGGGCGCGCCAAGGTTCAAGATCAAGTCTGGGGCAGCGTCGACATGGCCGGAACGGGCCCGCATTTCCTGGTATTCGCCAACGAAAAGGGCGGCACCGGCAAGTCCACCACGGCGGTGCACAGCGCCGTTGCGCTCGCCGCGCGCGGCCGCCGCGTCGCCGCGATCGATCTCGACACGCGCCAGCGCACGCTCGGCCGCTATCTCGACAACCGTGCCGAGACGGTGAAGCGGCTGGGCGTCGAGCTGCCGATGCCCGCCCACGCCACCTTCCATCCCGACGGCGCGGAAAGCCTCGACGATCTGATCGCGCGCATGGCCGAGGGCGCGGACGTGCTGGTGATCGACACGCCGGGGCGCGACGACCCCCATGCGCGCGCCGTGATGGTCCGCGCCGACACGCTGGTCACGCCGATCAACGACAGCTTCGTCGATCTCGACCTGATCGGCGAGGTCGATGCCGAAACCTACCGGGTGCGTCGCCCCAGCTTCTATGCCGAGCTGGTGTGGAACAGCCGCACCCAGCGCGCCAAGACGCAAGGCCAGAGCGTCGACTGGGTCGTCCTCAGGAACCGCATGCAGCATATCGAGGCGAAGAACATGCGCCGGGTCGGCGCCGCGCTGAACGAGCTGTCCCGCCGGGTCGGCTTTCGCGTCATTCCGGGGCTGGGCGAGCGCGTCATTTATCGCGAGCTCTTCCCCAAGGGCCTCACCCTGCTCGATCTCCAGCAGATCGGCGAAGTCGGCATCGCCCATGTCGCGGCGCGGCAGGAGCTGCGCGAGATGCTCGCCGGCTTCGCCTTGCCCGACGACGCGGCCGACAATCCGCCGCGTATCGCCGCCGCCGGATGATCGTCAAGGCGCTCGTCCTCGCCGCCGTCGCGGCGATCCTCTGGCTGTGGTGGCGGCGCTCCGCGCGGCCGGCGGCGATGACGCCGCGCGAGGCGCGCGAGCTGCTCGGCGTCACGCCCGGCGCGAGTCTGGAGGAGATACGCGACGCGCATCGCCGGCTGATCGCGAAGGTTCACCCCGACAGCGGCGGATCGGACGCGCTCGCCAGCCGGGTCAACCTGGCCCGCGACGCGCTGGTCGCCGAGCTGCGGCGCGGTCCGCCGCGCGCGCCCTGACATTTCACGGAGTTTCCATGAGTCACGTTTTCCACCCCACCATTCTTCGCGAATATGACATTCGCGGCATCGTCGGCGAGACGCTGGGCGATGCCGACGCTTATGCGCTCGGCCGCTCCTTCGGCACTGTGGTCCGCCGCGCCGGCGGCACGCGCATCGCCGTCGGCCGCGACGGTCGGGAAAGCGCGCCGGCGCTGGAGGACAGTCTGACCCAGGGACTGACGGCCAGCGGCGTCGACGTGGTGCGGGTCGGCCTCGGGCCGACGCCGATGCTCTATTACGCCGCGGCCGAGCTGGATGTCGCCGGCGGCATCATGATCACCGGCAGCCACAATCCGGCCGAATATAACGGCTTCAAGATGACGCTCGGCGGCAAGCCCTTCTTCGGCGCCGACATCCAGCAGCTCGGCGTGATGGCGGCGGCGGCCGATTGGGAAACGGGCGAAGGCGCCGTTTCCGACGAGGAGGTGATGGACGCCTATGTCGATCGCCTCCTCCAGGGCTTCGACGGCGCGCATTTCCGGATCGGCTGGGACGCGGGCAACGGCGCCGCCGGGCCGGTGCTGGAGCGCCTCGTCGAGAAGCTGCCGGGCGAGCATCACCTGCTCTTCACCCAGGTCAGCGGCGCCTTCCCGAACCATCATCCCGATCCGACCGACGAGGCGAATCTCAAGGATCTGAAGCAGCTCGTCCACGCCCACGGCCTCGATTTCGGCATCGCCTTCGACGGCGACGGCGACCGGATCGGCGCGGTCGATTCGCTCGGCCGGGTGGTGTGGGGGGACCAGCTCCTGTCGATCCTCGCCGAGCCGGTGCTGGCGGAGCTGCCGGGCGCCACGATCATCGCCGACGTGAAGGCGAGCCAGGTCCTGTTCGACCGCGTCGCCGAGCTGGGCGGCACGCCGCTCATGTGGAAGACCGGGCACAGCCTGATCAAGTCCAAGATGAAGGAAACCGCCGCCCCGCTGGCCGGCGAGATGAGCGGCCATATCTTCTTCGCCCACGAATATTACGGCTTCGACGACGCGCTTTATGCCGCCGTGCGGCTGATCCGCGCCGTCTCGAAGCTGGGCGGCTCGCTCACCGCCCTGCGCTCGGCGATGCCCAAGCTGGTCAACACGCCGGAGCTGCGCTTCCAGGTGGACGAGAGCCGCAAGTTCGCGGTGGTCGAGGAAGTGCTGGACCGCCTCGCCGGCGACGGCGCGCAGGTGGACCGCACCGACGGCGCCCGGGTCAACACCGACGACGGCTGGTGGCTGCTGCGCGCGTCCAACACGCAGGACGTGCTGGTCGCGCGCGCCGAGGCGCAGGACCAGGCCGGGCTCGACCGGCTGGTCGCGCAGATCGACGCCCAGCTCGCCGCCTCCGGCGTCGCGCGCGGGCCGCGGGCGGGGCACTGATGCCGCCCCTCAATCTCGACGCGCTCGCCTTCGCCGTCGCCTGGGCGGCACTGGCGTTGCTCGCCGGCATGGTCGGCGGCTTCTGGATGGGGGGCGGACTGGCGCTGGCGCTGCTCGTCGTGGTGATGCCGCTCAGCGCCTTCACCCTGTCGAAGACGGGCGATTTCGCGCTGGAGCGCAAGGTGCGCTGGGCGATGTTCGCCGCCGCGGCCTTGGGGCTGATCGTCACGCGGGTTTTCTAGGGCAGCTTAAATCGCGGCGGCGTGGCTATATGGTCGGCATGGCGCCCGGCTCCGATTCCTCCCTGCCCGCGATCCTCGCCGGCTGGTTCGCCGCGAAGGGCTGGGCGGTGCGCCGGCACCAGCGCGACATGCTGGCCGCCGCGCGCGCCGGAAGGAGCGCCTTGCTCGTCGCGCCGACCGGGGCGGGCAAGACCATGGCGGGCTTCCTGCCCAGCCTGGCCGAATTGATCGAGACGCCAACCGACGGCCTGCACACGCTTTACGTCTCGCCGCTGAAGGCGCTGGCGGTGGACGTGCGCCGCAACCTGCTGGCGCCGATCGACGAGATGGGCCTGCCGATCCGGGTCGAGACCCGCACCGGCGACACGCCCGCCGACCGCAAGGCGCGCCAGCGTGCCCGGCCGCCGCAGATGCTGCTCACCACGCCGGAATCGCTGAGCCTGCTGCTCAGTCATCCGGATGGCGACCGTTTGTTCGAAGATCTGGGTACCATCGTTATCGACGAGATCCACGCCTTCGCCAGCACCAAGCGCGGCGACCTGCTCAGCCTCGCCATGGCGCGGCTGCAAAAGCTGGCGCCGAGCCTGCGCCGTGTCGGCCTGTCCGCCACCGTCGCCGATCCGGAAGCCTATCAGGGCTGGCTCGCTCCGCATGGCGACGCCTCCGAAGTGGCGTTGGTCCGGGGCGATCCCGGCGCCGAGCCGAAGATCGACATCATGCTGCCCGAAGAGGCGCGAATCCCTTGGTCCAGCCATAGCGGCAAATGGGCCGCCCCCCGGGTGATGAAGGAGATCGAGGCGCACCGCACCACCCTGGTCTTCTGCAATACACGCGGGCTCGCCGAGTTGATCTTCCAGGAGCTGTGGGCGGTCAACGACGCCAATCTGCCGATCGGCATCCATCATGGCAGCCTGGCGGTGGAAGCGCGGCGCAAGGTCGAGGCGGCGGTGGCGGCCGGCAGGCTCCGCGCGCTCGTCTGCACCGCCAGCCTCGATCTCGGCGTCGACTGGGGCGATGTCGATCTCGTCGTCCAGATGGGGGCGCCCAAGGGCGCCTCGCGCCTCATCCAGCGGATCGGCCGCGCCAATCACCGGCTCGATCAGCCCAGCGAGGCGATCCTCGTGCCCGGCAACCGTTTCGAATATCTGGAGGCGCGCGCCGCCTTCGATGCGATCGAGGCGGGCGAGCTGGATGCCGAAACCTTTCGTCCCGGCGCGCTCGACGTGCTCGCCCAGCATGTCATGGCCATGGCCTGCGCCGGGCCGTTCCGCGAAGAGGAGATGCTCGCGGAGGTGCAAGGCGCCGCGCCTTATGCCGGCCTCGACGCCGAGACGTTTGGCCGCATCCTCGGCTTCATCGAGAGCGGCGGTTATGCCCTGCGCGCCTACGACAAGTTCAAGCGGCTGACCCGCGCGCCCGACGGAACATGGCGGGTGAGCCACCCGCGCTTCATTCAGCAGCACCGGATGAATGCCGGCATCATCGTCGATGCGCCCGTGCTCGACGTGCGCTTCCGCAACGGCCGCAAGCTCGGCACGGTTGAAGACTATTTCGCCTCCACCTTGAGCGTCGGCGACACCTTCTTCTTCGCCGGGCTCAGCCTGGAGGTCGAGCGGCTCGACTCCGCCGAGATCGTCGTGCGCGCCACGAAGAAGTCCGCGCGCATCCCGACCTATGTCGGCGCCCGCCTCGCCATGACGACGCGCCTCGCCGACCGGGTTCGCCAGTTCCTTGCCGATCCCGCTTCCTGGGCGCGCTTCCCCGACGATGTGCGCGAATGGCTGGAGGTGCAGGCGCGCCGCTCCGTCCTGCCGCGTCCCGACCAGCTCCTCGTCGAAACCTTCCCGCACGAGGGGCGGCACCATATGATCGCCTATAGCTTCGAGGGCTGGAACGCGCATCAGTCGCTCGGCATGCTGCTCACCCGGCGGATAGAGACGGCGGGGCTCAAACCCTTGGGGTTTGTCGCCAACGATTACGCGCTGGCCTGTTACGGGCTGGAGCCGGTCGCCGACCCCGCCAGCCTGTTCAGCGCCGATCTGCTGGAGCAGGAATTCGTCGAATGGGTGCAGGGATCGAGCCTGCTGAAACGCGCCTTCCGCGAGGTCGCGGTGATCGGCGGACTGGTCGAGCGCCAGCAGCCCGGCCAGCGCAAGTCGGGGCGGCAGGTCACCTTCTCGACCGATCTCATCTACGACGTACTGCGCCGCTACGAGCCCGATCACCTGCTGCTGCGCGCCGCCTGGGAGGATGCGAAGACGCGGCTCACCGACATCGGCCGCCTGTCCTCGCTGCTGGAGCGGGCGGCGGACACGATGCTGCATATCGATCTCGACCGCGTCTCCCCCCTCGCCGTGCCGACGCTCATCATGATCGGGCGCGAGATGGTGCCCGCGGGCGTCGCCGAGGACGAACTGCTGATCGAAGCCGAGGCGCTGGCGGAAACGGCGATGCGGTTGACGGACGCGCCTTGCCGTCCTTGAATATGGCTTCCTCCAGCGGAGTTCGCCATGCGCCTGACCATCGCTTTAGCCCTTGCCGCCTCATTCGCCATTCCAGCCTCGGCCCAGTCCGAGCCCGACGTGACCGGCGAAATCCGCGAAATGCACGAGCGGATGATCGTGCTCGACACTCATCTCGACATTCCGATGCGGTTCGACGACGGCCAGTGGGACTTTTCGCAGCGCAACCGCTTCGAATGGGACGGCAGCCAGGTCGATCTGCCGCGCATGATCGAAGGCGGTCTCGATGGCGGCATGTTCGTCATCTATCTCGGCCAGGGCGACCTGACGCCGGAGGGCTATCGCGAGGCGCGCGACCGCGCGCTGGTCCGCGCCGCCGCGATCCACCGCGTGATCGGCGAGAATCGTGACGCCATGGGCCTCGCGCTGACCGCCGAGGATGCGGAGCAGCTGGTGCGCGAGGGCCGGCGCGTCGCCTTCCTTTCGATGGAGAATAGCTGGCCGCTGGGCGAGGATCTGTCGCTGCTGCGCACCTTCCACCGGCTCGGCGTGCGCATGGCCGGGCCGGTGCACAGCCGCACCAACCAGTTCGCCGATTCCACCACCGGCGAGGCGCGCTGGAACGGCCTGTCGCCGCTCGGAAGGCAATGGGTGGCGGAAATGAACCGGCTCGGCATCGTCATCGACGGCAGCCACAGCTCCGACACGGCGATCGACCAGATGATCGAGCTGTCGCGGGTGCCGATCGTGCTCTCCCATCACGGCGCGCGCGTGCTTTACGATCATCCCCGCAACACCAGCGACGAGCGGATGCGGCGGTTGGCGGCGAGCGGCGGCGTGCTGTTCCTCAACATGGTGTTCCTGGCCGCCGACGACCGTTCGCCGGAGCGGTCGGCGATCGAGCGGCGGCAGGCGCAATGGGATCGGCTTTCGCCCGAAGAACGCCGCCGGCTGATGGCCGACAAGGCGGCGCTGGACGCGCAACGTCCCTTCACAGACGCGGACTTCGAAACCTTCATGCGCGCCGCCCTCCACATCATCCGGGTGATGGGCGTCGATCATGTCGGCTTGGGCGCCGACTGGGACGGCGGCGGCGGCGTGGTCGGGCTGGAGGACATTGCGGGGCTGCCGCGCATCACCGCCCGGCTGCTTCGCGAAGGCTATAGCGAGGCGGACATCGCCAAGATCATGGGCGGCAACCTGCTGCGTGTGCTCCGCTCGGCGCAGGCTGGTGCCGAGCCCGAATTTCGCGTGCACGCGCAAAGACCCACTTCCTGATCGGATTCCCACTGCCCTCCGCTTAGCTCTTTCTTCATAACAAAGAGGGAGTTAGGCTTTCAGGGAAGACCGGCTCTGGAGAGGAGGCCGTCGCACGCGATGAAGTCGATCCTGCCTCCGCCCGATGCCGGCGGCCTGCCCGTTCCGCCGGGCGGCACCGCAGCGGCGGCCTGGGCGCATGACTGGTCCGCGACGCCGCTCGGACCGCCGGCCGGCTGGCCGCGAGGACTGAAGACCGCCGCCAGCATCGTGCTCGGCTCCAACGTGCCGATGTTTCTGGGCTGGGGACCCGAACTGCTGCTCATCCACAATGACAGTTTCGGCGAGATCGTCGGTGACCGGCGCCCCGCTCTGGGCCGGCCGATGCGTGAAATCTGGGCCGATATCTGGCCGCTGGTCGGCGCCAATCCGGAGCGCGCCCTGGCCGGCGAGACGGTCTATATGGAGGCCGATCCCCGGCCCGTCCGCCGCAGCGGGCGCGAGGAGATGATATGGTTCACTTATTGTTACAATCCGGTGCGCGGCGATGACGGCGAAATCGCCGGCATCTATTGCGTCATCACCGCCGCGAACAGCGACGAGCGCACAGAGGAACGGCTGCGTGAGAGCGAGGAGCGGTTCCGCCTGATCGCCGATTCCGCGCCGGTGCCGATGTGGGTGACGAAGCTCGACCGCAGGCGCGGCTTCGTCAACCGCGCCTATGTCGATTTTCTCGGCATCTCTTACGACGACGCGGTGGATTTCGACTGGCGCGAGATCATCCACCCGGATGACGGTGCACGCATCCTCGCGGAATCGATCGCCGGCGAGGCTTCGCTACAGACCTTCGCGCTAGAGGCACGTTTTCGGCGCGGCGACGGCGAATGGCGCTGGCTGCGTTCGATCTCGCAGCCGCGCTGGGGGGCGGGCGGAGAGCATATCGGCTTCATCGGCGTCGCCCACGACATCACCGAATGGAAGCTGGCCGAGCAGGCTTTGCGCGACGTCAACGAGACGCTGGAAAGCAAGGTCGCGGCGCGCACCGCCGACCTCACCCAGGCGCTCGACCGGCTTACCGCCGAGGTGGCCGAGCGCGAACGGGCCGAGGAGGCGCTCAGGCAGGCGCAGAAGATGGAGGCGGTTGGGCGGCTCACCGGCGGCATCGCGCATGATTTCAACAATCTGCTGACGCCGGTGATCGGCGGGCTCGAGATCATCGCCGCCGGGCTCCAGGAGGAACGGCTGAAGCGGATCGCCGAGATCGCGCTGGAGGCGGGTCGGCGCGGCGCCAAGCTAACCTCCCAGCTCCTCGCCTTCTCGCGCATCCAGCGGCTCAACATGGCGCCGGTGGAGGTCAACCGGGTGATCGGCGATCTGCGCCAGATCCTGAGCCGCACGATCGGGCCCGACATCGTGATTCGCACCACGCTCGACGCTGAGGCGGGGTACGCCCTGTGCGACGAGAACCAGCTCGAGAACGCGATCCTCAATCTCGCGATCAACGCGCGCGACGCGATGCCGGATGGCGGCGAGCTCCTCATCTCGACGGAAATTGTCGCCGAGCCGGGCGGCCCGGACCTCGACGCCGGCGACTATATCGCGCTCACCGTCGCCGATACCGGCCACGGCATGGCGCCGGAGGTCGCAGTGCGCGCCACCGAGCCCTTCTTCACCACCAAGCCGTTCGGCAAGGGCACCGGGCTCGGCCTGTCGCAGGTCTATGGCATTGCCCGCCAGGCGGGCGGCACGCTGCGTATCGACAGCCGCGAGGGCGGCGGCACCGCGATCCGCCTGCTGCTCGCCCGGGTCGAGCCCGAAACCGATCGAATCGAAACTGCGGATTCGGGGGCGCGCCATGCGCATGATCCGCATATCGGTGCGCACGTCCTGGTGGTGGACGACGACGCGGATGTCCGCGCCTTCATCGCCGATGCGCTGACCGAGCTCGGCTATCGCGTCGAGACCGCCGGGGATGGCGAAACAGCACTCGCCGCGATCGCGAACGCCGCGCCGGACCTGATGCTGGTCGATTTCGCCATGCCCGGCATGAACGGGGCCGAGGTCGCCCGCGCCACGCGGGCGCTCGAGCCCGATCTGCCGGTAATGCTCGTCACCGGCTATGCCGAAAGCGCGCAGGTCGAATCCGCGCTCGGCGCGAACGTGACCGTGCTGCACAAGCCGTTCGGCACCGAACAGCTCGCGGCCGCCGTCGACGGAGCCTTGCGCAAAACAGATCCTCTTGAACCCGGAACAAGCGCTCCTAAATCCTGATCCGTCGGAAAGCCCGTTCGGTTTCCGATGCGTTGCAGACGGGGCCCGTGCCTCGGGCGCGCCCCGTTCAATGTTGCTCAATGGAGGACTTTGGACATGACACGCTTTGATTTCACCCCCTATCGCCGCTCGACCGTCGGCTTCGACCGGTTGTTCGATTTCCTGGAGAGCGCGAACCGCGCCGAACAGGACAATTACCCGCCGTTCGACATCGAGAAGCTGGGCGACGATTCCTACCGGATCACGCTCGCCGTCGCCGGCTTCAAGCGTGACGAGATCGAAATCACCGCGCAGCAGAACATGCTGATCGTCACCGGCCGCCGCGCGGAGACACGCAGCCGCGACGGCAATTTCCTGCATGTCGGCATCGCCACCCGCGCATTCGAACGCCGGTTCGAACTGGCCGATTTCGTCCGGGTGACGGCGGCCGATCTGAGTGACGGCCTGTTGTCGATCGAACTCGTGCGCGAAATTCCCGAAGCGATGAAGCCGCGCAAGATCGCGATCGGCGGCGGCGCGCCCGCCACGATCGAGGCGGCGCCCGCGGCCCAGCGCGACAAGGCCGAGGCGGACGAAAGGCAAACCGCCTGACCCGAAAGGACCGGCGCCGGAACTTCCGGCGCCGGTTCCGCATTTGGAGCGGATGCTCGATCACGATCCGCTCGCGCTCTTTTCCTGGTCCGAGCTGACGCTTCGGCTGGGCGTCGCCACGTTGGTCGGCCTGTTGCTCGGGCTCGACCGGGAGCTGAACGGCCATGCGGCGGGGGTTCGCACCCATGCATTGGTCGCGTTGAGTTCGGCAATGATCATGGCCTCCTCGCTCATGCTCACCGTCCAGTTGCGCGGCGACGATTTCCAGCCCGATCCGCTGCGCGCGATCCAGGGGCTGTCCCAGGCGATCGGTTTCATCGCCGCCGGCGTCATCTTCGTGCGCGGCGCCAATGTCGTGAACCTCACCACCGCGGCGAACATCTGGGTCGCCGCCGCGATCGGCATCGCTTCGGGCGCGGGGCAATACCGGCTCGTGCTGGTCGGCGCGGGCATGGGACTTGCCTTGCTGACCTTGGCGAAACTGGTCACGCGGTTCCTGCCCGCGCCGGCCGGAGAAGATGAACCGCGTTAAACATCGCGGTTCAGGCGTCGTTTAGACGCAGGCGGCTAGCCAAACTTCGTTCCGGAAGCTAACGGGCGCGCTTTCGCGTCGAGGCGGCCCGGCAAGACGAGACAAGATCAGAGATATGTGATGCGTGTGTGGAAGAAGAAATTGCAGAACCCGTTCGCACTGGTCGGCCAGGGCTTCGTGCTCGGCGGGATTCTCTTCTTCGCGCTCAACGCTCCCGGCGAGGCATCGCCCGTGGTGCCGATTGCCGTAGAGACCGCGCGCTGACCGCTTGAACCCGGCCCGGCCCGCTTTATAGCGGGACCCATGGTTCGCCTTTCGTTCTGTGAACATGAGTTCCGCGCGCTGCCGCAGGGCGCCTTGTTCTGGCCCGCCCGACGCGCCTTGCTGGTCGCCGATCTCCATCTCGAGAAAGCGAGCTGGTTCGCCAAAGGCGGGCAGATGCTGCCGCCTTACGACAGCCTGGCGACGCTTGCCGACCTTGGCGCGCTTGCGCGCGCGACCGAGGCCGTCGAAATCTGGTGCCTGGGCGACAGCTTCCACGACGGCGAGGGCGTGGGACGTTTGCCGGCCGGCGCCCGCGAAGCGCTGACCGCGCTCACTGCCGCGACGCGCTGGACCTGGATCGTCGGCAATCACGATCCCGCGCTCGCCGATGCCTGTGGCGGCCGGGTCGTGGACGAAACGGAGGTGGACGGCATCGTGCTGCGCCACGAGGCCAAGCCGGGCGAAGCGCGCCCCGAGCTGTCCGGCCATTTCCACCCGAAGCTCAGGATCAGCCGGCGCGGCCGGATGGTCTCGCGCCGCTGCTTCGTCGCCACGAAGAGCAAGCTGATCCTGCCGGCCTTCGGCACGCTGACCGGCGGGCTCAATGCCGGCCATCCGGAAATAGCCCGCGCGGTCGGCGCACCCGCAGAAGCATTGGTGCCTTTGGAGGATCGGCTGCTGCGTTTCCCGCTCGCCGCCTAGGCGCACACTGCCGGGATCAATCCGCGTACCGCATTGCCGATCAGGAAGCCGTCGGCGAGGTCGGCCTCGGTCAGGTCCGCTTCCCGTGCGCGGCCTTCCTCAATCAGCCGTTCGCGCAAGATGCCCGGCAGCAGCCCGCGCGACAGCGGCGGCGTGAGCAGCGCGCCGTCCCGTTCGACGAACAGGGACGTGAAGCTGCCCTCGGTCAGGAAGCCGGCGGAATCGCGGAACAGCACTTCGAGCGTGCCTGCCGATGCGCGCGCGTGATCGTAGAAAGCGCGGTCGCTCGTCTTGTGGCGCAGCCGGAAATCCTCGGCCGGCACCGGCAGATCGGCGATCGCCGCCCGCACCGGCCCATCCAGGGCGGGCGGCGGCGCCCTGAGCTCGATCGCCATCGCGCCGCTCGGCGACAGCAGCAGTCTGACGATGCTCGGCCCCGCGCGGAAGGTGGCAGCCTGCAGTTCGTTGCGCGCTTCATGGCGATCGAACGGAAAATCGAGCGCCTCGGCGCTGCGCTTCAGCCGGGCGAGATGGCGATCGAGCTCGGCGATCCCGGCATGAGGATCGAACGCCATCGTCTCAATGAGGTCGAAGCGCCGCGTCGTCGCCAAGAATTCCCCCTTCGTCAGACATTCGCGCCATTCCGGCCCGGCGCGGCTGTCCGCGACGATGCCGGAGCCCAGGCCCAATCGCGCACGCGTCTCGCCCGCTTTGATGACCAGGGTCCGGATCGCGACATTGAACGCCGCCGCGCCGTCCGGCGCAAATCGGCCGATCGCGCCGGTATAGACGCCGCGCGGGCCCTTTTCGAGGGTGTGGATGATCTCCATCGCGCGGATCTTGGGCGCCCCCGTCACCGAGCCGCAGGGGTGGATCGCGGCGAGCAGATCGACCGGCCCGGCGCCCTGCTCCAGTTCGGCCGTGACCGTCGAGGTCATCTGGAGCACGGTCGGATAAGTCTCGACGGCGAACATCTCCGGCACCTTCACCGTGCCGGGCCGGGCGAGGCGCGAGAGATCGTTTCGCAGCAGATCGACGATCATCAGATTTTCGGCGCGCTGCTTGGGATCGTCGCGCAGCGCGGCCGGATCGCTGCCGGCCGGAGCCGTGCCCTTCATCGGGCGGGTGACGACATGGCCGCCGTCGCAGGTGAAGAACAGCTCCGGCGAGAAACTCAACAGCCAGTGATCCCCGGTGAAGACGATGCCGCCATGCCCGGCGCGGGCGCGCTTGCGGATCGTCGCGTAGAGCGCACGCGGGTCGCCCGCTATGCGCGCCTCCGCCTGGAAGGTCAGGTTCGCCTGATAGATGTCGCCGGCGGCGATATGCGCCAGCACCGCGTCGATCGCGGCGCGATAGTCGGCTTCCGCGATCAGCGGCCGGGGCCTGCTCGCCCAGGCCCCGCTGCCATCGGGCAGCAAGGCGGCGGGATCGACCCGTTCGGCCCGGTCGAACATGCCGAACCACAATAATGGGGGCGCGTCCGGCGACGGCGTTTCGGCGCGCGGCGCCAGTCTGTCCTCCAACGCCAGCCCGGCCTCGTAGGACAGGAATCCCGCGGCATGGCGCCCGCGCAGCCGCTCCAGGCAGGCACGTATCTCGGCTGGCTCGTGCGTCGCGACGATCTCGGTCGGGCCCGCATAAAGCCACGCCTCGCCGCCGCCCCGTGCATCGTCGAGCAGCACGAAGGGCCCGGCGCTTGTCATCGCCCGGCTTCCGGTCCATGCCCCCCGGCAAGGAGAGAGCCTTTGGTTTGCAGCGTCTTCGATCTGTTCAAGATCGGCGTCGGCCCGTCCAGTTCACACACAATGGGTCCGATGACGGCGGCGTGCGACTTTGTCGAGGGGCTGCGCGACGCCGGCCTGCTGGAGTCCGTCGTCCGCGTCGAGGCGGACCTCTATGGATCGCTCGCGCTGACCGGCAAGGGTCACGCCACCGACCGCGCCGTCCTGCTCGGCCTGTCGGGCCTGCGCCCGGCCGCGCTCGATCCCGACGAAGCGGAGCGGATCGTGACGCGCATCCGCGACACCGGGCGGCTCATGCTCGCCGGCGCGCACGATCTCGCCTTCGACGAGGCGGCCGACCTGCGCTTCAACCAGCGCGAGCGGTTGCCGCACCATTCCAACGGCATGCGCTTTACCGCCACCGCGGCTTCCGGCGAGGTGGAAAGCCAGGTTTATTATTCGATCGGCGGCGGCGCGATCGCCGATGAAGCGAGCGTGGGCCGGAACGCTCCTCCCGAGGGAGGTTGGGACGTGCCCTTCCCTTATGCCTCCGGCGATGAGTTGCTCGCCATCGCCGCGCGCGAGAGTCTCGGCATCGCCGAGCTCGCCCGCGCCAACGAGCGCGCCGGTCTGTCCGATGCCGAGATCGACGCGGGGCTCGATGCCATCGCCGCCGCCATGTCGGCCTGCACCGACCGGGGCATGGGGCAGGGCGGCATTCTGCCCGGCGGGCTCAACGTCAAGCGCCGCGCGCCGGGCCTCCATGCCTTGCTCACCGAGCGGGCCGAGCGCTGTTTGCAGGATCCGCTCACCGTGATCGACTGGGTCAACCTCTGGGCGCTGGCGGTCAACGAGGAGAACGCCGCCGGCGGCAAGGTCGTGACCGCGCCGACCAACGGCGCGGCGGGTATCGTTCCCGCCGTGCTGCGTTATTATCAGCGCTTCACGCCCCGCGCCGACGCGGCCGGAGTGCGCACCTTCCTGCTCGCCGCGGCCGCGATCGGCGCGCTGTTCAAGGAGAATGCCTCCATCTCCGGCGCCGAGGTCGGCTGCCAGGGCGAGGTCGGCGTCGCCTGCTCGATGGCCGCCGCCGGGCTGACCGCGGCGCTCGGCGGGACGAACGGCCAGGTCGAGAATGCCGCCGAGATCGGCATGGAGCACAATCTCGGCCTCACCTGCGATCCGGTCGGCGGGCTCGTCCAGGTGCCGTGCATCGAGCGCAACGCGGTCGGCGCGGTGAAGGCGATCGAGGCCTCCCGCCTCGCCATGATCGGCGACGGGTCGCACCGGGTCAGCCTCGACCAGGTGATCGAGACGATGCGACGGACCGGCCTCGACATGAACGAACGCTACAAGGAAACCAGCCTCGGCGGCCTCGCCGTCAACGTGGTGGAATGTTGATTTAGAAGAATCGCGTCATCCAGTAGAAGAAGGCGCTGATCAGCGCCGCCGCCGGCATGGTGATCACCCAGGCGACGACGATGTTGCCGGCAACCCCCCAGCGCACCGCCGAGGCGCGGCGCGCGGCGCCGACGCCCATGATCGCGCCGGTGATCGTGTGAGTGGTCGACACCGGGATGCCGAGCCAGGTCGCCCCGAAGAGCATGACCGCGCCGCCCGTCTCCGCGCAGAAGCCCTGGTGCGGCGTGAGGCGGGTGATCTTCGAGCCCATCGTGTGGACGATCCGCCAGCCGCCGAACAGGGTGCCCAGCCCCATCGCCGCCTGGGCCGAGATCACCACCCAGAAAGGCACGTAGAATTCATCGCCCAGCATGCCTTGCGAAAAGAGCAGGACGGCGATGATGCCCATCGTCTTCTGCGCATCGTTGCCGCCATGGCCGAGCGAATAGGCCGCGGCCGACATGAGCTGCATTCGCCGGAAGCTCTTGTCCGCGGTCGGCGCGCTGACTCGTCGGAAGCCCCAGGAGCTCAACACCACCAAGAGTAGCGCGACCAGCATGCCGAGCATCGGCGCCAGGAAGATCGCGACGCTGGTCTTGATCACCCCGGAGGAAACGATGACGCCGAGCCCGCCCTTTGTGATGCCGGCGCCGAGCAGCCCGCCGATCAGCCCGTGGCTGGAGCTGGACGGGATGCCGAGCGCCCAGGTGATCACGTTCCAGGCGATCGCCCCCATCAGCGCCCCGAAAATAACCGCCGGATCGATGATGTCGGCCGAAACGATGCCCTTGCCGATCGTCTCGGCGACATGGAGGCCGAAGAACAGGAAGGCGATGAAGTTGAAGAAGGCCGCCCAGCAGACCGCGACCGGCGGGCTGAGCACCCGCGTCGCCACGACCGTCGCGATCGAATTGGCGGCATCATGCAGACCGTTCAGGAAATCGAACAGCAAAGCCACGCCGATCAGCGCGACCAGCAGCGAGAAGGCGATGGTCGGCTCCATCAGGCGTGGTCGATCACGATGCCCTGGATCTCGTCGGCCACATCCTCCAGCCGGTCGAGCACGCGCTCGACATGGCTGTAGATTTCGCGCCCGACGAAATAGGCCATCGGCCGCTTCGCCGCCTCCTTCTGGTAGAGCGCCTTGAGGCCGGCAGCGTGGAGCTCGTCGGCGCGCCCTTCGAGATGGACGATCGCCTCGGTGATCTGGTGGAGCCGGTGGGCGTTGCGGCCGATATGCTTCATCAGCGGCACGCCTTCCTGCACCAGTCGCGCCGCCTCGGCCGCCATCTTGGCCATTTCGAGCAATTGCGGATCGAAGCGTTCGACCTCGTAGAGCGTGATCGCCTTGGCCGTGCCCCACATCTCGTCCATCGCATCGTCCATCGATGAAGCCAGCGCCGTTATCGCGCTGCGGTCGAACGGGGTGATGAAGGAGCGGCGCACCGCGACCAGCACGTCGCGGGTCACATCGTCGGCGGCATGTTCGTGCTGGGCGATGCGGCGGCAGGATTCGGCGATCCCCTCCTCGCCGGCGAACATCGCCACCATCGCGTCGGTGCCGGAGACGAGGATGTCGGCATGACGGCGGAACATGTCGAAGAAGCGGTCTTCCTTCGGCATGATCGCGCGAAACAGCTTGAGCACGCCGAAGCCGCTCGCCAGCAGGCTCTCGCCGTCGCGCACCTGTCCCGGCGTCATCGGCCCCGCGCCGGGCGGCCGAAAGGCAAGGATGAGGCCGCGCAGGCTGCGCTCCGCCACCGATCCGGCCGCGTCGGCCAGACTGAACCATCGCGTCGAGCGCTCGTGCCGCTCCGCCCAGTCGTCCAACTGTCGGGTCACCTTCAACGGGAAGACCGCCACATCGGCCGGCACCGCGTCGCCGTCGCCGCGCTGCTTCACATAGCGATAGGTGCCGATCGGCTCGGCCGTGACCTCGCCCTCGACGCCGGCTTCCTCGCGCGCCTCGCGCATCGCCGAATCGCGCGGCAGCAGGCCCGGCTCAGGATTGCCCTTGGGAATGATCCAGCGCCCGGTGTCCCGCGATGTGATGAGCAGGATCTTGACCTCCCCGTTCGGCTCGATCCGATAGGGAAGCACACCATATTGTTCGATCACATCGGGCCCCGGCTTGCGTTCGCCGTCATCTAAACGTCACATTTCTGTAAAATGCCAGCACAACATGCATGGGCCGCCGCGCTTGACTCGCGCCCCGTCGAATGGCCTGTAGCGACACATAGGAAGGGGGCTTCCATGGGCGTTTCGATCATCGACGGCGCGATTGAGGCTGCGGACCTCAAACGGGCGACGGGCAGGGTCCGTATCTATCGCAGCATCACCATCCGGCGCGGCGACGGCCAGACCGAGGAAGTGAAGAAGCCCATCGTCCACGCCGATCTGACACCTCATGTCGAGCCGGGCAAAAGCGGGCGTTTCTACCTGTTCCAGTCGATCGATCATCGTGGCATCCATGCCGTCCGCCCGCATGGTGGCGCCCCCGTTTTCCGCTATCCGCGCACCAACGAGCTGGCTGGCATGGGGCTGACCCTCTTCACCGCCGTCTGGATCGCAATCAGCCTCAATTATATCGGCGATTTCTCGATCTTCGCGCTGCTCGGCTTCCTGATCGGCGCGACGGTCTGGGTGTTGAACTGGCGGCTCCGCCGGTCCGCCGAACGGCAATATGCCGATGACAATGGCGGGATGATCTAGTCCGTCCGTAGGCCCTGCCAGCCGCGCTCGCCGGACGCATCGGGATCGGGCCGCATCGTCGCGCCGTCGATGATCGCGGCATAAGCGCGCCCGCCCGCCATGAACCGCAACTTGTCGCCGCGCAGCGTCGCGTCGGACAGCGCGAACGACCGCCCTTGCGCGGTGAGCGTGCCGCGCACCTCCTGGAATCGCTGCTCTAGCTCGAGCAGCATCCTCGTCCCGTCCGCGCCGGTCAGCGCCCACTGGCCCCCGGCGACCGCCGGCACGATCCACAGATAGGCGTTGCGCCCGTCCACCTCGCGATGCGCGTCCGGCTGCCAGTCGCCCATCGCGAAGGCGTGGCTGACGATCCGCGTGCCGGGCCTGAGCTCGGTGAGCAAGCGGGGACGCAGCCGCAGATTGACGTCCGGCAGCAGGTAGATGGCGATCACGCTCGCCTCGCGAATCGGCGTCGCGAACAGGTCCTGCCGGCGAAAGGCGACGCGTCCCTCGACCCCGGCGAAGCGCGCCGCGTTCGCTGCCTCGGCGACACGGTTCGGATCGATATCCACGCCGAGCCCGCGCGCGCCGCGCCGGGCGGCGGCGATCACGATCCGCCCGTCGCCCGATCCCAGGTCGATCAGATAGTCGTCCGGCCCGATTTCGGCCATGTCGAGCATTGCCTCGACCATCGGCGCGGGCGTCGGCACATAAGGCACATCCGGCTCGCGCTGGCTCAGCGACGCGACGACGGGGTTGAGCGGCTGGAAGAGTCCGCCCGCCTGGAAGGCGCAGGCGCCGAGCAGCAGGCTGCCGCCGGCGAGGAGGAGCAACCGGATCATGAAACGGGCTTATCACAAGCCCCGGCGCTTGTATCGCGCGCGACACCGGGCCATGTCCCTGGCATGGCCGCCCCTCCGCTTCGCGCCGCGATCATTCCGGTGACGCCGCTGCAGCAGAATTGCTGCCTGATCTGGTGCACCGCGACGATGAAGGGCGCCTTCACCGATCCGGGCGGCGATCTCGACCGGCTGAAGGCAGCCGCGAAGCAGCAGGGTGTCACGATCGAGAAATTGCTGCTTACCCACGGCCATATCGACCATTGCGGATCGGCCAAGATACTCGCCGATGAGCTCGGCGTGCCGATCGAAGGGCCGCACGAGGACGACCGTTTCTGGATTTCCCGGCTGGAGGATGATGGCCGGTCCTACGGCATCACCGGCAAGCCGTTCGAATCGGATCGCTGGCTGGTCGACGGCGACACGGTGACGGTCGGCGATCTGGTGCTCGACGTCTATCATTGCCCCGGTCACACGCCGGGCCATGTCGTCTTCCACCATCCGGCCTCGAAGCTCGCCATCGTCGGCGACGTGCTGTTCCAGGGATCGATCGGACGCACCGATTTTCCGATGGGCAACCATCAGGATCTGCTCGATGCGATCACTAACAGGCTCTGGCCGCTGGGGAACGACACCGCCTTCGTCCCCGGCCACGGCCCGATGAGCACGTTCGGCCATGAGCGGGCGACCAATCCGTTCGTCGCCGATCGGGTGCTGGCGCGCGGCTGACGGCGGCGTCGCCACGGCCCGTCGCGGGCCATGGAACTTTTTCCGATAAGTGTATCACTGAACTAATACGCTGTTCGGCTGGCGTTCAGGTTCGGCGCGCCAAAGGCGCCTGATCGGCCCGTGCTTCAAAGGGCTGCCAAAGGGAGTTTGAAATGTACAAGTCTGCTATGTTCCTGCTTCTCGCCGGTGCCGCCGCGAGTCCCGCCGTGGCGCAGGAGCCCGCCCCGTTCCAGGGCGCCCGCGTCGAAGGCATCGTCGGCTACGACCGGGTCAATATCGAGGGCGACGGCGCCAATGGCGTCGTTTACGGCGTCGGCGTCGGCTACGATATCCAGCGCGGCCGGGGCGTCTTCGGCATCGAGGCCGAAGTCACCGATTCCAGCGCCGACGCGTGCGTCGGCGATGTCGTGATCGCGGGCGACGCGCTGTGCGCCAGTGCCCGTCGCGACCTCTATGTCGGCGCTCGCGCCGGCGCGGCGGTCGCGCCGAACCTGCTGCTCTATGCCAAGGCCGGCTACAGCAACGGCCGGGTGTCGCTCGACTATGACGACGGCCCGGGCACGACCGTGGCCGACTATCGGATCAGCGAGAATCTCGACGGTATCCGTGTCGGCGCGGGCGCCGAATATGCGATCGGCCCCAATTCCTTCCTGAAGGCCGAATATCGCTATTCGAACTACGAACAGGGCTTCGAGCGTCATCAGGTCGTCGGCGGCTTCGGCTTCCGCTTCTGATCGCTCCGGATCGGAGACCGGAATGGGGCCGGGGCGGCAGCGCCCCGGCCCCTTTTTCATGCAATTGGGCTGGCGACATAGACAAGTCCCGCTATAACAATTTTTCAATTCCGGAATTGCGACCGAGCAGGGGTAATCATGAAGGCGACGATCGAACGGGCGACGCTCCTCAAGGGGCTGGGGCATGTCCATTCCGTGGTGGAACGGCGCAATACGATCCCGATTCTGTCCAACGTGCTGATCGAGGCGGGCGAGGACGGCTCGATCCGGTTGATGGCGACCGATCTCGACCTGCAGATCAACGAGACGGTCGAGGCCAATGTCACCGAACCGGGCGCGACCACGGTGCCCGCCCACACTCTGTTCGACATCGTGCGCAAGCTTCCCGAAGGCAGCCAGGTCGAGCTGATCGCCGCCGAAGGACGGATGCAGGTCAATGCCGGGCGGGCACGCTTCACTCTCGCCACGCTTCCGCGCGACGATTTCCCGATCATCGCCGAGGGGGAGCTGCCGACCGCGTTCGAGCTGCCCGCCGCAACGCTGCGCCAGATCATCGACAAGACGCGTTTCGCCATCTCCACCGAGGAGACGCGCTATTATCTGAACGGCATCTACCTGCATGTCTCGGACGAGGCGCAGCCGGTGCTGAAGGCCGCCGCCACCGACGGCCACCGCCTCGCCCGCGTCACCGTGCCCCGCCCGGACGGCGCCCAGGGCATGCCGGGAGTCATCATCCCCCGCAAATGCGTCGCTGAGCTCAGGAAACTGCTCGATGAGGTAGACGGCTCGGTCCAGGTCTCGCTCTCGGACAGCAAGATCCGCTTCGGGCTCGGCAATGCCGTGCTCACCTCCAAGCTGATCGACGGCACCTTCCCGGATTACAACCGGGTGATCCCGACCGCGAACGACAAGCTGCTCAAGATCGACCCGCGTGCCTTCGAGGAAGGTGTGGATCGCGTCTCGACGATCGCCAGCGAGCGCACCCGCGCCGTCAAGATGGCGCTCGACCGCGATCGGATCACACTTTCCGTCACTTCGCCGGAAAACGGCACGGCGGCGGAAGAGGTGCCGGCGGATTATGCCGCCGACGGCTTCGAGATCGGCTTCAACGCCCGTTATCTGCTCGACATATTGGGCCAGATCGAGGGCGATGCACTCGAGGTCCACCTCGCCGACGCCGCCGCGCCCACCTTGCTGCGCGAGAACGACAAGGCGCCGGCGCTTTACGTGCTGATGCCGATGCGGGTCTAGGAGAGAGGGCCGACCCTCACTACATTGACTCCGCAGGCCCGCGCTGATAGGCGCGCGGGCTTTCCCGCAGGGCCGGATTTTCTGAAGATTGGAGCTGCCGCATGGCGCGCGTAACCGTCGAAGATTGCGTCGACAAAGTCCCCAACCGGTTCGACCTCGTCCTCCTCTCCGCGCAGCGCGCGCGGCAGATTTCGGGCGGCGCCGAGCTGACCATAGATCGCGACCGCGACAAGAACCCGGTCGTCGCACTGCGCGAGATCGCCGAAGAGAGCGTCCGCCCGCGCCATCTGGAAGAGGCGCTGGTCGGCAGCCTACAGCGCGTCCAGATCGATGACGACGACGTCGCGGACGAAGTGGGTTCGCTGAGCGCTTCGGCCGAAGCGCTGCGCCTCACCGCCGCCGCACCCCAGCGCAACACAAATGCCGGTGCGGACTACGACGGCTGACGCAAGTTTCGCTTCCGTAATGATTGCGCGTCCGCAACAATATCTTGAGGATTCACAGGTCTTTTAGGAACATTATCCGCCATTCTGCGTAACTCTTGCCTGAGACATGGCTCGTATGTTGCATTAGGAGGCGAATGTGTACGCAAAAAGACTTTTGACGATCCTGAGCGCATCGACATTGGCCATCAGCCCGATTGCCGTGAGTGCGGCCACGCCCTTGAGCGTGGCGAATGCAAATATGCGCGCCGGCGCCGTCACAACCGACTCCAGCCAGCTTAATGGTGGCGTCGGGATCGGGCTCGGCTTGCTGATCTTTGTCGCGATCATCGCGATCGCGGTATCGAGCGATAGCGAGGGCGGCACGCCGACCAGCCCCTGATCGTCTGTCCTCCGACGTTTGGCCGCCTCCGCATGTCCGGCATGCGGAGGCAATTTGCGTCAGGGCAAGAAAGAGCGCTTCATTCAGGCGGGAGTTGGTCGCGGTCGAGCCATTCCAGTTCTCCCAATTCGAGCGCGCGCCCATCGGCGGCGCGCACCGCGATCGGCGCAATCGGACGTCGGGTGTGGCGATCGACCAGGACCGGATTGCCCGGCACGTCCAGCACCCATTTCTCGCCCCATTGCCGCAGCGAGATCAGCACCGGCAGCAGATCGCGGCCCTTTTCGGTCAGGCGATAGGCGATCTTGCGCCGGTCAGCCGGGTCCGGCTCGCGCGCCAGGATGCCGTGCTCGACCAGCCGAACCAGCCGGTTCGACAGGATGTTCCGCGCGATGCCGAGCGTCGACTGGAATTCCTCGAAATGATGCAGCCCATTGAACGCGCCGCGCAGGATCAGGAACGACCAGCGCTCGCCCACCGCCTCCAGCGCGGCGGCGATCGAGCATTGGCGCAGCAATTCGCGGTGGCGTTCGACGTCGAGCATGAGGCGCGATCCTACGCTGTTTCTGGAGTCATGGATATGGGCGCCGCTTTCCAGTTGCAAATGAAAACTGTAAGCACGCCGCGCGCCGACACATTCTCTACTGATCGAATTCTATTGATCGAAGCGCCTTCGCGCCACATCTTGGCGTCGTGCTCAGGCAGTATGAACTGGTCGAGAAGGTCAAGGGCTATGACCCGGACGCCGACGAGGCGCTGATCAACCGCGCCTACGTCTTCTCGATGAAGGCGCATGGCTCGCAGACCCGTGCTTCGGGCGACCCCTATTACAGCCATCCGATCGAGGTCGCCGGCATCCTGACCGACCTGCGTCTCGACGACGAGACGATCGTCACCGCGATCCTGCACGACACGATCGAGGACACGCTGGCGACGCCGGAAGAGATCGAGAAGCATTTCGGCGGCAATGTCGCCCGGCTCGTGGACGGCGTCACCAAACTCTCCAAGATCGAGGCGCAGAGCGAGAGCCAGCGCGCGGCGGAGAATCTGCGCAAGTTCCTGCTCGCCATGTCCGGCGACATCCGCGTGCTGCTCGTCAAGCTCGCCGACCGGCTGCACAACATGCGCACGCTTCATTTCATCGATAATGAGGAGAAGCGCCGCCGCATCGCCCGCGAGACGATGGACATCTACGCCCCGCTCGCCGAGCGAATCGGCATGTACGAGTTCATGACCGAGATGCAGACCCTCGCCTTCCGCGAGCTCGAGCCCGACGCCTACGAATCGATCACCAAGCGGCTCGCGCAACTGAACAAGGGTGGCGGCAACGATCTCATCCAGCGCATCGGCCGCGGCATCAAGGCGCATCTTGAGGCACACGGCGTTGAGGCCGAGGTGACGGGTCGCGAGAAGCATCCCTTCTCCATCTGGCGCAAAATGGCCGAACGCCATGTCAGCTTCGAGCAATTGTCCGACGTGATGGCCTTCCGCGCGATCGTCGGCAGCGTCGACGAATGTTATCGCACGCTCGGCCTCATCCACCAGCGCTGGCCGGTCGTGCCGGGCCGCTTCAAGGACTTCATCTCGACGCCGAAGCGAAACGGCTACCGTTCCATCCACACCACGATCATCCATGACGAGCAGATGCGGATCGAAATCCAGATCCGCACCGCCGAGATGCACGCCCAGGCCGAGCACGGCCTTGCCGCTCACTGGGCCTACAAGGAAGGCATGGTCGAGGCGAGTGCGGACCATCCCTGGATTCACGACCTGGTCGAAATCCTCGACCATGCCGGCAGCGCCGAGGAGTTGCTCGAACATACCCGCATGGCGATGTACACCGACCGCATCTTCGCCTTCACGCCGAAGGGCGAGCTGATCCAGCTGCCCAAGGGCGCGACGCCAGTCGATTTCGCTTATGCCGTGCACACCGATCTCGGCGACCAGACGGTCGGCGCCAAGGTCAACGGCCGGGTGATGCCGCTGCGCACATTGCTCGACAATGGCGACCAGGTGGAAATCCTGACCTCCAAGGCTCAGCACCCCCAGCCCGCCTGGCTGTCCTATGTCGTCACCGGCAAGGCGCGTGCCAAGATTCGCCGCTGGGTGAAATCCAAGGAGCGCGAGGAAACGGTCTCGCTGGGGCGGAAAATCTATGACGAGATCGTCCAGCGCCTGCCCGCGGCCTTGGGCTGGGAGGCGATGGCCGAAGCGCTGCGGCGGCTGAAGCTGCCCAATGACGAGGCGCTCATGGAGGCGATCGCGCTGAAGCGCGTGGACGACGTGCAGGTCATGGAAGCGCTGATGCCGGGCTCGGCGACGCGCGACGGCGCCAAGCCGCCGCCGCAGCGCACCGCCATCTCGATCAAGGGCCTCACCCCCGGCGTCGCCTTCCAGCTCGCCGAATGCTGCCACCCCATTCCGGGCGACCGCATTGTCGGCCTGCGCCGCGAAGGCGAGGGGATCGAGGTGCACACGATCGGTTGCGACACGCTGGCCAGCGGCATCGATGCCGACTGGGTCGATCTCGCCTGGGGCGACGAGACGGATGGCGGCACCGCGCGCCTGTCGGTTATCGTCAGGAATCAGCCGGGAGCGCTCGCCATCGTCGCCGGCATCCTTGGCACGCACGGCGCCAATATCGTCAGCATGGACCAGACCGCGCGCGACGGCTCGTTCCACACTTTTCATTTCGACATCGAGGTGCACGACGTGCAGCACCTCATGCGCATCCTGGCGGCGCTCAGGGCCACCGACATGGTCTCGACAGCCGAGCGGTTGTAGAGCCTAAACCGCTTCCAACCGGAAGATGTCGCCGCCCAGGCTGACCATGTAGAGATTGCCAGCCGCGTCCGCGCCGAAGGCGACAATATTGTTCAACGTGCCCGCATTGGGCGTGAAATCCGCGCGGCGCAGGAAGAAGCGGTCGCTGCTCAATGTCGTGCCCAGGCTGACCCAGCGCACCGGCAACGACCAGATGTTGCCGCTGATGAAATCGGCGAAGACATATTGGCCGCGCAAGGCTTCGACCGGGCCGCGATAGACCCGTCCGCCGGTGATCGAGCGGCCCTGGCGCGCGCCGCTGCCATGGCTGTATTCGGTGACCGGCGGGGTGAAGCCGGCCTGCGGCGGGCCGGTGAAGTTGAGCGTGCCTTCGACGACGTTCCAGCCGAAATTGGCGCCGCCGTCCTGAGGCCGCATCAGGTCCACCTCTTCACGTGCGCCCTGACCGACATCGCCGATCCACAGATTGCCGGTAGCGGCATCGAAGCTCGCGCGGAACGGATTGCGCAGGCCATAGGCCCAGATTTCGCCCGCGCCACCGCCGCCCGCGAAGGGATTGCCGGCCGGGATGCGATAATCGCGGTTCGGATCGGCCGGAAAGGCATCGCCGGCCGGATCGATGCGCAGGATCTTGCCGAGCAGGGTGTTGCGGTTCTGCCCGTTGCCATTGGGATCGCCGCCACCGCCGCCGTCGCCGGTGCCGAGATAGAGGAACCCGTCGGGCCCGAAGCCAATCCAGCCGCCATTATGGTTGTTGAACCCCGGATGCGGGATGGCGAGGATCAGATCGACGCTGGCCGGATCGGCCTGGTCGCGATTCCCCGCAAGCGTCCGGTAGCGCCTGATCTCGATATTGCCGGCCAGATTGGTGAGGAAAAGATAGAATGTGCCGCTCGCCTGGAAATCGGGCGCGAGCGCGAGGCCGAGCAGGCCGCGTTCGCCGTCCGTGCTGACCTGGGCGGCGATGTCGAGGAAAGGCGTGGGCAGGATCGCGCCGGTCGCCGGATTGAGGATGCGGATGCGCCCGGCCCGCTCGACCACGAGCATACGGCCCGTGCCGTCGGGCAGCGCCGCGATGTCGATCGGCCCCGCAAAGCCGGTGCCCACCCGCGTCACGCGAAAGGCGTCCGGCCCGACATTGGTGACCGTCACCGCGAGATCGAGCGTCACGCTGGTCGTGCCGTCGCTGACCGAAATCTGGACCAGATAGACATTGTTGGCGTCGGCATCGTCGGGCGCCTCGAAATCGGGCGGATCGACGAAGGACAGCGCCCCGGCGGCGGTGATCGCGAAACGCGCCCGGTCGGCGCCGCCGGAGAGCGAAAAGGTGAGCGTATTGCCGTCCGGGTCGCTCGCTGCGGCGGTGTAGATCGTGCCCGCGCTGTTCTCCGGCACGCTGGCGGTGGCCGGCGACGTGAAGGCCGGCGGGCGATTGGCGGAAGGCGGCGGAGTGCCGCCACCACCACCGCCGCCGCCGCAGGACGCCAGCGCCAGAACGAACAGACCTGCCGCGAAATGCCGGCCGAAGCGTACCCCTGTCATCGCCGCCTCCCTCTCCGGACGCCCGGAAGACATATGCAACGCGCGTTTGCCCCGCCCGGTTGCCATGATAGACGTTCCGGCCATGACTAATCCGGAAAACATGACCTACGGCCAGTATCTGACGCTGGACGCCCTGCTCACCGCCCAGCATCCGATTTCGGACCATCATGACGAGCTGCTCTTCGTCATCATCCACCAGACCAAGGAGCTGTGGCTCAAGCAGATCATCCACGAGCTGAAGCTCGCCGTGGAGCTGATCCGCACCGACAAGCTGATCGAGGTCCACAAGAATCTCTCGCGCGTGTCGCGCATCCAGAGCGTGATGACATTGTCCTGGGACGTGCTGGCGACGCTCACGCCCACCGACTATCTCACTTTCCGCGGCGTGCTCGGCGGCTCCAGCGGTTTCCAGTCCGCCCAGTTCCGCCAGGTCGAGTTCCGGCTCGGGCTCAAGGATGCCGGCCACCTCAAATTCCTGGCGGAGGGCAGCGCCGAGCACGCGGCACTGGCCGAGGCGCTCGCCGCGCCGAGCCTGTGGGACGAGGCCAATGCGGCCCTCGCCCGGGGTGGCTTCACACTGCCGGCGGAGGTGCTGGCGCGAGACTGGACGCGCCCTTATGCCCCTTCGCCCGATGTGGAGGCCGCCTGGGCCGATGTCTATCGCGACACGGAGCGATGGTGGCGCTTCTACCAGCTCGCCGAGAAGCTGGTCGATGTGGACGACGCGCTCGCCATCTGGCGCCACAAGCATGCGGTGACGGTCGAGCGCGTGATCGGCTTCAAGCGCGGCACCGGCGGCACCGCCGGCGTCAAATATCTCCAGTCCACGATCGGCAAGCGCGCCTTTCCGGAGCTGTGGACGCTCAGGACACAGCTCTAGCCTCTGAGGCTCGCCCCCAACTTTTCCGCCGCCGCGACGATCTTCTCCGAGATGCCTTTCAGCTCATCGTCGGTGAAGCTCTTCTCCGCCGGTTGCAGGATCACCTCGATGGCCAGGCTCTTCCGGCCTTCGCCCACGCCCGCGCCGGTGAAGACGTCGAACAGGCTTGCTCCCACGATCGCCGCTTTGTCCGCATTCCTGACGGCGCGCAGCAGCTGATCCGACGCCAGTTCGACCGGCATCAGGAAAGCGAAATCGCGCCGGACCGGCTGGAGCGCGGGCGGCGCATAGGCGCTGCGCATCCGGCCCACCTCGCGCTTCGCCGGGATGGCGTCGAGATAGACTTCGGCGGCAACCACCGGTCCGTCGAGATCGAAGGTTTTCGCCACGCGCGGATGGAGCACGCCGAATTCGGCCAGCACCGTCTTCGGCCCCAAGGTCAGCTTGCCGGAGCGCCCCGGGTGATAGACGTCGGACGCCGCTCCCGGCACCTGCAGATTGTCGACCGGCGCCCCCGCCGCCGCGAGCAGGGCCAGCGCCTCCGCCTTGGCGTCATAGGCGTCATGGCCGCGCGCGCCGGGCCGCCGCCAGTGCCGCGCCGCCGCGCCCGCCAGCACGATGCCGACCGTCGGCCGCTCCGCCTCGTCCAGATAGCGCCGGCCGACCTCGAACAGCCGCACGCCTTCCGCGCCGCGCGCCAGATTGCGCCGCGCCGCGCCGAGCAAGCCGGGCAGCAGCGAGGGCCGCATCGCCTTCATCTCCTCGCTGATCGGATTGGCGAGCAGCCAGGCCGCGCCGCCGAACGGCGCCGCCTCAGCCTCGGAGATGAAGCTCCACGTCACCGCCTCGTTCAGTCCGCGCGCGGCGGCCGTGCGCCGCACCCGGCGCTCGGTCCGCTGCTCCGCCGTGGCCGTCGGCCGCGCCACGCCCGGCGCGCGCGGCAGCGACGTGGAAGGCACCTTGTCCAGCCCTTCGATGCGAATCACTTCCTCGACGATGTCGGCCGCGCCGTCCATGTCGCGCCGCCAGCTCGGCACGGCAACGCGCCACGGATCGCCGCGCGTCACGGTGAAGCCCAGCCGCTGCAATATCTGCGCCTGCCGATCCTCCGGTACATCGACACCGGCCAGATCCAGGCATCGCCCGGGACGATAATCGACCACCTTGTCCGGCACCGGCGGGGTGCCCGCCCGCACGATCTGCGAGGGCTCGCCCCCGGCCAGCTCCACCGCCATCTGCGTGGCGAGCTGCAGACCCGCCTCCAGGAAGGCGGGATCGACGCCGCGCTCGAAGCGGCTGCGCGCGTCCGAGGTGAGGCCCAGCTTCTGTCCGGCGAGCGCGATATGCTCCGGATCGAAATAGGCACATTCGATGACGATGTCGGTGGTCGTCTCGGTGACGCCGCTGGCCTCGCCACCCATGATCCCGCCGATATCGTCCGCGCCCTTGTCGTCCGCGATGACCGTGATGCTGGAATCGAGCCGGTAGGTCTTGCCGTTGAGCGCCAGCACCTCCTCGCCGTCGCGCGCGCGCCGCGCCACCAGCGCGCCGTCCAACCGGGCGAGATCGTAGACGTGGAGCGGCCGGCCGTAGCTCAGCATGATGTAGTTGGTCATGTCGACCAGCGCGCTGATCGGCCTCAACCCCACCGCCTTCAGCCGCTGTTGCAGCCAGTCCGGCGACGGCCCGTTCGTCACACCGCGCACGACGCGGCCGTAAAAGGCCGGGCAGCCGGCGGGATCGTCGGTGCGGATCTCGATCGGGCAGGGGAAGGTGCCGGGAATGTCCGGCGCCTCGACCGCCTTCAAAGTCCCCAGTCCGGCAGCGGCGAGATCGCGGGCGATGCCGTGGACGCCCATCGCGTCCTGCCGGTTGGGCGTCACCGAAATGTCGATCACCGGATCGTCCAGCCCGGCATAATCGGCGAAGCTTGTCCCCACCGGCGCGTCGGCGGGCAGCTCGATGATGCCCTCATGATCCTCGCCCAGCTCCAGCTCACGGGTCGAGCACATCATGCCGTTCGATTCGACTCCGCGGATCGCGGCGACCTTCAGCACCATGCCATTGGCCGGCACCACCGCGCCCGGCGCCCCGAACACGCCGACGAGGCCGGCGCGGGCATTGGGCGCGCCGCAGACGACCTGCAGGGGACCGTCGCCCGCATCGACGGTCAGCACCTGCAGCTTGTCCGCCTGCGGATGGGGCGCGGCGGTCAGCACCTTCGCGACGCAGAAAGCACCCAGCTTTTCGGCCGGATTTTCCACGCCTTCCACCTCAAGCCCGATCGCGGTCAGCGCATCGAGCACCTGGGCAAGGCTCGCATCCGTTTCCAGATGCTCCTTCAGCCACGACAAAGTGAACTTCATGCCCCCACTCCTCCGCTGAGCGTGGGCACGTCGAGTGCACGGAAACCGTAATGGCGCAGCCAGCGCAGGTCGCCGTCGAAGAAGGCGCGCAGATCGTCCATGCCGTATTTCAGCATGGCGAGCCGATCGATGCCGCAACCGAAGGCGAAGCCCTGCCACTCGTCGGGATCGAGCCCGCAATTGGCGATCACCCGGGGGTGGACCATGCCGGAGCCGAGCAGCTCCATCCAGCGGTCGCTGCCGCCCAGCACGCGCCGGCCGTTCTCAAGGCGATAGCCGACGTCCACCTCGGCCGAAGGCTCGGTGAAGGGGAAATAGGACGGGCGCAGGCGCAGCACGATGTCGTCGCGCTCGAAGAAGGCCTTGAGGAAGGTCTCCAGCGTCCATTTGAGATGACCGAGCGTGATCCCCTTGTCGATCACCAGCCCCTCGATTTGGTGGAACATCGGCGTGTGGGTCGCGTCGCTGTCGGAGCGATAGGTCCGCCCCGGCGCGATCACGTAGATCGGCGGCTCCTGCGACTGCATCGTGCGGATCTGCACCGGCGAGGTGTGGGTGCGCAGCAGCATCTTGTGCCCGTCCGCGTCCGTGCGATCGAAGTAGAAGGTGTCGTGCATCGCCCGCGCGGGATGGCTTTCGGGGATGTTGAGCGCGGTGAAGTTGCGCCAGTCGTCCTCGATCTCCGGCCCGGTCGCGACCGAGAAACCGAGATCGGCGAAAATCTCCGCCAGCTCGTCCATCACCTGGCTGACCGGATGGACGCTGCCCTCGCCGCCGGCCTCGACCGGGAGCGTCATGTCCAGCCCCTCGGTCGCCAGCCGCCGCTCCAGCTCGGCGCCTTCCAGCGCCTCCTTCTTCGCGGCGATCGCCCCGGTGACGGCCTCGCGCAGCGCGTGGATGCGCGGCCCCGCGCTCTGCCGCTCCTCGGGCGACATCCCGCCCAGCGTCTTGAGCAGCCCCGTCACCGCCCCCTGCTTGCCGAGCGCGGCCACCCGCTCCGCCTCCAGCGCCGCGAGATCGCCCGCCGCCTCGACGCGTGCGAGCCATTCGCCGGTCATGTTCTCAAGGTCGTTCGTCATGCTCCGCCTCTAGAGGAGGATAGGAGACAAAGGGAAGAGCGATCCTTTGCGAGTCGGGGCGCGCGGAGAGGGCGTCAGCGAGTCGCTGTCCGGCGAATCTCCGCAGAGTGCTAAGTTGACAAAGTTGTCGGGGTCGGGGTGTTTCTGGCGGGGCCACGAAGCCGGCGGCGCGGCGAAATTTTCAGCATATTCAAAGAGCCATCGCCCCGACAGCGAGGCCGGGGTCGCGCGTGAGCATGGCAGGCCAAATCCTACTTGTATCCAACAATCGGCGGCGTGCCGTATGAGGTGGAGGAAAACCGCTTGACTAAATTCTACCTATATAGATTTATCATGCGGTGACCCGGAACCGCAGCCTGTCCCCTCACGCCAGAGCCCTACTTGCCATATTGGCGGAGAGTGGCAGCCGCTGGGCGCACGGCTACGACCTGTGCCAGCGCGCGGGAATCAAATCCGGCACGTTGTATCCGCTGCTGATCCGGCTGGAGAAGCAAGGTTATCTGGAAGCAGAATGGCAGAGCCCGGCGGAGCCCGGCCGCCCGCCGCGTCACGCCTATCGGCTGACGTCGACGGGGCGCGCGCTTGCCCTGGAGAATCCTCCGCTCGGCTCGGCTGGCGGGACAAAGCTCTCGGAGGGGCTGGCATGAGCCGCCGGATGCCCGCGTCGATCGTCCGGCTTGCCGCGGCCCTGCTGCCTGCGCCGCTCCGCGACTGGGGCAAGGCCATGCGCGCGGAAGAGGAAAGCATCGAGACCTCGTCCGCCGCGTTTCGCTTCGCGCTCGGCTGCCTCGGATGTGCGATCCGGGAAGCTGCCGCCTTTCATGCCGCGCGGATCGGCGCGCGCGACACCCCTCAATCCGAACCGGAGGACGAAGCCATGTCGATGACGGATGGGACGGGCCTGCGCCCGCGCCTGGTGGGACTGGCCTGCGCGGCCGGCGCGGTGGGCCTCGGCTTCGCCTATCTGGCGGCGGCGGGGGCACCGCCCATTTATTTCGTGATGAACGGGGCCGCGCTCGTGCTGGGCATCGCGCTCGTCGCGGCGCTGGGCGCGATGCCGCGAACGGGGCGGCTGGTTCACGGCATCGTCCCGCTGGCGCTGGCCTTCGCCCTCCTCGCCACCGCGCTCTGGGGCATCGCGGCGGACGGCGCCGCGCGCTGGGTGTCGATCGGCGGCGTGGCGCTGCAACCAAGCCTCATGTTCGTGCCGGTCCTGGCCCTGCGCTTCGCGCGCGCTCCGGACGGAGCCGCGACCGTCGCGGTCGTCATCGCCGCCTGCGCGCTGGCGCTTCAGCCGGACCGGGCGATGGCCGGCGCGCTGCTCGCGGGGACCGGCTTGTTGGTCCTGATGCGGCCGGGCCTGAACATGGGGGCCGCATTCGTGGCGGCGCTGGCGGGATTCGCCGTGGCGCTGTGGCGGACCGATGCCTCCCCCGCCATGCCCTATGTGGATCAGATCTTCTTCTCCTCCTTCGCCGTTCACCCGCTGGCGGGCATGGCGGTCCTTGCCGGATCGCTCCTGCTGGTCGTTCCCACACTCGTCGGCGCCGTCCGCGATCCCGCCCGTCGCAGCACCTATGCGGTCTTCGGCGCGGTCTGGCTGGCCTCGATCACCGCGGCGGCGCTCGGCAATTATCCGACGCCTTTGGTGGGCTATGGCGGCAGCGCGATCATCGGCTATCTGCTCGGCCTCGCCGCCTTGCCGCGCCCGGGCGCATCCCCTGCGGCAGCGGACGCCACGGGCCGGCCGCAGGACGAACGGGACACGGGGCCGCGCGGCGATCTCTCCTTTTCGGCCTGAGGGACGAAGCGGCGATCTCGCCCGGACAGGTGCGGCGCATCCGAAACCCGGCTAAGCTCTCCGCAACATGTCCGGAGAGAAGAGATGAGCGTCGCCTTCCGCCGCGAAAGCGATGAGGAGCACAAGGAGCCGAGGTTCGAGCTGCCGCTGCCGCCCGGCCCCAATCTCGTCACCGCCGCCGGTCTCAAGCAGGCCGAGGACATGGTGGCGGCCCTCGAAGCCGAGATCGCCGCCGAGACGGAAGAGACCGCGCTGGCCGACAAGCAACGCACCCTGCGCTACTCGCGCACCCGCCTCGCCACCGCCGAACTGGCCCCGCCGCCGCCCGACGGCGAAGTCGCCTTCGGTACCCGCGTCACCTTCCGCCTGAACGGTCAGGAACGCACCCTCGCCATCGTCGGCGACGACGAGGCCGATCCTGCGGTGGGGAAGATCGCGTTTTCGGCCCCGCTGGCGCGGGCGCTGATCGGGGCGGGGCCTGGGGATTTCACGGATTTTGGCGGGAAGGCGGATGCGATCGAGGTGATGTCTGTCATCGCGCTTGAGCGCTGAGCGACCGAGTCAGCGTTCGACCCAAGATCTCGCCCGCCGCTGCAACTTTCCGTCACCCCGGCCTTGAGCCGGGGTCCCGCTTTTCACCGGCATCACATCATCGCGTCATACATGTCTCGCCAATCCGGATTGGCGTGCTCGATCAATTCGAACTTCCAAGCGCGCCGCCACTTCTTCAGGCGCTTTTCATGCGCGATGCAGTCTTCGATCGCCGCGCCACGCTCGGCCCAGACGAGCCGGGTGAGACCATAGCGGCGACAGAAGTCTGAGCCATCCCCGTTCCTGTGTTGATGGATGCGGACGACAAGATCGGAGGTGACTCCGACATACATGGCGCCGCGATAACGGTCCGCCATGATATACACCCAGCCGCCGCGCCGCCCCTCGTCCATCCGTCGAACAGAAAAGAAGCGGGACCCCGGGTCAAGCCCGGGGTGACGTAAGGGGTTTCAATATCGGGCGTCGATCCTTGGTCATCCCCCCAGAAACGGAAATGGCGAGATCGTCTTGCGCGTCTCCTGCACGGTCAGCGTCCGACCGGCCGGGGCGGCGGCGCGCTGGGGGCAGCGGGCGCGGGGGCACAGGGTGCAGGCGGGGCCGATCGGGGTGACGTGGGGGCTGGCGAGGTCGAGGCCGGCGGCGTAGGCGATGCGGTTTGCATGCTTGAGATCGCAGCCGAGGCCGATGGCGAGCTGGCTGTCCTCGCGCGGATCGAGACGGACGGAGCGGTCCACCGTGCAGGCGATGGTGAAATAACGCTGGCCGTCGGGCGTCTCGACCACCTGCGTCACGACACGGCCGGGCGTCTGGAAGGCGCTGTGCAGGTTCCAGCGCGGGCAGGTGCCGCCGAAGCGGCTGAACGGGAAGCTTTCCCCGGCGAAGCGCTTCGAGACATTCCCGGCCGAGTCGACGCGCAGCATGAAGAAGGGGACGCCGCGCGCGCCGCTTCGCCCGAGCGTGGTCAGCCGATGCGCCACCTGCTCGACGCTCGCCCCGAATTCCGCGCAGAGGCGATCGATGTCGTAAAGATGCGTCTCGGCGGCCGCCAGGAAGGGCGCATAGGGCATCATGATCGCGCCCGCCGCATAATTGGCGAGACTCATGTGGAGCAGCCGCCGGGTCGGCGCGTCCGGCGGCGCGGCGGCGGCGATCATCCGCTCCAGCAGCGGCCGGAACTCGACCAAAGCGAGCTGGTAGGCGATGGCGAAGGTCCGGCTCTCGCCGCGCAGCAGCGCCGAGAGCATCAGGCGCTTGCGGTGCAGATCGTAATGCTGGCTCGCCCCGTCGAGCAATTCCGGCGGCACCACCCGCGCCTCGATCCCGAACGCCTCCTTCAGCCGCCGCCGCAGCGGTTCGGCGATGGCGAGCGGATCGCCGAGCGCGCCGGCCAGCGTCTCGGCCGCCTCCTCCAGATAGGGGAAATGGTTGCGCTGCGCCTGGATATGATCGCGCACCCAGCTTTCCGGGGTCAGGGTCGGCGCCTCCGGCGCGCCGTCCGCGGGGCGCCGCCGCATCTCCGCATAGGCCGCGTAAAGGCGTGAGACGGCGTCGGCCACGGCGGGCGCGCTGTTGGCGATCTCGACCAGCTCGTAGCGCGGAATGCCGATATCGGCGAACATGGGATCGGCGAAAATCTCGCCCAACTGCTCCGGCCCCGTCCCGTCCGCGCCCTCCGCCGCGAAAGTCTTGAGATCGAGATCGTAGGTCTCGCTGAGGCGCAGCAGCACCTGCGCTGTCACGGGGCGCTGGTTGCGCTCCATATGGTTGAGATAGGAGGGCGACACGCCGATCTCGGCGGCCATCGCGCTTTGGTTCAGCCCCAGCTCGCGGCGCAGGCGGCGCAAGCGCCCGCCAAGGTAGAGCTTCCGATCCGCCATATTTGTATAATTGTCATGAATTCACAAAAGTCGCAAGTCATCTTGCGACTCCATGACCTCTTTCGGAGTGCCGATCCGGCCGGTCCGTGGTTCTTGGGCTAACCTTTGACTAACTTTTGGACCGCCGGATGACCGATTTCGCCGACCTGATCCCCGCCCCGACCGGCCGTTTCGACGGCATCACCCGGCCCTATACACCGGCCGAAGTCGAGCGGCTGCGCGGCTCGGTGGCGATCGAGCACAGCCTTGCCCGGCGCGGCGCGAACCGCCTGTGGGAGTTGCTGAAGTCCGAGGACTATATCAACGCGCTGGGCGCCCTCAGCGGCAACCAGGCGATGCAGATGGTCCGCGCGGGGCTGAAGGCGATCTATCTCAGTGGCTGGCAGGTCGCGGCCGACGCCAACACCGCCGGGGCCATGTATCCGGACCAGTCGCTCTACCCGGCCAATGCCGGCCCGGAGTTGTGCCGCCGGATCAACCGCACCCTGCAGCGCGCCGACCAGATCGAGCATATGGAGGGCGGTCCCCAACGCGACTGGTTCGCCCCGATCGTCGCCGATGCCGAGGCCGGCTTCGGCGGGCCGCTCAACTGCTTCGAGATCATGAAGGCCTATATCGAGGCGGGCGCCGCCGGCGTCCATTTCGAGGACCAGCTCGCGAGCGAGAAGAAGTGCGGCCATCTGGGCGGCAAGGTGCTGATCCCGACCCAGGCGCATATCCGCAATCTCGACGCGGCCCGGCTGGCGGCGGATGTGTGCGGCGTGCCCACCATCCTCGTCGCCCGCACCGATGCGGAGAGCGCCAGGCTCATCACCTCCGACGTCGACGCGCGCGACCATGAATTCCTGACCGGCGAGCGCACGCCCGAGGGCTTCTTCCGCTTGGAAGAAGGCACCGGCGTCGATCATTGCATCAAGCGCGGCCTCGCCTTCGCAAGCCACGCCGACCTGCTGTGGTGGGAGACGAGCCATCCGAATCTGGACGATGCCCGCCGCTTCGCCGAGGCGATCCAGAAGGCCCATCCGGGCAAGATGATGGCCTATAATTGCTCGCCCAGCTTCAACTGGGAAGCCAAGCTCGACAAGGAGACCATCGCCAGATTCCAGCGCGAGCTGGGCGCGATGGGGTACAAGTTCCAGTTCGTGACGCTGGCGGGCTTCCACCAGCTCAATCACGGCATGTTCGAGCTGGCGCGCGGCTACCGGGACCGCGGCATGGCGGCCTATTCCGAGCTCCAGCAGGCGGAGTTCGCCAGCGAGGCGGACGGCTATACCGCGACCCGCCACCAGCGCGAAGTCGGCACCGGCTATTTCGATCTGGTCGCGACCACGCTGGCGGGCGGCGAGGCCTCGACCACCGCGCTCGCCGAATCGACCGAGACCGCGCAATTCCGGAAGGAGGCCGCGTGATGACCATGCGCTACTGGATCGTCGGCGGGGAATATGAAGGGCCGGACTTCCGCGCCCTCATCCCCGGCAGCGAGACGATGATCGGCCCGTTCGACGACGAGCGGCGGGCGCGCAGCGAATGGATGCGGCTGACCTACAGGCCCGGCACCGATCCGGCGACCACCCGCTATTCGATCGCCACCGAGACGGTGCACTAAGCTCCCGGGAGAGGAGCCGAAAGGAAAGGGCGCGAAGGGAAAACCCTCCGCGCCCTTTCGCTTGTTCGGTGCGTGCGGTCCGGCTCAGGCCGGGAGCGCCGCCTTCGCCTGCGCGACGATGCCCCTGAAGGCATCGCCCTCGTGCATCGCGATGTCGGCGAGGACCTTCCGGTCCAGCTCGATGCCGGCCAGCTTCAGGCCGTGCATGAACTGGCTGTAGGTCAGCCCCTCGGCCCGGACGCCGGCGTTGATGCGCTGGATCCACAGGCCGCGGAAGCTGCGCTTCTTCACCTTGCGGTCGCGATAGGCGTACTGGCCGGCCTTCTCGACCGCCTGGCGGGCGATGCGGATCGTGTTCTTGCGGCGGCCGTAATAGCCCTTCGCCTGCTCCAGGATCCGCTTGTGCTTGGCGCGCGTGGTAACGCCGCGCTTGATGCGTGCCATCTGTCAGAACCTCCTTATTTCAGGCCGTAGGGCGCCCAGAGCTTCACCCGCGCTGTATCGGCGTCGGCGAGCACTTCGGTGCCGCGGTTCTGGCGGATATATTTGGCATTGTGGCTGATGAGCCGGTGGCGCTTGCCGGCCACCCCATGCTTCACCTTGCCGGTCGCGGTGAGCTTGAAGCGCTTCTTCACACCGCTCTTGGTCTTGAGCTTGGGCATTTTCGTCTCCTTGCGGCGCTTGCCGACGTTTGAGAACAGCCACGGCAGCCCTTGATGGCCGGGCCGTTCGATTCTTCCAACACTCTGGAAAGCGGGCGCCTATAAGCCGCCGAGGGGCGTCTGGCAAGGAGCGAGTCGATGGCGAACGAAGAGCAGGGTCCGACCGGCGGGGTGACCGCCCATCTTACCATCCGCGACAAGCGCGCCAAGGAGGCGATCGACTTCTACAAGCGGGCCTTCGGCGCCGAGGCCGCGATGGACCCGTTCATGGCCGAGGACGGCGAGCGAATCATGCACGCCCATCTGCTGATCAATGGCGGCCATCTGATGCTCAACGACGATTTCCCCGAATATAGCGGCGGCGAGACGGAGCCCGGCAGCCTGACGCTCCATCTCCAGGTCGCCGACGCCGACGCCGCCTGGGCCCGCGCGCTCGAGGCCGGCGCGACCGAGGTCTTCCCGCTCGCCGACCAGTTCTGGGGCGACCGCTACGGCCAGGTGCGCGACCCGTTCGGCTTCCGCTGGTCGATCGGCGCGCCGGTCAGAAAATAGCGATCACGCTCAGTCGATCACGGCATGGGCGCGAACCGGGAAGGTGCCCATGCCCTTCACCTTGGGCGGCGTCGCGAAGAAGCGGAAGCCCGATTCGGGCAATTGCCCAAGCCCGGTCATGTGCTCGACGATCTGGATGCCGGCGCCGAGCAGCATCGAATGGACCGGCCGCTCGCCGCCCGAGACATCGTCGATGTTGAGTGAATCGATGCCGACCAGGACGGCCCCCTGATCGCGCAGATATTCGGCGGCCGCCTGGGTCAGGAAGGGATGGCCTTCGAAATAGGCGTCGGTCCGCCAGTGCCGGTCCCAGCCGGTGTGGACCAGCACGGCGCGGCCCGCCACGTCGTTCGCGGCGAAATGCGTCCAGTCGATCGCGCGCTCCAGCATGCCAGTCACCCGCACGAGCAGCCCCGGCAGGTTGGCAATCGGCTCCAGCGGCACGCAGGCCAGATCGGCACCATCGGCATAGCGATGGAAGGGCGTGTCGATATAGGTGCCGGTATTGGCGGCCATCTCGATCTTGCCGATGTGGAACTCGGTGCCCGGCGCATAGCTTTGCCGCGAGGCCTCGCGCGACAGCCAGTCGCAGATGATCGGCGCGGGGAGGCCCTTATAGGTCACCATCCCGTCCTCGATCACATGGCTGAGATCGACGAGCCGGCCGCTCGCCGTCGCTCCCCCAGGCGCCGGCGACGCCGTCCGCTTGTGGCGCTCCTCGATGATCTTCTTGCGCGTGATCCGCACCGCGCCGACCATCAGCAGCCGCAGGTCGGCGACGATATGGGCGGCCAGCGCCGCGTCGGAAATGTCGTCGCCGTCGATGTCGAGCCGGAAATCCTGCCCCTGGATGCCGCCGCCGTTCGAGAAGTCGATTTCGAAGTCGAAAACGACCCTTCTGTCCGTCACGCCAGCTCTCCCCGGCTCAATCGAACAGGCTGGAGACGGAGCTTTCGTCGGCGATGCGCTTGATCGCCTCGGCCAGCAGCGGGGCGATGGTGAGGAGACGGATCTTGTCGGTCGCCTCGGCCGCTTCATAGGCGGCGATCGAGTCGGTGATGACGAGCTCGTGCAGCACCGAGCTTTCGACGCGGGAAACGGCCGCGCCGGAGAGCACGCCATGGGTGCAATAGGCGACGACGCCTTCCGCGCCGCCTTCCTTCAGCGCCGCGGCGGCGTTGCACAGGGTGCCGGCCGAATCGACGATGTCGTCGATCAGCACGCAGAAGCGCCCCGCCACATCGCCGATGATGTTCATCACCTCCGATTCGCCGGGCTTCTCGCGGCGCTTGTCGACGATGGCAAGCGGCGCGTTATCGAGCCGTTTGGCGAGCGCCCGGGCGCGGACCACGCCGCCCACGTCGGGCGACACGACCGTGATCGGCTTGCCCGAGAAGCGTGCCTGGATATCGGCGGACATGACCGGCGCGGCATAGAGATTGTCGGTCGGGATATCGAAAAAGCCCTGAATCTGCCCGGCATGGAGATCGACCGACAACACCCGGTTGGCGCCCGCCGTGGTGATCAGATTGGCGACCAGCTTGGCCGAAATCGGGGTGCGCGGGCCGGGCTTCCGATCCTGCCGGGCATAGCCGAAATAGGGCATCACCGCGGTGATCCGCTTGGCCGACGCGCGCCGCAGCGCATCGATGCAGATCAGCAATTCCATCAGATTGTCGTTGGCGGGATAGGAGGTGGACTGGACGACGAAGACGTCCTCGCCGCGCACATTTTCGTGGATCTCGACGAAAATCTCCTCGTCGGCGAAGCGGCGGACGCTCGCCTGGGTGATCGGGATTTCGAGATAGTTGGAAATCGCCTGGACCAGCGGCGCGTTCGAATTGCCCGACATCAGCTTCATGCGGAAACGATCCTCAGCGGGGGGAAGTCCCGCCCTCTTACGGCGCGAAGCCGCGATGGCAAGAGCGTTGCCCGCCGACGCGGCGACGAATAGAGCCGGCGGAGCATGAACGTCTTCACCCGCTTCGCGCCATCGCCGACCGGCCGGCTCCATGTCGGCAATATCCGCACCGCCCTTCACAACTGGCTGTGGGCGCGGCGCCATGGCGGGCGCTTTTTGCTGCGGCTCGACGACACCGACCGGGCGCGCAGCGAGGAGGTCTTCGCCGAATCGATCCGCGCCGATCTCGCCTGGCTCGGCATGGCGCCGGACGCGGAATATCGCCAGTCGGACCGGTTCGGCCTTTACGAGGCGGCGCTGGCGCGGCTGATCGAGGCGGGCCGGGCCTATCCCGCCTACGAGACCGCGCGGGAGCTCGATCTCAAGCGCAAGGTGCTGCTGGGGCGCGGCCTCCCGCCGGTCTACGACCGCGCGGCGCTGGCGCTGACTGATGGCGAACGTGCCGCGCTGGAAGCCGAAGGCCGCCGGCCGCACTGGCGCTTCAAGCTGGATCACGACGTGCCGATCGCCTGGGACGACCTTGTGCGCGGGCCCCAACAGCTCGACCCACACCTGCTCAGCGATCCCGTCATCCGGCGCGAGGACGGAAGCTGGCTCTACATGCTGCCGAGCGTCGTCGATGATATCGACATAAGCGTGACCCATGTCGTGCGTGGCGAGGATCATGTCACCAATACCGGCCTGCAACTCCAGATGTTCGCCGCCCTGGGCGCGGCGCCGCCGGCCTTCGCGCACGAGGCGCTTCTGGTCGGATCGGAAGGCAAGCTTTCCAAACGGCTCGGCTCGCTCGGCGTCGAGGCGATGCGCGAGAGCGGGATCGAGCCGGAAGCTCTGGTCGCCCAGCTGGCGCGGATCGGCACCAGCCAACCCGTCGAGCCCTTCGCCGATGCGGCGCCGTTGATCGAAAGCGTCGATTTTTCGACCTTCGGTCGCGCTCCGGCGCGCTTCGACCTGGACGAGCTGGCCGCGCTCAACGCCCGGATCGTTCACCAGCTTCCCTTCGGACGGGTCGCTTCGCGGCTGCCGGCGGGGATGGACGAGGACGACTGGATCGCGATTCGGCCGAATCTTAGCACCGTCGCCGAGGCCGCCGACTGGTGGGGCATCCTGCACGGCCATGTCGAGCATGAAGTGGCGGCGGAAGATCGCGAGCTGCTCGCCACCGCAGCCGATGCCGCTGCCGAGATCGACTGGCGCGACGCGCCATGGCTTCAGCTCGTCACCCGATTGAAGGAAGCGACGGGCCGCGTCGGCAAGCCGTTGTTCCTGCCGCTGCGCCGCGCACTGACCGGACGGGACAGCGGCCCGGAAATGGCGACTCTGCTGCCACTGATCGGCAGGGACGAGACGATCGCCCGCCTCTCGGCCGCTGCGCGGCAGGCGTAGAACTTCGGTGGTCGATCCGGTTTCGTGGGCAGATTCTCCACAGCAAGAAGGTATAGTATATTGTAACGATATGATGTAACATCCTCTTGTCGCCGACCTGGAGGTGACGCCGGTGACGGGATGAGGAGAGGATCATGTCGTACAGCCAATATCAGCCGCAGCGCGCGAGCCCCGGCGGTTTCGCGCTCATCGTCACCCTTCACGCCATGGCGATCGGCGCGGTCATGCTGATCAAGGGGCCGGATTTCGTCCGCCCGGTTTATCCATCGACGACGACCTATATCGTGCCGCCGGAAGTGGAGCCGGATCCCAATCCGCCCGAGACGCGAACCGATCCGCAGCCCACCCAGCAGGCGATCGCGCAAATCATTCCGGTCATTCCGCCGCCGCCTGTCGAGCGGGGTCCGATTACCCAGAGCGGCGATCCGCCGCCGTCATTCTCCGGAACCGGGCACGACATCGCGACTGTGCGCCAGGCCGATCCGCCGCCGCCTTTGCCGGTGCGGCGCGAAGCCGAGATGGACCCGCGCTTCGCCGCCGCCTTCCGCCCGCCTTATCCCGCGCCAGAGCTGAGGGCGCAGCGCGACGGCGTGGTGCGGCTGCGCGTGACAATCGGCGCCGACGGCCGAGTGCGTGCGGTGGAGCGCCTGTCGGCGACGAGCGACGCCTTCTGGGCGGCGGCCGAGCGCCAGGCGCGCAACCATTGGCGCTTCCGTCCCGCCACTGTCGATGGCCGTCCCGTCGAAAGCGTCAAAGTGCTCACGCTGCACTTCCGGATCGAGGACGCCTGAGCTTACGGGCTGGCGGCAACGGCATCGCGCGACTATCTAGACGCGATGCCGTTGCCCCGCCCCGCTTCTCCGCGCGCCTTGTGGAAGGACATGCGCGAATTCTGGCGCCAGCGGCCGCGCCATCAATGGTTCGCCGGCACGATGGCGCTGCTGATCCCGGCCGGAATCCTCGTCGCCTTCTATTACGACGCGCAGACCAACATCCTTCCGCCCGAGCAGCTCATCTATGTCGACAGCTGGTCCGCGAACCGCAGCGACGAAGAGATCATCGCCAAGCAGGAGGCGGACCTGAAGCAGCGAGAGGAGCTGGAGCGCGAGCGCCAGCGACAGTTCAAGTCCCTGGACGACCGCCTGCGTCGGTACGGCATTTGACCGACGCGGAGGCGATGGCGGAAGCGATCGCGCTCGGCGAGCGCGGCCATGGCGCGACCGCGCCCAATCCGCATGTCGGCTGCCTGATCGTCCGCGACGGCGCGGCGATCGGACGCGGCTGGACGCAGGACGGCGGGCGACCTCATGCCGAGGCGGTCGCGCTGGCCGAGGCCGGCCATGCCCAAGGCGCCACGATCCATGTCTCGCTGGAGCCCTGCGCCCATGAGAGCGCGCGCGGGCCGGCCTGCGCGGACCTGATCGCCGAGGCCAAGCCGGCGCGGGTGGTCGTCGCCTTGGAGGATCCCGATCCCCGCACCGCCGGCCGCGGCATCGCCCGGCTGCGCGGCGCGGGTATCAGGGTCGATGTCGGCGAGGGCGCCGACGCGGCGGCGGCGAGCATGGCCGGCTATGTAAGCCGGGTGCGGCGGGGCCGCCCGCTGGTGACGCTGAAGCTGGCCCTGTCGATCGACGGGCGGATCGCCTTGCCGTCGGGCGAGAGCAAGTGGATCACCGGCGAGGACGCCCGCGCCGACGTCCATCGCGAGCGCGCGCGGGCCGACATGATCCTGGTCGGGCGCGGCACCTATGAGGCGGACGCGCCCCGGCTCGACGTACGGCTGCCGGGGCTGGAGGGCCGCTCGCCGCGCAAGGCGCTGCTGACGCACGGGGCGGCGCCGGACGGCTGGACGCGGCTCGGCGCACCCGAGGAGATAGCCGGGCTCGGCGACGTCAACGAGCTGCTCGTCGAGGGCGGATCGGCCACCGCCTCCGCCTTCCTTGCCGCCGACCTGGTCGATCGCCTGCTCGTCTATCGCGCGCCGATCCTGATCGGCGCCGGCAAATCCTCGGTCGGCTATATCGGGCTCGACGCGCTGGCCGACGCGCACGGCCGCTGGCGCTTCACCGATTCCCGCCCGCTTGGCATCGACCGGCTCGAAGTCTACGAGCGGACGAGGGACGAGGTCTGACATGTTCACCGGAATCATCACCGATATCGGCCGGATCGAAGCCGTCGAGGAGCGCGGCGACCTGCGCCTGCGGATCGCCAGCGGCTACGACATGGCCGGCGTCGATCTCGGCGCGTCGATCGCCTGCTCGGGCGTCTGCCTGACCGTGGTGGACAAGGGCGGTGATGCGAATGGGGGCTGGTTCGCCGTCGACGTGTCCGGCGAGACTCGCGCGCGCACCGCACCCGGCATGTGGGCAGAAGGCACGCGGCTGAACCTGGAACGCGCGCTGAAGGTCGGCGACGAATTGGGCGGCCATATCGTCACCGGCCATGTCGACGGGCTCGGCACCGTTATCGACAGCGCGCCAGACAAGGGATCGACCCGCTACACGATCGCCGTGCCGGGCAAGCTCGCATCCTATGTTTCCGAAAAGGGATCGATCGCGATCAACGGCATTTCGCTGACCGTGAACGAGGTCACGGACGGCACCGGCGGCACAAGCTTCGGCGTCAACATCATCCCCCACACCGCCGAGAACACCGCGATGTTCGCCAGGGGCGACCAGGTGAACCTCGAGATCGACATCCTCGCCCGCTATCTCGGCCGCATGCTGGACGTTCGCAACAGCAGAATGTGATTTTCGCAATGGATTATCACATTACGGTGTGATATCGGCGCCGCATGAGCACGCTTCTGATCGATCGTCTGTCTAATCTCGTCGCCGGGGGCGAGATGAGCCGCGCCGGCCTGGCCCGCGCCGCCGGGCTCCATCCCAATAGTCTGCGCAAGCTGGGCGAGGCGGACTGGAATCCGACCGCCGACACCTTGGTCAAGCTGGAGAAGTTCCTCGCCGGCGGCAGCCGCGACGTCATGGCCTCGGCGGAACAGATCATCGACGAGGCGCGCAACGGCCGGATGTTCATCCTGGTCGACGACGAGGACCGGGAGAATGAGGGCGATCTGGTCATCCCCGCCCAGATGGCGACTCCCGACGCGATCAACTTCATGGCACGACACGGCCGCGGCCTCATCTGCCTGTCGCTGACCCGCGAGCGCGTCGATCAGCTCGGCCTGCCCCTGATGAGCCGCCACAACGGCACGCGGCACGAAACCGCCTTCACCGTATCGATCGAGGCGAAGGACGGTGTGACGACCGGCATTTCCGCCGCCGACCGGGCGCGCACCATCGCGGTGGCGATCAATGCGGCCAAGGGGCCGGAGGAGATCGTCACGCCCGGCCATGTCTTCCCGCTGGTCGCGCGCGACGGCGGCGTGCTGGTGCGCGCCGGCCATACCGAGGCGGCGGTGGATGTCTCGCGCCTCGCCGGCCTCAATCCTTCCGGCGTGATCTGCGAGATCATGCGCGAGGACGGCGCGATGGCGCGGATGGACGACCTGGCCGAGTTCGCCGCCACCCACGGCCTCAAGATCGGCACGATCCGCGATCTGATCGCCTATCGGTTGAAGAAGGACCGGCTGGTCGAGCAGACCGCCGAGGCGCGGTTCGAAAGCCGCTGGGGCGGCGCCTGGACCGCCAAGACCTTCCTCAACAAGGCCTCGGGCACCGAGCAGATCGCCCTGGTGAAGGGCCATGTCGATCCCGCCAAGCCGACCCTGGTCCGGATGCACGCGCTCAGCCTGTTCGCCGACGCCTTCGGCGAAGCCGGCGGGCGCGGCAATCTGCTGGAGGGGGCGATGAAGGCGATCGCGGAGGAAGGCGCCGGCGTTATCGTCGCGATCAACCGGCCGATGGTGCCGGGCGCGCTGGCGCGTGCACTCAAGGTCCGCGCCGGCGAGGAGAGCGGCAGCGACGGCGATCAATTGCGCGATTACGGCGTCGGCGCGCAGATCCTCGCCGCGCTCGGCGTCCACGACATGATCCTCTTGACCAACAGTCACCACACGCCGGTCGCGCTAGACGGCTACGGCCTCGCCATCGTCGGCGAGCGGCCGATTCCGGGAGACGCGTGATGGCCCGCATCCTGATCGTCGAGGCGCGCTTCTACGCCCATCTGAACGACCTGCTGCTCGAAGGAGCGCGCGCCGCGCTGAAGGAGCATGAGGTGGACGTGATCACCGTGCCCGGCGCGCTGGAAGTGCCCGGCGCGATCGCGCTGGCGGCGGAAAGCGGCGCTTATGACGCGTTCGTTGCGCTCGGCGTGGTGATCCGGGGCGAGACATACCATTTCGAGATCGTCGCCGGCGAAAGCGCGCGCGCGCTTATGGCGCTGACGCTGGACGGCCTCGCCATCGGCAACGGCATATTGACGGTGGAGAACGAGGCCCAGGCGCTCGCCCGCGCTCGCCGGGACGAGAAGGACAAGGGCGGCGAGGCGGCCAGGGCGGCGCTGGCCATGCTGGCGCTGAAGGACCGCTTCGCGCGGTGACCGGGCCAGTCCTCCAGACCGAACGGCTGATCCTGCGTCCGCTCAGCGGCGAGGATTTCGATCCCTGGTGCGCGTTCCAGGCCGACCCGGAGACGATGCGCTTCCTGGGCGGCGTGCAATCGCGCGAGGAAGCGTGGCGCAGCCTGTGCGTGATGGCCGGCGCCTGGACCGTGCGCGGCTTTTCGATGTTTTCGTTGATCGAGCGCGATACCGGCCGCTGGATCGGCCGGGTTGGACCGTGGCAGCCGGAAAGCTGGCCGGGCACCGAGATCGGCTGGGGCGTGGCCCGCGAATATGCCGGGCGCGGCTATGCCCATGAGGCGGCGGCGGCATCGATGGATTATGTCGTCAATATACTGGGCTGGACCGACATCATCCATGTCATCGATCCGGAAAATCTGCCGTCGATCCGACTCGCTGAGCGGCTCGGCTCGGTCAATCGCGGGCCGACCCGGCTGCCGCGGCCGTTCGAGGCCATGCCGGTCGATGCCTGGGGCCAGAGCGCCGACCAATGGCGCGCCGCGCGCTACTCCGCCGCCAGCGCGGGATAGTCGGTATAACCTTCCGGCCCCTGGCTGTACCAGGTCGCCATATTGTCGGGATTGAGCGGCGCATCCGCACGGAGCCGTGCGACGAGATCGGGATTGGCGAGAAAGGTGCGGCCGAAGGCGATCGCGTCTGCCGCGCCGGCATCGAGAGCGACCTGCGCGTCCATCAGCCGGTAATCTGAATTCAGCACCAGCGGCCCGGCAAAAGCCTTACGGATATGCGGATGGACCGGCGGCAGCTCGGCCTTGCCGAACGTGCCTTCGAAGCCCGGCTCGCGCAGCTCCAGAAAGGCGATGCCGATCTCGCCCAGTGCGGCCGCGGCGGCGCTGAACAAGGGCACCGGATCGCTGTCATTGACGCCCTGCGAATCCCCATTGGGCGAGAGCCGCACCGCCGTGCGCCCCGCGCCGACCGTGTCGGCGAGCGCCTGCGCCACCTCCCTCAGGAGGCGGATCCGGTTTTCGACCGGCCCGGCATAATCGTCGTCCCGCAGATTGCTGCCGTCGCGCAGAAACTGGTCGATCAGATAGCCGTTCGCGGCATGGACCTGGACGCCGTCGAAGCCCGCCGCAACGGCGTTGCCGGCCGCGTGGACATAATCCTCGATCAGGCCCGGTATCTCGTCGCGCCGCAGCGCCCGCGCCTCGACATAAGGCTGGCGGCCGTCATAGGTGTGCGCCTTGTAGGGCGCGGTGGTCGCCGAGGCGGAGACCGGTGCCGCGCCGCCGAGGTAGCTCGGATGCACGACCCGGCCCATATGCCAGAGCTGCGCGATGATGCGGCCGCCGGCATCATGCACCGCCTCGGTCACCGGCTTCCACGCCTCGACCTGCTCCTTGCTCCAAAGGCCCGGTGCATAGGGCCAGCCCAGCCCCTGCCGGCTGATCCCCGTGGCTTCCGAGATGATCAGGCCGGCCCCGGCGCGCTGGGCATAATAGGTCGCCATCAACGGCGTCGGAACATGCTCCCGCGTCGCGCGTCCGCGGGTCAGCGGTGCCATCAGCACGCGATTGGGAAGATCGAGATCGCCCAGCTTGATCGGATCGAAGAGCGAGGGCATGGCGGGGTCTCTCCTTCTTGCCAGGCGTGCCGGATATAAGGGTTGCGATTCGAAATGCACAACCCCGCCCGCTTCGCTTTTCCAGCCTTGATCGTCGCCTGCCTGTTCCTCGCGGCGGGGCCCTGGATGGTTCGGCTGGCCGATGTCGGGCCCAATGCGTCTGCCTTCTGGCGGCTCGTCCTCGTGCTGCCCATTCTGGTTTTGCTCGCCCTCCGCCAGAGCCGCGGCCGGGTTTTTCCCGGCTGGACGGTGATCGGCGCGGTGGTGCTGGGCGGCCTGTTCTTCGCGGCCGACCTTTCCGCCTGGCACGAGGGCATTTTGCGCACCCGGCTCGCCAACGCGACCCTGTTCGGCAACATGTCGAGCTTCCTGTTCGCGCTTTACGGCTTCCTCGTGCTGCGCGCCTTGCCGCGCCCGCTACAGGCCGCCGCGCTGGCGCTCGCCGCCGCCGGCACCTTCCTGCTGCTTGGCCGCAGCTACGAACTCTCGCCCGATCATTTCACCGGCGACCTGCTCGCCTTGCTCGCCGCTTTCTTCTACGGCCTCTATCTGATCGCGATCGATCGCGCCCGGCGGGCCACGGCGCCCTGGCCGGTGCTCGCCATCGCCACCGCCGCCGGCGCGCTGCCTTTGCTCGCCGCCGCGCTCATCCTCGGCGAGCAGGTGATGCCGACCGACTGGACCCCGCTTATCCTGCTCTCGATCGGCAGCCAACTCATCGGCCAGGGACTGCTGGTCTATGCGATGGGGCATCTCTCGCCGCTCGTCGTCGGCCTCGGCCTGCTTACCCAGCCGGTGGCGGCCGCCGCGATCGGCTGGGCGGCCTATGGTGAACGACTCGGCCTGATCGACCTGGCGGGCGCGCTGCTGATCTGCGCGGCGCTCGTGCTCATCCGGCTGCCGATTCGCGGGGTTGCAACGCCGCCGGGCGAAGCCCATTGAACATGGCCATGATCGCTCCGGCCGACATGAACCTGGACGAGCTCGCCGCCGCGCTGGCGCCCGCGCTGGCGCGCCATGCCGCGTTCGACGGCTGGTCCGACAGCGCGCTCGCCATGGCCGCCGAGGAACTGGGCGTCCCCGCCGAGCGCGCCCGCCTGGCCCTTCCGGGCGGCCAGGCGCAAATGATCGACGCCTGGTTCGATGCGATCGACCGCGCGATGCTCGACGCTTTTCCGCCCGAGCGGATCGCCGCGCTGAAGATCCGCGAGCGCATCCGCGAGCTGGTCCTGTTCCGGCTGGCGACGATCCAGCCTCATCGCGAGGCGCTGCGCCGGGCGCTCGCGGTGCTGGCCCTGCCCGGCAATGTCCCCTCCTCGGCACGCCTGGCCTGGCGCAGCGCGGACCGCATCTGGCGCCTGGCCGGCGACACTTCGACCGACTTCAATCATTATTCCAAGCGGGCCATCCTGATCGGCGTCTACGGATCGACCAGCCTCGTCTTCCTCGAAGACGAGAGCGGCGATCTGGCCGACACCCGTGCCTTTCTCGACCGGCGCATCGACGGCGTCATGCGCTTCGAAAAGGCCAAGGCGCGCTGGACCGGCGGCGCCGACCGGCGCCCGTCGCTTAGCCGCTTCCTCGGCCGGCTGCGCTATCCGGCGGTGTAAAACGGCTTATTGATAATCGTTCGCAAGAGTTCTAGGCCATCGCATCATTCCTTGATGCGGACGGACTCGCGTGGCGCATATCTTGCTCAGATTCGTCGGTTTCTGCCTGCTGGTCGCCATGGTGGCGCCGGCCAATGCCGCTGCCGCCGCCGTCCAGACCACCTGGCGGCTGCTCGACTATATCGCGGTCGATTATCCCGAAGCGGTCGAGGACGGCCGGATCGTCAATCCGGGCGAATATGAGGAGATGCGCGAATTCTCCGCCACGGTCGCGGCGCGGCTGCGCGAACTGCCCGCTCATGCCGCGCGCGATGCGCTGATCGCGGAGAGCGGACGGCTGCGCGCGGCGATCGAAGGACGGCGCCCGCCGGCGGAGATCGCCGCTCTGGCGCGAGGTCTTGGCGACCGGCTGATCGCCGCCTTCCCGGTGCCGCTGGCGCCCACTGCCGCGCCGGACCTGACGCTCGGCGCGACCCTGTTCGCCCGCGATTGCGCCTCCTGCCACGGTCCGAACGGCGATGCCGCCGTGCCGATGGCCGCGACGCTCGATCCGCCGCCGATCGATTTCACCGACCGGGCCCGGGCGCGCGAGCGCAGTCTGTTCGCGCTCTATCAGGTGATCGGGCAGGGCCTGGAAGGCACGGCGATGACGAGCTTCGCCCATCTGTCCCCCGAGGAACGCTGGGCGCTGGCCTTTCACAGCGGATGCTATGCTTATCCGGAATCGCTGGTCGCGGCGGGGCGTGGCCTGTGGGACGGCGATGCCGCATTGCGCGCCCGCATTCCCGACCTGGAAACGCTGGTCCGCCTAACCCCCGCCGCCCTCGCCGCCGAAATCGGGGAGGAACGCGCCGCCGCAATCATGGCCTATCTGCGCGCCAACCCGGCGGCGGTGACGGCACCGGCAAGCGGAGCCGGTCAGCTTGAGCAGGCACGCATCCTGCTCAGGCAGAGTGTCGAGGTCTATCGCAGCGGCGACCCCGTCCGGGCGCGGGAGCTGGCTTTGGCCGCCTATCTGGACGGCTTCGAGCCGCTGGAAGCGCTGCTGGCCGCGCGCGATTCGGGACTGGTCGCGCGGATCGAACGCGAAATGGGGGCATTGCGCGCGGCGATCAGCGGCAATGCGGCGGCGGCGGACGTCGAGGCGCGCGCCGATGCTCTCCAGGCCCTGTTCGGCGAGGCCGAGGCCGCGATCGCGCCGGAAAATGCGAGCGCCGCCGCCACCTTCCTCGGCGCCTTCACGATCCTGCTGCGCGAGGGGCTGGAGGCGCTGCTGGTCGTGGTGGCGATGATCACCTTCCTGATCCGCGCGGAACGGCGCGACCGACTGCCCTTCGTCCATGCCGGCTGGGTCGCCGCGCTCGCCGCCGGAATCGCGACCTGGTGGGCGGCGAGCCGCTTCATCACGATCAGCGGCGCGGGCCGCGAGCTGACCGAAGGGTTCGGCGCCCTGCTCGCCGCGGCGATCCTGGTGAGCGTGGGCATCTGGATGCATTCCAAGGCGCAGGCCGGCGCCTGGCAGGCCTATGTCCGCGACAGGCTGGACAATGCGCTCGGCCGGGGCTCGGCGATCTTCCTGTTCGGCCTCGCCTTCCTCGTCGTCTATCGCGAGGCGTTCGAGACGATTCTGTTCTTCATCACTTTGGGCGCGCAGGGGCAGGGCGGGGCGCTGATCGGCGGCGTGGCGGCGGCGATCTTTGTGCTGGCGCTGATCGCCTGGGCGATGCTGCGGCTGGGCAGGAAGCTGCCGATCGCGACATTCTTCGCGTTCAGCGCGATCCTGATCGCGGTGCTCGGCGTGGTTCTCGCCGGCAAGGGGATGGGCGCGCTGCAGGAGGCCGGGTTGGTCGGCGTCACGCTGTTGCCGGGCGTGCCGCGCATCGACCTGATCGGCCTGTCGCCGACGCTGGAGACACTGGCCGCGCAGCTCGTCACGATCGCCTTGCTCGCCATCGGTTTCGTCCGGGCGCGGCGGAGCGTTTCCGCCACCTGAGTCCGTTGCCGCGCCGGGCGGCTTGTCCTATGCCGGGCGCATGACATTCAGGAGATTTTCGAGATGGCGGGCGTGAACAAGGTCATTCTGGTCGGCAATCTGGGCGACGACCCGGAAGCGCGCAGCCTGAACAATGGCGGCGAGGTGGTGAATCTGCGCGTCGCCACGTCGGAAAGCTGGACCGACAAAGCCACCGGCAACCGCCAGGAGCGGACCGAATGGCACCGCGTCGTGATCTTCAACGAGAATCTCGGCCGTGTCGCCAAATCCTATCTGAAGAAAGGCTCCAAGGTTTATCTGGAAGGCCAGATCCAGACCCGCAAGTGGCAGGACCAGTCCGGCCAGGACCGCTATTCGACGGAGATCGTCCTCCAGCGTTTCCGGGGCGAGCTCGTCCTCCTCGACAGCCGGGGCGGCGGGGGCGGCGGCGACGATTATGGCGATCGCGGCGGCGATTTCGGCGGGGCCCAACGCCAGCCGCAGCAGCAATCGCGCCCGCAGCCGGCTTTCGACAGCGATCTGGACGACGACGTCCCCTTCTAGGGCTTGAGCTTGTCCCTGAGGCTCGCCAGCGCGCCGAACGGGCCGCTCTCCTCCTCGCCCTTCACCCCGGCTGCCTTCAGGGCGGCCCCCGCTTCCTGCGCGCGGGGATAGGGATCGAGCGTCAAAGCGAGCGTCTGCGCCACCGCTTCGCCAAGATCGACTGCGCCGCCCTCGTAGAAGATCGTGTCGAGCTCGCCTTCGTCCAGCTCGATCTCCTCGTCGGGCCGCGCATCGCCCGGCTGGGGCCGGAAGACGATCTCGAACGGCTCGCCGATTTCCTGCGGCACCGGCACGCCGCTGGCGACGCAGCTTTGCATCACCGCCGCCGCGATTCGCCCCGTCGCGGTCACGGCCGGGCCTAAACGCCGCAAGGACGCTTCGGCGGTCAACCGATCGATCGCGGCCAAGCCGAAGCGCCGGGCCAATGCCGCGCGCTCGGCGTCGTCAGCCGTCACGGTCATGGCACGCGGCGCCTCGCCGAGGGTGTCGAGCGCCACCGGCCGGCTGAATTCGGGCGCGTTCATGGCTTGGGCAGCCGTCCGGCGACGAGCGCGTCCACGTCCGCCCCCGCCAATGCGGCATCGAAGGCTTCGAGCCGCGCCGCGACCCAGGCCACCGCCGCGTCGGACGGCGGCGCGTCGTGAAAGACGTTGCGCCGCACCGCCTCGGCCAGGGCGCCATTCTCGCGGGCCGAGCGCAGAGCGCCCAGCCGGCCGCCCAGCGCGCTCATCATCCGCCCGACATGCTTGCCGACCACATAATCGCCGACGCCGATCTGGCGCAGAGTCGCGTCCATGTCGTCGATGAAGGTCTCCGTGAGCAGCGCGGAGGGGCGGCGGCCTTCCTCGCCGGCAGCTTCCAGGCGCAACAGGACCAGGGCGGTCAGCGCCGCGATCATGTCGAAACGGCCGTCCAGCGTGTCGGGTACCTGGCCGTCCCGGTACCAGGCGGGATCGCGCCCGGCCGCGACGATCGCGGTGTAGAGCGGCAGCAGCGCGGCGCGCTCGCTTCTGGCGCCGAAGATGCGTTTCAGAAAGGACAAGGCGGTGACCCGAATATCGCGCGGCTTGCGCCGGTTAGCCGATGTTCATATTGGAGAGGCTAGTCAAGTCCGCCGCCGCCCCACGGGCCGGCGCCCGGACGATCAGGAGTTTCGCCCGCAATGACCTTCCGGCCCGCTTCCCGCGCCTTTCTGGCCGCCACGCTCGGCGCCGCCGTGCTGACGTCCGGCTGCTCGCCATTGCGCGAACAGCAGGGATATGTGGTCGACGAGCCACTGGTCGCCGCGATCCAGCCCGGCGTGGACAATCGCGAATCGGTCGCCGGCACGCTCGGCCGCCCGACCTTCGTCGGCCAGTTCGACCGCCAGGAGCGCGACTGGTATTATGTGTCGCGCTCGACGGCGGCGCTCGCCTTCCGCATGCCCAGGCCTACCGCGCAGACCGTGCTGCACGTCCGCTTCGACGAATCCGGCAATGTCGAGAGTGTCCAGCGCACCGGCCTCGAGCTGGTCGCCAATATCCGCCCGGACAGCGAAACGACGCCGACGCTCGGCCGGCGCAACAGCCTGTTCGAAGAGCTGTTCGGCAATATCGGCGCCGTCGGCCAGGGCGGCCAGCGCGGCCAGACCGCCGACAATCCGCAATAAGCCGTCGGCCGTCTCGTCTCCGGCACCCCACGGCGCCGGAGCTTGAACGAATGGCGCCGCCCTAGCGCACGATCCGCCCCGCCGCGAGGACGGCGAGGGTGACGAGATCGGACGCGGTGGCGGTCATCGGGGCGATCTGTACCTGGCGCTGCATGCCGACCAGCATCGGGCCGATCACCGAATCGCCGCCCAGCTCCTTGACCAGCTTGGCCGAGATGTTGGCGGTCTGCAGGCCCGGCATGACCAGCACGTTGGCCGGCCCGGTGAGGCGGCTGAACGGGTAGATTTTGTGCATCGCCGGATTGAGCGCGACATCCGGCGGCATCTCGCCTTCATATTCGAAGTCGATATCGTCGCGCGCGTCCATCAGCTTCACCGCGTCGCGGATGCGATCGAGGAAGCTGCCCTCCGGATTGCCGAAGGTGGAATAGGACAGGAAGGCGACGCGCGGCTCGTGGCCCATGCCACGCGCGACCTCGGCGGTGCGGATCGCGATCTCGGCGAGCTGCTCGGGGCCGGGGCGCTCCGTCACCGTGGTGTCGGCGATGAACACGGTGTGGGACTGGCCGACCATGACATGGATGCCGAAGGGCGTGACGCCCGGCTGCGGATCGAGCACCCGGCGAATCTGGCGCAGATTCTGGGCATAGGTGCGCGTCACGCCGGTGATCATCACATCCGCCTCGCCCGCATCGAGCAGCAGCGAGGCGAAGATGTTGCGGTCCTGATTGACCACGCGCTCCACCTCGCGCGGCAGATAGCCGCGCCGCTGGAGGCGCTGATAGAGCCGGTCGGCCAATTCTTTCACGCGCGGATAATTGCGGCTGTTGAAGACGGTGAAGCTCTCCGGGTCCTCGACGCCGAGCGCGCGCAGGCGATCGTGCACATCGTCGCGGCCGACCAGCATCGGGATGCCGTAGCCGCCGTCGCGGAAGGCCACCGCCGCGCGCAGCACCACATCCTCCTCCCCTTCCGCGAACAGCACGCGGCGCGGATTGGCGCGGGCGGCCTCATAAGCCAGCGTCAGCACCGAGGTGGTGGGGTTGAGCCGGGCGCGCAGCCGGGTGCGATATTCGGCCATATCCGCGATCGGCAGGCGGGCGACGCCGCTGTCGATCGCCGCCTGCGCCACCGCGGCGGGCACGACCTCCATCAGCCTCGGATCGAACGGCGCGGGAATGATGTAATCCGGGCCGAAGCTGTGCGCCCGGCCGCCATAGGCCGCCGCCACTTCCTCCGGCACCGCTTCGCGCGCCAGCTCGGCCAGCGCCCGGGCGGCGGCGATCTTCATCTCGTCGTTGATCGCGGTCGCCCGCACGTCGAGCGCCCCCCGGAAGATGAACGGGAAGCCCAGCACGTTGTTGACCTGGTTCGGATAATCGGACCGCCCGGTGGCGACGATCGCGTCGGGCCGCACCGCCTTCGCCTCGGGCGGGGTGATTTCCGGATCGGGATTGGCCATGGCAAAAATGATCGGCTTCTTCGCCATGTCCTTGACCATGTCGGGTTTCAGCGCGCCGGCGGCGGAGAGACCCAGAAACACGTCCGCGCCCTTCAGCGCCTCTTCCAGCGTGCGCGCCTCGGTCGGGGCGGCATGGGCGGACTTCCACTGGTCCATGCCCTCGGTCCGGCCCTGGTAGATCACGCCCTTGCGGTCGCACATGATGACATTGTTATGGGCGACGCCCATCGCCTTGATCAGCTCGGTGCAGGCGATCGCCGCCGCGCCGGCGCCGTTCACCACCACCTTCACGTCCTTGAGCTTGCGCCCGGTCAGGTGGCAGGCGTTGATCAGGCCGGCCGCGCTGATGATCGCGGTGCCGTGCTGATCGTCGTGCATGACCGGGATGTTCATGCGTTCCCGGAGCGTCTGCTCGATGATGAAACATTCCGGCGCCTTGATGTCCTCCAGGTTGATGCCGCCGAAGCTCGGCTCCATCAGCGCCACCGCCTCGATGAACTTGTCGGGGTCTTCGGTGTCGAGCTCGATGTCGATCGAATCGACGTCGGCGAAGCGCTTGAAGAGGACGGCCTTGCCCTCCATGACCGGCTTGGACGCCAGCGCGCCGAGATTGCCGAGGCCGAGGATCGCGGTGCCGTTCGAGATGACGGCGACGAGATTGCCCTTGGCGGTATAGTCATAGGCCTTGCCCGGATCCTCGGCGATCGCCCGCACCGGGACGGCGACGCCGGGCGAGTAGGCCAGGCTCAAATCGCGCTGCGTCGCCATCGGCTTGCAGGCGACGATCTCGATCTTGCCGGGCCGGCCCTGGGAATGGAATTCCAGCGCCTCGGCTTCCGAGAATTTGACGTTGCTGCCCTCGCTCATCCCAAGCTCCCTGTTTGGGAAAAGCTTTAGGGTCCGCATTCGATGGCCGCAATGGGCGGGATCGCAGCGGCGCCCGGCACGCCGTGCCGGTTTCTTCGGCGGCGCGAAGGAGGTATCGAACCGTCATGGCCAGCGCCCGCCCCGTCCCGGATTCCGCTCCCACGCCGATGATGGCGCAATATCTCGCGCTGAAGGCCCAGGCCGGAGACTGCCTGCTCTTCTACCGGATGGGCGACTTCTTCGAACTGTTCTTCGAGGATGCCCGGATCGCGGCCGCCGATCTCGACATCGCTTTGACCGCGCGCGGCGAGCATGATGGCAAGCCCATCCCGATGTGCGGCGTGCCGATCCACGCCGCCGAAGCCTATCTCGCCCGCCTGATCCGCGCCGGCCACCGCGTCGCCATCGCCGAGCAGACCGAAAGCCCGGCCGAGGCGAAGAAGCGCGGATCCAAATCGGTGGTCAACCGCGCGATCGTCCGCATCGTCACCGCCGGCACGCTGACCGAGGAAGCGCTGCTCGATTCCCGCGCGGCCAACTGGCTGGCGGCGGTGGCGAAGGCGGGCGAGCGCTACGGCATCGCGGCGGCCGACATCTCGACGGGGCGGTTCGAACTGGGCTCCGTTCCGGCCGGAGCGCTCGACGCCGAGCTGGCGCGGCTCGCCGCGGCGGAGATCATCTCGCCGGAGCCGCTGCCGGACTCGATCGAGCGGCGGGCCGGTTTCGACAGCCTGGCGGCGGAATGCAAGCTCAAGGAGCGGTTCGAGGTCGGCACGCTCGATGGCTTTGGCCAGTTCGACCGCGCCGCCCTCTGTGCCGCTGGGGGCCTGCTCGCCTATCTCGACGAGGTCGCGCGCGAATCGCTGACCTTCCTGCGTCCGCCGGTCGCGGTCGCGCCTGCCGATCATATGGCGATCGACGCCGCCACCCGCGAAAGCCTGGAGCTGACCCAGTCCGCCTCCGGCACCCGCGCCGGCAGCCTGCTCGCCGCCGTCGATCGTACCGTCACCGGCGCCGGTGCCCGGCTGCTCGCCGCCGATCTCGGCGCGCCGCTGCTCGATCGGGCGCGGATCGAGGCGCGGCTCGAGCTCGTCGCCGCGTGCGAGCGGGACGCGGCGCTGCGCGAAAGCCTGCGCCGTCAGCTCCGCGCCCTGCCGGATATCGGCCGGGCGCTCGGGCGGCTGGTCGCCGGACGCGGCTCCCCGCGCGATCTTGGGCAGCTTCGCGACGGGCTGAGCGAGGCGCGGCGGCTGCACGATCATCTCGCGCGCCTGCCCGAACCGCCGGCCCTGTTGGCCGGCCTGCTTCCGGCGCTGACCGGGCATGGCGAGCTAATCGATCTTCTGTCGCGCGCGCTCGTTCCGTCGCCGCCGATCGACGCGGCCCAGGGCGGCTATATCGCGGAAGGGTATGACGCCGCGCTCGACGCGCTACGCGCCACCGGCGGCGAGGGGCGGCGGGCGATCGCGGCGCTGGAGGCGCGCTATCGGACCCAGACCGGGATCGCGACGCTCAAGATCCGGCACAACAATGTGCTCGGCTATCATATCGAGGTGCCAGCCCGGAACGCCGACAAGCTGATGGCGGCGGAATCGGGCTTCACCCATCGCCAGACGCTGGCCGGGGTCGTACGCTTCAACGCGCCGGACCTGCACGAACAGGCGCTGCGCGTTGGGCAGGCCGGGGCGCATGCGCTCGCCGCCGAAGCGGCCCATCTGGAGGAGCTGACCGAAGCTGCACTGAAGCGGGCCGAGTCCATCGCCGCCTGCGCCGATGCGCTCGCCCGGTTGGACGTATCCGCCGCACTGGCCGAGCGGGCTGCCGAAGGCGGCTGGTGCCGCCCCGCTTTCGACGAGGCGAATTGCTTCGAGGTGGAGGGCGGCCGCCATCCGGTAGTCGAAGAGGCGCTCCGGGCAAGCGGCACGCGCTTCGTCGCAAACGACCTCCACCTCGGCGAGAGCTCCCGCCTCTGGCTGGTCACCGGCCCGAACATGGGCGGCAAATCCACCTTCCTGCGCCAGAACGCGCTGATCGCGATCCTCGCCCAGGCGGGAAGCTACGTCCCCGCCGCGCGCGCCCGCCTCGGCCTCGTCGATCGGCTGTTCAGCCGGGTGGGCGCGTCGGACAATCTCGCGCGCGGGCGTTCCACCTTCATGGTCGAGATGGTGGAGACCGCCGCGATCCTGGCGCAGGCGGGACCGCGCAGCTTCGTCATCCTCGACGAGGTGGGACGCGGCACCTCGACCTATGACGGCCTCGCCATCGCCTGGGCGGTGGTCGAGGCGATCCACGACACTGCGCAATGCCGCTGCCTCTTCGCCACCCATTATCACGAGCTCACCCGGCTGGCGGAACGGCTCGACGCGCTCTCGCTCCACCATGTCCGGGCGCGGGAGTATAAGGGCGATCTGGTGCTGCTCCACGAAGTCGCCTCCGGACCGGCGGACCGTTCCTACGGGCTTGCCGTCGCCAAGCTGGCCGGCCTGCCGCCCCCCGTTCTCGCCCGCGCCAAGGCGGTGCTCGGCAAGCTGGAGGAAGGCCGCGCCGCGACCGGGGGCATCGCTGCCGGGCTGGACGACCTGCCGCTCTTCGCCGCCGTGCCCGCCGAGGAGGCCGCGCCCGATCCGCTGCTGGCCGCGCTCGCCGAGATCGAGCCGGACAGCCTGACCCCGCGCGAGGCGCTCGACATCGTCTATCGGCTGAAACGGCTGCAGGCGGAGCGGAGCTGATGGCGACGCGCTTTTCCGCCATCCCCGCGCGCCGCGAGATCATCGACCGGCGTCTGATCGCCGAGCGGATCGCGGACGCGGACCGCGCCGGGGTCACCGCGATCCTCAAGGAGGCGCTGGGCCGGGGCCGCGACGAGATCTCCCGGCGGCTGGCGGACAAGCCCTATGCGGGCACCGAGACGGCCGCCGCCTATGCCTTCCTCCACGATCAGGTGCTGCGCCTCGCCTACGATCATGTCGTCACCCGCGAATATCCGCTCGCCAACCCGACCACGGCGGAGCGATTGATGCTGCTCGCGGTCGGCGGCTACGGGCGCGGCGAGATGGCGCCCTTTTCGGACGTCGACATCGGCTTCGTCACACCGGGCAAGCGGACCGGCTGGAGCGAATCGGTCATCGAATCGATCCTCTACCTGCTCTGGGACCTGGGCCTGAAGGTCGGCCATTCGGCGCGCAGTCTCGACGAGCTGGCCCGCGCCGCTTTGGCTGACCATACCGTGCGCACCGCGATCCTCGAATCCCGCTATCTGTGGGGCGACGAGGCGCTGTACGACGAGGCGCAGACCCTGTTCTGGAAGAAGGCGGCGGGCAGTCCGCGTGCCTTCGTCAAGGAGAAGCTGGACGAGCGCGACGCGCGCCACAAGCGGATGGGGGACAGCCGCTACCTGGTCGAGCCCAATATTAAGGAGGGCAAAGGCGGGCTGCGCGATCTCCACACGCTCTTCTGGATCGGCAAATATGTCCACCGCGTCGGCTCGGTCGCGGAACTGGTCGATGTCGGCCTGCTCTCCGCCGACGAGCTGCGGCGCTTTCAGCGCGCGGAGCGATTCCTCTGGGCGGTGCGCTGCCACCTCCATCTCGTCGCGGGACGGGCCGAGGAACGCCTCACCTTCGATCACCAGCGCGCCATCGCCGAGCGGATGAACTATGCCGACCGGCCCGGAAAATCCTCGGTCGAGCGCTTCATGCGCCACTATTTCCTGCACGCGCGCACGGTGGGCGATCTGACCGGCGTCTTCCTCGCCCATCTCGACGAGAAGTTCGCCGCGCGCGGCCGCCGCTTCACTTTGCCGAGCCTGATGCGCCGACCGCGCCGGCTGGAGGGCTTCATGCTGGAACGGGGCCGCCTGGCGGTCCCCGACGAGCAATTCTTCGCCGCCGATCCGGTGCGGCTCATCCGGATGTTCGCGCTGGCCGACCGGCACGGGCTGGAAATCCATCCCAATGCGATGCGCGCCGCGGCGGCCAACGCCAAGCTGATCGACGCGCATATCCGCGCCGACCCCCGCGCCAACGCGCTGTTCCTCGACGTGCTCACCAGCCCGCGCGATCCCGAGACGGTGCTGCGCTGGATGAACGAGGCAGAAGTGTTCGGCCGCTTCATTCCCGATTTCGGCCGGGTCGTCGCGCGCATGCAGTTCGACATGTATCACCATTATACGGTGGACGAACACACGATCCGGGCGATCGGCCTGCTCGCACGGATCGATAAAGGCGAACTGAAGGAGGATCACCCGCTCTCCACCCGGCTATTCAACCACATCGCCTCGCGCCGCGTCCTCTATGTCGCCGTGCTGCTGCACGATATCGCCAAGGGGCGCGGCGGCGATCACAGCCTGCTTGGCGAACAGGTCGCGCTGGCGCTCTGCCCGCGCCTGGGCCTGACGGCGGCGGAAACCGAAACCGTTGCCTGGCTGGTGCGCTGGCACCTCCTGATGTCGGCGACTGCGCAGAAGCGCGATCTCGCCGACCCCCAGACGATCCAGGATTTCGTCGGGCGCGTGACCAGCCTGGAACGGCTGCGATTGCTCTATATCCTCACCGTGGTCGACATCCGCGCCGTGGGGCCCGGAACCTGGAACGGCTGGAAGGCGCAGCTGCTGCGCACCCTGTTCGACGCCGCCGAGGAGATGCTCCGGCTCGGCCACAAGCAGCAGGGGCGGGCGGCGCGGGTGGAGGAAGTGCGCCGCGCGCTGGGCGACCGGCTGGGCTGGAACGATGCGCGGCTCGTCGCGTATGCCGACCGACTGCCCGACAGCTACTGGCTGGCCGAACCGATCGAGGTGATCGATCGCAATGCGCGCTTCGTCGCGGCGGCGGATAGGGACGGGCCGGCGACGGCGCCCTACGAGACTGGCGCACAGCCGGAACGCGGCGCGACGCTGGTGACGATCTATACGCCCGACCGGCCCGGCCTGTTCTATCGCGTCGCCGGCGCGATCAGCCTGGCGGGCGGCAACATCATCGACGCGCGCATCCACACCACGGCGGACGGCATGGCGCTCGACAATATCCTTGTCCAGGACATGGCGGGCGGTCCGATCGCCGATCACCATCAGCGCGAGCGGCTGGAGCGCGCGGTCGGCGATGCCGTGGCGGGGCAGGAGCCGTCATTGCCGCGCCTCGCCGCGCGGGCGCTCCCGCTGCGCCGGGCCGAGGCGTTCGCGATCAATCCGGCGGTGTTCATCGACAACAAGGCCTCGAGCCGCCACACCGTCGTCGAGATCAATGCCCGCGACCGCGCCGCCTTGCTGAGCGAGCTGGCGCGCGCCTTCCATGAATCGAAGGCATCGATCCGCAGCGCCCATATCGCCACTTATGGTGAGCGCGCCGTCGACGTCTTCTATGTTGCCGACCATGACGGTGCGAAAATCGACGCGCCGGCCAGGCTGAAGGCGCTGGAAGCCCGGCTGCTCAAGGCCGCCGGGGAGGGCGGAACGACGGCGGACCGCAGGGCGGCCTGAGCGCCCGGGATCGGGAATGGCGGATGAAAAAGGCCCCCGCCTTCCGGCGAGGGCCTTCTTCCCCCCAAAGGGACATGGCCTGTTCCTAGAAGCGGAAGCGGCCGGTGATGCCGAACGTACGCGGCTCGGCGAGGAAGCTCGCGAAGAGCTGGTTCGCCGTGCCGAAGCCCTGGGTCGCGCCGAACGAGCGGACCTGGGCGACGCTGTTGCTGCCCTGGAACGGCGCGTTGAACGCGACCTGCTGATATTCCTGGTTGAACAGGTTCTGCGCCCAGAGCTCGACCGCCCAGCGCTGGCCCGGACCGCGGATGCCGAGGCGTGCATTGAACAGCGCGAAGCTGTCCTGCTCCTTCTCCGGGAAGAGATCGGACCCGGTATTGTAATCGGAAGTCAGGCGCGCATCGATATAGACGAGCGCACTGAGCCCCGAAGAGCCGAGCGAGGGCGTCCACGTCAGCGAGCTGGTGACGACGACCTGCGGCGCGTTCGACAGATTGTCGCCGGGCAGCAGGAACAGCGCCGAATCCAGCGGCGCCCCGGTGTCGCGTCCGACCAGGTCGTTGCGATAGCGGGTGTTGGCATAAGTGAAGCCGGCCGTGAGCTGGAGATCGCGGCGCGGATAGATCGCCGCTTCGACCTCGATGCCGGTCGACACCACGCCGGCGCGGACCTGATCGGCCGGACAGGCTCCGGTGGCATTGCTGGCATCCGAATCCGTCCCGCCCAGATCGGCGCCGCAGCCGTTGATGTTCTGGACCAGGAAGACGGAGCCGTTGAACGTGTTGAGCTGGAAATTGTCGAACAGCTGGTGGAAGGCCGCGACGTTCAGGATGAAGCGGCGACGCGTCCACTTCATGCCCAGCTCGAACGCGTTGACGATTTCCGGATCGAACTGGAGATTGCCGGTGCCGAACGCCGCGCCGCGCCCGCCGACATTGCGCGGATCGCTGGGCGCGAAGATCGGCGAGCCGAGCGCCGAGCGATCGAGATTGAAGCCGCCCGCCTTATAGCCGCGCGAATAGCTGGCATAGAGCAGCAGGTCGCTGGTCGGCCGGTAGGAGAGCACGCCGGTGCCGGTGAACTCGTCCTCGTCGCGCTCGTCGGACAGGTTGAGCGCGTTGAGCGCACTCGACGAATTGCCCTGGCACGTCAGGTTGACGAGGCCCGCGACGAGCGGTGCCGCGGTCGCCGGTATCAGGCCGGCGTTGGCGCCTCCCGGGAGGAAGGGCGAAAAGGCCGCCTGCTGGATCGGGCAGATTGTGTTCGTGTTGTTGAAATTGGCTGAAAATTCCTTCTTCTCGCTAGTGTAGCGAAGGCCGATCGTTAGGCTCAGATTGTCGGTGATGTTGAAGATGTTGTGAGTGAAGAGCGCCCAGTTGGTGCTCTCCTGGAAATAATTGGCGTTGCTGTCGCCGACGCTGTTGACCGTGCTCAGGCGATCGAGGCCGCCCAGGAAGAGCGGCGCCAGCGCGCCGAACGCGCCGGTCAGCGTCGCCCGGCCCGCCGGGCTCATGCAGCCCGGCGCGGCCGGATCGCGCAGCACCGAAGCGGCGTTGATCGTCGCGACGAGGCGGCAGGCGGCGAAAGCACCATATTGGGCACCGAAGCGCAGATTGTCGCGCAGCGACAGATCCTCGCTGGCGAAATAGCCACCGACCAGCCAGTCGAGCGCACCGTTGAACGCCGATCCCTGCAGCCGCAGCTCCTGCGTGAAGGTGCGGAAGCGGCGGAAGGCGTTGCCGTCGTCGGCGCGGAACAGGATGTCGACATTGGTGTAGTCGACATCGCCCGGCTGCTCGGACCGGTAGCTGCGATAGGCGGTGATCGCGGTCAGGGTCGCGCCGCCCAGATCCCAGTCGATCTGGCCTGAGAGGCCCCAATCGCGGGTGCTGCCCTCATAAGTTAGGCCGGGCGTGATCGCGATCCGGCGATTATAGGGATCGCCGGCGGACGGAATGACGCCGCCCAGGCTGGTCAGGACGTCGATGATCCGGTTGCTCGGCGCGGTGGAGAAGTCGCCGGGCGCGCCGGGCGTCGGATCGAATGTCTCGGACAGCCCGACATAGACGGCACCGCAGCAGGATTCGTCGCGGCGGGTGTAATCGCCGATCAGCCGGATCGAGATCGCGTCGCTGGGCTCGAACAGCAATTGGCCGCGCACGAACAGGCGATCGCGGTCGTTCACCGTGCTTTCGGTCGCGCCGCCGGCGTTGACGACATCGTAGAAGCCGTCGCGACGCGCGTAAATCGCATCGATACGAAAAGCGGTGTTCTCGCCGATCGGGCCGGTCACCGCGCCGGCGGCGCGGGCATAGTCGTAATTGCCGTAGGTAAGTTCGGCATAGCCGCCGAACTCGAACTCGGGACGGCGGGTGATGACATGGATGAGGCCGGCCGAAGCGTTGCGGCCGAACAAGGTGCCCTGCGGCCCGCGCATGACTTCGACGCGATCGACCTCGCCCAGCTCGTTAAGGCCGATGCCCGAGCGCGAGCGATAGACGCCGTCGATGAACACCGCGACCGAGCTTTCGAGACCCGGATTGTCACCGACCGTGCCGATGCCGCGGATGCGGGCCGAACCGTTCGCTTCGGTGCCGGTCGAGGAGACGAGCAGCGACGGCGCGAGCTGGTTGAGCTGGCGGATGTCGCTGGCGCCAGTATTGGCCAGCGCCTGGCCGCCGACCGCGGACACGGCAAGCGGCACATCCTGGAGGACCTGGCGGCGACCCTGGGCGGTGATGACGATCTCCGCCTGGGTGTTGACGGCGCCTTCCTGCGCGCTGGCGTCGGCGGCCGCTTCCTGATCCTGCGCATGAGCCGGCGCGGCGAGCGCGGCGAAACCGGCGGACAGCAGCCAGAAGGTCTTGGACATGAACCCCTCCCAATATGTTATCTGTTTGGGAGAAGGCTAACCCGGAAGCCACGGCTCCGCCAGCGGAAAAACCGCGGAATTCCTTAGGTCTGGCGGCCCTTATTGCAAATCCGCAACAGATTGGTTGCGAGTTGAAACGGGTGTGATCGGCCTTCCGCTACGGAAAGCTGGCCTCCTTCGCAATCGCCGGATCGGGGCGAAATCGCGGCCGCCGACCGGTTTTCGGACCGCGCGCGCCTTTCGGGGTGAACGGGGGCTTATTTGGGGGCCAGAACCATCAGCATCTGGCGCCCTTCCATGCGCGGATGCTGCTCGATCTTGGCGATCTCGGCGACATCGGCCTGGACGCGCTGCAGGAGCTGCATGCCCAATTCGCCATGCGCCAGTTCGCGGCCGCGGAAGCGCAGCGTCACCTTCACCTTGTCGCCCTCGCCGATGAACTCGACGATCTTCTTCATCTTCGTCCCATAATCATGGTCGTCGATGTTCGGACGCATCTTGATCTCCTTGATCTCCTGCGTCTTCTGGGTCTTGCGGGCGAGGTTCGCCTTTTTCTGGGCCTCGTACTTGAACTTGCCGACGTCGAGGAACTTGCACACCGGCGGATCGGCGTTCGGGGAAACCTCGACGAGATCGAGGCCGACATCGGCGGCCTGCTCGATCGCCTCGGCGGTCAGTAGAACGCCGAGATTTTCGCCATTCTCATCGATCACGCGCACCTTGGGCGCGGAGATGAATTCGTTGAAGCGGGGGCCGCTGAGCGGCGGGGCGGCGGGACGCCGCATCTGGGGGGAACGTATGTTGGCTTCTCCTGATGCCGAAGGGCGGCCTTACCTAGTGAATATGCCGCGCGAATGAAAGATGCTGCTCCACGGGGCCATGATTTTTCGCGCCGCGCTGTGGCGGATCAGTCCCGCAGATCCGGCGCCCGCGCCTCGGCCGTGAGACGATCGACCAGCGCGTCGAGGCCGATCACCTCCTGTCGCGCATCGGCGCCGAGCGGGCGCAGCGCGACGGTGCGCTCGTCGGCCTCGCGCTTGCCGACGACCAGCAGGTAGGGAACCTTGGCCAGGCTGTGCTCGCGCACCTTGTAATTGATCTTCTCGTTCCTGAGGTCCGCCTCGATCCGAATTCCCGCCGCGCGCAGCACGGATTCGACCTCGCGGGCATAATCGTCGGCGTCGGACACGATCGTCGCCACCACCGCCTGGACCGGCGCCAGCCAGAGCGGGAACCGGCCGGCATAATGCTCGATCAGGATGCCGATGAACCGCTCGTAGGAGCCGAAGATCGCGCGGTGCAGCATCACCGGCCGGTGCCGCCCGCCATCCTCGGCGACATAGGAGGCGTCGAGTCGCTCGGGCAGGTTACGGTCCGACTGGATCGTGCCGACCTGCCAGGTGCGGCCGATCGCGTCGGTGAGATGCCATTCGAGCTTCGGCGCGTAGAAGGCGCCTTCGCCCGGCAATTCCTCCCAGCCATATTCGTCCGTGGCGAGACCCGCCGCGACGACGGCGTCGCGCAGCTCGCCTTCGGCCAGGTCCCACATCTCGTCGCTGCCGAAGCGGTTTTCGGGGCGCAGCGCCAGCTTGATCGAATAGCTGAAGCCGAAATCCCTGTAGATGCGGTCGGCGAGCTCGCAAAAGGCGCGGACTTCAGCCGACACCTGATCCTCGCGGCAGAAGATATGGGCGTCGTCCTGCGTGAACTGGCGCACCCGCATCAGCCCGTGCAGCGCGCCGTGCGGCTCGTTGCGATGGCAGCAGCCATTCTCGTAGAAACGCAGCGGCAGCTCGCGATAGGACTTGATGCCCTGGCGGAAGATCAGGACATGGGCCGGGCAGTTCATCGGCTTGAGCGCCATCCAGGCCGCATCGTCCGAGACGATCGGGCCTTCATCCTCCGTGTTCGGCACCTCGTCGGGGATGACGAACATGTTCTCGCGATATTTGCCCCAGTGGCCGGATTGCTCCCACTGACGCGCGTCCATCACCTGCGGCGTCTTGACCTCCTTGTAGCCCGCGCCGTCGATCGCGCGGCGCATATAGGCCTCCAGCTCGCGCCAGATCAGATAGCCTTTCGGGTGCCAGAAGACGCTGCCATGCGCCTCGGCCTGGAGGTGGAACAGGTCCATCTCCTGCCCCAGCTTGCGATGGTCGCGCCTGGCCGCCTCCTCGAGCCGGACGAGATGCGCGTCGAGCTGCTTCTTGTTGAGCCAGCCCGTGCCGTAGATGCGCGACAATTGCGGATTGCGTTGGTCGCCGCGCCAATAGGCGCCGGACACGCGGGTCAGCTTGAAGGCGTCGGGATCGAGCTTGCCCGTGGAGGCGAGATGCGGGCCCCGGCACAGGTCGAGCCAGTCGCCGGTGCGGTACATGGAGATCGTCTCGTCCTCGGGCAGCTCCATCACCCATTCGGCCTTGAACGTCTCGCCCTGCGCGACGAAGAAATTGCGGACCCGCTCCCGATCCCATTCCTCGCGCACCAGCGGCGTGTCGGACCGGATGATGCGCCGCATCTCCTCCTCGATGACCGGCAGGTCCTCCTCGGTGAACGGGCCGCGCTCCGGAGCGGGCGCAAAATCGTAATAGAAGCCGTCCTCGGTCGCCGGGCCGAAGGTGATCTGCGTACCCGGGAACAGGCGCTGCACCGCCTCGGCCAGGACATGGGCGAAATCGTGTCGCGCCAGCTCCAGCGCGTCCGCCTCGTCGCGCGCCGTGACCAGCGCCAGCTCGCTATCGCCGTCGAACGGACGGCCGATGTCGCGCAGCTCGCCATTGACCCGCGCCGCCAGCGCCGCTTTGGCGAGGCCCGGCCCGATCGCAGTCGCCACGTCGGCGGGGGTGGAGCCCGGCGCGACCTCGCGGACCGATCCGTCGGGAAGGCTGATCTTCAGCAATTGCGTCATCGTCTGTCCTGTTCGCGTATCGCGCGCCGGATTACGGGCGCGACGGGCGGGAAACAAGGGGAAGGTGGGAAGGTCCGCCGGCCCTGCCCACCACCGGGCAGCGGCCGGAAACGCCCCGCGTCAGCCGACGCGCACGCTCCGCCGCCCCCGGCCGGGGCGGGTGATAGTCGTCGTGCGGGCGCTGCGCGAAGCCATGTCGACCATATAGGCGAAGCACGGCGAAAAGTCACGGCACCTCTCTTGTAAAGGACAGTTGACAAATGACGAAGTCTTTTGTAAACCTCGCTTGTCATTCAGGCAAGGAAGGTTGACCATATGTCCATCATTCATCAGGCTCTGTTCTGGGCGCTCGCCATCCTGCTCGTCGCGCTGACGGGCGCGACCGGGCTCATTCCGGAGCGGGTGGCCACTTCGCTCGTCACCGTTCTGCCGCTCGTGATGGTCGCGATCATCGCCGGTCGCCGCCGGCGCTGCGCGAAGGCCTGAGCCATGGCCGCGAACCCGGCGCAAAGGCGCTATCTGCGCCGCACGATCCCGATCACGATCGCCTATCTCGCCGCCGTCTTTCTCGCGGCTGCCCTGGTCGATGACCGCGCTTCGGTCAGCGCCGGCGTCGTCGCGCTGGCGCTGCTGCCGGGCATGGCCGCTTTGGGCTGGATCTGGGCGCTGGGCCGGCTGCTGGTCGAGCTGGACGACGAATATCTGCGGATGCTGGAGGTGCGGAAGTTCCTGATCGCGACCGCGATCGTGCTCGCCGTGTCCAGCGTCTGGGGCCTGCTGGAAATGTTCACCAGCGTGCCGCGCCTGCCGGTTTTCTACATCTTCCCGCTCTGGTGCTTCAGCCTGATCTTCGGGCAGCTCCTCAACCGCTCTACACTGGACGACGGAGGCTGTTCGTGAAGAACCGCCTGCGCGTCCTGCGCGCCGAGAGGGAATGGAGCCAGGGCGATCTCGCCGAGCGGCTCGGCGTCTCGCGCCAGAGCGTCAATGCGATCGAAACCGGGAAATACGATCCGTCTTTGCCGCTCGCCTTCCGCATCGCCGATTTGTTCGAGCTCAGGATCGAAGAGGTGTTCGAAAATCCCGCCAAGGAGCCCGCCTGAGAGGCCGCCCAGGCCGTTTCAGCTTCGCCGAAACCGGTCTAAAGCACGGGTATGAGGATCAATTTCAGCGACAATTCGACCAGCGCCGCTCAGCGGCTGGCCCATCATCACCGTGCCGGGCGCGGGCCGACCATCGTCTTCCTGCCCGGCTACATGTCGGACATGGAAGGGACCAAGGCGCTGGCGCTCGATGCCTGGGCCGAGGCCGAGGGGCGGGCAATGCTGCGCTTCGACTATACGGGCTGCGGCGCCAGCCCGGGCGAATTCGAGGAACAGACCCTCGCCCAGTGGCGCGACGACGTGCTGGCGATGATCGACGAAGTGGCGGGCGGGCCGGTCGTGCTGGTCGGCTCGTCGATGGGCGGTTGGCTGATGCTGCTCGCCGCGCTCGCCCGGCCGGAGCAGGTGAGAGGTCTGGTCGGCATTGCCGCCGCGCCGGACTTCACCGGCTGGGGCTTCACCGAGGAGCAGAAGCTCACCATCCTGCGCGGGGGCCGGCTGGTCGAGGAAACGCCTTATGGCGACCAGCCCTATGTCACCAGCCGCGCCTTCTGGGAGAGCGGCGAATCGCTCCGGCTCATGCACGCGCCGCTCACCATCGATTGCCCTATCCGGCTGCTGCACGGACAGGAGGACAGGGACGTAGCCTGGACCTGGGCGCCGGAAATCGCCCGGCTCGCGCGTTCAGCCGACGTGCAGGTGACCTTGATCAAGGACGGCGACCACCGCCTGTCGCGCCCCGGCGATCTCGCTGTGCTGATCGCGACGGTGAAGACGCTGATGGAGCAATTGTGACCCCTTTCCTGATCGCGCTTGCGCTGCAGGGCGCCGCGCCGGCCGCCGAAGACACCGTCGCGCTCGAACGTTATGCCGCCTGCATCGACCTGGTGCAGGCCGACGCGGAGCGCGCGATCGAGATGGCGAGCGCATGGCGGGTGGAGGGCGGCGGCCTGCATGCCCGCCAGTGCCTGGGCCTCGCTTATGTCGCGCTGGAGCGCTGGGCGCCGGCGGCGACAGTCTACGAGCAGGCCGCGCGCGAGGCCGAAGCGGCAAACGATACCCGCCTCGCCGATTTCCATGTGAAGGCCGGCAATGCCTGGCTCGCGGCCAGCGAGCCGACCCGCGCCGTGCAGGCGCTCGATGCCGCACTCGCCGCGCCGCACCTCAGCGACGAGTTGCGCGGCGAGGTCCATCTCGATCGGGCCCGGGCCCTCGTCGCGCTCGGCAGTGTCGCCGGCGCGCGAACCGATCTCGATGAAGGGCTGCGGCTGGTGCCGTCCGATCCCTTCGCTTGGTACCTTTCCGCCGCGCTCGCCCGGCGTCAGGGCGATGCTGCCCGCGCGCGGACCGACATCACCCGCGCGCTGGAGATGGCCGCCGACCATCCCGACATCGTCCTGCTCGCCGGCACGATCGCGGGCGAGGCGGGCGACATGACCGAGGCGGAACGCCTCTACCGGCGGGTCGCCGAGGGCGCGCCCGACAGCGAGGCCGGTCGCATCGCCCGGGCCAGTTTGGATACCCTGCGTGAGGTCGAAGTCGATGCGCCCCGCCCCGCGCCCGCGCCTCAACCCAGATAGAATTCGATCGTCGTCACCACCCGCACTTTCTGGTTGGGCGAGTCCCGTCCGCCATAGCCTTCCTCCGACACGTCGCCGTCGCGCGGCCCGATCGAGAAATAGCCCTGAGTGGCGGAACGGATGCCGCCCACGCTGGTGCCCGAATCCTCGGCGAACTGCTCGGCGCCCTCGCGCGCGTTGCGCGTCGCTTCGGCGATCATCTCCGGCTTGATATCGTTGAGACGGGTGAAGATGTACTGCATCCCCGACCCCTCCTGCAGCCCGACGCCCGCGCGGATCAACTCGAACTGGCGAGCATAAGCGCGCTGGGCGCGGGCGACATCCTCGGAACGGAACTGGAGGCGGCGGCCGACCGTGACGATGTTCGCGCCCCGCTCGCTGCTGTAATAGGAACTGACCGAGCCGCCCGCATCGCTCACCGCCTCGTCCGGAAAGCCGGCGGCGCGGAAGAAGTCGCGGATGCGGCGGGTGTCCTCCTCGATCTTGCCCTGCACGGCGGCGAGCTCGGTGCCGTTAGCGGACAGGTTGATCGTCCAGGTGGCGAGATTGGCGGTCACGTCGCGCTCGGCCAGCCCACGCATCGTCACCGCCCGATCGGCCATGCGCGCCCGTTTGAGCCCGTCGCCGAGCAGATAGCCGCCGGCGATGATGCTGGCGGCAAGGATCAGGACGGCGATCAGGATGGTGGCGCGCTGCTGCTTGTCTTGGATCCCTTCGGACATGGCGATTCCTCCCCGCCCGGCACGAACGCGCCGGGACGATCATCTATCTCACGGCGGCGATGAACCGTGCATTTATGTGGACAAGCCGTTATCCCGGATCGGTCAGCATACGGGTTCGCTGCGCCGTGAGCCAGGCGGCCAGGTGATCGCGCGGCATGGCGGGATAAGCGCGCGCCGCGAAGGCGAGGAAGGTGTCGCGGTAGCGCAGCCAGGCCCGCTGCGCCGCGCGCACCTGCTCCCAAGTCACCGTGCCCCGCGCTTCGCGCCACAGCTCTTCCCGCCGGGCCGTATAAGCCGAGTTGAGCGCCGCATCGGCTTCAGCGAAGGCGGCGGCGGGCAAGCGGCGCGCATCGAGCCGCCGCATCGTATCGAGAAAGGCCTCGTGCGCCGCTTCGCGCGCGCCGATCGATAGCGCGACGCGAAGCGTGCCGGACATATCGACCTCGCCGTCGCCATGCGCGCCGATGAAGGCGTCGCGCGCCGCCTCCAGCGCGGCATAGGCCCGGCGCTGGGGCGGCGTCAGTCGCTCGTTCAGGGCGGCGAGCGCCGCCGCCCGCCCGACCTCGGCGATCCTTGCCTCGTGACCGGCACAATAGCCGGCGGCGAGACCGCTGGTGATGTCGTCGCAATAGTGGAAATCGGTGTCCGTCCAGCCTTGCGCCCTGAGTTCGGCGAGACGAGTCACGCGCCCATGCGATTCCATCGGCGCGCCTTCGACATTGCAAGCGAGGTGCGTCGCGACATCGAAGTCGCGGCGCGCGCCGACGCCGTTGGCGTAAATGGTCATCAGGATCACGCGTCCCGACAGCGGCGCATGATCGCGCTCTTCCGCGATCTCGGCGAAAGCGCAGAGCCGCGCCCGTTCCGGATCGGCCGGCATGCCGATGCCGTAATAGAGCACTTCGGAATCGCAGCCGGCGAGCGACGCGCGCATCGCGGCGTCGGGCCGGTCCGAGGCGGGCGGTTCGCGGTCCCGCACCTGCCGGCACAAGGCGCGCGAAGGCTCGAAAGCCGGATTGTCGGCGAAGACGTCGTCGCCCTCGCCCCAATCCTGGGCCAGCGCGGCGCCGAAGAGCCCCGTCGCCAGCATCGCGGTCAGCACGGCTTTGGTCTTCATGCGCGCCCCCGTCTGTGGCAGAGGAAAATCCTAGGCGCTCATGCGTTTCGCCACAATCCAACGCGGCCGGGCGCCAGCGACAGGGCCGAGCAACGACCATGAAATATCTTCACACCATGATTCGCATTTCCGATCCGGGGGAGACGCTGCGCTTCTTCTCCGTCCTCGGGCTTGAGGAAATCCGGCGAATGGAAAATGAGCAAGGTCGCTTCACCCTCATCTTCCTCGCCGCGCCGGGCGACGAGCAGGCGCAGGTCGAGCTCACCCATAATTGGGACGAGGCGGACTATGGCGAGGGCCGCAATTTCGGCCATCTCGCCTATCGGGTCGAGAATATCTACGAGAGCTGCCAGCGGCTGATGGACGCCGGCTACACGATCAACCGGCCGCCACGCGACGGCCATATGGCCTTCGTGCGCACACCCGACAATGTCTCGATCGAGCTGCTGCAGGACGGCCGGCTGGAACCCGCCGAGCCTTGGGCATCTATGCCCAATACGGGCCATTGGTGATGATCGAAGTCGTCCGCATCCCGGTTCTGTCCGACAATTATGTCTGGCTCGCGCACGAGCCGGAGAGCGGCGAGACGGCGGTGATCGACCCGGCGGTGGCCGAGCCGGTGCTGGCGGAGGCGGCGCGGCGGGGATGGACGATCAGCCAGATCTGGACCACCCACTGGCATGGCGACCACACCGGCGGGAATGCGGCGATCAAGGCGGCGACGGGCTGCACGGTCATCGGCCCCGCCGCCGAGGCCCAACGCATTCCGACGCTGGACCGCCTGGTCGGCGAAGGCGACCGGGTTGCGCTCGGCGAGGCCGAAGCGGATGTGCTGGAGGTGCCGGCCCATACTGCCGGCCATATCGCTTATCACCTGCCCGAGGAGGCCACGCTCTTCATCGGCGACACCCTGTTCGCGATGGGTTGCGGTCGGCTGTTCGAAGGCACGCCGGCCCAGATGCACGCCAATCTCCAGCGCCTTGCCGGGCTGGCGCCCGACACTCTCGTCTATTGCGCGCACGAATATACGCTGGCGAACGGCCGCTTCGCGCTCACCGTCGAGCCGGACAATGATGCGCTGCGCGAGCGGATGGCGAAGGTCGAGGCGGCGCGCGCTGCTGGCGAGCCGACCGTGCCGACCACGATCGCCGACGAAAGGGCGACCAACCCCTTCATGCGCGCCGGCTCGGTCGAGGAACTGGCCGCGCGGCGGGCAGCGAAGGACGCTTTCTAGCGCCGGAAGCTAACGTTTGTAGAGTGCGTCCAGCCGTTCGCCGTACAGCCCCTTGATGACATGGCGCCGGATCTTGATCGAGGGCGTGAGCTGCTCGTTCTCGACCGTGAAGGGCTCGTCCGCGATGATGAAGCGGCGGACCTTCTCGATCACCGACAGCTCCTTGTTCACCCGGTCCACCGCCTCGGACACGGCGCGGATATAGTCCGGGTCCTTGGACAGGACGGCGAAATGGCAGGTCCGCCGGTTGGCGACGCACCATTCGGCCGACCATTCCGGATCGGGAACGATCAGTCCGACCAGATAGGGTCGCTTGTCGCCGACCACCATCGCCTGCAGGATCTCGGCCTGGAGGGTAAGCATCCCCTCCACCTTCTGCGGCGAGACATTGTCGCCCTTGTCGTTGACGATCAGGTCCTTCTTGCGGTCGGTGATGACGATCCGCCCGGCCTCGTCGATATGGCCGACATCGCCGGTGTGCAGCCAGATGCCCGCGCCCGGCTCGCCCTCCGGCGCCTTCAGCACCCGGTCGGTCTCCGCCTGGTTGCGCCAGTAACCGTGCATGACCAGCTCGCCGCGCACGAGGATTTCGCCGTCCTGCGCGATCTTGACCTCGACGCCGTCCATCGGCGGGCCGACCGTGTCCATCTTGAGCCCCGCTTTGGGCCGGTTGCACGAGATGACCGGCGCCGCCTCGGTCTGGCCGTAACCCTGGAGTAAGGTGAGACCGAGCGAGTGGAAGAAGATGCCGACCTCGGGGTTGAGCGGCGCGCCGCCGGAGACCATCGCCTTGATCCGCCCGCCGAACTTCTTCGCGATCTTCGGCCGCAACGTGCGGCTGAGAAACAGGTTCATCGGCTGGTCCCAGACGGGCACGGAGCCGCCATAGTCCTTGGCGCCGATCGAAAGGGCGCGGCCCATCAGGTAGTTGGTCAGCTTCCCCTGCTTTTCCACTTGCTTCAAAATGCGCTGGCGCAGCACCTCGAACAGGCGCGGTACGACCACCATGATCGTCGGGCGTACCTCCTCGATATTGGAGGCGAGCTTCTCCAGCCCTTCGGAATAATATATCTGGCCGCCCAGCCCGATCGGGAACATCTGCCCGCCCGAATGTTCATAGGCGTGAGAGGCCGGCAGGAAGGACAGGAAAATCTCGTCGCCCCAGCCGAAATCCTCGGCGATCAAGGCGGCACAGCCCTCGATGTTGGTCAGGATCGCGCCATGATGCTGCATCACGCCGCGCGGCGCCCCGCCGGTGCCGGACGTGTAGATGATGCAGGCGAGATCGGACCGGGCGAAGGTCGCGCCGGCCGCGCAGGCCTCGGGATCGGTCATCTCCGCCGCGATCAGCGCCCGCCAGTCGTGGAGCCGGACATTGCCCGCCTGGCCGAGGCCGGAGAGCGGCCCGTCGATCATCGCGACATGCTCGCAGCCCGAGCTGCGCACCGCGGCGGGCAGCAGCGTCTTGGCGAGCTTGGCCGTCGAGACGATCACGGCGCGCGCGCCGCTGTCGTCGATAATGTGCTGATGATCGCGCTCGGTATTGGTCGTGTAGGTCGGCACGGTGACGCAGCCGGCGGCCATGATCGCGAGATCGGAGATCAGCCATTCGGGGCGATTCTCCGACACCAGCATCACCCGGTCGCCATTGCCCAGACCCAGCCTGTTCAGCGCCGAGGCGAGATTGGCGACCTGCTCGGCCGCCATCTTCCAGCTTGTCGAGCGCCATTCGCCGTCCTGCTTCGCCCAGAGGAAGGGGGCGTCGCCGCGTTCGCGCGCCCGGACGAAGAACATCGCCACCAGATTCGGAAAATGCTCCAGCCGCCGCATCGTGCCTCCCGTCATCCGCACGGTTTTCCCGCGTCGAAAGAGCCTTCCTAATGTGCGAATCGATGGAGCGCCACGGCGATCAGCGGTGGACGCCTCCCCCCGGCTTGGCTAGGTCCGCCTGACCCTCAGGTGGTGCGAGGCCGAAAGCATGAATCTTCTGTCGCGTCTGCTTTGCTTGTTGGCAGTTCTTGCCCTGCCGGGCTGCGCGACTGCGGCGCCCGAGGTGCGCGCCGAGCCCGCACAGGCACAGACGCAAATCTACGTGATCGCCGCCAACCCGCTCGCGGCCGAGGCGGGCATGAACGTGCTGCGCCAGGGCGGCAGCGCCGTCGATGCCGCGATCGCGGTCCAGGCGATGCTCTCGCTGGTCGAGCCGCAAAGTTCCGGCCTCGGCGGCGGCGGCTTCATGACCCATTACGATGCGGCGTCGGGCCGGGTGAACGTCTATGACGGCCGCGAGACCGCGCCGGCGGGCGCGACGCCGGACATGTTCGTCGGCGGCGACGGCAATGCGCTGCCCTTCCGTGAGGCGGTGGTGAGCGGCCGGGCGACGGGCGTACCCGGCGTGGTGCGGATGCTGGACTTCGCCCATCGCGCGCATGGCCGGCTGCCCTGGAGCAGCCTGTTCGGCGAGGCAGAACGCGCCGCGCGCGACGGCTTCGCGATCAGTCCGCGCCTCGGCCGGTTCATCCACGGCAATGCGCCGCAAAACGCGATGCCGGACGTGCGCGCCTATTTCAGCGGCCCCGACGGCGTGCTGTTGCGCACCGGCGACACATTGCGCAATCCCGCTTATGCCGAGTTCCTCTCCCGCCTCGCGGTGCAGGGTTCGGACGCGCTCTATCGCGGGCCGACCGCCGAGCGGATCGTCGCCCGTACCCGCGCCGGCGCGCTGCCCGGCACGATGACCCTGGCCGATCTCGAAGCTTATCAGCCGGCGCAGCGCGAGCCGCTGTGCGGCGCCTATCGCGCCTACCGGATATGCGTGCCGCCGCCGCCGTCCAGCGGCGTCGCCGTGCTGCAATTGCTGGCGATGCTCGAACATACCGACATCGCCGCCCACGGCCCCGCCGATCCACAAGGCTGGTTCCTGTTCGCGGAGGCGAGCCGGCTCATATACGCCGACCGTGATCTTTACGTCGGCGATCCGGCCTTCATCTCCGTACCGATCGCCGGCTTGCTCGATCCGGCCTATGTCGCTGAGAGGGCCGCGCTGATCGGCCCGCGCGCGGCGGCGCAGCCCCCGCTGCCCGGCACGCCGCCCGGTGCGCCGGTGGCGGCGCGCGATGCGACCCGCGAGCCCGCCGGCACCACCCATTTCATCGTCGGCGACGCGCAGGGCAATGTCGTTTCGATGACCGCCACGGTCGAATCGCTGTTCGGCTCGGGCCGGATGGTCGACGGCTTCTTCCTCAACAACCAAATGACCGATTTCTCCTTCCTGCCGCGCGACGCGCAGGGGCGGCCCGCCGCCAATGCGGTGGCGCCGGGCAAAAGGCCGCGCTCGTCGATGCTGCCGGCGATCCTGCTCGATGCCGAGGGCCGGTTCGCGGGCGCGCTCGGCTCGCCGGGGGGCAATGCCATCCTCGCTTATGTCGGCAAGGCGATGATCGGCGTGGTCGACTGGGGACTGCCCGTGCAGGAGGCCATCGCGCTGCCAAACCTCATCGCGCGCGGCGGCAATTTCAATGGTGAGGCGGACCGGTTTCCGCCCGGCGTGGTCGAGGCGCTCGCTGCGCGCGGCATCGCGGTGCGGCCGGGGCAGGGCGAGGATTCGGGCCTGCACGGCGTCATCCTGCGCGACGGCCGGATCGACGGCGGCGCCGATCCGCGCCGCGAGGGGGTCGTCCTGATCGAGCCGGCGCCGCGCTAGGGCGCGGCGGTGCCGATGGCTTCGGCGACCGAGGCAAAGCCATCCCGCGCCAGCAGCAGCTTCAGCTCGCGACCGATCTCGCCCGCCAGTCCGGGGCCGCGATAGACGAGCGCGCTGTAGAGCTGGACCAGGCTCGCCCCGGAGCGGATGCGATCGAAAGCATCGACGCCGTTCTCGATCCCGCCCGCGGCGATCAGCGGCAGCGCGCCGCCCGTCGCCAGCCGGAAATCGCGCAGCCGCTCCAGTGCCAGCGCCTTCAACGGCGCGCCGGACAGGCCGCCCGCCTCGCCGCGATGGCGCGAGCGCAACATCGGCCGGCTGACCGTGGTGTTGGCGACGATCAGCGCATCCACGCCGCGCTCGATCGAAAGTTTGGAGATCGCATCCACGTCGGCCCGTTCCAGGTCCGGCGCGACCTTCAGGAAGACGGGCGGCCCCGCACCTCGCGCCTCGACCACGGCGGCGAGCAATTCGGCCAGCGCGCCTTCGTCCTGCAGCGCACGCAAGCCCGGCGTATTGGGCGAGGAGATGTTGACGGTAAGATAATCGGCCAGCCCCAGCATCGCCCGCACGCCAGCGGCATAATCCGCCACCCGATCCGAACTGTCCTTGTTGGCGCCGATATTGATGCCGACAACGCCGCGCCGACGATCACGCTTCGCCAGACGAGCGGCGGCGGCGGCCTGACCCTGATTGTTGAATCCCATTCGATTGATCACCGCCCGGTCCTCGGCGAGACGGAACAGGCGCGGTTTCGGATTGCCCTGCTGCGGGCGGGGGGTGAGCGTGCCGACCTCGACGAAGCCGAAGCCGAAGCCGAACATGTGCCGGAAGACCTCGGCATCCTTGTCGAAACCGGCGGCGAGCCCGACCGGATTGGGAAAATCGAGGCCGGCGATGCGGATCGACAGGACCGGATCGGCCTTGGCCGGCAAGCCGGCGGGCATCAGCTTCAGCGCGCGGATCGTCGTCCTATGGGCCCGCTCCGCGTCGAGCGCGAAAGCCAGCGGCCGAACGAGGGGATAGAGCGCCATCGCCCGGCGCTATGGCATCGGGAAAGTGGCAGGTCAAAGCGCGGCCACCGACATGGGTTGATTTCGCCGCCCGATACGACCACATGCCAATCGGAACGAATCAGTCTGATTTGAGAATGGTTCGCAACAAGACACGGAAGATATGCGCCTTTCCAGCCTTGCCGATTATGCCGTCGTGATGATGTCGGCCGCCGCGCGCCATTGCGGCGCGGGAGCGGCGCTTGACGCTGCGACCCACAAAAGGCGCAAGGTCAATGCGACGACCTTGAGCGCTGAGACGGGCATTCCGCTCCCCACCGCGCAGAAGCTGGTCAGCCGCCTCTCCACCGCCGGCCTGCTCGAATCGAGCCGGGGCACGGGCGGCGGCGTCCGCCTCGCCCGCCCGCCCGCCGCGATCAGCCTGGCCGACATCGTCGAGGCGGTCGAAGGCCCGATCGTGATGACGAGCTGTATCGACACGGAGCGCCACGATTGCGCGCTGGAAAGCTGCTGCCAGGTCCGCCCGCACATGAACGTGGTCAATGGCGCCGTCCGTGGCGCGCTTGCGGGGGTGAGCCTCGCCAGCCTCACCTCCCCCAGACCGCTCATGTCGAGCGAAGTCGAGACACCCCTTCGAGCGCAGCCGAGAAATACGCCTCGGCTTCGCTCGGCCGGGTCCCTCGACTTCGCTCGGGATGATCGGATTGAGGGAGTGGCGCCGTGACCGACGTCAAGAACCGCGAGGCGATCGAGGCCGCGGAGCGCGCTGCGAAGTACGAATGGGGCTTCTCCAGCCCCGTCGAGCAGGAATTCGCGCCCAAGGGCCTGAACGAGGACACCGTCCGCTACATCTCGGCCAAGAAGAGCGAGCCCGAATGGATGCTCGACTGGCGCCTGAAAGCCTATCGCGCCTGGCTCGGGATGGAGGAGGTCACCTGGGCGAAGCTCGATATCCCGCCGATCGATTTCCAGGACGCCTATTATTACGCCGAGCCCAAGCAGAAGCCGACTTTGGCCTCGCTGGACGAGCTCGACCCGGAAATCCGCCGCACCTACGAGAAGCTCGGCATCCCGATCGAGGAGCAGAAGGTGCTGGCCGGGGTCGAGGGCGCGCGCAAGGTCGCGGTGGACGCCGTGTTCGACAGCGTTTCCGTCGCCACCACCTTCCGCGACGAGCTGCGCAAGGCCGGCGTCATCTTCCTCTCCATCTCCGAGGCGATCCGCGAATTCCCCGAGCTGGTGAAGAAATATCTCGGCAGCGTCGTCCCTCAGCGCGACAATTTCTACGCCTGCCTCAACAGCGCGGTCTTCTCCGACGGCACCTTCGTCTATGTGCCGGAGGGCGTGCGCTGCCCGATGGAGCTTTCCACCTATTTCCGCATCAACGCCGAGAATACCGGCCAGTTCGAGCGCACGCTGATCGTCGCCGACAAGGGCAGCTACGTCTCCTATCTGGAGGGCTGCACCGCGCCGATGCGCGACGAGAACCAGCTCCACGCGGCGGTGGTGGAAATCTACGCGCACGAGGACGCGGAGGTGAAATATTCCACCGTCCAGAACTGGTATCCGGGCGACGCCGAGGGCAAGGGCGGCATCTACAATTTCGTCACCAAGCGCGCGCTCTGCGCCGGCGACCGCTCCAAAGTGTCGTGGACGCAGGTCGAGACCGGCAGCGCGATCACCTGGAAATATCCGTCCTGCATCCTCAAAGGGCAGGACAGCGTCGGCGAATTCTATTCGGTCGCGCTTACCAACAACAGGCAGCAGGCCGATACCGGCACCAAGATGATCCACCTCGGCAAAGGCAGCCGCTCGACCATCGTGTCCAAGGGGATCAGCGCGGGCAGATCGAACAACACCTATCGCGGCCTCGTCCGCGTGCTGGCGAACGCGGAAGGGGTGCGCAACTTCACCCAGTGCGACAGCCTGCTCTTGGGCGACCAATGCGGCGCCCACACCGTCCCCTATATCGAGGTCCGCAACCCCTCAGCCCAGATCGAGCACGAGGCGACCACGTCCAAGATCAGCGACGACCAGCTCTTCTACGCGATGAGCCGGGGGCTCGCCGCCGAGGACGCCGTCGCCCTGATCGTCAACGGCTTTGCCCGCGAGGTCCTCCAGCAGCTCCCGATGGAGTTCGCCGTGGAGGCGCAGAAGCTGCTGGGGATCAGCTTGGAGGGGAGCGTGGGATGAGCGTGCTGCTTGCTTTGTTAATTGCTCAGATCCCCCCCGCGCCATCGGGCAGGGAATTGCAGTTCGGCGACGTCGAGATTGTTGATCCGATTGCGCCAATGGTGCTGCGATACATGCAGTGTATTAGGACGTCTCTCAACGAGCGCGGCGGTATGAATACATCCGATCGCCCTCGCTTTCGTCGGTCAGTGGATTCCGCGATCCGCGCTTGTGCGGAAACCCGTACCCTTGACGTGGTCCACGCTGATCAAGCTCTAAGCCTGGCGTCAGATTATCAAGATGCCGAACGCCGAAATCTGGCTATTCGTCATGCCTTTGAAGGTTCCGAACAACAGCTTCGCGATATGCCCGAAATCATGGATCGAATAAGGCAACAACGAACAGAAAGTCGGTGATGCTCAAAATCGATAACCTCCACGCCGAAATCGACGGCAAGGCGATTCTCAAGGGGATCAGCCTCGAACTGAAACCGGGCGAGATCCATGCGATCATGGGGCCGAACGGGTCGGGCAAATCGACCCTCGCCTACGTCCTCGCCGGGCGGCCGAGCTATGAGGTGACGGAGGGGTCGGTGACCTTCACCCGTCCTCGTCATGCCGGACTTGATCCGGCATCCACCTTCTCTTCGCCCGACGCACCGGAAGACAGGTGGACCCCGGATCAAGTCCGGGGTGACGAAGAAAGTATCGATCTCCTCGCTCTTGAACCGCACGAGCGCGCCGCGCTCGGCATCTTCCTTGGCTTTCAGTATCCGGTCGAAATCCCCGGCGTCTCCAACGTCCAGTTCCTGCGCACCGCCCTCAACGCCCAGCGCCGGGCGCGGGGGGAGGCGGAGCTTTCGGCGGGGGATTTCCTGCGGCTGGCGCGCAAACAGGCCGATGCGCTCGGGCTCGACATGGAGATGATGAAGCGCGCCGTGAATGTCGGCTTCTCGGGCGGCGAGAAGAAGCGCAACGAGATGGTGCAGATGGGGATCATCGATCCCGTCCTCGCCATCCTCGACGAGACCGATTCCGGCCTCGACATCGACGCGCTGCGCGTCGTCGGCGAGGGGATCAACCGGATCATGCGCAAGCCGGACAAGGCGGTGCTGCTCATCACCCATTATCAGCGGCTGCTCGATCTCGTCCGGCCCGATTTCGTCCATGTGCTGGCGGGTGGCCGCATCGTCCGTTCCGGCGGGCCCGAGCTGGCCGAGGCGCTGGAGCGCGAAGGCTATCGCGAGGTCGCGGCGTGACCTTGCCGCTCCCCAGCCGCAAGGACGAGGCGTGGCGCTATAGCGACCTCGCGGCGCTGGAGCGGATATGGCCGCTGCCGGCGCCGGAAAACATCGTCGTGCCGGCGAGCGGCCGGCTGGAGCGGACCATCGTACAGGACGCGCCGGAAGGCGACGCCGCCGTGCACCAGCTCTCGCTCAGCCTCGGCAAGGGGGCGAAAGCCAGGCTGGACCTGCTCAATCTCGGCGGAGCGTTCGGACGGATCGAGATCGACGCGACCCTGCATGAAGGCGCCGATTTCGCGCTGAACGCGGTGCAGATCGGCGGCGCGTCGCAGGTATTGGAGATCGTCACCCGCGTGCGTCATGCCGAACCGCACGCGACCAGCCGGCAGATCATCCGCACCGTGCTCGCCGGCAAAGCGGTCGGAACCTATCTCGGCAAGGTCGCCGTGGACCGCGATGCGCAAAAGACGGATGCCGAACAATCCGTCCGCGCCATGCTGCTCGACCGTACGGCGACGGCCAATGCGAAGCCGGAACTCGAAATTTATGCCGACGACGTGAAATGCGCGCATGGCGCCGCCGTCGGCGAGCTGGACTCCAGCGGCTTTTTCTACCTTCAGTCGCGCGGCCTGCCGCCCGCCGAAGCGCGCAAGCTCATGCTGCAGGCCTTCGTCGCCGGGCTGTTCGACGGCGCCCCGCATGGGCCGGAGCTGGAACAGGCGGCTCTGGCGAAGCTGGGGGCGCTCGTATGAGCGCGGCCCCCGCCATCGCCGCCCTCCCGCTCGACTGGCGCGCCGATTTTCCGGCGATCCCGGAGGGCTGGGCCTATCTCGACACCGCCGCGACCGCGCAAAAGCCGCAGGTCGTCATCGACGCCATCGCGCGCGGCTATGCCGAAACCTATGCGACCGTCCATCGCGGCGTCTATCAGCGCTCGGCCGATATGACGCTCGCTTTCGAAGCCTCGCGCCGCCGGGTCGCGACCTTCCTGGGAGCCGCCGCGCCGGAGGAAATCGTCTTCGTGCGCGGTGCGACCGAGGGGGTCAATCTCGTCGCGCAGAGCTGGGGCCGCGCGAACCTGAAGCCGGGCGACCGCATCCTGCTGTCGGCGCTGGAGCATCACAGCAATATCGTGCCGTGGCAGATGACGGGCGCGGAAATCGACGTGGTGCCGCTGACCGGGGATCACAACATCGATCTCGACGCGATGGCGGCGATGATCCGGCCGGAGCACAAACTGGTCGCGCTCGCCCACGTCTCCAACGTGCTGGGCTCCGTGCTCGACGCGAAGCGGGCGGCGGAGATCGCCCATTCGGTCGGCGCGAAGCTGCTGCTCGACGGCTGCCAGGCCGTGCCCCGCATGGCCGTGGACGTGGCGGCGCTCGATTGCGACTTCTACGTCTTCTCCGGCCACAAGCTTTACGGCCCCACCGGCATTGGCGTGCTGTGGTCGCGCTCGGAAATCCTCGAGACCATGCCCCCCTGGCAGGGCGGCGGCGCGATGATCGACAAGGTGACGTTCGAGAAGACGACCTACGCCCCGCCGCCGGCGCGGTTCGAGGCGGGGACGCCGCATGTCGTCGGCGTGCTCGGCCTCCATGCCGCGATCGACTATGTCGAGGGGATCGGCCTCGATGCGATCGCGGCGCACGAGGCGGCGCTGGTCGCCGAGACGCGCGCGGCGCTGCGCAATCTCAACTCCGTCCGGCTGTTCGGGCCGGAGGATTCGGCCGGCATCGTCAGCTTCGCGGTCGAGGGGGTGCATCCCCACGATGTCGGCACCATATTGGACGAGAGCCGGGTGGCGATCCGCGCCGGCCATCATTGCGCGCAGCCGCTGATGGCGGCGCTGGGCGTGGATGCCACGGCGCGGGCGAGCTTCGGCGTCTATAATTGCAGACAGGATATCGCGGCGCTGGCCGCGGGGATCGAGCGGGTGACGAGAATCTTCGGATGAACAAGCAGCAGAAGATCGAGATCGAGGAAGTGGACGGCGTGGACGCGCCGCCCAAGGCGCGCGTGTCGGACGTGATCGAGACATTCGAGCGCAAGCGCGACTATCTGGAAGGCTTCCTGTCGCAGAAGCCGGCGGCGTTTTCAGGGACCGAGCCGGGCGGCGATCTGTATGAAGCCGTGATCGCCGCGCTCAAGGATATCTACGATCCCGAAATCCCGGTGAACATCTACGATCTCGGCCTGATCTACGGCGTCGAGATCACGCCCGATCATCACGCCAAGGTGACGATGACGCTGACCACGCCGCATTGCCCTGTCGCCGAATCCATGCCGGGCGAGATCGAGCTGCGCGTCGGCGCGGTGCCGGGGATCGGCGATGCCGAGGTAGAGCTGGTCTGGGATCCGCCCTGGGATCCGCAGAAGATGAGCGACGAGGCCAAGCTGGAGCTCGGAATGCTATGACGACCGAAACCAAGACCCGTGCCCGCCCTGCCGCCGTGCTGCTGACTCCCGCCGCCGAGGCGCGCGTGGCGGAGCTGATGGCCAGGGCGCCCGAAGGCGCGATCGGCGTGAAGCTCTCGACGCCCCGGCGCGGCTGTTCGGGGCTCGCTTATTCGGTGGATTATGTGACCGAAGCCGATCCGTTCGATGAGAAGATCGAGACGCCCGGCGGCGCCTTCTACATCGACGGCGCCTCCGTCCTCTACCTCGTTGGCTCGACGATGGACTGGCGCGAGGACGATTTCGCCGCCGGCTTCGTCTTCGACAATCCCAACGCCAAGGGCGCCTGCGGCTGCGGCGAGAGCTTTACCGTCTGATTCCGTCCGTTAAGGTGCGCGGATGCGCATCGGAATCCTGACGGGGGGCGGCGATGTCCCCGGCCTCAATGCCTGCATCCGTTCGGTCGTGCTGTCCGCCGACGATCTCGGCTGGAGCGTGATCGGCTTCCGGCGCGGCTGGGACGGCGTGATGGCGATCGACCCCGCCGATCCGGCCAGCATCGCCGCCAACACGATCCCGCTCGACCGCGAGCGCGTGCGCGGCATCGACCGGCGCGGCGGCACGATGCTCCACACCTCGCGCGCCGATCCGCGTACGCACAAGAATGGCGACGGCACCAGCCATGTGCTGGAGGTGCTGGAGAAGCTCGGCGTCGCTGCGATGGTGACGCTGGGCGGCGACGGCACGCTGCGTTTCTCCGCCCATCTCGCGACGCAGGGCGTGCCGGTCATCTCCGTCCCCAAGACGATGGACAATGACGTGTTCGGCACGGACTATTGCATCGGTTTCTCCACCGCCGTCAGCCGATCCGTCGAGGCGATCAACGCGCTGCGGACCACCGTCGAAAGCCATGAGCGGATCGGGGTGGTGGAGTTGTTCGGCCGGCGCAGCGGCGAGACCGCCTTGCTGTCCGGCTTCCTCGCCCAGGTCGACCGCACCGTGATCGCCGAGGTGCCGGCCGATCTCGATCTGCTGCTACCGCTGCTCGCCGAGGACAAGGCCTCCAACCCGGCCGGCTATGCGATGTGCGTCATATCCGAAGGCGCCAGCATCGCCGGCATGAACGAGGCCGGCGATCTCTCCCGCACCGCGACCCAGCGCGACCAGGCCGGCGTCGGCCGCCGGCTCGGCCGCGCGATCGAGGCGAAGCTGGGCATCGGCACGGTGATCCAGGAACTGGCCTATCTGATGCGCGCCGGCGCGCCGGACGCGATGGACCGGATGGTCGGCTTCGCCTTCGGCGGCCTCGCCGTCCAGCTCCTCGCGCGCGGCGAGACGGCGCGGATGGTGACGCTTTCCGACGGCAATTACGGCCATGTCCCCAACGATACGCTGCTTCAGGGCACCAAATCGGTGGACGTGACCGCGCTCTACGACAAGGCGGGCTACCGCGCCCGGCTGATGCGGGTCGAGGGTATGCCGATGTTCCTCTATTGAGTGCGGTTGCACGGCCCCGAAGGCTTTGCTAGAGGCCCCGCTTCCTACCGGCGCCGGGCCTCCCGGCGTGCATCACGTGCGGTCGTGGCGGAACTGGTAGACGCGCAGCGTTGAGGTCGCTGTGGCCGAAAGGCCGTGGAAGTTCGAGTCTTCTCGACCGCACCATCATTCGGGCAGTTCGACCCTCGGTCGAACCGCGATGTCCGGGGGACATCGCGCCGGATGATCAAACTTCACCTCTACAGCACATCCAGCACTCCACCATTGCGTATGATCCCTTGCGCGCGCAAAACCGCGCGCAAGGGGGAAATGCCATCATGACGTCATCCGAAGACAAGGCGCGCGCGCTCGGCTTCTGGCTCTGCCTGGCGCTGGTCGTCGGCAACATGATCGGATCGGGCATTTTCCTGCTGCCCGCGCAGCTCGCGCCTTATGGCTGGAACGCCATTTTCGGCTGGCTGTTTTCAATCGGCGGAGTGCTGTGCGTCGCTTACGTTTTCGCCAAACTGGCCGCCGCGATGCCGAAAGCCGGCGGCCCCTACGTCTTCGTCCAGGCAGCGTTCGGGCCCATGCCCGCTTTCGCGGTCATGTGGAGTTACTGGATCGCGACTTGGGTCGGCAACGCCGCGATCGCGGTCGCGGCGATCAGCTACCTCTCCCTGTTCGCGCCGGCGCTCGCAAACGCGCCGGGGCTGGGCGCGGCCGCCACGATCGCGCTGCTGTGGTCGCTGACCGCGATCAACTGCGCCAGCGTGCGCGCGGCCGGCGGCTTTCAACTGGTGACCACCCTCATCAAACTGATTCCACTGATTGCGGTGATCCTGATCTCCGCGCTGGTGGTCGGCGAAGGCCGTCAGGTAGCGCAATTGCCGTTTCGGACCGAGGATGTCAGCCTTGCCGGAATCACCACGGCGGCGACATTGACCTTGTGGGCGTTGCTCGGCGTCGAAGCGGCGGCGGTGGGCGAGGGCAAGGTGTGCGATCCCGCCCGCAACATCCCGCGCGCGACCATGATCGGCATTCTGATCGTGGGCGCGGTCTATCTGCTCGTCTCGACTCCAGTGATCCTGTTGATGCCGGCCGAGCAGGCGGCGGCATCGAACGCCCCTCTCGCCGATTTCGTCGCGCTCTACTGGAGCCCGGGCCTCGCCATGTTCGTCGCGCTGTTTGCGGCAGTGAGCGCGATCGGCACCATCAATGGATGGACTCTGCTTCAGGGGGAAATGCTCCTCACCATGTCCCGCCAAGGCACTTTTCCGCGCTGGTTCGCGAAGACCTCCGCGAACGGCATAGCGGTGAGAGCGCAGATCCTGTCCAGCTCGCTCGCCTCGCTCCTGATCGCGGCCAATTATTCACGCTCGATCGGCGGCCTTTTCACGTTCATGGCACTGGTTTCGACAGCGGCCGCGCTCGTTCTCTACCTCGCTTGCTCACTCGCCGCCTTACGTCTGCAACGGACGGACCGAATGGCCGGATCGGCGGTGCTGACGATGATCGCTTCGCTTGCGGCCCTTTATGCGATCTGGACCTTGTACGGCGCCGGCGCGGAGGCGGTGGCCTGGGGCATCGTCCTGATCGCGGCTGGATTTCCGATCTATCTGCTCACGATCCGGGCAAACCGCTCCAGCCCGGCGGCGGCGGCGAATCCAGCCGCGCTTGGGGAATGATCCGCCTGAGCTTGCGCGCAAAGCTGCGCAGGCAGACCTCGCTCTCGCCGAGCGGTCCCGGCCGATAGAGAGACGAGCTCATACCCTGCTGGACGCGGGTGATCAGCCCGGTGTCCTCGGCATTGACCTGACGGTTGATCCGCCAGTTGAGATAACGCGCCGCCTTCATCTCGCGCCGGCCATCCGGTACGGCATAGCTGATCTCGCGGATCAGCGTCTGCGTCGGCGAGACCGGCACGAAATGCATGAAATCGACCTGGTCGGGATAGATGTCGAACGCGATGTTCGGCCACAGCTTGAAATAGAGCCAGGTCCGTCCGGCGCCGTCGGGCAGAAAGCGCTGATAGGCGCGTTCGGACAGATTGGCAGACGGCCGCTCAAGCAACTCGCCTGCCATGCGGTCGACATGCAGGCCCGCCTCGATCTCGTAGCTGGCGCCGAACAGGCGATCGAGCCCGGGGTGGGCGACATCGATGTGGAGCCCATCCGAATAATTGTCGGCGACATTCTTCCAGTTCACCTCGCGCGGGCGCAACGTGATCCGGCCGATCGCCTTCAAATCCTCGAACCGATGCGGGGCGATATCCGCCTCATGGGGCGCCATCATCTCGGCGACGCTCGGCCCACCGCTTTCCAATCGGACGAAGAGGAAGCCGCGCCATTCCTCCAGATCGACCGGGATCAGCCCGTGCGCGGCCAGGTCCAGCCCCGGATAATCCTCCTTGTGCGGAACGCCGATCAGCCGGCCGTCGGCGGCATAGGTCCAGGCATGATAGGGGCAGGTGAGCCGTTTCGCACAGCCGTCCGTGCCGTCCACTAGCCGCGCGCCGCGATGGCGACAGATGTTGGCAAATGCCCTGGCCCTGCCGTCCGCACCGCGGATGACGATCACGCTTTCGCCCAGGATATCGAGCGACCGCCAGTCGCCCGGTCCTGCCATGTCGCTGACATGGCAGACGATCTGCCAGGCGGGACGGACGACGCGAGCCATCTCGGCCCGGAAAAATTCCGGATCGCGATAGACCCAGCCGGGCAGGCTGAGGTGATCCAGCGGATCGGCGTCGGCGACGGGAAGGCGGGCGATGTCGGACATGGAACCACTCTAGCAACGCGCCGCCGAAATGTCGCGCCAGACGACTTCGGATTTCGTCCGCGCCATCCAGCCGGGGGCAGCAAGATGCTCGGCATTGATCGCGCATGCCGGACGCCCCACATTCGCGTTATGGACAGGATCGACCTTACCGACGCCGAATGGCGCGACCGGCTCTCCCCCGAAGGCTATCATGTGCTGCGCGAGGGTGGCACCGAGCGTGCCTTCACCGGCATCTACTGGGACAATCACGATGAAGGCGGCTATCGCTGCGCTGGCTGCGGCACGTTGCTGTTCGACAGCGACACCAAGTTCGACAGCGGCAGCGGCTGGCCGAGCTTCACCAGCCCGGCGGCGCAGGACCATGTGACGCTGATCGAGGATCGCAGCCACGGCATGGTCCGCACCGAAGTGCGCTGCGCGAAATGCGACAGCCATCTGGGCCATGTCTTTCCAGACGGCCCGGGGCCGGAAGGACTGCGCTACTGCATCAATTCGGCCAGCCTCGATTTCGAACGGCGGGATTAGGATCGTTTTCAGCTTCGCTGAAACAAACCCTGGCCGAAGTAAGCCCCGGTTAAGGCGCCGCGCGCTTCTGCTTGCCGCCATGACTCGCCGCCCCTATCGGTAGCCCTTGATGGCCAGCGCCCCTCCCCGGTCCCGCATCCGGCGGTTCATCGTCTCCAGCTTCAAGATCGCAGCCTATTTGCTGCTCGTCTCGCTCGTCGCGCTGGGCGTCGCGGTCGCGGTCGCGGTCAACCAGCTGCCCAGCTACAGCGAGCTCAGCCGCCGGGACGATCTCGGCCAGATGATCCGGGTGCGCGCCGCCGACGGCACGGTGATCCATTCGATGGGCCCCGTATTCGGTGAATGGCTGCGCTATGACCAGATCCCGCCGATCATGCGCGACGCGATGATCGCGGTCGAGGATCGCCGCTTCCGCTCGCATCCCGGCGTCGATCCGATCGGCATCGCGCGCGGCATCTGGGTGGGCTGGACGGACGGCGGCCGGGTGCGCGGCGTTTCCACCATCTCGCAGCAGCTCGCCCGCAACATCTTCCTCACCAACGACCGCAGCTTCGTGCGCAAGGTGCGCGAGGGCATTCTCGCGCTCGCGCTCGAATGGAAATTCTCCAAGGACCAGGTGCTGGAGCTCTATCTCAACCGCGTCTATTTCGGCGGCGGCGCCTATGGCATCGACGCCGCCTCGCGCCTCTTTTTCGATCACAGCGCCACCGAGATGAGCGTCGCGGAAGCCGCGATCGTCGCCGGCCTGGTCAAGGCGCCGTCAAACTATTCGCCGACCGCCGATGCCGAGGCGGCGCGGGAACGCGCCAGCGTCGTGCTGCGGCTGATGGTGCGCAACGGCGCCATCACGCCGTCCCAGGCGAACGCCGCCAATCCGCAGGACGTCCAACTGGCGCGGCAGGAGCGGCGGCAGGACGTGACGCGCTATTTCGTCGACTGGGTGCTGCCCCAGCTCGACATGCTGATCGACGAGACCAATGCGCCGATCGATGTGTGGACCACGATCGACGCCGGCATGCAGCGCGCCGCCGCCGAAGCGATCAACGCCAATGCGCCGCAGGGCGCGCAGGGCGCGCTCGTCTCGCTCGACCGCGACGGCGCGGTCCGCGCGATGGTCGGCGGCCGCGATTATGCAAGCTCGATCTACAACCGCGCGACCCAGGCGACGCGCCAGCCCGGTTCGTCGTTCAAGCTCTTCGTCTATCTCACCGCGCTGGAGGCGGGCTTCAATCCGAACACGATCGTCGAGGATTCGCCGATCACCATCAACGGGTGGAGCCCGCGCAACGACAATGGCCGCAATGTCGGCCCGGTGCCGCTGCGCGCCGCCTTCGCCTATTCGATCAACACCGTCGCGGTCCGGCTCGCCCAGCAGGTCGGCACCCGGTCCGTGGCGGACATGGCGCAGCGCTTCGGCATCACCACCCGGGTCAATACCAGCCCGGCCATGGCGCTGGGCTCGTCCGAGGTCCGGCTGATCGACATGACGCGGGCCTATGCCGCGGTGGCGCGCGGCGGCGTCTCGGTCATCCCCTACGGCATCCGCCGCGTCACCACCGCCGACGGCACCTTGCTCTACCAGCATCAGGAGGAAGGCGGGCGCGTGCTCGTCCAGCCCTGGGTCGCCGCGCAGATGACCGAGCTGCTCCAGGGCGTCGTCACCAACGGCACCGGCCGCGCCGCCGATCTCGGCCGGCCGACGGCGGGCAAGACCGGCACCACCTCCTCCAACCGCGACGGCTATTTCGTCGGCTTTTCCAGCGGCATCACCACCGGCGTCTGGATGGGCCGCGACGACAATCGCCGGCTGGCCGGCCTCTCCGGCGGCCGCGCGCCGGCCCAGGCCTTCCGCGCCTATATGAGCCGCGCCGTCGCCAACCGCGCGCCCGAGCCCTTCGCGACCGAAGCCTCGGCGCCGGAATGGCAGGTCGATCCGGAAGAGGACCTCTGGTACGCGCCGCCGCAGGACGGGCCGATGATGGACGCCGACGGCAATCCGCTCGCCCCGCCGCCGCCCAGCGACGAGATCATTCTCGGCGACCGTCCGACCCCGCCCGTCCAGGACGAAAAGCCAGACGATCAGCAGCGGCTCGACCGCTCCTGGCTCGAGCGCACGTTGACCCGGCCGCGCCAGAGCGACCAGCCGCCGGCGCGTGAGCCGCCGCGCCGCCCGGAACAGCGCCCCTTCTAAGTCGCGCCGACGAAATGCAGGCCAGCGCCCTCGCGTCTCAGCCAAGCGCGGGCGGGGCGGGGATCGGCGCCGAACAGGTCGGCGACCAGCGCGTGGAAGGCCGGCCCGTGATTCATGTGCACGAGATGAGCGACCTCGTGCGCGACGGTCGCGCGGCGCACGAATTCGGGCGCCAGGATCAGCCGCCAGCTATAGCGGATCGCGCCAGACGCCGCGCAGCTGCCCCAGCGCGACACCGGATCGCCGATACTCACCCGTGACGGCATGACGCCGGCCTTGGCCGCATATTCGCGCGTTTCGGCATCGAGCGTGGCGATTGCCGCCTCTTTCAGCCAGCGCCGCACCCGGCGATCCAGCCCTTCGATCGGCCCACCTGCCAGCAACCGTCCATCCGCCACTTCGATCCGGCGTGGCCGGGCCGACGACCAATCGATCCTGTGCGGGATTCCTTCCACCGGAATCGTCGCGCCGGGTGCGAACGGCACATTTGCGGGCAGCGCCGTCAGCGCGCGCTCCGCCCATTCGCGATGTTCCGCGGCCCAGGCCAGCGCCCGGCGGCGCGAGACGCGGGGCGGTACCGTCAGCAGCAAGGCACGCGCTCGGCGATCGACCTTGAGCCGCAGGCGGCGCGCGCGCGGATCGACCCGGATGGTGAGCGGCAGCCCGTCCAGGTCCGCGTCAGAGCGCGCGATCGACGAGATAATGTTCGAGATCGCCGACATCATCCTCCGACACCGTCCAGCCGCGCACCGATATGCCGGCTTCGTGCACGCTCTCCGGATCGCCGCTGATCAGATAGTGCCAATCGAACAGGGGCTTGTCCTCCGCGCGCAGCCGATAGGCGCAGGTCGAGGGCAGCCAGTCGATCCCGCACAGGCTCTCCGCATCGAGCCGCACGCAATCGGGCACGAAGGCGCGCCGGTTCCGGTAATCCTTGCAACGACAGCTCTTGCGGTCGAGCAGGCGGCACGCGACGTTGGTAGGATAGAGTTCGCCCGTCTCCTCATCCTCAAGCTTGTGCAGGCAGCATTTGCCGCAGCCGTCGCACAAGGCCTCCCACTCCGCCCGGTCGAGCGTTTCCAGCGGCAATTCCCAGAAACGCGTCCTCATCGCACCCAGCGCGCGAGCTCGGCGGCCAGAGCCCCCGGCCCCTCATCATGGGGAATGATGGCGACCGGCTCGCCTTCGGGGTCGTAGAGCACGATGATCCGGCTGTGATCGACCAGATAGGCGCCCTGTTCATTGGGCGTGCCCCGGCTGAAATAGACGCCATAGGCGCGTGCCGCGTCGGCCACCTCCTGTTCGCTGCCGGTGAGACCGATCAGTCGGGGATGGAAGTTCGCGACATAAGCGCGCATCACCTCCGGCGTGTCGCGCGCGGGATCGACGCTGATGAAGAGCGGCTGCACCCGGGCCGCCCGGGCCGGATCGCTTTCCTCGAACTGACGCAGACCCGCGCCGATCACCTGCAGATCGACCGGGCAGACGTCCGGGCAATAGGTGAAGCCGAAATAGACGATCCGGTATTTGCCCGCGAAATCCGCGTCGCTGACTCGCCGCCCGTCCTGGTCGGTCAGTGTGAACGGACCGCCCATCGTTGCACCCTGGAGCGGCGGCGCCTCGGGCGGCGCGGCGTCACAGCCGGCAAGCAACAGCACCAGTAGCAGGGCCAGCAGGGAAAATGGGCGGGTGATCGCGCTTTCGTTCATGGCGCGCCAAGCCTTGCTTTGCTAAGCTGCCGCAATCAAGTCGAATAGCAGCGGGAATTGATTGCAATCATGGGCAAGACCAAGGTTCGCGTCCTCGCGGCGGTGCTGCTGGCGCTTTTCGCCGTGCCGAGCATCGCCCAGATGGGCTTTTCGGAAGGCTTCCGTTTCCTGAAGGCGGTGCGCGAGCGCGACGGCGCCACAGTCGATACGATCACGTCGAACGCCAGCTCGGTCGCGATCAATGCGCGCGAGCAATCGACCGGCGAAGGCGCGCTGCACATATTGGTGCGCGGCCGCGACCTCAACTGGCTCGGTTTCCTGCTGAGCCGCGGCGCGCGTCCGGATCTCCAGAGCAATGACGGCTCGACACCGCTGATGCTCGCCGCGCAGATCGGCTGGCGCGACGGTGCGGAGCGCCTGCTCGCCCGGCGCGCAAGCGTCAATCTCGCCAACAATCGTGGCGAAACGGCTCTGATCCTCGCCGTTCAGCGGCTGGACCTGCCGATGGTGCGGTTGCTGATCTCGCAGGGAGCCGATCCCAATCAGACCGACAGCATCGCCGGCTATTCCGCGATCGATTATGCACGGCAGGATCGGCGCGGGTCGGCTGTGTTGCGCGCGCTGGAAGGCGGCGACCGGTCGGCGACGGAGACCGACGAACCTTGATTCGATCCTAGTCCTGTCCTGCCAGGCCGGAATCGAGATCTCCGGCCAGCCGCCGCGCGGCGCGGCGGGCGAAGCGCAGCGTTTCCGCCTTGCGCCGCGCCGCGGCGAGCGGGTGGCAGGGCGCGGCACGGATGACTTCAGCGTCATAGCGATCGGCGACGATCAGCCCCGCGCGATCGGGTCCGAGCGCATCGCCATCGAACGGATCGAGCGCGAAACCCGCCGGCACCGCCCAGTAGAAATAGTCGCAATAGTCGAGATAGTCGGTCCATTTGCGGTCGCCCATCAGATCGGCTTTCGACACTTTGATCTCGACGATGGTGAGCAGACCCCTGCCGCAGATCGCCATCAGATCCGCGCGGCGCCCATTGGGCAGCGGCGCCTCGCAAATGCCGTAGAGATCGCAGCGGTGGAACAATCGCGTAACGCCGCGCGCGACATCCTGCGCGATCAGCGGCAGATCGGCGAAGCATGGGTGCGACTCGGGCAGGCTGATCATGTCTTTCACTTAGAATGAAACGGGAACAGGCAAAAGCCGGTCGAGAAAAAGGCCCGCTCTCCGGGCACTGGAGAGCGGGCCGATCCAACCGGCCAAGCTACGGAGCCTAGCGGTAGAAGACGTGATTGCCGATCGTGGCGACCCGGGTCAGACGCCAGCGCGGATTGACGTGACGGGCATGGAAGAACAGCGCGTTTGGCGCGCCGCCATCGGCGAGATCCCGGATGGCGATCTGCGCGATCGCGACCGCGATGCGCCAGTCGCGCGAACCTTGCGGCGGGGTCGGGATGACACCACGGCGGACGAACGAGAACTGGCTGGCCTGGCGCACCACGCCGCAGATCGAATCGGGGAACCGACCGGACCGCGAGCGGTTGATGATGACCTCGGCGACAGTGAGCTGCCCCGTGAGCGGTTCGCCCTTGGATTCGTAATAAACGGCGCGGGCGAGACATTCGGCCTCTTCGTCCGGCGTCTCGGTGCCGGCATAATCATCGACCAGCGCCGCCAACGAGCGTCCGTCGCGTTCCGCCTCGCGCAGAATCTCGCCCTGCTCGGCCGGCGCGATCGCATGGGTGGCGATGGGGGTGGAGAAATCCACGTCCTGGGCGAGCCGGGCGGGCTCGTTGGCCGCGTTGAGGCCGAGATCGCCGCTCTGCTGGAGTGCGAGGCCGGCATGGGCGGCATAGGAGGAAGCCGGGGCGCCCGCCGCCTCCGAAGCGATCGAAGGTCCGGCAAAACCGGCCAGGCCGGCGGCCGCGGAAAAACAGATGGCCGCCGCGGCGAGGGCCGCGGTGCGAACGTTGCTTCGCATTGAAACTCTAATCATTGCGGTCGGCCGAGCCATGACGGGCGAGAATCGTTCACCCCGGTCTCCCTCCCGTCTCGCGTGCCGCCTGGTCCTGCCCGGATCGCGGTCGGCCCCCGCTCTGAGTGCTTCAAGCCCGCTAGAGCCGCCCGCCGACCACGTCAACCGAACCCGTTCATTTCAGCGGCGAAGCGTTCGGCCGATACGATATCCAGTTCCACGATCCACAGATCGGGATCGAAGCGCCGCTTGCGTTCAAGCAAGTCGGAAAATTCCATTTCAGTATCAGTGCCTTGCGACGAAACATCTTGCCACGTATAGCGCCCGTCGAGCTGCAATGCGCGCTCGAGCAAAGCGGCGGGACGGCCGCGTTCACGCAGAACGACGGCGATTGCGCCGGCGGTCGCGTCCCCTTTTGCGACAATCGCGCCGAAACCTCCTTCGGACTCAGCGCGGCGAATCAGCGCGCCGACCAGGACCGAGCTCGCCAGCCGCGGCGTCATCGGGCCGGCCGATAGCCCTCGAGGCCGGCGAGCGGGATATGCGAGCGCATGAAGGTGCCGGTGCCGCGGCCGGCCTCCTCGCCGTCGGGCGTTACCAGCCGCGCCTCGCCGACGAACACGCGGCGCTTGCCGCTGATCCAGCGTCCTTCGGCGATCACCGGCCCGGCCTTGAGCGGCCGGGTGAAGACGAGGTTGAAGGCGGTGGTAAGCAGAAAGCGGTCGCTGACCAGGCTGTTGCAGGCGTAAAAGGCGGCATCGTCCATCATCTTGAAATAGACGGTGCCATGCGCGGCGCCGGCGGCATGGAAGCTCTCCGGGACGATCTCGAAGCGGATGCGCGCGAAGCCGGGCTCGACGATCTCGAGTCGGGACTCGAACAGCGCGTTGACCGGCGCGGCGGCGTAGAGGGATTCAAGCGCGCGGAAATGGGCACGCTCGCCCCCTTCAGGCGACATTCCTGGCTTCCTCTCCCGCCAGCAGCGCGTAGAGCGCATCTTTCGAGCCCGCGCCGCGCAGCTTGGCCATGGTCGCGCGGTCGCGGAAGGCGCGGCTGACGCTGGCGAGCGCCTTCAGATGATCGGCGCCGGCATCGGGCGGCGAGAGCAGCATGAAGACGAGGTCGACTGGCAGGCCATCGACCGCGCCGAAATCGATAGGCTGGGACAGGCGCGCGAAAGCGCCGACGACCTGGCCAAGACCCTCGACCTTGCCGTGCGGGATCGCCGCACCGCCGCCGAAACCGGTCGAGCCGAGCTTTTCGCGAGCGTTCAGCGCCGCGACGATGTCCCTTACCGCGATCCCGGTCCTGCGGCTCATCGTGGCGGCCAGCAGCTGGAACAGCGCCTTCTTGTTGGTCACGGTGAGGCTCGCCTCCACCGCGTCGCCGGTCAGTATTTCGTTCAAATCGCTCATCATTGTATCGGGCACGGGCCCGGCCCCTGTTGCGGGAAAAATGGTGCGGAAAGGTCAGGCCTGCTTCGGCTCGACCCAGCCGATCGTGCCGTCGCCCCGCCGATAGACCATGTTGAAGCGGTCTGTCGCGCTGTTGCGGAACATGAGCGCATTGGTGTCGCGCAAGTCGAGCAGCATCACCGCATCAGACACGGTCGCATTCGGAATATCGACGCGGGTCTCGGCGACAACCGGTGGATGATCGACCGGCTCCTCGGTCTCCGGCGGCGGCGCGAACACGGTGTAGGCGGCATCGATCTCTGCTTCGGCATGAGCGACCTGCATATGCCGGTCCTTCAGCCTGCGCTTATAGCGGCGAAGCTGGGTCTCGATCCGGTCGGCGGCCTGGTCGAGCGCCACATGGGCGTCGTTGGCCGCGGCACGACCCTTCAGGACGACGCCCTGCGGCACATGAGCGACGATGTCACAGGTGAAACTTCGGTCATAGGGACCCTTGCCGAACGTCACCTGCGCCGAAACGGCGCGGGAGAAATATTTGTCGGCGATCCCGTTCAGCCTCTGATCGACATGGTTGCGCAGCGCCTCGCCGGTATCGATCTGATGGCCGGAGACACGAATGTCCATCACCTGGCTCCCGATGAAGAGCCCGAACAGGGCCCTGAAATATCACGCCCGGCATGTGGGCGCACGTTCGCGCAAGGTCAACCGCGGCCGCCGAGTCGATTCCAGATCGGATCCTTGATCCCGGCCAGGAATGTCGCATGGCGCGCCAACTCCGCCTCGCTCGGTCCGTGCGGGCGGGGCGGACGCGCGACGCGTACCGACGGCGCGGCTTCGACCAACATGTCGGCGGGCCGGGCTTCCGCCGTGACCAAGTCCGCAACCAGCGTCAGCCCGATCTGCCGGCCGCCGGTCAGCTCGACATAGACCTGGGCGAGCAATTGCGCGTCGATCAGCGCGCCATGCTTGACGCGGAGCGAGCGATCGACCCCAAAACGGGTGCAGAGCGCGTCGAGGCTGTGCTTGGCGCCCGGAAATTTCTGACGGGCGATGGCGAGCGTGTCGACCATTCGCGAATGGCAGACGGTCGGTCGGCCGCAGCCGCCCAGCTCGTGATTGATGAAGCCGAAATCGAAGGTCGCATTGTGCGCGACCAGCGGCGAATCGCCGATAAAGTCGAGCAGCGACTCGCAGATGTCCTCGAAGACCGGCTTGTCGGAAAGGAAGCGTTCGGACAGCCCGTGCACCGCTTCGGCTTCGGACGGCATCGCGCGGCCCGGATTGAAATAGGAATGGAAGGTGCGACCGGTTTCGACCCGGTTGAAGAGCTCGACGCAGCCGATCTCGACCAGGCGGTCGCCATTGACGGGGCTGAGGCCGGTGGTTTCGGTGTCGAAGACGATCTCGCGCATGGCCAGCCTATGAATCCGCCGGCGCGGCGAGGCAAGCGGCGATCACCTTGCGCACCGCATCGCGCGTCGCGTCCATTGAAACATCGGTCGGAATCACGAAATCCGCGCGCGCACGCTTCTCGGCATCCGGTGTTTGGTGCGACAGGATGCGCGCGAATTTCTCGGGCGTCATGCCGGGCCGCGCCAGCGTGCGCATTTGCTGGATGTCTTCGTCCGCCGAGACGACGGCGATCTTGTCGACGACTTCGTCCATACCCGTTTCGAAGAGCAGCGGAATGTCGAGCAGCACAAGCGGCCTTTCGGCATGTTCGGCCAGAAACGCTACGCGGGCGTCACCCACCGCTGGATGAACGATGGCCTCGAGCTGCTTCAGGATCGCCCGATCGGCGAGCACCCGCGCCGCCAGAGCCTCGCGATCAACGCCCTCCGGCCCCGTCGTGCCCGGAAAGGCCGCTTCGATCGCATCGACCAGCATGCCGCCCGGACCCTGCAGGTGCCGAACCGCCGCGTCGGCGTCGAAGACCGGCACGCCTTCGTCGGCGAACATGCGCGCGACCGTGGACTTGCCCATGCCGATGGAGCCGGTGAGTCCCAGGACGATCATGCAGCGATCATAGACCTCTCGCGCAGGAAAGCGAGCAAAGGGATGAGCGGCAGGCCCAGAATCGCGAAATGGCTGCCCTCGATCCGATCGAATAGCTGCGCGCCCGCGCCTTCGATCGCATAGCCGCCGACATTCCAGCGCACCGATTCAAAATTACGGTCGAGATAGGCTTCGAGAAAGGCATCGCTGAAATCGCGCATGACGAGCTTGGCACTTTCGGTCGCCGACCAGACGGGCGTCCCGTTCTGCACGATCGACGCGGCCGAGTGGAGCCGATGGCTCTTCCCCGCCAGCCGCCGGAGCTGATCGCGCAGCTCCAAACGCGATGCGGCCTTGCTCAACACGGCACCCTGCTCGGTTTCCAGCACCTGATCCGCGCCCAGCACCAGCGCATCGGCAGGTGCCGCAGCGCTCAGCGCCTTCGCTTCCGCCAGCTTTCCGGCGAGCATTCGGGCATCCGCCGCGCTTGAGGCCATGACGTCAAGCTTGGCCGCCTCCTCGTCGAGGGACGCATCGACAAGCGCGAAGCGCACGCCGGCATCAGCCAGCATCCGCCGCCGCGTCGCGCTTCTGGAGGCGAGCAACAGCGTCATCCGGCCGCCTTCTCCAACCTCTCCGCATAGAGCTTCGCAATAGCGAGCGCGCTCTCCTCGATCGAGCGGCGCGTCACGTCGATCACCGGCCAGCCCTGATCGGCGAACATGCGGCGCGCGAAGGCCAGCTCGGCATTGACCGCGTCGCCGTCGACATAGTCTGTCTCCGGCGCCTGGTTAAGCGAGAGCAGCCGGTTGCGCCTGATCTGGATCAGCCGTTCGGGATTGGTGGTGAGGCCCACGATCAACGGGTGTTTGAGCAGGAACAACGACGGCGGCGGCGGCGATTCCCGCACGAGGGGCACATTGGCGACCTTGAAGCCACGATTTGCGAGGTAGATGCTGGTCGGTGTCTTTGAAGTGCGGGAGACGCCGGCGAGGATGATGTCCGCTTCCTCCCAGTTTTCCGGGCCGATGCCGTCGTCATGGGCGATGGTGAACTGGATCGCATCGACGCGGGCGAAATAGGCGGCGTCGAGTGCGTGCTGTCGGCCGGACCGCCCCTTCGCCTGCTGCCCGCTCACCGCCGCCAGCGCGTCGAGCACCGGATCGAGCACCGAAACGGCGTGAATCCTGCGCTGCCGGCACTTGCGCTCGAGCTCCTTGCGAATCGTGGGATTGACCACGGTGTAGAGCACCAGGCCCGGCCGCTTTTCGACATCGTCCAGCACCCGGTCGAGATGTCCTTCAGATCGCACCATCGGCCAAGGATGGCGGATCGCCTCGACATCATCGAACTGGGCGAGGCAGGCATTGGCGACCATGTCGAGCGTCTCGCCCGTCGAGTCCGAAATGAGATGCAGATGCAACTGCTTCATCGCGAGAGACGATTCCGGGGGCTGTGGAAAAACATGGGGAAATCGCTAGCGGAAGCCTGGGTGCGGCGGCAAGGACAGGATTCGCCCACGTTCGAACATCAATCGTCCACAGCCCCGCGAACATGGTAAAGAATCCACGACCGAACTGTGGATCGTGGGGATCATGCACGCGAATCCGCACAAAGCCGCGGCTCCCGGCAAGTCAAGCTGTTGGCAAAATATGTGCGAGCCCATAAACCCCGTTTTGCCCACGCCAACTCACTTCAACAGACTCTCTATTATCTAATAAGAATAGAAAGAGAGCGGAGCGCCCAGCCCGTCATGACCGGTTCGTACAAGCCGCTTCTGAACGTCCTAAACGGCGGAAAAACCGAGATAAATCCGGTTTGGCTGATGCGTCAGGCGGGGCGCTACCTGCCCGAATATCGCGCGCTGCGGGCTGAGAAGGGTGGATTCCTCGCGCTGGTCAACGATCCCGAGGCCGCAGCCGAGGTCACGCTCCAGCCGATCCGCCGCTTCGGCTTCGATGGTGCCATCCTCTTTTCCGACATCCTGATCGTGCCGCACGCTTTGGGCCAGGATCTGACTTTCGGCCCGGGCGAGGGACCGCGCCTTTCCCCGCGCTTGCTCGATGCCGCCTTGGCCGGGCTGGAGCGCGTCCCGGCCCGGCTGGCGCCGATCTACCGCACTGTGGAGAAAGTGAAATCGCGCCTGCCCGCCGAAACGACCTTTCTCGGTTTCGCGGGCAGCCCCTGGACGGTCGCGACCTATATGGTCGCAGGCCAGGGCAGCCGCGACCAGAGCGAGACGCGCGGCTTCGCTTATGCCGATCCGGCCGCTTTCGCCGAGATCGTCGACACGATCGCCGACATGACGATCGACTATCTGGTCGGCCAGGCCGATGCCGGGGTCGAGGCGGTGCAATTGTTCGACAGCTGGGCGGGCAGCCTCGCCCCGGCCCAGTTCGAGCAATGGGTGATCGCGCCGACCGCGCGGATCTTCGCCGGCGTGAAGGCGCGGCGACCCGATCTGCCCGTGATCGGCTTTCCGAAGGGCGCCGGCGCCCGGCTCGCCGCTTATGCGCGCGAAACCGGGGTGGATGCGGTCGGGCTGGACGAGACGATCGATCCCGCCTGGGCGGCGCGCGAACTGCCCGAGGACCTGCCGACGCAGGGCAATCTCGATCCCCTCGCCTTGCTGGCTGGCGGCGAGGCGCTTGAAAAAGCGGTGGCGCGCATCCTATCTGTGTTCGCGGGGAGGCCGCATATTTTCAATCTCGGCCACGGCATCATCAAGGAAACCCCGATCGCTCATGTCGAACGCCTGCTCCAACTGGTACGCGATCGGTGATCGATGATTTTGGATGGGCGCTCGGCGTGACCTACGCATGGTTGAAGGCCGGCCATATCATCTTCGTCATCTTCTGGGTCGCTGGCCTGTTCATGCTGCCGCGATTCTACGTCTATCATCAGGAATCGGCGCCCGGATCGGATGAGGAAGCGCGCTGGATCGAGCGCGAGCGCAAGCTGCGCACGATCATCATTACGCCGGCCATGTCCCTGGTCTGGATACTGGGCCTGGCGCTCGCTTATGTGACAGACGCCTGGCAGCAGGGCTGGTTCATGACCAAGTTTGCGCTCGTTTTCGCCCTGTCCGGCTATCATGGCTGGATGGTTGGCTACGGCCGAAAACTCGCCGCCGGCCAGCGCCCGGTCAGCGGGCGCGCCCTAAGGATGATGAACGAGATTCCCGGCATCGCGGTCGTGTTGATCGTCGTGCTGGTGATCGTGAAGCCGTTCTAGCTGTCTTCCCCAGCTTGACTCGCCTTTGGGCGACGCATAACGCCGGTGCAGTCGTTGGCCCGCCGTCCGCGTGGGTGTTCAAGCTGCATCACAATTTCGAACCTTCTGAGCTTTTCAACGCCCAGAATCCGACTCAAGACGAGAAACTAAATGCATCTCAAAGATCTGAAGCAGAAGACGCCCGCCGAGCTGGTCGCGCTCGCCGAGGAGCTCGGCGTCGAAGGCGCCTCCACCCTGCGCAAGCAGGAACTGATGTTCTCGATCCTCAAGGTCCGTGCCGAAAATGGCGACGAGATCATGGGTCAGGGGACGATCGAGGTCCTGCAGGACGGCTTCGGCTTCCTGCGCTCAGCCGATTCCAACTATCTGGCCGGCCCCGACGACATCTATGTCTCGCCCAACCAGGTCCGCAAGTTCGGGCTGCGCACCGGCGACACGGTGGAAGGCGAGATCCGCGGCCCCAAGGACGGCGAACGCTATTTCAGCCTGGTGCGCGTCAGCCAGGTCAATTTCGACGATCCCGAGGCGGTCCGCCACCGCGTCAATTTCGACAATCTGACGCCGCTCTATCCGGACGAGAAGCTGCGGCTCGACACGCTCGATCCGACGCTTAAAGACAAGTCGGCGCGCGTCATCGACATCATCTCGCCTCAGGGCAAGGGCCAGCGCGCGCTGATCGTCGCGCCGCCGCGCACCGGCAAGACGGTGCTGCTCCAGAACATTGCCAAGGCGATCACCGACAACCATCCCGAGGTCTTCCTGATCGTGCTGCTGATCGACGAGCGGCCGGAGGAAGTGACCGACATGCAGCGCAGCGTGAACGGCGAGGTCATCTCCTCGACCTTCGACGAGCCCGCCAGCCGCCACGTCCAGGTCGCCGAGATGGTGATCGAGAAGGCCAAGCGTCTGGTCGAGCACAAGAAGGATGTCGTCATCCTGCTCGATTCGATCACCCGCCTGGGCCGCGCCTACAACACGGTGGTGCCGAGCTCGGGCAAGGTGCTGACCGGCGGCGTCGACGCCAATGCGCTGCAGCGGCCGAAGCGCTTCTTCGGCGCCGCGCGCAACATCGAGGAGGGCGGCTCGCTCTCGATCATCGCCACCGCCCTCATCGACACCGGCTCCAAGATGGACGAGGTGATCTTCGAGGAGTTCAAGGGCACCGGCAATTCCGAGATCGTGCTCGACCGCAAGGTCTCCGACAAGCGCATCTTCCCGAGCCTGGATGTCGGCAAATCCGGCACCCGCAAGGAGGAGCTGCTGGTCGAGCAGGGCACGCTTTCCAAGATGTGGGTACTGCGCCGCATCCTCATGCAGATGGGCACGGTCGATGCCATGCAATTCCTTCTCGACAAGATGAAGGACAGCAAGACCAACGAGGATTTCTTCGCTTCGATGAACCAATAGGCGCGATCGCCGTTGCGTATTTTCTCCGCTTTGCCGCCACCCGCGCCCTCTGTAGAGAAGTGCCGGTGACGGCGGCGGCAAGACGGGAAATGGAAATCGAACGTGACTGATCTTCTTTCTATATTCGCGGTCGGCACTGCCGGGGCCCCCATGGATCTGGGCGGCCTCAGCGGCATGTGGGATCACATCGTCAACGATTTCTCGAACATCACTGACCCCTCGAACATGAGGGCCTTTTTCCTGGTGATCGCGATCGACCTGCTGCTCGCGGCCGACAATGCGATCATCGTCGGCGCTCTTGCCGCCGGCCTGCCGGCGGATCAGCGGCGCAAGGTCATCATCATCGGCGTGCTCGCCGCCCTGGTGCTGCGCATCGCCTTCGCGCTCGTCGTCGTCCAGCTCATGAACATCGTCGGGTTGATCTTCATCGGCGGTCTGTTGCTGCTGTGGGTCGCGTTCAAGATGTGGCGCGAGCTGCGCCATGTCGGCGGCGTCCATTCGCCCGGTTCGCCCGAGGTTCCGGGCGACGAGCATTCTGGCCTCAGGCCGGCCAAGAGCTTCTGGGGCGCGGTCTGGGCCGTCGCGATCGCCGATGTGTCGATGAGCCTCGACAACGTGCTGGCCGTCGCCGGCGCGGCGGGGGACCATCCCGGCATCATGATCGTCGGCCTGGTCTTCGCCGTCGCGCTGATGGGCGTCGCGGCCAACTTCCTCGCCAGGCTGATCGAGCGCTACAAGTGGCTCGCTTATATCGGCCTGCTGCTCGTCCTCTATGTCGCGCTCGACATGATGTACAAGGGATGGGTCAACCCCACCGTGGGCGTCGGGACGTTGTTCGGCTGAATCAGCACCAGGGCGGCTACCGAACGGGAGTCGCCCTGGTCTTTTCAGTTGTCGTCACCCCGCCCTGTCACAAAAGCTCCTTTTTGCGGGTCTACCGGCCAAATTCATGAAGCACGGACCAAACGAGGCCGGCCGCTGCGCGCAATGCGCCTTCTGGCTGCGCATCCTGCTCTGGGCGAGCCGCCGGGCGGGAGCCTGACCGGCTTCAATCCCGGGCGATGTGCGCGGCGAAGAAGGCTTCCGTGCGGCTGTCGGCGAGCCGGGCGGCCGCCTCGCTCCGGCGATTGCCCATCGCGACCGCGAAGCCGTGATCCTCGCCGGGATAATCGTGGAGCGTGACCCGGGGCTCGTCATCCAGCCCTGCGTGGATCAGCTGTTGCTTGTCGGGTGTGACGAAATGATCGGCGCCGGCGATGTGGAGCATGAGCGGGCGGGCGATCGCGTGCTTCTCGCCCAGCAGGCCCTCCAGCCCGACGCCGTAATAGCCGACGCTCGCGTCCACGTCGGTGCGCGCCGCGGTCATGAAAGCGAGCCGGCCGCCCAGGCAGTAGCCGACCGCGCCGACCCTGCCGCCTTCGGGCAGCCGTTTGCGCGCGGCGCGGATCGCCGCCTCGATGTCGGCGACGCCCCGGTCCTGATCGAAGCGGTTCATCAGGGCGAGCGCCTGCTTGAACTCCTCCGGCATGTCCGGATCGAGCTCGACGCCCGGCTCCAGCCGCCAGAACAGGTCCGGCGCGACGGCGAGATAGCCGAAGCCCGCCCAATGATCGCATTTGGCGCGGATGCCGGGATTGATCCCGAATATCTCCTGGATGACGACGATGGCGCCGCGCGGGGTGGATGAAGGCTCGGCGAGATAGCCGGGGAAGCTGCCCTCATGATCCAGCGCGGGAATGTCGATGATGGCCATGCGCGGCTCCTCTCGCTTGCTTTTGGCGGGACTATAGACTTAGAGGCGGAGCGACCAACAGCTGCGAAAGGATCCGGCCCCATGAAAGTCTCGGTCGATGTCGATTGCACGCCGGAAGAGGCGCGCCGGTTCCTGGGCCTGCCCGATCTGACGCCGGTGCACGAGGCCTATGTCGAGAAGATGAAGAGCGTGGTCACCGAAGGCGCCTCGTCCGAGATGTTCGGCGACATGATGAAGGCCTGGGGCCCGATGAACGAGGCGGGGATGAATCTGTGGCGCCAGATGCTGGGGAGCGCCGGCGGGAAGTCGTCCAGCTGACCGACACGATCTACGCATTGTCGTCCGGCGCGCCGCCGGCCGCGATCGCCGTGGTGCGGATCAGCGGGCCGAAGGCGGGCGAGGCGCTGACGGCGCTGGCCGGGACGTTGCCGCCGCCGCGCACGGCGCGGCTGGCGGCGCTCCGGCAGGCGGGCGAAGTGCTCGACCATGCGCTGGTGCTGCACTTTCCGGGGCCGAACAGCGCGACCGGCGAGGACGTAGCGGAGCTCCATCTGCATGGCGGGCGATCGGTGGTGGCCGCCGTGCTGGCGGCGCTGGCGGCGATGCCGGGGCTGCGCGCTGCCGAATCCGGCGAGTTCACCCGGCGGGCGTTCGAGCATGGCCGGATCGATCTTGCCGAGGCCGAGGGGCTGGCCGATCTGCTCGCCGCCGAGACGGAATCGCAGCGCCGCGCGGCGCTGGCGCTGGCCGGCGGGGCGCTCAGCCGGCAGGTGGAGGCGTGGCAAAAGCGGCTGCTCGCCATCGCGGCGGGAATCGAGGCCGAGCTCGATTTCGACGACGAGGGTGATGTCCAAAAGTTAGGCAAAAGTCAGCCCAAGGACGAGGTGGCGGCGCTGGCCGCCGAGCTGGGCGATTGGCTGGCCCGGCCCTCCGCCGAACGGCTGCGCGACGGCGTCCGGGTCGTGATCGCGGGGCCGCCGAATGCAGGAAAATCCAGCCTTATCAATGCTTTGGTGGGCCGCGAGGCAGCAATCACGTCCGCTATCGCGGGGACGACGCGCGATCTGGTGGAGGCGCCGGTGGCGCTGGGCGGCACGCCCTTCCTGTTCACCGACACGGCGGGGCTGCGCGACAGCCATGATGCGATCGAGGCGATCGGCGTGGCGCGGGCGCGCAACGTGATGGACGCCGCCGATATCATTCTGTGGCTCGGGCCGCCGGAGGATTGTCCGCAAACCGAGCGGGCGATCCTCGTCCAGACCAAGGCCGATCTCGATCCGCCGCCGCGCGCGCACGATATCGCGGTATCGGCGGTCACGGGGGCGGGTCTGGCGGAGCTCGCCGCGCTGCTGGTCGCGCGGGCCGCAGCTCTGCTGCCGGCGGAAGGCGAGACGGCGCTCAACGCCCGGCATCGCGCCGCGCTGGCCGAGGCGGCCGACTGGCTGGGCGAGGCGGCGCGGACGGACGATCTGCTGATCGCCGCCGAATCGCTGCGCCAGGCCCGCGCCGCGCTCGACCGGATCACCGGGCGTGCGGGCGTGGAGGACATGCTGGACGCCCTGTTCGGGCGCTTCTGCATCGGGAAGTAAGGCATGTTCCACGTGGAACATATGCGCTAGAGGCGCGCGCGTGACTCGATCTTTCGACATCATCGTGGTGGGCGGCGGCCATGCCGGGACCGAAGCGGCGGCCGCCGCGGCGCGGATGGGCGCGTCGGTGGCTTTGGTCAGCTTCACCCGCGACCAGATCGGCGCGATGTCGTGCAATCCGGCGATGGGCGGCCTGGGCAAAGGGCATCTGATCCGCGAGGTCGATGCCTTTGACGGGCTGATCGCGCGCGCCTCGGACCGCGCGGCAATCCATTACCGGATGCTCAACGCCAGCAAGGGCGCGGCGGTGCGCGGGCCGCGCATCCAGGCCGACCGCAAGCTCTACAAGCGCGCGATCCACGATCTGGTCGGCGCGCAGGCGGGGCTGGAGATTGTCGAGGGCGAGGCGAGCGCGCTGAAGCTCGACGGGCGGCGCGTGACCGGGCTGACACTCGCGGACGGGCGGGACCTGGCGGCGAAGGCCGTCATCCTCGCTACCGGCACCTTCCTCGGCGGCAAGCTGCATTTCGGGATGACGTCCAGCGCGGGCGGTCGCGTTGGCGAGCGGGCCGCGACGGCGCTGGCGCATCAGTTGCGCGCGCTGGACCTGCCGCTGGCACGACTCAAGACGGGCACGCCGCCGCGTCTCGACGGGCGCACGATCGACTGGGCCGTGCTGGAGCGGCAGGAATCGGACGACGGCGACTGGACGATGTCGCCGATGAGCCCCGGCCGCGCCGTGCCGCAGCTTTTCTGCGCGATCACCCGAACCAACGCGCGAACCCACGAGATCATCCGCGCCAATCTCGACCGTTCGCCGCTTTTCGCCGGGGAGATCAGCGGCGTGGGCCCGCGCTACTGCCCGTCGATCGAGGACAAGGTGCACCGCTTCGGCGGCCGGGACGGGCACCAGATCTTCCTCGAGCCCGAGGGGCTGGACGATCCCACCGTCTATCCCAACGGCATTTCCACGTCGCTGCCCGAGGACGTGCAGCGCGATTTCGTCCGCTCGATGCCGGGGCTGGAGCGGGCCGAGATCCTCCAGCCGGGCTATGCCGTGGAATATGACCATGTCGATCCGCGTATCCTGGACGCGACGCTGGCGGTGCGCGATGTGGAGGGCCTCTATCTGGCCGGGCAGGTCAACGGGACGACCGGCTATGAGGAGGCCGCCGCGCAGGGGCTGGTCGCCGGGCTGAACGCCGCCGCCTGGGCCGGCGGCAAGGCGGCGATCATCCTCGATCGCGCGGACTCCTATATCGGCGTGATGATCGACGATCTCGTCCTGCAAGGCGTCACCGAGCCCTATCGGATGCTGACGGCGCGGGCGGAATACCGGCTGCGGCTGCGCGCCGACAATGCCGAGGCGCGGCTGACGCCGATCGCCATCGCGGCGGGCTGCGTCTCGCCGGAGCGGCTGCGGCATTTCGAAGCGGCGCAGGCGGAGCGCGGCCGGATCGAGGCGCTGCTGGCACAGGCGATGCCGGCCAGGCCCCTGCGCGATGCGGGCATTGCGGTTCGCGACGACGGCGTGAAGCGCAGCCTCGGCGAATGGCTGCGCTTTCCGGAGCTGGACGGGGAGGGGCTGAAGCGGCTCGCTCCGGCCTTCGCGGAGGTGCCGGCGGAGCGGCTCGAGGAAGCGATCCAGGACCATCGCTACGCGCCTTATGTCGAGCGGCAGGCCGGGGAGATCGCGCGGCTGCGCGCGGACGAGGCCGTGCGGATTGCGGCCGATCTCGATTATGCGGGCATTGCCGGCCTTTCCAACGAGATGGTCGAGCGCCTGTCCGCCGCCCGGCCCGCGACGATGGGCGCGGCCGCGCGCATCCGGGGCATCACGCCGGCAGCGCTGGCGGCGATCCTCGTATATTCACGGCGCAAGGCGGCCTGATGGACGAGGCGGCGGCGCGTGCCTGGATGGCGTCCGAATATGATGTTTCACGTGAAACATTGGCGCGGCTGGACGCCTTCGCCGCGCTGCTCCGCGAGGAGAATGGGCGGCAGAATCTGGTGTCCAAGGCCAGCCTCGACCGGCTCTGGCTTCGTCATATCGCCGATTCGGCCCAGCTCCTGCGCTTCGCGCCGTCGCCGGAGGCGAGCTGGATCGATCTCGGCAGCGGGCCGGGCTTTCCGGGGCTGATCGTCGCCGCGCTGCATCGGGGACCGGTGACCTTGGTCGAGGAAAGGCGGCTGCGGGCCGAGTTCCTCCATCGCGCGGCGGAGGTCTTGGGCATCGAGGTCGAGATACTGGGCATGAAGGTGGAGCGCGTGCCCGCCCGTCCGTTCGACGTGATCAGCGCCCGCGCCTTCGCGCCGCTGGAGAAATTGCTGACGCTGGCCACAGGATTTTCCACAGGAAACAGCCTCTGGGTGCTTCCCAAGGGACGAAATGCGCAGTCGGAACTGGATGCGCTCGATCCTTCGTGGCAGGGTGACTTCCGGCTCGAGCAGAGCGTCACCGATCCCGAAGCCGGCATCATCGTCGCGCGCGGGGTCAGCAGAACCGGAGGAAAGCGACGATGATCCGGATCGCGGTCGCCAATCAGAAGGGCGGGGTCGGCAAGACGACGACCGCGATCAACCTCGCCACCGCGCTCGCCGCGACCGGCTGGCGGGTGCTGCTCATCGATCTCGATCCGCAGGGCAATGCCTCGACCGGGCTCGGCATCGGCCAGGCGCTGCGCGATCGTTCCAGCTACGAATTGCTGACCGGGCAGGCCACGCTGGAGGAGGTCGTCGTCCAGACAAGGGTGCCGCGACTCGACATCGTGCCGGCCAAGGTCGACCTGTCCGGCGCGGAGATCGAACTCATTGATTTCGAACGCAGAACCCATCGGCTCGACGGGGCGCTGGAAAATGTGCCGCCGGGGCGCTGGGACGTCTGCCTGATCGATTGCCCGCCTTCGCTCGGCCTGCTCACCGTCAACGCGCTGATCGCCGCCAATGCGATCCTGGTCCCGCTCCAGGCCGAATTCTTCGCGCTGGAGGGCCTCAGCCAGCTTCTCCAGACGGTCGAGCGGGTGCGCGGGCGCTTCAATCCCGAGCTGTCGATCCTGGGCGTCGCGCTCACCATGTACGACCGGCGCAACAACCTCTCGTCCCAGGTCGGCGACGATGTCCGCGCCTGCCTGGGCGATCTGGTGTTCCAGACGGTGATCCCGCGCAACGTGCGGCTGTCCGAGGCGCCGAGCCACGGCATCCCGGCGCTCATCTACGATCATCGCTGCCCGGGCTCGGAAGCCTATATGGCGCTGGCCCGCGAGCTGATCGCCCGACTGCCGCGCAAGGCGGAGGCGGCATGAGCGACGAGGCGCCGCGCACGTCCGCAAAACGCCCTTCCGGGCTGGGGCGCGGCCTGTCCTCGCTGCTCGGCGAGGTTTCGCGTGAAACGCCGGTCTCCGGCGGCGGCGTGACCGGCGACGTGCGGCGCATCCCGGTCGCCAGCATCGAGCCCAATCCCGCCCAGCCGCGCCGGATCTTCGCCGAGGACGCGCTGGCCGAGCTCGCCGAATCGATCTCCGCGCGCGGCGTCATCCAGCCGATCATCGTGCGCCCGCACGGCCATCGCTTCCAGATCGTCGCCGGCGAACGGCGCTGGCGCGCGTCACAGAAGGCGCGGCTGCACGAGATACCGGCGATCGTCCGCGAATTCAGCGACGAGGAGACGCTGGAAGTCGCGCTCGTCGAGAATATCCAGCGCCGGGACCTCAACGCGATCGAGGAGGCGCAGGCCTATAAAAGGCTGATCGACGATTACGGCCACACCCAGGACGCGCTCGGCAAGATCGTCCACAAATCGCGCAGCCATGTGGCTAACCTCATGAGATTGCTTGATCTTCCGGCGAAGGTCCAGGTCATGGTCGGCGCCGGGCAATTGAGCATGGGCCATGCCCGCGCGCTCGTTTCCGCGCCCGATCCGGAAGGGCTGGCCGACGAGGTGCTGCGCCGCGGCCTGTCGGTGCGCGAGACCGAGAAGCTGGCGCGCGAGGGCAAGCCGACCCGCCAGCGCCCGCTGCCGATCGAATATAAGGGCGCCCATGCCGACATCGCCGCGCTGGAGCGACAATTGGGCGACATGCTGGGCCTCAAGGTCGCGATCAAGCACAGCCCTAAAGGCGGGCAGGTGACGCTCGGTTACACGACGCTCGACCAACTCGACATGATCTGCCAGCGCCTCAGCGGGGACAAGTTTTAGGATGCTACCGCCGTGGGAGGCGCATCCTGACCTTCCCGAAGGCTCTATTGGCTGGCGAATGGGGAGAGGCGAAGACCATTGGCTCGCCTTTCGCGAGTGGTTTCTCAGCCTTGACGCTGAAGAAAAGGAGGCATGCATCGCCTCACATCCGGAACCTCCCCTATGGAGGGGCTATTACTCCCGCCTGGGTTAACGCAGCCGCGCCGCCTGGCGGCAGATGGCGAAGAGTTCGGCTTCGGCGGCGATCGGGCCGGGGCCGCCGGTGGTCATCACCTGCTTCTCGGTTTCGACCAGGCGCGCGATCGCCTTGGCGATGACCTCGCCCGGCCAGCGGCCCAGCACCCGCTCGATCGCATCTTTTTCCTTCCAGAACAATTGCTTGCCGGCTGACGCCATGACGTCGCGCGGGCGCTTGCCTTGGTCCACCTCGACCCGGTAGCGGGCGAGCATCACCATGCGGCGCAGCATCGCCCGGGTGAGGCCGATGCCGTCGCGGCCTTCGGCGCGCAGGCGGGAAATCTCGCTCGCCAGCGCTCCCGCGTCGCCGCCGAGCACGCTGTCGACCAGTCGGCTGAGATCGCCTTCGTCCGCATCGGCGCCGAGCGCGTCGATCGCGTCATGGTCGAGCAGCCTGGGGGCGCCGGGTGCGGCGTCGAGATAGAGGGCGTATTTCTCCAGCTCCAGCGCGATCAGCGCGCGATTGCCGCCGCAGCCTTCGGCGATCCGCGCCGCGACGTCGCCGCGCACCTCCAGCCCGAGCGGGCGGGCGGCCTCCTCGACGATCCGCGCATGATCGCGCGCGTCGGGCAGGTAGCTCGCGCAGGCCAGGGCCGATTTCGCCCCCTGGGCCAGCTTCACCAGACGCGAGGTGCCGCGCAGCGCGCCGGCGAGGATCAAGACGGGATTGCCGGCGGCGGGCGCTTCGATCAGCGCCTCGACGGCGGGCACGATCTCCTCGCCCGCCTGCTCGACCAGGATCCAGCGTTTGTCGCCGAACATGGAGATGGCGGCGGCCTCGTCGGCGAGCCGGGCCGGATCGGCCTTCAGGTCGGCGCCGGTCAGATCGATCCGCTCGGCGCCTTCGCCCATCGCGGCGGCGAGCAGCTTCATCAGGCTGCGGCTGCCCGCCTCGTCGGGGCCGTAGAGGAGGAAGGCGCGCGTCTCGCCGGGGCTTTTCAGCGCGCGCTCCATCTCAGGGCGCTTCGCCGCCGTCATCGCCGCAACTGCCCGTTCCGGGTGCGCGAGGCGTAGAGAGCGACGCGCGCGACGATCTGGTCGGCGACCTCGACGGCGAGCCGCTCCAGCGCGGTCTGCTCGGCCGCGACCGTGGCATATTCGCTGGAGACGACGTCGATGCCGGCGTCGGAGCCGGCGGTGGCGTCGAGCACGACCGTGCCGAGCTCGGCATCGACGAGGCGGTAGCGGGCGCGCAACGTGCGCCGTTCGCGGGTCACCGCATCGTCCGAGCGGATACCGAAGCCGGTGATATTGTCGTCCAGCGCGACTTCCAGCCGGTAGCGCGGCACCGTATTGCTGCCGAGCCGGTCCTCCAGCGCGGTGCGGACCAGCCAGCCGGCGCGCCCCGGGATCGGCGCCACCGCGACCGATTCGAGCGCCTGCGCGACCGGGCCGCGCGCGCCACCGGCATAGAGCGGACGCAGCGTGCAGCCGGTGAGAGCGAGCGCGATGCCGATCAGGACGGCGCGCTTCATCATGCGACGATGTTCACCAGGCGATCGGGGACCACGATGACCTTCTTCGGCGCCGCGCCGGCGAGGATTCGCTGCACGCTGGCATTGGCAACGGCCATCGCCTCGAGCTGTTCCTTCGGCGCGCCCTTGGCGGCCGTCACCGTGTCGCGCAGCTTGCCGTTGACCTGGATGGCGATCGTCACCTCGTCCTCGACGAGCAGCGCCGGATCGGCCTCGGGCCAGGGCGCATCGGCGATCATGCCTTCGCGGCCCGCGGCGGCCCAGGCCTCCTCGGCGATGTGCGGCACCATCGGCGCGGCGAGGCGCAGCAAAGTCTCCACCGCCGCGCGGCGCGAGGCGGACGGCTGCGCCTTCTCGATCGCGTTGGCGAGTTCGTAGAGATTGGCGACCGCTTTGTTGAAGGCGAGCGCCTCGATATTGGCGCTGACCGCCGCGACCGTCTGGTGCAGCTTGCGGTCGAGCGGCTTGTCTTTCCCGTCTCCGGCCTGATCGCTGGAGAGAATGCGCCAGAGCCTCTGGATGAAGCGCCACGAACCTTCGATGCCCGATTCGCTCCATTCCAGATCGCGCTCGGGCGGGCTGTCGGAGAGCATGAACCAGCGCACCGCGTCCGCGCCGTACTGATCGACGATCGGTTCGGGATCGACCGTGTTGCGCTTGGACTTGGACATCTTCTCGACGCGGCCGGAGACGACCTTGTCGCCCTTGGCCAAAGCGGCCTCCGCCTCTTCGGGCAGCAGCCACTTGCCGGCGGCGTCCTGATAGGTGCGGTGCGTCACCATGCCCTGGGTGAACAGTCCCCGGAACGGCTCGGCCACGTCGATCATGCCGATGCGCTGGAGCGCGCGGGTCCAGAAGCGGGCGTAGAGCAGGTGCAGGATCGCATGCTCGACCCCGCCGATATACTGATCGACCGGCAGCCAGCGTTCGGCCACCGCCTTGTCGAACGGCCGGTCCGCCGGCTGGCTGGCGAAGCGGATGAAATACCAGGAGGAATCGACGAAGGTGTCGAGCGTGTCGGTCTCGCGCACCGCCTTGGCGCCGCATTTCGGGCAATCGACATGCTTCCAGGTGGGATGCCGCTCCAGCGGGTTGCCGGGAATGTCGAAGCTCACGTCCTCGGGCAGCGTCACCGGCAGCTGGTCCTCCGGCACGGGCACCGCGCCGCACGCGTCGCAATGGACGATCGGGATCGGCGTGCCCCAGTAACGCTGGCGCGAGACGCCCCAGTCGCGCAGCCGCCAGGCGGTCGTGCCCTGGCCCCAGCCCTCCGCTTCGGCGCGGGCGATCACGGCGGCCTTGGCCGCCTCGACGTCCTTGCCGTCCAGGAAGCGCGAATTGACCAGGATGCCGTCGCCCGGCTCGGCCGCGTCGCCGATCGGCTTGTCCGCCTCGCCGGCGCTGGGGGCGACGACGCGCTGGATGTCGAGGCCGTATTTGGTGGCGAATTCGAAATCGCGCTGATCGTGCGCGGGCACGCCGAAGACGGCGCCGGTGCCGTAATCCATCAGCACGAAATTGGCGATGAAGACCGGCAGCTCCCAATCGGGATCGAGCGGATGATAGGCCTCGCCGATCTCCAGCCCCAGCTTCTCCGCCGTCTCCAGCTCGGCCGCCGTCGTGCCGCCCTGCTTGCACTTGGCGATGAACGCGGCGACCTCGGGCGAGCGCTCGGCATATTCCTGCGCGAGCGGATGATCGGGCGAGACGGCGACGAAGCTGGCGCCGAAGATCGTGTCGGGCCGGGTGGTGAACACCTCGATCGACTTGATCCCGCCGCGCTGCGCCGGCTCGATCGCGAAGCGGAAGTTCATGCCCCGGCTCTTGCCGATCCAGTTTTCCTGCATCAGCCGAACCTTGTCGGGCCACTGGTCGAGCGTGCCCAGCCCGTCGAGCAGCTCCTCGGCGAAGTCGGTGATCTTCAGGAACCACTGGCTGAGCTTGCGCCGCTCGACCAGCGCGCCGGAGCGCCAGCCGCGCCCGTCGATCACCTGCTCATTGGCGAGCACGGTCATGTCGACCGGGTCCCAGTTGACCTCGCTCTCCTTGCGATAGACGAGGCCGGCCTCGAACAGGTCCACGAAGAGCGCCTGTTCCTGCCCGTAATAGGCCGGATCGCAGGTCGCCAGCTCCCGGCTCCAGTCGAGCGCGAAGCCGAGGCGCTTCAATTGCGCCTTCATCGTCGCGATGTTGGATCGGGTCCATTCCCCCGGATGGACCTGGCGCTCCATCGCCGCATTCTCGGCCGGCATGCCGAAGGCGTCCCAGCCCATCGGGTGGAGCACTTCGAAGCCGTTCATCCGCCGGTAGCGGGCGAGCACGTCGCCCATCGTGTAGTTGCGGACATGGCCCATATGGATGCGCCCCGACGGATAGGGGAACATCTCCAGGATATAGGCCTTCGGGCGCGACGAATCGTTCGAGGCGTGGAAGGTCCCCGCCTCGTCCCAGGCCTGCTGCCAGCGGGCATCGGCCGTCAGAGGATTGAAGCGCGATGCCATCGCGGCGCTGTGTCCTTATGAAATCAGCCGATGGTGGCGGCGCGCCTCAGGTCGCGGGCGCGGGTGAGGATGATCTCCTCGAGCCGCTGGACGGTCGCCGCGGTCACCGGCGCTTCGGTCCACTGGCCGTTCTGCATGGTTTGGCGCGCCGCCGTCACCTGCAACGCGTCGGCGCGCAGGTCTCGATCGAGAATGGCGACGCTGACCCGCACGCGCTCGTTCGGGTTTTGCGGATTGGCATACCAGTCGGTGGCGAGCACGCCGCCGTTCGAATCGCTCTGGACGATCGGCGCGAAGGAAAGCGTTTCGAGCGCGGCGCGCCAAAGATAGGCATTAACGCCGATCGTCGTGACCTGGCTGGCGGCAAGGTCCGCCTGCTTGGCGCGATTCTCGGGCGAGCGGCCGAAGGTGCGGTTGATGTCGTCGCGGATGAACTGGCAGCCGGCCAGCGACACCGCGCAGACAGCGGCCAGGCCGATATGAAGAAGGCGTGCCATTCGTAAAAATCCTCGGAAAAAAACGGGTCCCTTGCCGGCCGTTATAGATATCGGGGCGCCCCCGGCAAGCGCCTCTTGCCGCGCATCGCGCCGGAATCCGGGCGGCGGATCGCAGGACCGGCCGGCGCGGCGGTTGTGGGAAACGTGCAACAGAATGTGCGATTCGGCACGAGTCCCGGGCGCGATGGCCGCCTTTGCTAGGAATCCGGGCCGAGTCGCACTAGATTTCCGCTGGAATTGGAGTCGGATGCCTTGAGCACAGCAAGGACCCTGGGAACGGCAGGAGGCGCATCGCTGGTCGCGGTGGCGCTTTTGCTCGCCCCCGCTCTGGCTGCCGAAACGCTTTCGCGGGGCAAGGCACGCGCCCCCATCGCCGCGACTCAGGCGCGCTCGGTGGGCGCCTTCACGCCCGCAGTCTCCGATCCGCGGCTGGCCGCCGTGCTGGCGCGCAACGGTACGCTCGATACCGATCTGCGCTTTACGCCCGCCGCCGCCGCCACCGATCGCAGCCGCGCCGTCCGGGTCGCGATTCGCGCCCGGGCCAACACGCCGGCGGAAGCGGCCCGCGGTGTCCTTACCGCCACATCGGCGACGCCGGTGACGGCGATCACGCCCAGTTCCTACAATCTCGGCGTTTCGCTGGGCTGGCGGCGCTTCGCCATATCGGGCGACATCGCCCATTCCGACGGCGGCATCGTTCCCGGCGCGCGCGATTCGGCCCAGATCGGCATGAGCTACCGCGCCAATCGCCGGCTGACCGGCCGAGTCGAGGTCGCCGCCGAACGTGCCGAGGGCGCGCAGCGGATCGTCGGCGAGGATGAGGCCTATTCCCTCGACGTCGGCGGCGCCTTCTCGATCACGCGCAATATCGATGTCACCGCCGGCGCCCGCTATCGTATCACGCGCGACAATATCGATTCGATGTCGCGCGACGAGCGCCGCGACAGCCAGGCCGTCTATGTCGGCACGGCGTTCCGCTTCTAACCGCCCAGCCAGGCATCGATCCCCGCCCAGCCATATGCTCCCGCAGCGGCGGTGTCGCGCGCGCGCGACGCGTCCATCCCCCCCAGCGCGATGACCGGGAGCCGGGTTGCCCGGACCAGAGCAGCGAAATCTTTCAATCCCAGCGGCCTCGCGCCCGGATGACTGCGCGTGGCGAAGAGCGGCGAAAGGAACAGGAGATCGGCGCCGTCGCGCTCGGCGGCGCCGATCTCGTCCAGATCGTGAACCGGCGCGCTGCGCAGTCCGCCGCCGGGGCCGCGCCCATGGCTGCCGTCCGCGCCCCAGGCGAGGGCGGTAGCCGCTGGGCCGGCCAGCAGGAGGAGGTGATTCTTCGATGTGGCACGCACCCGGTCGAACAGCTCGCGCCGCTCGGCTTCCGGCAGGCTGTAATGCCGCATCACGATGCCCGAGCCCTCCGGCAGCCGCCCGATCGCGGCGAACAGGCCGTCGCCCATCCGCTCGTCGGTCATCAGCCAGGTCGTCGGCAGGGCTTGGCGGGTCGGCATCCGCCTTCCTATAGCAGCCGCCATGAATGAGGCATCAGCATCTAAACGGCTGGCGGCGGTGGGCGACGGCATCGCCAAAGCGGTGAAGCTGGCGGGACGCCCGGCGGGCGCCGCGACCTTGATCGCCGTCTCCAAGACCCAGCCCGTCGCAGCGATCGAGGAGCTGATCGCCGCCGGCCAGCGCGACTTCGGCGAGAACAGGGTGCAGGAGGCGCAGGCGAAATGGCCGGCGCTGAAGGCGGCGCATCCGGATCTTCGCCTGCACCTGATCGGCCAGCTTCAGTCGAACAAGGCCGAGGATGCGGCGGCTTTGTTCGATGCGATCCATTCGGTGGATCGTCCGTCGCTGGTCGATGCGCTCGCCAAGGCGATGGCGAAGAGCGGGCGGCGGCCGGACTGCTTCGTCCAGGTCAATATCGGCGACGAGCCGCAGAAGGGCGGCTGCGCGGTCGCCGATCTGCCCGCTCTGCTCGCCCGCTGCGCCGAGGCGGGCCTGCCGGTCGCCGGTCTGATGTGCATCCCGCCGGAGGGCGTGGAGGCGGCGCCCTATTTCGCCCTGCTCGCCAAGCTGGCGCGGCGCCATGACGTCACCGGACTCAGCATGGGCATGTCGGCGGATTACGAGACGGCGGCGATGTGCGGGGCCACCCATGTTCGCGTCGGCACCGCCCTGTTCGGCCCGCGTGGATGAGGTTCGACGCTCTGATCTTCGATTTCGACGGGGTGCTGCTCGAAAGCGAATATGTCGGCAACGCGCAGATCGCCGAGTTCCTGACCGCCCGCGGGCATCCGACCAGCGTGGCCGATTCGATGGCCAATTTCATGGGCCTTTCGGGGCGCGATTTCCTCGGCGCGATCGAAAAGTGGATCGGCGGGCCGCTGCCGGAGGATTTCCACGCCGCGCGCAAGGCCGAGGACGAGCGGGTGATGGAACAGGGAATCGAGGCGGTGGCCGGCGCCGTCGCCTTCATCGAATCGCTGCCGCCGGACCTGCCCCGCGCGATCGCCTCGTCCAGCTCGACCCGCTGGATCGCGCGCCATCTCGATCATCTGCGGCTGCGCGATGCGTTCGGCGGCCATCTCTATTCCGGCCGCGAGCATGTCGCGCGCGGCAAGCCGGCGCCGGACATCTACCTCCACGCCGCCGCCGCATTGGGCGTGCCGATCGAGCGGGTGGCGATCATCGAGGATTCGCCGGTCGGCGTCACCGGCGCGCTGGCCAGCGGCGCCACCGTGATCGGCCTCGCCGCGGGGCGGCACTGCCTGGACGGCCATGCCGAGCGGCTGCGCGGGCTCGGGCTCACGCGGATCGCACACGATTTCGAGGAGGTGGCGGCCTTTCTGGCGAAATAGAAGGCTGAAGAAGGGGCGCTCCCAACCGTGCTATAAGGCGTTTGTGGCTGACGACGATCCTAAGCGCGCAACGCTGAACAAACTCGCGCTGCTGCGAACGCGGGCCGTCGACGATTGGGAACTCTCCTCCCTGCTCGCAATGATGAGAGATGCCGATCCTGGCGTGCGCGACTGGGCGACGTTCGCATTGGCGGCGCGAGACGACGATTCGCAAGAGGTTCGCCAAGCTCTTCTGGAACGCGCCGGCGATTCCGATTTTGACGCCAAGAGCGAAGCGCTCTGGGGATTGGCACGGCGGCGCGATACGCGAGCATTGCCACTGCTCGTGGCCTCTCTTGAAGGCGATCAGATCGGCATCTTGTTCATTGAGGCCGCCGCGTATTTCGCTCGGTCGGAATTGCTTCCCGCTCTCGAGGGACTTCGGGATTGGTGGGATCTGGATACGGCCTTGCTCGAAGAAGCCTTGGCGAGATGCAAGGGTTTGTCGGTCCCTGGCGGGAAAACCTGGGACTTGGTGCCCGCGAACGACCGAACCTCCCCTCAAAGCTGATGCCCACTCCGGTAGCGCTTGGTGGCGAGGTAAGCGCGGTTGTGGTCGCCGGGCTCGATCCGGTGGGGGACGCGCTCCGTGACCCTGATCCCCTCCGCCGCCAGCGCGGCGACCTTGGCGGGGTTGTTGGTGAGGAGGCGGATTTCGCGCTGCCCCAGCGCCTTCAGCATCGCGGCCGCCGCGCCGAAATCGCGTTCGTCGTCCTGGAAACCGAGGCGGAGATTGGCGTCAACCGTGTCGAAGCCCTGGTCCTGCAGCGCGTAGGCGCGCAGCTTGTTGACGAGGCCAATGCCGCGCCCTTCCTGCCGCAGATAGAGGAGGATGCCCCAGCCTGCCTTGCCCATCGCGGCGATCGCGCCGGCGAGCTGCGGGCCGCAATCGCATTTCAATGAGCCGAACACGTCGCCGGTGAGGCATTCGCTGTGCAGGCGCACCAGCGGCGGCCTGCCGTCCGGCGATCCGATCAGCAGGGCGACATGCTCGGCCGTGTCGCCGTCGGCGCGGAAGGCGACGATCTCCGCCCCTTCCGCGAAGCGGGTCGGCAGGCGGGCGCGGCTGACGATGCGCAGATCGTCGCCATGGCCGAAGGCGGCGATGTCGGCGGCGGCGACACGCGCCTCGGGCGTACCGGCGCCGCCGATGAAGAAGGCGGGGAGCAGGCCGGCAAGCCGGGCGAGGCGGATCGCCGCTTGCGCCGTCTCTGGATGATCGACAGGGCGCGCCTGGAACGGACCCTTGAGCGGAGTCGCGAGGTCCAGCGCGGGATCGGCGATGGCGATGGCCTCGGCGAAGTCGATCCAAGGCGCGCGGGCGATCCGCACCGGGGCGGTTGGCGTGCCCTCGCGCTGGTTGGCGAGCTTCAACGTCGCGGCGCGGTTGCCGGAGATGAGCAGATCCGCCAGGCCGCCCGCGTCGAAGGCGGCGAGCGCCGCTTCGTCGGCCGTCTCGACCGCAAGCAGCATCAGCCCATCGACCGACACCGGCCAGCCGCGTCGCAGCGCGTCGATCGCGCGGGCAATGTCCCGCGCCGCGCTCAAAATGCGAATTCCGTCATCAGCGGCACATGATCGGACGGGCGCGCCCAGGCGCGGCAGGGCTTGTAGACCTTGTGCGACACGGCCTGCGCCGCGACGTCCTTCGTCGCCCACATATGATCGAGCCGCCGGCCGCGATCGTTCTTGGTCCAGTCCGGCGAGCGATAGCTCCACCAGGTGAACAGGCGCTCCGGCGCGGGGACGAACTTGCGGCCGAGATCGACCCATTCATTGCTCTGTTGCAGCCCGGTCAGCGCCTCCACCTCCACCGGCGTGTGGCTGACGACATTGAGGAGCTGCTTGTGGCTCCACACATCGCATTCGAGCGGCGCGATATTGAGGTCGCCGACCAGGATGGTCGGCTCGCGGCAGGTCTCCGACCAGCGCGTCATCCGCTCGATGAAATCGAGCTTCTGGCCGAACTTCACGTTCAGCTCGCGGTCCGGAATGTCGCCGCCAGCGGGGACATAGACATTTTCAAGCCGGATGCCGCATTCGAGCCGGACGCCGACATGGCGGGCCTCGCCATTGGCCTGCCAGTCCAGCCGGCCGTCCTCGCGCAGCGGCCGCTTCGAGGCGATGGCGACGCCGTGATGCATGGGCTGGCCGCAGATCATCAGGTGATTGTAGCCGAGCCGGCGGAACAGCCCCTCGGGAAACTCGGAATCGCGCACCTTGGTTTCCTGCAGGCACAGAACGTCCGGCGATTCCTCGATCAGGAACTTCTCGACGATCTCGGTGCGGGCGCGGATGGAATTGATGTTCCAGGTGGCGATCTTGAGGGAGGAAGACATGGAAGGTCGCTTAGCGGGCGAGACCCGCCCTGTCGATGATGGGGGCTTGGAGTCGTTTTCGGTGCCGCGCCTGTTTCAGCGAAGCTGAAACAGAGCCCAGAAACATGAAAGGCCCCCGCTCCGGGGGCGTGGAGCGGGGGCCTACCAAGCGTTGCTACGCGAGGTCAGCCACCGGTTTGCCGGTGCGGGCAACAGGGGGAAAACCCGCAACCGAACCTGCGACTGCAACCTCTTTACTAGAGCAACTCACCTGTCGCCCCGATGAACGGTTTCGTCAGCCGCGCGGCCCCTGCCGCCGCGGATCGCGGTAACGGAACAGGCTGTCGGCGACCGGTAGGTTGAAGCGCTGGTTGGAAAGCCGCACGCTGGTGAGGTTGTTCTGCGCGTCCACCGTGTTCCAGCCCTGCAGGATCAGGCCGGACGGCGCGCCCGGAGAGCGGGCAAAGGCGAGCGTGATCGTGCCGAATTCGCGGCGGCGCGGATCGCGCGCCTCGATCATCAGCACCTGATTGTCGCTGCGCACGACGCGGGCGAAGCGCGACAGATCCTGGCTGGGATCGAGCAGCACGGAGAGCGGCGAATCGTTGATCGGCCAGCGCTGCACGTCGCGCACGTCGTAATCGACGAAGGTCAGCGCCCGGCCGTCGCCGACGATCAGCATGTTGGCGCTGCGGCCGTAATCGAAGCGGATCTTGCCCGGGCGCTTCAGGCTCAAGGTGCCGGACAGCGAACGGCCGCGCCGGTCGGTCTGGGTGAAATCGGCGGTCATCGTATCGACGCCGCGCAAATGGGCCTGGACCAGAGCCAGTCCGTCCGAAGCCTGCGCATGGAGCGCGACGGGCGCGGCGACGGCGGCGAGCGTCAGCGGGGCCAAAGCGAGGGCGAGAGCGCGAAGGCGCATATGTCTTTTCCTTTGCGGACCGTTCCGAATTCCGCCGCGCTATGGCGGCGGGTGCTTGAATGTCCAGTGAACGTTGCGGGTTCCGCGTCTGTCACCCGAAACGAAGACAACAATGGCCGTCGCGGCTCATGCTGAAATCGCATTGCCGAAGAATGTCCATGCCGATGAGGGCGTTGAATTCAAACGTATCGGTCAGCTCGATTCCGATCACCTCGTCGAAGACGAAGGGAAAGGCAGGACTGCTTGAGGAGGCCTGATCGGGTTTGAAGCCGATGCGGAATGCATAACGTTCGACCTGGCCAAGCCCCTGCGCGGACTTGAGAGGACGTTTGCCGAGCTGCTTCAGGCCCATGTCTTCCGCAATCCGCGTCGCCACGCCGCTCACCGACGAGCCGGTATCGATAAGCGCGGTGGCTTCCCAGCCGGTCAGATCGGCAACGGGATAGGGAGCAAGGACGATGACAGGCAGGAGGATGCGGCGTGGTTCGCGCCGCCACTCAATGGCCGACATGAGACCAGAAGCCGAGATCGATCGGCTCGTCAGTGACCTCCTGAATAGAAAAGATTTCGTCCGGGAAGAGTTCGGACGCCGCGCAAAGCGCCTGTCGCGGCGTATCATAATAACCGACAATTCGCCCGTCACGCATGAGGGCCAACTGATCCCGATGCTCAGGCAAGATCGCGCCAAGCATCCTCATGAACGCATCATAGTTCCGATCGACTTCTTGTTGCTGGCGCTCGATGTCCATCCTCGGAATCCTTTCGGCTCATCCATAGAATCGCACGGATCGTCGTTCACGCAAAGTGGATTGCGCCGGGCGGAATCGTGCGCGGGACGAACTGCGTATCAGCCCAGCGGCCGCCCGTCGGGATCGACCAGGACTTCGCGGCGGCCGACATGGTCGGGGGCGGAGACGATGCCTTCCTTCTCCATCCGCTCGATCAGCCGGGCGGCGCTGTTGTAGCCGACGCGCAATTGCCGCTGGACATAGGAGGTGGACGCCTTCTGGCTTTCGGCGACGACCTGGACCGCCTTGCGGAAGAGCTGGGTTTCGGCGTCGTCCTCGCCGGTCGGCTGGCCCTCGAACAGATAGCCGCCGTCCTCCGGCTCCTCGGTGACGGCCTGGACATAATCGGGCTGGCCCTGGCCGCGCCAGTAATCGGCCACCGCGCGCACCTCCTCGTCGGAGACGAAGGGGCCGTGGACGCGCACGATCTGCTTGCCGCCGGGCATGTAGAGCATGTCGCCCTTGCCCAGGAGCTGCTCGGCGCCCTGCTCGCCGAGGATGGTGCGGCTGTCGATCTTGGAGGTGACCGAGAAGGAGATGCGGGTCGGCAGGTTCGCCTTGATCACGCCGGTGATGACGTCGACCGAAGGGCGTTGCGTCGCCATGATCAAGTGGATGCCGGCGGCGCGCGCCTTCTGGGCGAGGCGCTGGATCAGGAACTCGACCTCCTTGCCGGCCGTCATCATCAGGTCGGCGAGCTCGTCCACCACGACGACGATCTGGGGCAGGATGTCATATTCCAGCTCCTCCATCTCGTACTGGGGCTGGCCGGTCTCGGGATCGTAGCCGGTCTGGACGCGCCGGCCGAGCGGCTGGCCCTTCATCCGCGCCTCGCGCACCTTGGCGTTGAAGCTGGACAGCTGGCGCACGCCGACCGACGCCATCATCCGGTAGCGCTCCTCCATCTGCTCGACCGTCCATTTGAGCGCGCGGATCGCCTTGGCGGGCTCGGTGACGACGGGGGAGAGCAGATGCGGGATATCGTCATAGACGCTGAGCTCCAGCATCTTGGGATCGATCATGATCATTTTGCACTGCTCGGGCGTCAGCCGGTAGAGCAGCGACAGGATCATGCAGTTGAGGCCGACCGACTTGCCCGAGCCGGTCGTGCCGGCGACGAGCAGGTGCGGCATCGGCGCGAGATCGGCGACGACCGGATCGCCGGCGATGTTCTTGCCCAGGATGATCGGCAGCGAGGCGACCTGATCCTCGAAGGCCGGGCTGGCGACCAGCTCGGCGAGGCTCACCATCTCGCGCTTGGCGTTGGGCAGCTCGATGCCGATCACGGAGCGGCCGGGAATGGTGGCGACGCGGGCCGAGAGCGCCGACATGTTGCGCGCGATATCGTCGGCGAGCTGGATGACGCGGCTCGCCTTGATGCCGCTGGCCGGCTCCAGCTCGTACATGGTGACGACCGGGCCGGGGCGGACCTCGACGATCTCGCCCTTCACCGAGAAATCCTCGAGCACGCTCTCCAGCAAGCGGGCGTTGCGTTCCAGCGCGGCCTTGTCGAGCGCCACATTCACCGGCGGCGGCGCGGGGTTGAGCAGGTCGATCGACGGCAGGGTGTAGCTGTCGCCCAGGGCCAGCGAGGGCTGCCGCTCGCGCAGCGGCCGCCGTTCGCGGTCGCGCGAGGAGGCGCGATCGGCGATGACCGGCGCGCGCTGCGGCGCGGCGGGCGCGACGGCGGCGCGGGCCGGGCGCGGCTCCGTCTCCGGCCGGTTGCCGGTCTGCACCCGTTCGCGTTTCGCCCGGCGCGTCGCGAGCCAGGCCCGCTCCTCGACGGTGAGGCCGAGACCGAGCAGGCAGAGAACGAGTCCGGCGGCGGCCGCGAGCGCGATGACGGCGATGCGGAAGGGCTGAACGATGCTCTCGTCGCCGAGCCGGGCCAGAGCGAGCTCGGTGAGATTGGCGAGGCCGAGCCCGGCGCCGCCGCCCCATCCGGCGGGCAGACCGCTCACCGCCCCGCCGACGACCAGCGCGGCAGCGAGGCCGATCAGCACGATGCCGAGCAAGGTGAGAATCAGCGAGCGCAGCCAGCGCCCCGCCTCGACGCCGCGCGCGATCCTGAGGCCGATGACGAGCAGCAGCGGCAGGACCAGGGCCGAGGGCGGCCCCAGCAGGCTCAGCATCAGGTCCGCCGTCCACGCGCCGGGCGGGCCGATCCAGTTGCCGACCGGACCGGCGGCGGCGGTGTTGAGCGAGGGATCGCTGGTCCGGTAGCTCGCCAGAGCCAGCGCGGCGAGCAAAGCGAAGCCCGCCAGCGCGAGGCCGACGAGTACAGCGCCCGATCGCCGGGCGGCCTGGCTGAGGCCCTCCCGCCACCGCGCCATCCGGCCCTGGGCTGTCGTCGCCGCCATCAATTCGTGCCCCAAATGTTCCTGCCGTCACCATCGCCGCCCTGGACTCCCCGGTCAAGCTTGGCGTGGCCCGCGCGCCCGGCTAGAGCGGCGGAATGCGGCAAGCGGACGTCATCATCCTCGGCGGCGGCCTGGTCGGCCTGACGCTCGCCATCGCGCTCGACCGGCACGGGCTGGCCAGCCTCGTCATCGATCCGGCCGATCCGGAAAAGCAGGTCGCGCCCAGCTATGACGGCCGCGCGACGGCGGTGTCGTCATCGTCCTGGCGGATGCTGGAGGCGATCGGCGTCGCCGGGCGGCTGGCGGGGCGGACCTGCGCGATCCAGGCGATCCGGGTCAGTGACGGTCTCAAGCCCGGCGGCATCCTGTTCGACCCGGGGGCCGACGACGACCCGCTCGGCATCATGGTCGAGAACCGGCTGCTGCGCGCGGCCTTGCGCGACGTGACGCTGTCGGCGGAGCGGATCGACCTCCGGATGCCGGCGCGCGCCGTCTCCATCGAACGCGACTCGGTCGGCGTGCGGATCGCCCTCGGCGATGGCGGCGAGGCGCGCGCGCCGCTGCTGATCGGCGCGGAGGGGCGCAATTCGCCGGTGCGGGAAGCGGCCAACATCCCGCTGGCGCGCTGGCGCTACGATCATGTCGCGATCGTCGCCACCGTGACGCACGAACGCGATCACGAGCGGACCGCCTACGAGATTTTCTATCCCGCCGGCCCGTTCGCGATCCTCCCGATGCAGGCGGGCGAGGATGGCAAGTTCCGCTCGGCGATCGTCTGGTCGGTCTCGGCGAAAGACGGCCCCGCCGTCGCCGCGCTGCCGGACCGGGCGCTGGCGCACGAGATCGAAAAGCGGATGGGCGGCTTCCTCGGCGACGTGGCGCTGGCCGGGCCGCGCTGGTCCTATCCGCTCGGCTTCCACCATGCCGCGCGGATCGCGGACACGCGGCTCGCGCTGGTCGGCGATGCCGCGCACGGCATCCATCCGATCGCCGGGCAGGGGCTCAATCTCGGCTTCCGCGACGCCGCCGCGCTCGCCGAGGTGCTGGTGGAGGGCGCCCGGCTCGGCCTCGATCTCGGCGACGCGCAACTGCTCGATCGCTACCAGCGCTGGCGCAGCCTCGACACGTTCATGGTGGCGCTCGCCACGGACGGCCTCACCCGGCTCTACGGCGTGCCCGGCAAGGCGGCGTCGGCGGTCCGCCGCTTCGGCATGGGCGCGGTGCAGCGGATCGGGCCGCTGAAGGACCGGCTGATGGCGGAAGCGCGGGGCGAATCGGGGGATATGCCGCTGCTGCTGCGCGGGCTGACGATCTAGACCTTCTCGCTGACATGTCGTTCTTCGGCTTTCGCGGTCTTCGCGCTGCGGATCATCAGGAATGTCCCGGACCAGTCCCCGGGGATCGTCCACTCTCCCTCGATCTCGTCGCCGCCCGCCTGGACGATGCCGCGATAATGCGGCGTGGCGCGGCCGAGATCGTCGTAAACCTTGACGAAAGAGACAGAGTTTCCGGTGCGACGGCCCTCGATCACCGCGTGCTGCATCGTGCCCGCCGGCTCGAAATACTCGCCCGGCTGACGGATCACCCCAGTGATCAGGCCGCCGGTCTCGCGAATCGTCGCCTCAAACGTGTTCGGCGGATAGTGCGCCGGATAATTGTACACCCCGGTCCATTGGCCGCTGAGATCGGGATCGCCACTCATTTCAGTATACGGGCCTCTTCGACCAGCAGCACCGGCACGCCGTCGCGAATCGGGAAGGCGAGGCCGGCGGCCTTCGAAACCAGTTCCTCCATTTCCGCGTCATAGCGCAGCGGCGCGCGTGTCACCGGGCAGACCAGCTTGGCCAGCAGCGCCGGATCGAGGTTCATTGCAGCGTCCGCGGGCCGTCGGCGCCGCCCGGGGCCATGCGCTGGAACTGCATGAACTGGACGAGCAGGTCGGCACGGGCGAGCAGATCGGGCGCTTCCAGCAATGCCTGCTTCGACCCGACGTCGAGCGGGGCGATCTGGGCGATGCCGTTCACCAGCATCTCATCGTCCAGCCGCGCGACCGAGTCCCAGTCGACCGCATAGCCGAGCGAATCGGCATAGGCCCGGGCCTCGCGCTCGATCTCGGCGCGATGGGCGATGCCGAGCGGCTCATCCTCCTCGTCGTCGTCGTCGAAGCCGGCGCGATCGGCGTCGATCTGGCGATACAGCGTATCGACCCGCGCTTCGCGCGCGATGCGGAACCGGCCGAGCCCTTCCAGCACGATGTTGAAGCGCCCGTCCTCCAGCTCCTCGCAGCCGTCGATCCGGCCGATGCAGCCGATATCGAACACGGCCGGCGTCTCGCCGTCGCCTTTCGGCTGCACCATCGCGATCAGCCGGTCGCCGTCCAGCGCGTCGCGGACCATCGCGCGATAACGGGGTTCGAAGATATGGAGCGGCAATTGCGCGCGCGGGAACAGCAAGGCTCCGGCCAGCGGGAAGATCGGCACGCGGAGCAGCGTGGCCGCCATGATCAGCCGAACAGGATCTGCGACAGCCGCCGCCGCTGCGCCGCCGCCCAGGGGTCTTCGAGACCGATCGCCTCCAGCATCTGGAGCAGCCGCTGGCGCGCCGCGCCGTCATTCCACTCGCGGTCGCGGCCGATGCTTTCCAGCAATTGATCGGCGGCGGCATCGCGGTTCCCCGCCGCCATCAGCGCGCCGGCCAGTTCGTAGCGCGCCTCATGATCGTCCGGGTCCTTCGCGATCCGCGCCTCGAACTCGGCCGTCTCACCGGTGGGGGCGATCTCGGCGAGCGCGATGGCGGAGCGCGCCTGCGCCACCGCCGCATCCTTCGCCGCCTTCTCCGGCAGCGCGTCCAGCGTCGCCTTGGCCTCGTCGATCCGCCCGGCCGCGACCAGCGCGCGGGCGAGGCCGGCGGCGGCCTCGGGATGCTCCGGCGCCATCTCGACGATCTGGCCGAAAATGTTCGCGGCGCGCTCGGCATCGCCTTCGGTCAGCACCTGCTCGCCCATCGCGATCAGCGGCTCGACCTGCGTTTCGAGTTCCTGCGCCTCGCCCTGGACGGGGAGCTGGGCAAGCAGCTGGTCGAGCGCGCCGCTGATCTGGCCCTCGGTGCGCGCCGAGGAGAGGTCGGCGACGGGCTGGCCCTGGAAGATCGCATAGACGGTGGGAATCGACTGGACGCGGAACTGGGCGGCGATGAACTTGTCCTGGTCGACGTCGATCTTGACCAAAGTCACGCCCCGCCCGGCATAATCGGCGGCGACCTTCTCCAGCACGGGGCCGAGCTGCTTGCAGGGCCCGCACCATTCCGCCCAGAAATCGAGAATGACGAGGCTCGTCATGCTCGGCTCGACGACATCGCGCCGGAATCGCTCGACCGCCTCGCGCTCGGCCTCGGTCATGCCCAATGTCGCCACGTCGAACCTTTCGGAAATGGGATGTCTTCAAAGGTCCTATGTGGGAAGAACGCCCCTCATGCCAACCCCGTTGCGACAGGGCTTGCCGGGCGAGAAAGCCCATGCTAGCAGCCGCCGCCTTACCCGGACCGGCCCCGCCGGTTCCGCCGAGAGCGGGCGTAGCTCAGGGGTAGAGCACAACCTTGCCAAGGTTGGGGTCGAGGGTTCGAATCCCTTCGCCCGCTCCAGTTTTTCAGATTAGGATGACTTTCGCGCGTCGCCGCCGGCTGCACCGGTGGCGCGGGGGAACGCGGATATGCGGATACTGATCGGCATCCTTTTCTGGACGCTCGCGGCGCTCGAAGGGCTGTGGCTGCTCTTCATGCTCATCGCTTCGCTCGCCGCCGGGCCGCGCATGGCAGAGAATGGCGACATGTGGTCGCCCATATTCACCAATATTCTGCTACCGCTGGCCCTGGTGACCGGGGCGATCCTGCTGTTCGCGCTGACCCGGTCGCCGGTAACGCGGGGGCTCGCGCTGCTGGTCGTCCTGGCGCCGGTCGTCTGGCTGTTCGCCGCGCCCGTGGGGGAAGGAAACACGGTCTATACGCGCTTCGTCGATCCGGCGGCGAACGACCTTGCCGGCGGCGAGGCCGCATCCGGCAACATGATCGGCAAACCCGAAAACGGCGTGGATTGATTTCCTGCGCTTGGCGCGGCGCAAGCGACCGCCTATGCGGGCCGCCATGAACAGATTCGCTCCCTCCGCGTTCGCCGCCGCCTTGCTGCTCGCCGGCTGCGGCCAGTCCGATGCCGATCGCCTCGCCGATCTCGCCAACGAACTCGATGCCGCGCGCCAGGCGGAGCTGAATGCGCCCGCGCCGCAATCGGCGACCACGCCGTCCGGCCTGCGCTTCGAGACGCTCAGCCCGGGCAACGGCGCCCGCCCGCAGCTCGGCCAGCCCGTATTGGTCACCTACGAAGGCCGCCTGGCGGACGGCACCGTCTTCGATTCGAGCGAGCAGCCGGTGCCGATGGTGGTGGGGCAGCTCATCCCCGGCTTCAACGAGGGGCTGCTGATGATGAACAAGGGCGGTCGCTACCGCCTGCGCATCCCGCCCGAACTCGGCTATGGCGAGCGCGGCGCGGGCGGCGGCGTGATTCCGCCCAATGCCGAGCTGGATTTCACGGTGACGCTGGTGGACATCGCCAATTCCGGTCCCGCCGGGATGCCGCCGCCCGCGGGAAACTGAGGCACGCGGCTTATTCCTGAGCCGGCGGCGGTACGTCCGCGTTCGGGACAGGCGTGCGCGGCTCAAGCAAGGCGGCCGTCTCGATCGCATCGAGTGCGCGGCGGGCGAGCACATAGCGGCGCGCGTCCATCGCCCATTCGCGCGCGGCGTCGCGGCCGGGCAGGCGCATCACCTCGGCCAGCGCGACATCGACCTGGCCGGCTTCGAGCCGGCGGGTGGCACGGCGCAGCCGCTCGGCCGGGACGGGCGAGGGCGAGCCTTCGCGCCGGACGATGATCAGGCTGCCCAGCTCGGCGCGGATCGCATCCCACCAACCCTGCTCGGACCCGGCCCGGACCAGTAGCGGCGCGGCGCGCTGCAGCCCGTCCTGCAATTCCTGCAGCGTCACCGGCTCGCGCGCGGCGGCGATGATCGTGCCGACCGCCTGCGGCTGGGTCGCGCCGAAGCGCTGGCGCAGCAGCGCCTCGAGAAAGCCGAGCGCCACGCCCCGGTCGAGTGCGCGCCGCGCGGCGAAGGCGACCAGCAGCCCTTCCGCCCGATCGGCATTGCCGACCGCGGCGCGCGATTGCGTATCGACCTGGCCGACCCGCTGCTCCAGCGCCGCGACGCGCCGGGTGATCTCGGGATCGATGACGATGCGCTGCGGCTCGGCGCCCGGTGCCGGTCGGGGCTGGGCGGGGCGCGCCACCTCGGTGCCCGGCTCCGGCTCCGGTTCGCTTTGTGTCGCCGGCTCGGTCACGGCCGGAAGCTCGGGCGCCACGCCGACGAAGCGGGCGGCGGCATCCCATTTCGACAGCACCCAGCCCATCGCCGCCAGCCCCAGCGCGAAGCAGATCAACGCGAAGACCAGATAAGCGGGCCAGCCGCGCCGGCGCGGCTCGGCCATCCGGGTGTCGATCGGATCGTAATCGGCGTTCATGCGTGCGGCGGCCTCATTTCGCGATCAGTCTGGCACAGCTTCGCGGCAAGCTCCAGCAAGGCTTCGTCGCGCGGCCGATCGGCCGCCGCGATCCCGGCCCAGCCGTCTCCGGCCGCCTGCGCCACCGCCTCGCTCAGCGCCGCGACCCGCGTCGTGCGGCGATAGGCGGCGGCCAAGGCGGCGAAACATGCCGCCGCGCGGCGCGAATGGAGCAATGCGACCGCGCCCGCGCGCAACGCCGCGTCGGCCTCTGGCGGCAGGAATTCGATCGGTTCAGCGACATAGACGGGTACGGCCGCGATCCGGATGCCGACATCGTCCGGTGTCGCGCGATCGAGGCCGCAGGGCCACAGGGCCGAACGAATCCCGGCGCCTGCCATGTCGGCCATCAGCGCGCCGCCGTCGGCGGGACCGGTGATGACATCGAGGAATCCGGCTTCGCGCGCCGCCTCCGCCGTCGTTTCGCCGACTGCGTGGCAGGGCAGTTTCAGATATGGCGTCAAGCCGTCGCCGGCATGGCGCGCCGCATTGGCGCTGGTCAGCATCACCGCGTCATAAGATCCCTCGGGCGCCGTCCAGGCAAGCGGACGGACCGTGAAGAGCGGCGCGATGACGGTCGCGAGACCGCGCGCCCGGGCGCGCGCGGCGGTGCGGTCCGCGCCGGGCTGCGGGCGCAGGATGAGGAGGGGCGCGCTCATGCCGAGAACATCGCGCGCAGCGTCGGGCTGGCTTGCGCCAACAAGCGCGCGGCCAGCTCCGCCGGCTCGCCGCCGGCGCCGGCGCGGACTTCGCTGCCGTCCGCGCTCAGGATTTCCGCCTCGATCCGGATCGCGCCGCCGTCGAGCACGGCCCGGGCGGCGACGGCGGAATGACAATCGCCGCCCAGCGCCGCGAGGAAGGCGCGTTCCGCCGCCACGCAGCGATGGGTTTCGGTATGATCGATCGCCGCGATCAGGGCGCGCACCGGCTCGTTCTCCGCCAGCACCTCGATCCCGATCGCGCCCTGGGACGGCGCGGACAGAAAGCCTTCGAGCGGCGTGCCGACCGCGATGCCGAGCCGGTCCAGCCCCGCCGCGGCCAGCAGGGTCGCGTCGAACTCGCCGCGGGCGATCTTGTCGAGCCGGGTCTGCACATTGCCCCGGATGGTGCCGACCGCCAGATCGGGCCGCCGCGCCAGCAATTGCGCCGTGCGCCGGGGCGATGACGTGCCGATCCGCGCGCCCGTCGGCAGCGCGTCGAGGCTGTCGGCGCCGATCAGCCGGTCGCGCGTGTCGGCCCGTTTCAGCATTGCGGCGATCACCAGCCGCCCCGGCCGGATCGTCTCGACATCCTTCATAGAATGGACGGAAAGATCGGTGCGCCCCTCGATCAGCGCGCGGTCCAGCTCCTTGGTCCAAAGCGCCTTGCCGCCCACTTCGGCGAGGGGACGGTCCTGGATCACATCGCCGGTGGTGGTGATCGGCACGATCTCGGTTTCGACGCCGCATGTGGCGTGCAGCGCGGCGGCCACCATATGGGACTGGGCGAGCGCCAGCGGCGATCCGCGGGTACCGATACGAAGGGGATAGGTCATTGCGGCGCTTGTGCTAGCCGCGTTCGCAATGGCAGGGAAGCGCGAGATGACATTGATCCTCGGCATCGAATCGAGCTGCGACGAGACGGCGGCGGCGCTGGTGACGTCCGACCGTCGCATTCTTGCGCACCGGCTCGCCGGGCAGGAAGAAGCGCACCGGCCCTATGGCGGGGTGGTGCCGGAAATCGCCGCGCGCGCGCATGTCGAGATTCTGCCCAGCCTGGTCGAGGAGGTGCTGGCCGAAGCGGGCGTGACGCTGGCCGAGGTGGATGCGATCGCCGCCACCGCCGGGCCGGGCCTGATCGGCGGCGTGATGGTCGGCCTCGTCACCGCCAAGGGCCTCGCGCTCGCCAGCGGCAAGCCGCTTGTGGCGGTCAATCACCTCGAGGCCCACGCGCTCTCGCCGATGCTCGACGCGCCGGACCTCGCCTTTCCCTATCTGCTGCTGCTCGTCTCTGGCGGTCATTGCCAATTGCTGTTCGTCGAAGGCGTCGGCCGCTATCGCCGGCTCGCCACGACGATCGACGACGCGGCCGGCGAAGCGTTCGACAAGACGGCGAAGCTGCTCGGCCTCGGCTATCCCGGCGGCCCGGCGGTGGAGCGCGCGGCCGAGGCGGGCGATCCCGCCGCCGTGCCGCTGCCGCGCCCGCTGGCCGGATCGGACGAGCCGCACTTCTCCTTCGCCGGCCTGAAGAGCGCGGTGTTGCGTGCGCATGAGAGCGGCCGCTACGGCGATGCCGATCTCGCCGCCTCCTTCCAGCGGGCGGTGGTCGATTGCCTGGTGGACCGGACGGCGCGCGCGATCCACGCGGCGCCGGGCGCTACCGCGCTGGTCGTCGCGGGCGGCGTCGCGGCCAACCGGGCGATCCGGGGCGCGCTCACCGAGCTGGCGCGGGGCCACGATCTGCCCTTTGTCGCGCCGCCGCTCTGGCTGTGCACCGACAATGCGGCGATGATCGGCTGGGCGGGGGCGCTGCGGTTCGAACAGGGGCTGATCGACGGTCTGGACGCGCCGGCGCGCGCGCGGTGGCCGCTCGATCCGGATGCGGAAAAGGCGCGCGGCGCGGGGGTGAAGGCATGAGGATCGGGGTTATCGGCGCGGGCGCGTGGGGGACAGCGCTGGCGCAGGTCGCGGCGGATGCGGGCGACGACGTGCGGATCTGGGCGCTCGAGGAGGAGGTCGTCGCGTCGATCAATTCGGCTCATGAAAACGCGCTCTATCTGCCGGGCCAGACGCTCAGCCCGTCATTGCGCGCCACCGGCGATCTCGCCGATCTGGCGGACCGCGAAGCCGTGCTGGTGGTCACTCCGGCCCAGCATCTGCGCCGGGTGCTCGCCCGCCTGCCGGTCGCCCATGTCCCGCTGGTGCTCTGCTCCAAGGGGATCGAGGAGGGCAGCGGCAAGCTGATGACCGAGGTCGCGGCCGAGGCGCAGCCGGACGCGCCGATCGCGGTCCTGTCCGGCCCGTCCTTCGCCGACGAGGTGGCGAAGGGGCTGCCCGCTGCGCTCACTCTGGCGACGGCCGATTCCGCGCTCGGCGACCGGCTCGTGACCCGGCTCGGCCGGCCCCATTTCCGGACCTATTATTCGGATGACGTGATCGGTGCGGAGGTGGGCGGGGCGGTCAAGAATGTGATCGCCATCGCCTGCGGCGTGGTCGAGGGGCTGGGGCTCGGGCTCAACGCCCGCGCCGCGCTGATCGCGCGGGGCTTCGCGGAGATGACCCGCTTCGGGCTGGCCAAGGGGGCGCGGGCGGAGACGCTGGCGGGGCTGGCCGGGCTCGGCGATCTCGTCCTCACCTGCTCGTCCACCAGCTCGCGCAATTTCAGCCTCGGCAAGGGGCTGGGCGAGGGCAAGCGCGCTGCCGACCTGCTCGCCGACCGGCGGACGGTGGCGGAAGGCGCCTTCACCGCGCCGGTGCTGCGTCAGGCGGCGGCCGATATCGGCGTCGACATGCCGATCGTGGAGGCGGTCTGCGCGCTCCTCGCGGACGTGCCGGTGCAATCGGTGGTCGAGGAATTGCTGGCCCGCCCGCTGAGGAGCGAAGGGGTTTAGGTCATACCGACCTAGAAATCCCAGCAGATGCCCTTGTTCTCCCAGTCGCCGTAGCGGGTGGGTTCCTTGCCCTTGGGGCCGCCATGTTCCTCGACGGACGGGGCTTCTTCCGGAACCGGCACGGGCGGGCTCTCGGAGAGATAGGCGGGCGGTTTCACGTGCGGCGGGCGCTCGGCCATGGGGGTTCCATTTGAAAAAGGGACGTCTTTCCCCCACATTTCGGACGAGGAGGACGTTTAGGCAAGATGAGCTTTTTCAGGACGATGCTGCTGCTCGCGGCGCTGACCGCCCTGTTCATGGGCCTGGGCTACACGATCGGCGGGTCGGGCGGCGCGATGATCGCGCTCGTCGTCGCGGCCGGCATGAACGTCTTCACCTACTGGAATGCCGACAGGATCGTGCTGCGCATGCACAATGCGCGCGAGGTGGATGCGCGCGCCGCGCCGCAGCTCCACGGCATCGTGCGCGAGCTTGCGACGCGCGCCAACATGCCGATGCCGAAAGTCTATCTGATCGACGAACAGCATCCGAACGCCTTCGCCACCGGCCGCAACCCGCAGAACGCCGCCGTCGCCGCGACGACAGGCCTGCTGCGCATCCTCGACCATGACGAGGTGGCGGCGGTGATGGCGCACGAGCTCGCCCATGTGAAAAATCGCGATACGCTCGTGATGACGATGACGGCGACCATCGCCGGCGCGATCGCGATGCTCGCCAATTTCGGTCTCTTCTTCCGGGGCAACGGCAACCAGAACATCATCGCCATCCTGCTCGCGGTCATCGTCGCGCCCTTCGCGGCGATGATCGTCCAGCTCGCGATCAGCCGGACGCGCGAATATGGCGCGGATCGCGGCGGCGCGGAGATTCACGGCAATCCGCGCGCGCTTGCCTCGGCGCTCGCCAAGCTGGCGCAGGGCGCGCAGCGCATCCCCAATCCGGTCGCGGCGCGCAATCCCGCCGCTTCGGCGCTCTACATCGTGCCCGGCCTCGCGCGCGGCGGCGATTCGATGTTCTCGACCCATCCGGCGACCGAGAACCGCATCGCCGCGCTGGAGGCGATGACGCGTGAGCCCGGCTTCGCCCAGGTCGCGGCGCCGCCCCGCGAGGCGACGGGGCTGGATGCTGAGCGCACCGTGCGCGTGTCGTCCCTCGATCCGCTCGGACGGCGGGACTGAGCCGCGCCGACCCGCCGGGCACGTCCGCGCGGCGTGCCGCGCTGCGCCTGCTCGATGCGGTGCTGCGCAAGGGGCTGCCGCTCGAAGCGGCGCTCGACGGCGCGGCGCGCGATCTCGACAAAAGCGAGGATCGGGCGCTGGCCCACGCCATCGTCGCGGAAACGCTGCGCCGCCTGCCCGATCTCGACGCGTTGATCGACCGGGCGACGAAGCAGCGGCTTCCCGACGATGCCAAGGCGCGGTTCGCGCTGCGCATCGCGCTCGTCCAGGCGCTGCGGCTCGGCACGCCGCCCCATGCGGCCATCTCCACCGTCCTGCCGCTGGTCGACGGCGGCCCGCGCAAGCTGGTCCATGGCGTGTTCGGGACGGCGATGCGCGGCGGCTGGACGCTGCCGGAGGTGCCGGCATTGCCCGATCCGGTCGCGCTGCGTTGGCACGGCGCCTGGGGCGACGACGTGGTCGCCGCCGCGTCCCGCCTGATCGCCACGCCGCCGCCCATCGATCTGGCCTTCGCGCCGGAGGATGCGCCGGATGTGGAAGGGCTCAGCCTGATGCCCGGCCATCTGCGCTTGCCGCGCGGCACCGACGTCGCCGCCTTGCCCGGCTATGCGGGCGGCCGCTGGTGGGTGCAGGACATTTCCGCCTCGCTGCCCGCGCGCCTGCTCGGCGCTGGCGAGGGCCGTACGGTGCTCGACCTGTGCGCCGCGCCGGGCGGCAAGACGATGCAGCTCGCTGCGTCCGGCTGGAAGGTGACGGCCGTGGACGCCTCGGAAAGTCGCCTCGCGCGACTTTCGGACAATCTCGCCCGCACGGGCCTCGAGGCGGAGGTGATCGCCGCCGACGTGATGACATGGGCCCCGCCCGGCCCGGTCGATGCGATCCTGCTCGACGCGCCCTGCTCGGCGACCGGCATCTTCCGCCGCCATCCCGACGTGCTGCACCGGGTCCGGCCCAAAGCGATCGCCGCGCTGGCCGAAGCGCAGCAGGCGATGCTCGCCCGCGCTTGCCAGTGGCTGAAGCCCGGCGGCGCTTTGGTCTATTCGGTCTGCTCGCTGGAGCCGCAGGAGGGCGAGGCGGTCGCCCGCGCCTTCCTCGAAACCCATCCCGACTTCGCGCAGGAGGAGGAGCAGCGCATCCTGCCCGGCATGCATGAGGCGTCGGGCGGCGCCGACAGCTTCTATCTGACCCGTTTCCGGCGCAATTAGCCGGGGATAAGTCCGCCCCCTTCCTTGCCCCCCGAGTCGCGGGGGTGCTAGATTCGCCGCCGTGCAGCAGAGCGTCCGCATCTCCCCCTCGATCCTCTCGGCCGATTTCGCGCGACTGGGCGAGGAGGTACGCGCGATCGACGCGGCGGGCGCGGACTGGATCCATGTCGATGTGATGGACGGCCATTTCGTGCCCAACATCACGATCGGGCCGGCGGTGGTGAAGGCGCTCAGGCCCCATACGACGAAGCCGTTCGACGTCCATCTGATGATCTCGCCGGTGGACCTCTATCTGGAGGCCTTCGCCGAGGCCGGGGCGGACACGATCACCGTCCATCCCGAGGCCGGCCCGCATCTTCACCGCACGATCCAGGCGATCAAGGCGCTGGGCAAGCGCGCCGGCGTGTCGCTCAATCCCGCGACGCCCGCCAAGGCGCTCGATTATGTGCTGGAGGAAATCGATCTCGTTCTGGTGATGAGCGTCAATCCCGGCTTCGGCGGGCAAAGGTTCATCGAAAGCCAGCTCCGCAAGGTCGAGGCGATCCGCAAGCAGATCGACAGGCTGGGCAAGCCGATCGACCTCGAAGTCGATGGCGGCATCGACCAGTCCAATTGCCGCCGCGTGATCGAGGCGGGCGCCGACGCGCTCGTCGCCGGGACCGCCACCTTCAAGGGCGGCCCCGCCGCTTATGCCGACAATATCCGGGCGCTGAGAGGATCATGAGCCTGCTCGAGCGGATCGACCCCGAGATCGAGCCGGGCGAGATCGAGCAGGGCAAGCGGCTGATCCGGGTCGGCGACGATCGCGGCCTCTCGCTGATCGAGCGGATGAGCTACCGGTTGCACCGGCTCGCCTGGAAGACGCCGCTGCACAAATTGCGCCTGCGCGGCCGGGTGCCGCTGAAGCTGCTCGCCGTGCCGAAGGATCCCGTCGCCGGCGACAAGGCGGCGGGCGAGGCGCTGCTGGAGGGCGTCTTCCTCCACAACGGCCACGAATTGCCGGTGGACGGCGTCGATTTCACCGCCGCCGGCTTTCCCGACGATGTCGCCGATTATCTCCAAAGCTTCGCCTGGCTGCGCGACCTCGCCGCCGCCGCGACCCGCGAGCGCGGCGCGAAGGTCGCCGAAAAGGCGATGCGCAAATGGCTGGACGCTTATGGCGAGCATGTCAGCGAACCGGCCTGGCGCGCCGATCTGTGGGGGCGGCGCATCCTCTTCTGGACGGCCTATGCGCCCTATATCCTGTCGAGCAACGACATCGTCTATCGCTCCTCGGTGCTCTACGCGCTGGCGCGCGGCGCCCGGCATCTCGATCGCGGTGCCGACAAGGTCGTGCCCGGTCTGCCGCGCGTCACCGCCTGGTGCGGCGTCATCGCCGCCGCTCTGGTCGTCCAGGGCGGCCCGGCGCGCCTCAAATCGGGCGAGGCGGGGTTGACCCGCGCGCTCGCCGTCTCGCTGCACGAGGATGGCGGCCTGATCAGCCGCGCCCCGGTCGAGCAGCTCGCGCTCGTGGAAATCCTCGCCCAGCTCCGCTCCGCCTATATCGCCGCGCGGCGCGAGGTGCCGGACTGGCTCGGCGAGGTGCTGGCCGGGACGGTCGGCGCCCTGCTCGCCGTCACGCTCGGCGACGATGCGCTCTCCTCCTGGCAGGGCGGCAACATGGTCCGCCGCCGCCGGGTGCTCGCCGCCGTCGAGGCCTCCGCCGTCACCTCGCGCGCGCTGCGCCAGGCGCGCGGCTGGGGCTATCAGCGGCTCCAGTGCAAGCAGAGCGTGCTGGTGTTCGATGCCGCGCCGCCCCCGCCGCCCCGCGCCTTGTCGGGGGGCTGCGCTTCCACGCTCGCCTTCGAATTCTCGGACGGCGAATCGCGCCTGATCGTCAATTGCGGCGGCGAAGGCGCGGGCAAGGGCACCTTGCCCGAGGCGCTGGCCAGCGGCCTGCGCACCACCGCCGCCCATTCCACCCTGACGCTCGCCGACCGGAATTCGACCGCGATCCACGAGGACGGCTCGCTCGGCAAGGGCGTCGGCGCGGTCGAGATGTCGCGCGATCAGACCGCCGGCATCGCCCGGGTCGAGGCAACGCATGACGGCTATGCCAAGCGCTACGGCCTGATCCACGAGCGCCGGCTGGTCCTCACGCCTGATGGGCGCCAGCTCACCGGCGAGGACATCCTCCACCCCGCGCCCAAGCGCCGCCGCCGCACCGAGCCGGTGCCGTTCGCGGTGCGCTTCCACCTCGCGCCCGCCGTCGAGGTGACGGCCACTGCCGACGGGCAGGGCGCGCTGCTGCGCATCCGGGGCGGCGCCGTCTGGCAGTTCCGCTGCCGGGGCGGCCAGCTCATGGTGGAGGACAGCCTCTGGATCGACGGGGCCGCGCAGCCCCAGCCGACCCTGATGCTCGCCGTCGCCGGCGAGACGCCGCCGGCCGGCATGACCATATCCTGGGAGATGAAGCGGGCCTCATAATATCCGTCATGCCAGCGAAGGCTGGCATCCATGCTGAGTCCGTATGGACCCCAGCCTTCGCTGGGGTGACGGAATGCTAGGGAGCCGCTAAGGCCACGGCGATTCCACCCTTGCAGGACACCTCCATGACCGACGTGAAAGTCACGCGCGCGCTTCTGTCCGTTTCCGACAAGACCGGGCTGGTCGAGCTCGGCCAGGCCCTCGTCCGCCACAATGTCGAGCTGGTGTCCACCGGCGGCACCGCGAAGGCGCTGCGCGACGCGGGGCTGGCGGTGAAGGACGTTTCCGACCTCACCGGCTTTCCCGAGATGATGGACGGGCGGGTCAAGACGCTGCACCCGAAGGTGCATGGCGGCCTGCTCGCCGTGCGCGACGATCCCGCCCATGCCGCCGCGATGGCCGATCACGGCATCGGCGCGATCGACCTGGTCGTGGTCAATCTCTACCCCTTCGCCGCCACCGTCGCGAAGGGCGCGGAGCGGGACGAGATCATCGAGAATATCGATATCGGCGGCCCATCGATGGTGCGTTCGGCTGCCAAGAACCATGAATATGTCGGCATCGTCACCGATCCGGCCGATTATGCCGAGGTCATCGCCGCGCTGGACGCCAGCGGCGGCATGACGTCGCTGGGCCTGCGCCGCCGCCTTGCCGCCAAGGCTTATGCCGCCACCGCCGAATATGACGCGACGATCGCCTCCTGGTTCGCCTTCGCCGATCAGGGGCAGATGTTCCCGCCCCGGCTCAGCGTCCCGCTCCGTCTCGGCCAGAGCCTGCGCTACGGCGAGAATCCGCATCAGAGCGCGGCGCTCTATCTCCCTGCCTTCGCGCCGGGCGGCAGCCTCGCCGATCACCGGCAGGTGCAGGGCAAGGAATTGTCCTACAACAATCTCAACGACGTGGACGCGGCGCTGGAGCTGGTCTCCGAATTCCGCGACGCCGATCCGACCTGCGTCATCGTCAAGCACGCCAATCCGTGCGGCGTCGCCACCGCCGCCACCCTCGCCGAGGCCTACAAGGCGGCATTCGAATGCGACAGCGTGTCGGCATTCGGCGGCATCGTCGCGCTCAACCGCCCGCTCGACGGCGCGACCGCCGAGGCGATCGCCGGCATCTTCACCGAAGTCGTCGCGGCGCCCGACGCCGACGCGGACGCGCTGGAAATCTTCGCGAAGAAGAAGAATCTGCGCCTGATCCTCACCGGCCCCCTGAGTGATCCCGCGCGCGGCGGCATCATGCTGAAGACCATCGCCGGCGGCGCGCTCGTCCAGTCGCGCGACAACGGCATCGTCGCGCGCGACCAGCTCAAGGTTGTGACGAAGCGGGCGCCGAGCGAGCGGGAGCTGGCCGATTGCCTGTTCGCCTGGCAGGTCGCCAAGCATGTGAAGTCCAACGCCATCGTCTACGCCAAGGACGGCGGCACCGCCGGCATCGGCGCCGGTCAGATGAACCGGCTCGAATCCGCCCGCATCGCCGCCTGGAAGGCGAAGGACGCGGCGGAGAAGGCGGGCTGGGCCGAGCCCCGCACGATCGGCTCGGCGGTCGCCTCCGACGCCTTCTTCCCCTTCGCCGACGGCCTGCTCGCCGCGGTCGAGGCGGGGGCGACGGCGGTGATCCAGCCGGGCGGCTCGATCCGCGACGAGGAGGTCATCGCCGCCGCCGACGAAGCGGGCCTCGCGATGGTCTTCACCGGCATGCGCCATTTCCGGCACTGAGGCCGGATCAGCCGTCCTTCCCGCCCGGCACCGGAAGCGTCGCCGTCTCGTCGCCATGTCGGCGGAAGAGCACGCGGTCTTCGTGGGTGAAGCCGCGCAGCCAGATGACCAGCCCGAACGTGAACAGGATGGCGGGGATGCCGAAGGCGAGCTCCACCCATTCGTAAGCGGGCGGGACCTGCAGGAAGGCGAAGCCGACCACCACCGCCGCCGCCGCCGCCCAGATCAGCGGCCAGCGCCAGCCCTGCACCGGCGCGCCGAGCAGCCGAGCCAGCAGGCTGGATTTCAGCACCGAGGCGAGGCCGAGCGCGAGCATCAGGGCGATCGCCGCGCCGGCGGTCTGGAAGGCCTCCGACCAGCCGAGCGTCCGCATGGCGAGGATGATGCCCACCGTCAGCACCGCCTGCACGCCGAGCATGAGCAGCGAGATCAGCAGGTTGCGGTGCCGCGCGACATAGACCAGGGCCGCCTCCGACACCGCCGCCGTCGCCGCCACGACTTCCGCGGCGAGCAGGAAGGCGAGCGCCGCCGTGCCGCCGACGAACGCGCCGCCCGGGCCGACCAGGCCCATCACCGCCTCGCCCGGCAGGCCGAGCGCGAGGCCGATGCCCGCCTGCGCGGCGATGATCCAGAAGCCGACCTGGCGCACCTGCTTCGCCACCGCCTTGCGGTCGTCCTCCGCCAATTTCTGGGTGATGACCGGGGCGAGGATCGGATCGAAGCTGGTCTTGAGCTTCTGCGGCAGCGAGGCGACCTGCTGCGCGACATAATAGACGCCGACCCAGTAAGGCGCGACGAACAGGCCGAGGATCGCGATGTCGAGCCGTCGCGACCCCCATTCGATCGCGTCGGCGGCGGCGAGCGGGATGTTGCGCCGCGCCACCGCCATCAGCTCGGCCGGCCGGGGTTTCCATCCGCGCGGCAGGCCGTAGCTGCGCCCCAGCCGCCAGAAGGCGGTCGCGAGCCCGGCCGCGATCGAGACGACATAGGCGATGATCAGGCCATCGCGCGAGGAGACGAAGACCAGCAGGCCGGCGGCGATGCTGATCGTCCAGGGCTCGACGATCGCCCGGACATGGACGGTCGAGGCGACGTCGTGGCGATAGGCGAGCGCGGCGAGCGCCACGTCCGCCCCGGCGATGCCGAAGATGACGAGCGGCAGCAGCCATTCCGCGCCGCGTATGTCGCCCGACGGGAACATCGCCTGCGGAAAGGCCATCAGGATGAGGCTGGCGGCCGCCGAGGCGATGAAGGCGGCGAGCAGCCCGTCCCACACCACCCAGACATGCGGCCGGTCGGTATTCGACAATTGCTGGGCGAGCCCGCGCTTCAGGCCGATCGTGGCGAGCTGCGCGGCCAGCTCGATGACGATGATCGCATAGGCGAAGCGGCCGAGCAGCTCCGGCCCGTAATAATGGCCGGCGATGAACAGGAAGGGCAGCCGCGCGGCGAGCCGCAGCAGGAAGCCGAAGAAATTGGTCCGCCCGCCCTTCGCCAGCGCGGCGATGTCCTGATCGGGGGCCGACGTCGCGGTCACATTAGCTACCGGAGCGTCCAGACACTCTTCGATCCGACCTTGTGAAAGCCAAGAGCGCCTTTATCCCTCAAGCGCTGGGCGGCCCAGCGCATATCATACTGCCATGAATAGAAATAATCCCCAGCACTCTTCAAATCTGCTTCGTGGTCCAACCAAATCTGACGTGCAACCTCATTGATCGATGCCCGTCCACCCAACTCACCTAAAGCCTCTTTGACCCATTCTTTCAGGTTTTCGCGAAAGCCCATTTTGACCCTCCCTAATGCGCGGCGCCCCAGTTCGGGCCGGTGCCGATCTCGACGCCGAGCGGGACGTCGAGCTTCACCGCCGGCTCGGCGGCGCCGGCCATGACGCGGCGGATCACCGCGCTCGCCGCCTCGACATCGCCTTCCGGCACTTCGAAAACCAGCTCGTCATGGACCTGCATCAGCATACGGACATCGCCCAGCCCTTCGGCGGCCAGCGCCGGGCCGATGCGCGCCATCGCCCGCTTGATGATGTCGGCGGCCGTGCCTTGGATCGGCGCGTTGATCGCGGCGCGCTCGGCGCCCTGGCGCTCGTGCTGGATCTTGGAATCGAGGCGCGGGAAATGCGTCTTGCGGCCGAACAGGGTGGTGGTGAAGCCGGTTTCCTTCGCGCGGGTCAGCGTGTCGCCGATATAGGCGCGGATGCCGGGGAACCGCTCGAAATAGCGGTCGATCATCTCCTGCGCTTCCTCGGGCGTGATCTCCAGCCGCCCGGCCAGCCCCCAGCGCGAGATGCCGTAGAGGATGGCGAAGTTGATCGTCTTGGCACGGGCGCGGGTGTCGCGGTCGACCGTGCCGAACAGCTCCTGCGCGGTGCGGTTGTGAATGTCCTCGCCCGCTTCGAACGCCGCCTTCAGCGTCGGCACGTCGCACATATGGGCGGCGAGGCGCAGCTCGATCTGGCTGTAGTCCGCCGCCAGCATGACGAAGCCCGGCTCGGCGACGAAGGCATCGCGGATGCGCCGGCCGATTTCGGTGCGGATAGGGATGTTCATGAGGTTCGGATCGGTCGAGGCGAGCCGCCCGGTCTGCGCGCCGGAGAGCGAATAGCTGGTGTGGACCCGGCCGGTCGCCTTGTTGATCTGCTCCTGCAGCGCGTCGGTATAGGTGGATTTCAGCTTGGTGAGCTGCCGCCAGTCGAGCACCATCCTGGCGATCGGCACGCCCTCGCGCCCCAGCCGCTCCAGCTCGTTGACGTCGGTGGACCAGGCGCCGGACTTGCCCTTGCGCCCGCCCGACAGGCCCATCCGGTCGAACAGGATTTCGCCCAGCTGCTGCGGCGAACCGATCGTGAAGCGATCGCCCGCTTCCGCCCAGATCTGCTCCTCCAGCGCGGCGATCTGCGTGTTGAACTCGGCCGAGAGGCTGGCCAGCACCTCGCGGTCCACCCGGACGCCAAGCCGCTCCATGCCGCCGATCACCGCGACCATCGGCCGGTCCACCATCTCGTAGACCCGCGTCACCCGCTCGAACGGCAGCCGGCGGCGCAAGCGGTGCCACAGGCGCAGCGCCACATCCGCATCCTCGGCGGCATATTCGGTCGCCCGGTCCACCGGCACCTTGTCGAACGTGATCTGCTTCTGCCCCGTCCCGCACAAAGCCTTGAACGGGATGCATTCGTGATCGAGATGCTTCCTGGCCAGCTCGTCCAACCCGTGGCCGTTCAGCCCGCCGGCATCGAGATTGAAGCTCATCACCAGCGTATCGTCATAGGGCGCGATGGCGATGCCCCGCTGGCCCAGCACCACCCAGTCGAACTTGAGATTGTGGCCGATCTTGAGGATCGCGGGATCCTCCAGCAGCGGCTTCAGCTTTTCCAGCACCAAGGCGGCGTCGAGCTGATCCGGCCGCTCGGCGAACATGTCGTCGCCGCCATGCTCCAGTGGAATGTAGCAGGCCTTGTTGGGGACGGTCGCGAGGCTGATGCCGACCAGCCGGGCGGACACGCAGTCCCGCCCGTCCGTCTCGGTGTCGATCGCGACATGGCCCTGTGCCCGGATATCCGCGATCCAGGCGTCGAGCGCGGCCTCGTCGGCGACCGTCTCGTAAAGCGCCCGGTCGATCGTCGGCTCCGGCGTCTCCACCGCCACCGGCGCGGCCGCGGCCGCGGCTGGCGCCGCCGTCTGCGCCTGCACGCCGAGCCGGGCGAGCAGCGACTTGAAGCCATGCTCCTCGAGGAACGCCTGCAACGGCTCCTTCGGAATCCCCTTCATCGCCAGCTCTTCCAGCGGCTCGGGCAAGGGCGCGTCGCTGACCAGCTCGACCAATTGCCGCGACAGCCGCGCCATGTCGGCATGGGCGATCAGATTGTCGCGCATCTTCGAAGGCTTCATCTCCGGCGCCGCCGCCAGCACCGCCTCCACCGTGCCGAACTCCTGAATCAGCTTGGACGCGGTCTTGGGGCCGATGCCCGGCACGCCCGGCACATTGTCGACGCTGTCGCCCATCAGCGCCAGCACCTCGCCCACCTTTTCCGGCCCGACGCCGAACTTCTCGATCACCTGCTCGCGGCCGATCCGCCGGTCGTTCATCGTGTCGAGCATGTCGATCCGCCCGTCCTCGACGAGCTGCATCAGATCCTTGTCGGACGAGACGATCGTCACCTGCCAGCCGGCGGCGGCCGCCGCCTTGGCGTAGCCCGCGATGATGTCGTCCGCCTCCAGCCCCATCTCCTCGATGCAGGGGATGGAGAAAGCGCGGGTCGCGTCGCGGATCAGCGGGAATTGCGGCACCAGCTCGGGCGGCGCGGGCGGGCGGTTCGCCTTGTACTGGTCGTAAAGCGCGTTGCGGTGGGTGCTTTCCGAGGCGTCGAGGATCACGGCCAGATGGGTCGGCCCGTCCGCCTTGTCGAGGCTGTCGGCCAGCTTCCACAGCATCGTCGTATAGCCATAGACCGCGCCGACATTCAGCCCGTGCCGGTTGGTCAGCGGCGGCAGCCGGTGAAAGGCGCGGAAGATGTAGGACGAACCGTCGACGAGATAGAGGTGCGGGGAGGGCATCGGGCCTGTCTAGCCTGTGCGATTAAAGGCGTGAAGGGTAAGGCTGCGTTCAAGGAAACGAGGTTAGGCCAAGCCGGGTGAAACGCCGCGATTTCATGTTGATGGGCCTTGCGCTGGGGCTGGCGGGCCTGCCCGGCCCCGCCGCCGCGCAGCCCTTCCGGCCGACCCGCTTCTCGGTGGAGCTGCTGGGGCGCGGGCCGGACGTGTTGCTGATTCCCGGCCTCACCTCGGGCCGCGAGGTGTGGCGCGAGACGGCCGCGGCGATGCCCGGCTATCGCTATCATCTTCTCCAGGTCGCGGGCTTCGCCGGCGAGCCGCCGGGCGGCAACCGGGCCGGGCCGGTGATCGATCCGCTCGCCCAGGAGATCGCCCGCTATATCGAGGCGAACAATCTCAGGCGTCCCGCCATTGTCGGCCATTCGATGGGCGGCACGCTGGCGATGATGATCGCCGCGCGCCGGCCGGAGCTGGCCGGGCGGATCATGGTGGTGGACATGCTGCCGCAGCCCGCCGGCCTGTTCGGCGGCAGCGCATCGGGCTGGGGGCCGCTCGCGCGCGATCTCGGCACGATGCTCGATTCGCCCGGCGGGCGGCAGCTTTTCGCCAACATCATGGGCGCGTTCAGCCCGCCGGACATGGCCAACCGCCGCAGCGATCCCGACGTGGTCGGCCGCGCAGCGCGCGACCTCGCCGGGATGGACCTGGCGGGCGATCTCCCCCGCATCCGTGCCCCGCTGACCGTCGTCTATGCCTCGCCCGATCCGCGCGCGCGGGCTGCGATCGACCGCAGCTTCACCCAGGCCTACGCCCCCGCCCGCGGCGCGCGGCTCGTCCGCATCGACGACAGCGGCCACATGGTGATGCAGGACCAGCCGGCGGCGTTCCGCCGGGCGTTAGCGAATTTCTTGCGAAGCTAACAAAATATCGAGTCAAATCATTGATTTGACTCTTCAAATCCATCAACCAGAAACCTTGACTTTTCTCATCAGATTCAATATCTTATTAACTGCTGGGAGAGCGTCACATAGCTCGACGGGACTAAGGTCCCACCCAGCGTCTATCGCCAGCCTTGCTTTGGGCTCTTTACGAGTCCGTACCCTTCGATAGTGCCGGCGGGTCCCGTTCGAAAAGACGGGGCGAGCACATCGAACCATGTACTGTCATCTCGTTCGAACTTTCGCCAAACCGCCCCGGCGGCCAGATCGGCAAGTTGAATGCCGACGCTCATATGCGATGGCGCTAGGAACAAGCCTTCAACCAAGTGCTTGTAATCGGATATAAAATCACCGGTCGAATACAACAGCTTCTGGTGTACTTGTCGCAACAGTCGGTCATCATTGCTGCCTCGATGATCTGCCAGCACGATCCCGAGTTGCTTGCGACCGATTTCCCGGCTTAGGTCCTGTAGGTAGTATTGGAAGCGTTCCGTAATGCCCTTGTATCCCAGATGATAGATGTCCTGCTGCTCGTTCACAGAGTGCATTTCGTAGGCGGCGGCAGTTGAAACGACACAAGCTATTGTTTTGATTGATTTTATGCCGGTGATCAGTCGATAGAGTTCGCTTCGAATTTCGTCCCGGATAGGCTGTGTGAGAGTCCTCATGGGATTCCGACTGTCCTCATTCGCAGGGGCAAAGTATCTCCATTTCATTTCCCCTCTGATCTTACGCCGGATTTTCAGACCCATGAGTCCATCACGCAAGGAATGCCATACTCCCTCCGGCACAATGATTCCCGCCACTACAAAGTATCGAGGGTACTCAACGCCAGGTTTTGGTGGCGTCCCCGATTCATCCATGAAGAGAAGGTGCATTCACCGATACTAACTCATCGTCGGGTGATTGGCGACTAAGGCGCCAGCACCGTGTCCGCCGCCCTGGCCAGCGTCTTCGGATAGTCCAGCGTGTAGTGCAGTCCCCGGCTCTCCTTCCGCCGCAGGGCGGAGCGGACGATCAGGTCGGCGGTCTGGAGCAGGTTCCTGAGTTCCACCAGGTCCGGCGTCACCCGGAAATGGCCGTAATAATCCTCCACCTCGTCGGTCAGCAGCTTGATCCGGTGCGCCGCGCGTTCCAGCCGCTTGGTGGTGCGCACGATGCCGACATAGTTCCACATGAAGCGGCGGATCTCGGTCCAGTTCTGCTTGATGACGACTTCCTCGTCGGAATCGGCCACCCGGCTCTCGTCCCAGGGGCGGATCGGCGGCGGGGGCGGCAGGTCGTCCCAGTTCGCGGCGATGTGCCGCGCCGCCGCCTCGCCGAACACGAAGCATTCGAGCAGCGAGTTGGACGCGAGGCGGTTCGCGCCGTGCAGCCCGGATTCGCTGACCTCGCCGGCGGCGTAGAGGCCGGGCAGGTCGGTCCGCCCGTCCAGATCGATCACCACCCCGCCGCACGTATAATGCTGGGCGGGCACGACGGGGATCGGATCGGCGGTGATGTCGATGCCCAGCTCGAGCAGGCGGGCATAGATGTTCGGGAAATGCCCCTTCACGAAGTCCGCCGGCTGGTGGCTGATGTCGAGATGGACGTAATCGAGGCCGAGCCGCTTGATCTCGTGGTCGATCGCGCGCGCCACCACGTCGCGCGGCGCCAGCTCGGCCCGTTCGTCGAAATCGGGCATGAAGCGGTGGCCGGTGTCGGGAAGCTTGAGCTGTCCGCCCTCACCGCGCACCGCTTCGGTGATCAGGAAGTTCTTGACCTCCAGATTGTAGAGGCAGGTCGGGTGGAATTGCATGAATTCCATGTTCGCCACCCGGCATCCGGCGCGCCAGGCCATCGCGATGCCGTCGCCGGTCGCGCCGCGCGGGGCGGTGGAGAAGAGATAAACGCGCCCCGCCCCGCCGGTCGCCAATATGGTCGCGCGGGCGGTGAAGGTCTCGACCTTCCCTTTGCCGCGATTGAGTGCATAGACGCCCCAGACATGGCCGTCGCCCGAATAGCGCTCGCCATGCCGGCTGGTGACCAGATCGATCGCGACCATGCCGGGGATGAGGGTGATATTGGGATGGGCGGCGGCCGCGCGTTCCAGCGCCTCCTGCACCGCCCAGCCGGTGGCGTCGTCGACATGGACGATGCGGCGGTGGCTGTGCCCGCCCTCGCGGGTCAGGTGCCAGCCGCTCTTGTCCTCGGCGACGTTGAACGGCACGCCCAGCTCCGCCAGCCGCGCGATCGCCGCCGGGGCGTTCTCGACGACGAACTCGACGGTGGCGCGCTTGTTGAGGCCGGCGCCGGCGACCATCGTGTCCTCGATATGGCTGTCGAACGTGTCGCCCGGCTCCAGCACCGCGGCGATGCCGCCCTGCGCCCAGGCGGTCGATCCCTCGTTCAGCGCCCCCTTGGCGATCACCGCCACCTTGAACCGCGGCGCCAGGTTCAGCGCCGCCGTCAGCCCCGCCGCGCCGGAGCCGATGACGAGGATGTCATGGCTGTGCTCGTGATTAGCCAATCACTACCCCCAGAAGCCGTTCGGGCTGAGCTTGTCGAAGCCCTGCCCTTTCTCTTGCCGGAAGAAGGAAGGCCCTTCGACAGGCTCAGGGCGAACGGAGGGAGGGGTGCTAGCCATCGGTGCCGGTCGCCCGGGTGAGGTTCAGGAACACGTCCTCCAGATCGGCCTCGCGGGTCGAGACGTCGACGATGCCGAGCCCTTCGCGCTGGAGCGCGGCGAGCACGTCGCCGGCATTCACCTTGTCCTTGCGATAGGTGATCGCCAGCACCCGCTCGCCTTTCAGCTCCACCTTCTCGAACGGCGCGGCGTCGGGGGGCTGGGCGATGTCGCGGTCGGTGACGACCTCGACCACCTTTTCCTGCGCCATGCCGACCAGGTCGCGCGTCGCCTCGTTCGCGATCACCTTGCCGTGGTTGATGATCGCGATCCGGTCGCACAATTGCTCGGCTTCCTCCAGATAATGGGTGGTGAGCACGATCGTCACGCCCTGCGCGTGGAGCGAGCGGACATAGTCCCAGAGCTGCTGGCGCAATTCCACATCGACGCCCGCGGTCGGCTCGTCGAGCACCAGGATGGGGGGCGAATGAACCATCGCCTTGGCGACCAGCAATCGGCGCTTCATCCCGCCGGACAGGGTGCGCGCATAGGCGTTCGCCTTGTCCTCCAGCCGCACCGCGCGCAGCAGCTCCATCGATCGCCGCTCGGGCTTGGGAATGCCGTAGAGGCCGGCGAACAATTCCAGCGTCTCGAACGGGGTGAAGAAGGGGTCGAACAGGATCTCCTGCGGCACCACGCCGATCGCCCGCTTGGCGTTGCGCGGATGCGCGTCGATGTCGAAGCCCCAGATGGAGGCGGTGCCGCCGGTCTTCATCACCATCCCGGCCAGGATATTGATCGTCGTCGATTTGCCGGCGCCGTTGGGCCCCAGCAGCCCGAAAATCTGCCCGCGCGGCACGTCCAGCGAAATGCCGTCGAGCGCGCGCTTGCCGCCCTGATAGGTCTTCTCCAGATCGCGGATCGAGATCGCGGCGTCGTCCATGGCGAACCGCATAGCCGCCTTCAGGTCCCACGAAAAGCTGGGCGCGCACGGCGGATTGTCGCGCGCGCGGGCGCTTGCTAAGGCGCGCCTCATGGCTGCCACCGATCCCTTCGTGCCCGAAACCGCTTATGTGACCGGCGCCCGCGTCGCCTGCGACGGCGCGACGGAAATCTCGCCCGCGCTCGGCCATCCGCGCGTCTTCCTGCAGATCGACGAGAAGGGCTATGTCGATTGCGGCTATTGCGACAAGCGCTTCATCCTGAAAGGCGGCCCGGCGGACGAGGGTGCACAGGCGGCCTGATCGCCCTATATGAGAGGGATGACACCCGATCCCCGCCGTTTCCTCTATCGCCCCGACGGCCTCGATCCCGATGCCGCGCTGCGCCTCACCGCCGATGCCCTGCAGGGCTGCGACGATGGCGAGCTCTATCTGCAATATACCGCCTCGGAGAGCTTCAGCTTCGACGACGGCCGGCTGAAGACCGCCGATTTCAACACCCAGGCGGGTTTCGGCCTGCGCGGCGTGTCCGGCGAGACGACCGCCTTCGCCCAGGCCAACGACATCAGCGAGGCGGGTATCCGCCGCGCCGCCGAGACGATGGCGGTCCTCGATCCGGCCAAAGGCGCGCGCGCTGCGCCGCCCCGGCGCACCAACGCCAATCTTTACACCGATGCCGATCCGCTGAGCCTGATCCCCTTCGCCAGAAAGGTCGCGCTCTGCCAGCGGATCGACGCCGCCGCCCGCGCCCGCGATCCGCGCGTCGCGCAGGTCTCGGTGAGCCTGGCCGGCACCTGGAGCGTGATCGAGATCGTCCGGCCGGACGGCTTCGTCGCCCATGACGTACGCCCGCTGGTGCGGCTCAACGTCCAGATCATGGTCGAGCAGAACGGCCGGCGCGAGACCGGCTATCACGGCCTTGGCGGCCGCTATCTCTACGACGAGTTGTTCGAGCCGGCGACCTGGAACCGGGCGATCGACGTCGCGCTGGCGCAGGCGCTGGTCAATCTCGATTCCGTCGCCGCGCCGGCGGGAGAGATGATTGTCGTGCTCGGCCCCGGCTGGCCCGGCGTGCTGCTGCACGAGGCGGTCGGCCACGGGCTGGAGGGCGATTTCAACCGCAAGGGCACGTCCGCCTTCTCCGGCCGGATCGGCAGCCAAGTCGCCGCGCGCGGCGTCACCGTGATCGACGACGGCGCGATGGGCGGCCGGCGCGGCTCGCTCACCATCGACGACGAGGGCACGCCGACCCAGCGCAACGTGCTGATCGAGGACGGCATATTGAAGGGCTATATCCAGGACCGGATGAACGCCCGGCTGATGGGCGTCGCGCCGACCGGCAACGGGCGCCGGGAAAGCTTCGCCCATGCCCCGATGCCGCGCATGACCAACACCTTCATGCTCGGCGGCAAAGACGATCCGCGCGAGATCCTCGCCCGCGCGAAGAACGGCATTTACGCCAAAAGCTTCGGTGGCGGGCAGGTGGATATCACCAGCGGCAAGTTCGTCTTTTCCTGCACCGAGGCCTACCGGATCGAGGACGGCAAATTGGGCGCCCCGATCAAGGGCGCGACCCTGATCGGCGATGGCCCGACCGTGCTCACGCAGGTGAAGGCGATCGGCGACGACATGGCGCTGGACGAGGGCATCGGCATTTGCGGCAAGGGCGGCCAGTCCGTCCCCGCCGGCGTCGGCCAGCCGACCCTGCTGATCGAGGGGCTGACGGTGGGCGGCACCGCCGCATGACCTTGCCCTGGACGCGCGATCTGCTCGATTTCTGGTTCGCGCGTCCGGACGACTGGTGGTGTGGAGATGAAGTCTTCGACGACGAGATCCGCACCCGCTTCCTCGATCTGTGGCAGGCCGAGCGCGCGCGTCAGGTGATCGACTTCCTCTACGAGGAAGAGGACTCGCTCGCCGCCGTGATCCTGTTCGATCAGTTTCCGCGCAACATGTTCCGGGGCCATGCCGACCAGTTCGCGACCGACCATCTCGCGCTCGCCGTGGCGAAGAACGCGGTCGAGCTGGATTACGATCACGACATGACGAAGGACCAGCGCGCCTTCCTCTACATGCCCTTCCAGCACAGCGAGGATCCGAAGGACCAGCTCCAGTCGCTGCTGCTCTTCACCGCCTTGGGCGACGACGAGCTGCTCGAATATGCCCGCAAGCATCATGACGTCATCGAGCGGTTCGGCCGCTTCCCGCACCGCAATGCTGTGCTCGGGCGCAAGCCGACCGCGATGGAGCGCGCGGCGGGCGACGTGGTGCCCTGGTAATGGCGCTGGTCGAGATCGGCCGCTACGTCGCCGGCTTCGAGGCGGACATCGACCGGCTGCGGCTGGAGGATGCCGGCATCTACGCCTTCGTCTTCGATTCCGGCATGGGCGCTTTGGTCGCCGGCGTCCGGCTGATGGTCGACGACGAGGATGAGGACGCGGCGCGCGCCTTACTGCTCAGCCAAGCAGATAGGGGCGCAGCGGGCTGAGATCGTAGCCGGCGGCGGCCGCCTGCTCCATGATCGCCGCCCCGTCCCCACCGCGCCGCTTCTCGGCCAGCGCCCACAGGAAAGTGGAGCGCGTCCCCGATTTGCAGAAAGCGAGCACTTTTCCCTCGGCCGCCTCCAGGGCTTCGGCCATCGTCTCCACCTGCTCCGGCGCGAAGCCTCCAGCCACCGGAATATGGCGATAGGCAAGCCCCGCCGCCTCCGCCGCCGCCGCGATCTCGCCGCCCGCCGGCTGGCCCGGCTCCTCGCCGTCCGGCCGGTTGTTGACGATCATCGTGACGCCCAAAGCGGCCGCTTGGGCGACGTCCTCCGATCCGATCTGGCCGGAGACGAAAGTGGAATCATCGAGAACTCTAAACATCCGGTCCCCTCTACGTCATTCCGGCGAAGGCCGGAATGACGATTTATCCCTCGGAACCCCGGATCACCTCGACGAACGCCGCGCCATATTTCTCCAGCTTGGCCGCTCCCACGCCGGAGACCTCCGCCAGCGCGCCGAGCGTCGCGGGCTTCAGCTCCGCCATCTCGCGCAGCGTGCTGTCGTGGAAGATCACATAAGGCGGTACGCCGGCCTCCTGCGCCAACTCTCGCCGCCGTGCGCGCAGGGCCTCGAACAGCGGATCGTGCGGATAGTCCCGCGCCGCCCGCTTGCCCCGCGCGCGCGTCCGCTTCGGCGGCACGACGACCTCCAGCTTCTCTTCGCCCTTCAGGATCGCCCTGGCGCCGGGGCCGAAGGAGAGGCCGCCGAACTCGTCGGCCCTCAGCGCGTCATGCGCCAGCAGCGCCCGCGCCACCGGCTTCACCAGCGCCAGCTCGTCCGCTTCGGCGATGCCGAACACGCTGAGCCGCTGGTGGCCGAAGTTCAGCACCTTGTCGGTCTCCTTGCCCGCCAGCACGTCGGCGAGGTGCCCGAGCCCGAAGCGCATCTCGGTCCGGAACGCGGCGGAAAGCAGCTTCTGCGCCGTGGTCGTCGCGTCCACCGCCTTGGGCGGCTCCAGGCAATTGTCGCAATTGCCGCAGGCCGTCGGCGGGTCCTCGCCGAAATGGCGGAGCAGGATGGCGCGGCGGCATCCCGCCGTCTCGACGAGCGCCGCGAGCGCGTTCAGCCGCTCGCGCTCACCCGCGCGGCGGCTGTCCTCCACCTCGGTCTCGATCCGCCGCCGGGCGCGGGCAAAGTCCTCCGCGCCCCAGAACAGCCAGGCCTCGGCCGGCTCGCCGTCGCGCCCCGCGCGCCCCGTCTCCTGATAATAAGCCTCGATCGATTTCGGCAGGCCGGCATGGGCGACGAAGCGCACGTCCGGCTTGTCGATGCCCATGCCGAAGGCGATGGTCGCCGCCATCACCATCTCCTCGCTGGCCACGAACGCCGCCTGGTTGCGCGCGCGCGCCGGCGCCTCCAGCCCGGCATGATAGGGCAAAGCCGGGCGCCCGCTTGCACCGAGCTGCTCGGCGATCCGCTCCGTCTTGTCGCGGCTCGGCGCATAGACGATGCCCGCGCCCGGCTGGGCGGCGAGCACCGCCTTCAACTGCGCCGGCAGCCCGTCGCGCGGGAGGACATGGTAGCGGATGTTTGGCCGGTCGAAGCCGGCGACGATCAGCCCGTCTTCGGGAATGCCGAGCTGGACGAGGATGTCGGCGCGGGTGCGCTTGTCCGCCGTCGCGGTCAGCGCGAGGCGCGGCACGTCCGGAAAGGCGTCGAGCAGCGGCAGCAGCAGGCGATAATCGGGGCGGAAATCGTGCCCCCATTCCGAAACGCAATGCGCCTCGTCGATCGCGATCAGCGCCAGCTTCGCGCGCGCCAGCAGTTCGCGAAAGCCCGGCCCCGTCGCCCGCTCCGGCGCGGCATAGAGCAGGTCCAGCTCCCCCGCCTTGAACCGCGCCACCGTCTCGGCCCGGTTGGTGTCCACCGAGGTCAGTGCCGCCGCCCTGATGCCGAAGCCCTCGGCGGCGCGGATCTGGTCGTGCATCAGCGCGATCAGCGGCGAGATGACGAGCGCCGTCCCCGCCCGCGCCAGCGCCGGCACCTGGTAGCAGAGCGATTTGCCCGCGCCCGTCGGCATCACGGCCAGCGTATGCCGCCCGGCCATGACCCGGCCGATCACCTGTTCCTGAACGCCCCGGAAGGACGGGAAGCCGAACGTATCGTGGAGGATGGAAGCGGGATCGCGCACCCGCGCGGTCCTAGCCGCAGCGCGCGCCGGAAGTCGAGGGCGTGCGGAACCTTCCGTCCCAGCCTGCGCTCAACCCGGATCGAAATCGGAGACCGTCATGCGCCATACCGGCTATCTTCTGCTGCCTCTATTGCTTGCCACCGCCTCGTGCGGGCGCGAATCCACCGGCCCCGTCGACATCGCCAATGACGTCATGGCGCCCCAGGCCGAACAGAGTGCGCAGGCCGAGCCCGCCGAAGCGATGCTGACCGCCGAGGGCTGGGGACCGCTGCGGATCGGCATGACCCGCACGGAGGTCGAGGCGGCGGCAGGGCCCGATGCCGATCCCGACGCGGTGGGCGGCCCCGAGCCCGATCGCTGCGATCAGTTCCGCCCGGCCCGCGCGCCCGAAGGGCTGCTGGCGATGGTCGAGGACGGTCGCCTGACCCGCATCTCGCTGATCCGCGACAGCCGCCTGCGCACCGGCGACGGTTTCGGCCTCGGCACCCCGGCCGCCGAGATCATGGCCCGGCTCGGCGATGCGGCGCGCGTCAGCCCGCACAAATATGCGGAGGCGCCGGCCGAATATATCGATCATTGGGCGCCGGGCGTCGTCGTGACGCCCAATGTGGAGAATCCCGCGGCGCGCGGCATCCGCTACGAGATCGGCGGCGACGGCAGGGTCCAGGCCATCCATGCCGGCGGCCCCGCAATCCAGTATGTCGAGGGCTGCGCCTGAGGGCTATTCCGCCGCTTCGGCCTTCTCCTCCGCCTCGCGTTCGCTTTGCTGGCGCGTCCACATCTCGGCATAGAGGCCGCCGGCGCGCAGCAATTCGGCATGGGTGCCGCGTTCGGCGACGCGGCCTTCGTCGAGCACGACGATCTGGTCGGCATCGACCACGGTGGAGAGACGGTGGGCGATGACGATCGCGGTGCGCCGTTCGGCGACGTTGCTCAAAGTTTCCTGGATCGCGTCCTCGGTGCGGCTGTCCAGCGCGCTGGTCGCCTCGTCGAGGATCAGGATCGGCGGGTCCTTGAGCAAGGTCCGCGCGATGGCGACGCGCTGTTTCTCGCCGCCGGAAAGCTTCAGGCCCCGCTCGCCGACCTTGGCCTCATAGCCTTCGGGCAGCGACAGGATGAAATCGTGGATCGCCGCGCCCCGCGCCGCCGCCTCGATCTCCGCCTGCGCGGCGCCTTCCCGGCCATAGCCGATATTGTAGCCGATCGTGTCGTTGAACAGCACGGTGTCCTGCGGCACGATGCCGATCGCGGCGCGCAGCGCGGATTGTTTCACACCTGAAATATCCTGTCCGTCGATCGAAATCCGGCCCGCCTGCGGATCGTAGAAACGGAACAGCAGCCGCGACAGCGTCGATTTGCCCGCGCCGGACGGGCCGACCACCGCGACGGTCGTTCCGGGCGGCACGTCGAGGTCCACGCCTTTCAGGATTTCGCGTCCCGGCTCGTAGCTGAAATGGACATTCTCGAAGCGGACATGGCCGGCGCTGACGTGGAGGTCCGGCGCATCGGCCACGTCGCGTATCTCGGCGTTGGTGTCGATCACGCCGAACATCTGCTCCATGTCGATCAGGCCCTGGCGGATGTTGCGATAGACGAAGCCGAGCATGTCGAGCGGGCGGAAGAGCTGGGCCAGCATCGTGTTGACGAACACCACGTCGCCAGTGGTGAAGAGCCCGCGCGACCAGCCCCAGACGCTGTAGCCCATCGCGCCCAGCATCATGATATTGGTGATCAGCGACTGGCCGATATTGAGCCAGGCGAGGCTGGTCTCGTTCTTGACGGCGCTGTTCGCATAGGCGCGCACCGCCGTGCCGTAGCGCTCCGCCTCGCGCGCCTCGGCGTTGAAATATTTGACCGTTTCGTAATTGAGCAGCGAATCCACCGCGCGTGCGATCGCCTGATTGTCGATCTCGTTCATCTCGCGCCTGAGCTTGGTGCGCCACTCGGTGACGATGCGGGTGAACAGGATATAGGCGGCGACCATGACGAGCGTCGCGGCGACCAGGCCGGGGCCGAACTTGAACCAGAAGATGACGCACACCGCCGCCAGCTCGATGATCGTCGGCGCGATGTTGAAGAGCAGGAAGTAGAGCATCGAATCGATGCTCTTGGTGCCGCGCTCGACGATCTTGGTGAGCGCGCCGGTGCGCCGCTCGAGGTGGTAGCGCAGCGACAGCGCATGAACGTGGCGAAACACGTTCTCGGACAATCGCCGCGCCGCGTCCTGCCCGACCCGCTCGAAGATCGCGTTCCTGAGATTGTCGAACAGCACGCTGCCGAAGCGCGCGGCGGAGTAAGCGAAGACGAGCGCGAGGGCGAGGCCGACCGCTGGCTCGAAGCCCGGCGCCATCCGGTCGACCACCGCCTTGTAGGCATAGGGCATGGCGATCAATGTCGCCTTGGCGGCCAGCACCAGCAGCATGGCGATGACGACGCGGGTCTTGAGCGCGGTCTCGCCGGCGGGCCAGAGATAGGGCAGGAAGCGCCGGAACGTCGCCCAGCCCGGATTGTCCTTCACCGCTGCGCTCGTCCCGTTCTCCGCCATGGCGTCCCAGATAGGGCCGGTCGTGCCGGAACCCAAGCGCCGCCGGCATAACGAAGGGAACCCCCGCCGCTCCGCCGCATTGTCGGCTGAGGAAGGAGCCGGCATGGGACCGGTGCTGTTCGTGATGGCGATCCTGGGCTGCGGCGAGAGCGATGCGCGGTGCCGCGAGTTGCGCGTCGGCGAAACGCGCTACCACTCGGAACAGGCCTGCCTGGCTGCGGCCGAAGCGGCGCTGCTCGCCAATAGCGACCTGCCCTATCCCAATATCGTCGCCGATTGCCGCCGGGAAGGCGCGCAGGGCCGGCCGCTACGCGGTAGCGATCTGCTCCGGCCGGAGCCGGGCCGCCTGCCGGACCGCGCCTCCCGTTATGCCGGAGGCACTCCGCTCAGATCGTCCCGCTGATCGAAAGCGTGAAGATCGGGCCATAGGGACGGTCACGATATTCGGTGAAGGCGATGTTGCTGTTCGTCGCGTTGCGGCGCCCGTCGAAGAAGGATCGGCGGAAGCTCTCGTTGGTGTCGAGCAGGTTGTCCACGCTGGCGCGCACCGTCAGCCCCATCACGTCCTTGTGCTCGACGAACAGGCCGAGGCTGCCCGGCGTGTCGAGATACTGGAAGCTCTGATCCAGCCGGAAGCCCTCCGACTGGCGGAACTGGAAGGCGCTGGCGCCCCAGGCCCAGTCGGTGCCGGGGACGTCGTGGCGGAAATTGACCTCCAGCCGGCGCGTCAGATTCTCGTTGATCGGCCGGCGCCGTCCGGTGAGCGGGTCTTCGAGCGAGGTGCGCTGGAACTGGAGGTTCATGTCCAGCCGCGCGCCGCGCCAGCCCAGCGGATCGAAATTGAACGTGCTGGTCCATTGCAGGCCGTAGACCCGCGCCAGCCCGTCGAGATTGCCCGGCGCCTGGCCGGTCGGGCCGATCGGCACGACATCGACCACGTCGCTGATCAGCCGGCCGTAGACCCGCGCCGTCGCCGTGCCCCATGGGCCGAGGTTGCGGGTCACCTGCACCTGCGCGTTCCAGCTCTGCGGCGGCACCAGATTGGCGTTGCCGGCATTGGTCGTGCCGCCGCTGACATTGGTCGAGGCGACGAAATCGAAGAAGTTGAGCTGGCCCACCTGCCGCTCGAGCCGCGCGCTCACGTCGAGATTTTCAACCGGGCGCCAGGCGAGGTTGAGGAAGCCTTTCGGCCGGACGAAGCTGCGGGTCAGCCCGTTCGCGCCGGACTGGGAGATTTCGGAATATTCGCCGCCGATCGAGGCCTGGAGGGTCAGGCTGGGCGCGAGCGGCCGGCCGTAGGTCAGGATCGCCTCGGCCCGCTGCTCCTCCACCGTGCCTTCGGCATTGGGGAAAGGCACGGGCACGAAATCCCCGGCCGGATTGAGCACCTGCAGGCCGTTCTCGATGTCGAGCCGGTTGAGCGCGCCTTCCGCCGAGACCTGCCAGTCGCCGCCGCCGCCGCGCCAGCGATATTCGGCGCGCAGGATCGTCTCCGCCTCGTCCGCCACCTGGGTGAAACGCTGCCCCAAAGTCGGGCTGGCGTCGGCATAGGTTTCGAACAGGGTCTGGGTGAACGGGCTGTGCTCGAAGCGGTGCGATCCGATCAGCTTCAGTCGGCCGCCGCCGAGTCCGAATTCGTAATCGCCGCCGAAATCGTAATTATATTCACGCTCGATCTCGCGGACGGTCCGCACCCGGTCGGGCTGGCCCGTCCCGGACCGCGTTCCGTCCTCGCCGACGGTGGAATGGTAGAGGGCGACGCCGCCGTTGAGGTTGAGCACCGATCCGTCGCCGAAGGCGCGGCGGATCGAGCCGGCGAGGCGCGGCGCTTCCTGGTTGACGAACAGCACCTCGTCACGCCGGTCGATGATCGTGCCGTCGGGCGTGAAGACGATCTCCGGCCCGGCATTGCCGTTGCGTCGGCTGTCGTTGCGCAGGCTCAGCGTATATTGGGTGCCGCCGAGCGCGCCGTTGACCGAGACCTCGCCGTCGAGCAGCCGGGCGGGCGTGCGCCGCGCGCGGATTTGCGGGCGCCAGGCGAAATTGCCCGACAATTGGCGCGACGAGGTGACGACGTTCGCCACCTGGCCGGTCAGGCCGGAGACGTTCAGCGTCGCGCCGTCGACGATCTCGATCCGCACGACATTCTGGGCGCTGATCTGGCGCAGCTCGGTGAAGATGTCGGTGGACCGGCCGAGAAAGCGCTCGCCGTTGATCAGCACGTTGCCGGTCGCCTGGCCGAGCCCGCGGCGGCTGGTGTCGCCGGCGTCGATCGCGAAGCCCGGCACCCGGTTCAGCATGTCGAGCGCGCTGCGCGGCGCGTAGCGGGCGAAATCGGCGGGCGTGTAGGTGCGCGGCCCTTCCGGCGCGGCTGCCGGGGTTTCGCTTTCGGCGGCGGGCGGGGCATTGCTCGCCGGCGTTTCGGCGTCCTGCGCGAAGGCCGGCGCGGCCGAGGCCATCAGGGCAACGGCCAGCGCCCGGCGTGCGCCCGTCATCGTGTCGTATCGCCTCGCAATCATAATCCCTCCCCGATTGCCGGCCGGCAGCCCGCTACATTTGTGGCACACGAGTGGGGCGATGAACCTGAACGCCAGCCTAACGGCTTCACCCCCGAAACGATCGGCTCGACGAACCGGTGTTTTGGCCCGATAAAACACATGCCCGCTGCCTGCCTTTTATTGCGACTCGTTCTCAATTCCAATCCCGGCGGAACCGCGACTGACAGCCGCCGGTTTGTGGCACATCATTGCGAGGAGCGTTCCTATGTCCGCCGACGACATCGTCGAAAAGGTTCGCGAGGGCGATCTGCCCGGCCATGAAAGCCGGCTGGAGCCGAAGCCGGACTGGCGGCCGCGTTTTCCCGGCTCCGGCCGGCTGAAGGGCAAGGTCGCGCTGGTCACCGGCGGCGACAGCGGCATCGGCCGCGCGGTCGCCGCCTTGTTCGCGCGCGAGGGCGCCGACATCGCCATCGCCTATCTGTGCGAGCATGACGATGCCGCCGAGACGCAGCGCATCGTCGAGCGGGAGGGGCGCGAGGCGCTGGCCATCGCCGGCGATCTCGGCGATCCGGCTTTTTGCGAGAAAGTGATCGCCGAAACTGTCGGCCGGTTCGGCCGCCTCGACATCCTGATCAACAATGCCGGCGAGCAGCATCCGGACCAGGACATCGCCGACATCGACGAACATCAGCTCAAGCGCACCTTCCAGACCAACATCTATGCGATGTTCTTCCTGACCCGGGCGGCCCGGCCCCATCTCGGGAAGGGTGCGGCGATCGTCAATTGCACCTCGGTCACCAGCTACCAGGGCTCGGAGGAGCTGCTCGACTACAGCGCCACCAAGGGCGCGATCACCGCCTTCACCCGCGCGCTGTCGGAGAATCTGGTGAGCGAGGGCATCCGAGTGAACGCGGTCGCGCCGGGGCCGATCTGGACCCCGCTCAATCCCTGCGGCGGGGCGAGCGAGGAGAAGATGGAAACGTTCGGGGAATCGACGCCGATGGGCCGCCCCGGCCAGCCCAACGAGGTCGCGCCCAGCTTCCTGTTCCTCGCCTGCGCCGATTCCAGCTACATGTCCGGCCAGGTGCTGCACCCCAATGGCGGCGTGATCATCGGGAGCTGACAGAGGCGCCCTTCCGCCTCCGCCGATCTTGCGATAGGCTCGCCGCGAACAAGCTGGAGGGGCATTATCGTGCGGACTTTTCTCGGCATCGTCGCGGGCATCGTCGCGGCGTTCGCGGTGCAGATCGGCATCGATGTCCTCACCAACAAGCTCTATCCGGTGGCGATCAGCGACATGTGGGATCGCGCGCAGGTGACGCAGGCCATGGCCTCGCGGCCCACCCCCGCGCTGCTGCTCACCGTTCTGGGTTTCTTTCTCGGCGCGCTGGCCGGCGGCTATGTCGCGCGCCGTCTGTCCGGGGTTGGCTGGACGGTTTGGGTGCCGGCGGGCGTGCTGGCGGCGATGGCGCTGATCATTTCCGTCGCCTATCCGGTGCCGGCATGGACCTGGTTCGCCACGCTGGCGGCGCCGCTGATCGGTGGCATGATCGCCGGCCATCTCGGCCCGCGCGCGACGGCGCCGGCAACGGAAGCTTCCGACGATGCGGACCTGTAAGAGCTTCGCCGAATTCTGGCCTTTCTACTTGCGGGAGCATGGGCGGCCGCGCACCCGGGCGCTGCACTATATCGGCACCAGCCTGGTCGTGATCCTCGCGCTCGGCGCGCTCGCCACCGGACGCTGGTGGCTGTTCGCAACCTTGCCCGTCGCCGGCTACGGCTTCGCCTGGGCGGCACATTTCTTCGTCGAGCGCAATCGTCCGGCGACCTTCACCTATCCCTTATGGTCGCTCGCCGCCGATTTCCGCATGTGGGCACTGTGGCTGATCGGCCGGCTCGGGCCGGAGCTGGAGCGCGCCGGCGTCGCGCCGGAGGAATCCGCGGCGCACTGATCTTTTCTGTCCGGAAACGGACAAGCGTTCGGAATCGCACCGCCAAGCCTTGGCGAAATCCGCCACCTGTTGGCACGGCAATTTCCGACAAGTCTCCCGCTAAAATTGAAAAACGTCGGTTTTCCGCCAAAAAACCCGTTTGGCACGCCCCCTGCGAATCATCGGGCATGATCGTCGGATGGTCCGGCGATCGGAAACGGAGACGAAAAATGACGCTTTCTTATGCCAACCTGCAGAACATCGCCGCTTCGGTGATCGCCGCTTTGGTCGCCAGCAGCCTGTTCATTTCCGCCGCCATCGGTCCGGTTCCGGTCATCTGATGACCGGGCCGGCCACCCGCGCCGCCCAATCTGCTTCTGACAGGATCGACGACATGGAAAACAGCTTCGCCCTCGACAAGTCCAACGCCAGGCTGCTCGGCGTCTGCGCCGGCCTGGCCCGGGCCACCGGCTGGGATCCCCTGGCTGTCCGCCTCGGCGCGGTCGCCGCGACATTCTTCCTGTTCGGTCCCTTCGGCATCCTGCTCTACATTCTCTGCGCGCTGCTCGCCGAAAGCCGCTGAGCCGCTCACCCGCCTGCCGGTCCCGTTCAGCGGATCGGCAGGAACAGGCCGAGCACCGACAGGGCGAAGGCCATGGCCGCCACGATCAGCGCGACCCGCGCGATCTGCGCTGCCCCCGCCGCCTCCCGGGCGGCATCTCTTTCATCTTCCTGAGAAATTCTCGCCTCCTTCGGGCCTGGTCCGGTGGAGCGTCCGCCCGCCGGCGCGCAAAGTCAATCGCCGCGCCGCGTTCCGGCGGATGAACCATGGATAACGGGCTCATTCAGCCACCGCTCAATCGCGCTCGGCCATTGGCGTTCCGGGCTGGCCGCCGCGTATCCGCGTCCCGCCCCGGTATCCTGGGTTCCCTCGCGTCGCGTAACGAGGGAGGGGCCGGCCTTCCGCAGGGAGGGCCGGCCCCGTTGTTTTCAGGCCGGCTCCTGTGGGAACAGATGCGCACAGGGCTCGGCTTCCCGCAGCACGCGCGCGAAGCTCGGCCGCGCCTCGAGCCGGTCGAGATAGGCGCCCAGCACGGGCAGGTGCGCGCGAAACGGCTGTACCTTGTCCGCATAATGGAGCGCCGGCGCCGCCGCGCAATCGGCCAGGCTGAAATCCTCGCCCGCCGCCCAGGTCCGGTCGGCCAGTTCCGTCTCCAGCCAGTTGCAGCTCCTGTCGAGCATGGCGCGGGCCAGCGCCACGCCATAAGGATCGCGCCGGTCCGCTGGCCTGATCCGGTCGAACACGATCTGCTGCATTGGCGTCATGACGTAATGGTCGAATATCCGGTCCATCATCCTGACCTTCAGCGCCGCGTCGGGATCGGCATGATGCGGCACCAGGGTCACCGGCCCGCGATGGTGCAGGCCGAGATATTCGATGATGATCGAGGATTCGCCGATCGTCCGCCCCCGGTCGGCCAGCACCGGCATCTTGCCGATCGGCCACAAGGCGGCGAATTCGGCGCCGTTCTCCGGATGCTCCGGATCGAGCTGCCGGAACTCGAACAGCGTGCCGTTCTCGTAGAGCGCGATCAGCACCTTCCAGCAATAGGAGGAGAGCGGATGGGCATAGAGCGTCAGGGCCATGGCGGTCTCCCTCTTTCGGCGGGGCATTCTAGCCTTCCGGAAAAAGCCCGGAAAACCGCCAATGCGACGAACCGAGTCCGTTAACGCGGATTTACCCTCTTGTGTCTGATTCCAGATGAGGCACAATGGCTAGTGGCGCTTCAATGGGGGAGCCGCTAGCGGTTGTGGGAGCGTGACCCGGCGGGCATTTGCCGCCGGGCAAGGCCGGCCTGTCTCTGTGGATATCGGGGACAAGCGCAAAATCGCCCGCCGCTCCCCATATAAGGCGTCTATGATGGCGTATCGTTCCGCTGGAACGTATAAGGAACATGGGGTAGAGTGATGGACCTGTCCGGCAGCAATGAAGTGAGCGCGAACGACGTGACGACGGAGGTGCAGGAGCGTCCGGCCAAGGCCGCCCCCGCCGATTCGAAATCGGTGGCGCCGATCCCCTACGCGCTGGAGCTCGATCGCAGCCGCGACGATCTGCTGACCGATTTCGGCAAGGACACGCTGCAGGACCGCTATCTGCTGCCCGGCGAATCCTATCAGGACCTCTTCGCGCGCGTCGCCTCGGCCTATGCCGACGACGAAGCGCACGCCCAGCGGCTTTACGATTATATCTCGCGCCTGTGGTTCATGCCGGCGACGCCGGTCCTGTCCAATGGCGGCACCGGGCGCGGCCTGCCCATCTCCTGCTATCTGAACAGCGTGTCGGACAGCCTGGAGGGGATCGTCGGCACCTGGAACGAGAATGTCTGGCTCGCCTCGCGCGGCGGCGGCATCGGCACCTATTGGGGCAATGTGCGCGGCATCGGCGAGGCGGTCGGCCTCAACGGCAAGACCAGCGGCATCATTCCCTTCGTGCGCGTGATGGATTCGCTGACGCTCGCCATTTCGCAGGGTTCGCTGCGGCGCGGTTCGGCCGCCTGCTATCTCGACATCTCGCACCCGGAGATCGAGGAGTTCCTGGAGATCCGCAAGCCCTCGGGCGATTTCAACCGCAAGGCGCTCAACCTCCATCACGGCGTGCTCATCTCCGACGCCTTCATGGAAGCGGTGCGCGACGGCACGGAATGGGTGCTGCAGAGCCCGAAGGACGGTTCGGAGCGCGGCAGCGTCGATGCCCGCGCCCTCTTCCAGAAGCTGGTCGAGACCCGCCTCGCGACCGGCGAGCCCTATATCATCTTCATCGATCAGGTGAACCGGTCGATGCCCAAGCATCACCGCGATCTGGGGCTGAAGGTCACCACGTCGAACCTGTGCAGCGAGATCACCCTGCCGACCGGCACCGATCATCTCGGCGCCGACCGCACCGCCGTGTGCTGCCTCTCCAGCCTCAATCTCGAGACCTGGGACGAATGGCACGGCGACAAGACCTTCATCGAGGACGTGATGCGCTTCCTCGACAATGTGCTGACCGATTATATCGAGCGCGCGCCGGACGAGATGGCCCGCGCCCGCTATTCCGCCAGCCGGGAGCGCAGCGTCGGTCTCGGCGTGATGGGCTTCCACTCCTTCCTCCAGGCGCGCGGCCTGCCCTTCGAGGGGGCGATGGCCAAGAGCTGGAACCTGAAGATCTTCAAGCATGTCCGGGCGCAGGTGGACGAGGCCTCGATGCTGCTCGCCAACGAGCGCGGGCCCTGCCCGGACGCGGCCGACATGGGCGTGATGGAGCGTTTCTCCTGCAAGATGGCGATCGCGCCGACCGCGTCGATCAGCATCATCGCGGGCGGCACCTCGGCCTGCATCGAGCCGATCCCGGCGAACATCTACACGCACAAGACGCTCAGCGGCTCCTGGTCGATCAAGAACCCGCACCTCCAGGCCCTGCTCAAGGAGAAGTCGAAGGACAGCGACAGCGTGTGGAATTCGATCCTGGAGCGGGGCGGCTCGGTCCAGCATCTCGATTTCCTCACGAGCGAGGAGAAGGACACGTTCAAGACCAGCTTCGAGATCGACCAGCGCTGGCTGATCGAGCTGGCCGCGGACCGCACGCCCTATATCGACCAGGCGACCAGCCTCAACCTCTTCATCCCGGCCGACGTGGACAAGTGGGACCTCCTGATGCTCCACTATCGCGCCTGGGAGCTGGGCATCAAATCGCTCTATTACCTGCGCTCCAAGAGCGTGCAGCGCGCCGGCTTCGCGGGTGGCGTCGAGGCGGACAACACGCCCGATCTCAAGGAGATCCAGCTCGAAAGCACCGATTATGACGAGTGCCTGGCTTGCCAATGATCCCCCGGATCATCGTCAGTGCGCGGCACTTTGGCCTGCCAGTAGCGCCTCTGCCGGCGCCCCGCGCGGAAGGATGAGCCGATGACGATCGTCGATACCACGAAATTCGCCATCGGCATCCTCTTCGCCGTGATCGGCGTCGGCGTGCTGGTCGTGTCGCGGCGCGAGGGCGGCTTCGGCCAGCGCCGCCAGGCGGGCGTGCTGATGCTCGTCGCCGCCGCCCTGTTCGGCGTCGCCGGCCTCGGTCTGGTGGAGTTCTGATCGCGATGGCCCGGGCCCGCCCGCTCCTCGCCCTCGCCGTGCTCGCCACGCTCGCCGCCTGCGCGACGCAGGCGGGCGACGCGGTGGCGCCGGCCGCGCCGGGCTTCCTGCTCGGGTTGTGGCACGGCTTCATCTTCCCGGTCGCGTGGGTGCTCAGCCTGTTCATGGGCGATGTCGCGATCTACGCGGTGCCCAACAATGGCGGCTGGTACGATTTCGGCTATTTCCTCGGCATCGTCGTCTTCGGCGTCGGCGCGCGCGGCGGCACCCGCGTCGTCTATCGCGACCGCAACCGCATCGTGAGGGTGGACGAGGTATGAGCGCCGTTCGCCAGATCGGATCGGGCGCTTTCCTGCTGATCGCCGGCGGGATGCTCGTCTATGCGGGTCTCGGCCTGGTGCTGATCGCCTCGGCCGATTGGCCGGCGGCATGCGATGCGGCTTTCGCCTCGGGCAAGATGACGAAGCTCATCGGCATCTACCGGTGCAGCCCCGGCCTGCTCGGCGTTGGCGCGGCGGAGATCGCCACCTTCCTCTGGCTCTGGCTGGTTCCGGCCGGCCTCGCCCTTCTGTTTCTCACCCTCGGCCTGCGCGCCCGCGCGGCCGGCACCCGAATGCAAGCGGAGTAACCCCAATGCCCCTTCTTCAGGCCTCCAAGACCTACAAGCCCTTCGAATATCCCTGGGCGTTCGAGTTCTGGAAGCGCCAGCAGCAGATCCACTGGATGCCGGAGGAGGTGCCGCTCGGCGAGGATTGCCGCGATTGGGCGCAGAAGCTGACCGAGCATGAGCGCAATCTGCTCACCCAGATCTTCCGCTTCTTCACGCAGGCCGATGTCGAGGTGCAGGATTGCTACCACGACAAATATGGCCGCGTGTTCAAGCCGACCGAGATCAAGATGATGCTGACGGCGTTCAGCAACATGGAGACGGTCCACATCGCGGCCTATTCCCACCTGCTCGACACGATCGGCATGCCGGAGAGCGAGTACAGCGCCTTCCTCCAGTACAAGGAGATGAAGGACAAGCACGATTATCTCGCCACCTTCGGCGTCGACAATGACGAGGACATCGCCAAGACGCTCGCCATGTTCGGCGGCTTCACGGAGGGGCTGCAGCTCTTCGCCAGCTTCGCCATGCTGATGAACTTCCCGCGCTTCAACAAGATGAAGGGCATGGGCCAGATCGTCAGCTGGTCCGTCCGCGACGAGAGCCTGCATTGCGAGGGCATCACCCGCCTCTTCCACGCCTTCGTGAAGGAGCGGGATTGCCTGACCAAGAGTGTGAAGGACGACATCCTCGACGTCTGCCAGAAGACGGTCCGGCTGGAGGACGCCTTCATCGATTTGGCGTTCGAACAGGGCCCCGTCCCCGGCATGACGCCCAAGGAGATTAAGAAGTACATCCGCTACATCGCCGACTGGCGCCTCGGCCAATTGGGCTTCGCGCCGATCTACATGGTCGACGAACATCCCCTTCCCTGGCTCGCCCCGCTCCTCAACGGCGTCGAGCACGCCAACTTCTTCGAAACCCGCGCGACCGAATATTCGAAGGCCGCGACCCGGGGGAACTGGAACGAGGTCTGGGACAATTTCGACCGGCGGCAGAAGGCGAAGGTGGCCAATGATGCGCCGGAAGGCGAGGGCGGGGACGATATGTTCACCCGCGCTGGGGTGGCGGCCGAATAGGCGCGAAAGGACAATCTCGATCCATGGAAGAAAGCGGCTTCGCCTCATCGCCTGTTAGAAAGGCCTCGGGAGCAGCCCTCTTCTTTTTTGCGATTGTTGGTTTCGTGGCCTCGATCGTAACTATCGTGGCTTTTTTAAAGCCCGATTCCGCTGGAGCTCTACACGTTGAAATAACGCCGAGCTACTTCCAAATACCGATGGAAGTCGCTTCGCCATTTGGCGAAGGAGAATCGGCACGCCGAATGTTGTCGGACCTCAGAAGATCAGCCTGTGAGAGCAATCGTCAGACTTTGCAGTCTGGTGAGGAGCGACGAGAGGATCAGGCAGGAAACGAAGAACGATCGTCGAATTCAGAGACTTCAAATTTATGCGAGGATGCCCGTGCTACGGATCGTGCAGTGGCTTGGCTAGTCGCCTATTCATCGGGGCCGGGAACGCTATATCGATATGAGATCACTAACAATGGAACAAGGTTGGCTCAACAAATACGGATAACTTCTGAGAATGTAGCTTCCTTGCAAATTAGGCGCGGCGGTAATTTCCTAAATATAATTGAAGATGACCAAGGTGAGTATTATCAGTTGCCGGATTTGAATCCGAGAGAGAGTCTCTCTGTCTTGGTGTGGACCGTCAATCCGAGATATGGACTATTATACCAAGGCGCGGAAGATGCCCCGAGGGTTACATTCTCTGGGCATTTAGTAACTACAGAATTCCTCAAACATGTTCCTGATGGTTGGTGGAACATGTATGATTTTACTAGAAACCTACCTACAATTTTCGTAATAGTTTTCGTTGTGGCCTTAGCTTTTGTGATAGTATTTACTATCATTTTCGTCATTGCTATAATGGACGCCATTATCAGAGGCAAGCCGTTGTCGAGCGTTTTCCAAACACAAAAAAAGCAAGATTCGAACGACGGTTCGGGTGAAGATGCTTAAACAGCGGGTCAGGGCTGAGCCGGATTACGGGATTAGGGTGACAGCGCACTAATTTTCGATGCACGAATGGAGGAGACCGCGTTCAAACGTCCTTCGACTTAGTCGGCGGGTTGCAGTGGCGGAAATCTCTCCCTAGCCGAAATTCGCATTGACCTTTTAAGCCATCACCTTAATAGATCTTGTTATGTTCCGCCCCGCCGCCGATCTCTCCGACGCCGGAATCGACCTCCTCGCTTCGGCGCGCGGAAAGAGGTTCGGGACGATCCTCGCCGATCCGCCGTGGCAGTTTCAGAACCGCACCGGCAAGGTCGCGCCGGAGCATAAAAGGCTCGCGCGCTACGGCACGATGACGCTGGACGAGATTTGCGCGCTGCCCGTCGCCGAGATCGCCGCCGAGCCGTCCCATCTCTATCTCTGGGTGCCGAACGCGCTGCTGCCCGATGGCCTGTGCGTGATGGAGGCGTGGGGCTATCGCTACGTCTCCAACATCGTCTGGCACAAGATCAGGAAGGACGGCGGCTCGGACGGGCGCGGCGTCGGCTTCTATTTCCGCAACGTCACCGAGCTGCTGCTGTTCGGTACGCGTGGCAAGAATGCCCGCACGCTCGATCCCGGCCGCAGCCAGGTCAACATGATCCAGTCCCGCAAGCGCGAGCACAGCCGCAAGCCCGACGAGCAGTACAAGCTGATCGAGGATTGCTCCTGGGGTCCGCGCCTCGAAATGTTCAGCCGCGGCAAGCGCCGGGGCTGGACCGTCTGGGGCAATCAGGCCGACGAGGATTACAAGCCCACCTGGGACACCTACAGCTACAACAGCACGGCCATCGCGGCGGAATAGCCGCCGCTCCCATCCCCCCTGCCGTCATTCCGGACTTGATCCGGAATCCAGCTAACCTTCCTCGCTTTCGCCCGGCGCCGCCTCGGTCGCCTCGATCTGCGCGGCCGTCGGTGGTCCGTCATCGACATAGAGTTCCGGCGTGATCGCGAAGGTCAGGATCGGGCATCCGCCCCCGCCGCCGCCCTCGATCCGGGGCCAAAGCTGTTCGTGGTGCGTGGTCGAGCGGCCATAGGAACTGCCCTTGCCCAGCGTCTTGAAAATCGCCTGCAATTCGGTGGCTCGCGTCACGATCACGCCCACGTCGATCGCCCGCAGATCGAACAGCAGCCGGAAGTTGTTGAGGTCGCGGTCGAAGAACGGGTCCTTGTTGTTCCATTCCAGCTCCAGCGCGACCCTGCCCTTGAAGCAGTCCACCTTGTGGGTCGGACTTTCAAAAATCTCGTCGTCAATCTTGATCGCTGTCTCGAACTGCTTCTCTTCCCATCCGCGCGCGTAAAAGCCCCCGTCCATCTGCTTGGCGATGGGCGACTTGTTGCCGCCCGCCGCTTGCACCTCCGAACGCAACAGCCTGAAACCGCGCAGCACCTCGATGATCTCGGCCCATTCATCCGGGCAAGCCGTCGTCAACACGCCGGCAGCGTTACGCCACTCGCGGACATGGTAGAGTTGCTTGAGATCGTCGGGGACAAGGTGCAGCGTGGACATTCCGGTTGCGTAGCGTAATCAGAGAAATAGATCTGCCCCCAACTCGCGGAGAAGCGAAGATGAAGGTCGCTTTTACATGCAGCCTGTGCGGCGGCTCAGACGTCCTGCTGGATGCCTGGGCGCGGTGGGACATCGAAGCACAGGACTGGCTTGTGGCCGATACGCTGACGCAAGCCTATTGCCGGGGGTGCGATGGCGAAACGAGCCTCGTGAAGCGCGAAATCGCCGAAGCTGTGTAAGCCCCTTCTACCTTTCTTCGCGCCTTCGCGTCTCCGCGCGAACCCGTTCCTTCCCCCTCCCGCCTTAAAACCATTTTCCTACAGCTAACCAAATGGGATAAATGATCCGCTCCTTATCGCGATTCGAAGGAGCGAAGATCATGAAGCGTGGCGCGCAAAGAGAGATGAGCCTCGAGGAGTTCGATGCCTGGGTGGCGGCGAGCGACCGCCACGACGCGGTCGCGAAGGCGGCGGACGAGGAGGGCGGGCCGCGCCTTTCGCTCGTGCCGCTGCCCGAACGCGGGGAGGTCTGGCCGACCGATCTGCTTCCGCCCGCCGCCGGCCCCGGATCGCGGGCCGAGGCGGAGGCCGGCGATGCGCCGGCGATTGCCCCGACCCCGTTCGACGGCGTCGAACTGGAGGACAGCCGCAAGCGCTGGGCCGGCTGGAGCGCCGAGCGGCAGCGGCTGTTCCTCGCCAATCTCGCCGAGACCGGCTCGGTCCATCTCGCCTGCGCCACCGCGCGGCTGTCGGCGCGCTCGGCCTATGGGCTGCGGGCCCGCTCGCCGGCCTTCGCCGCGGCCTGGGACACGGCGGAGCAGCTCGCCGTCGGGCGGCTCTCCGCGCTCGCCTTCGATCGCGCGATCCACGGCCGCGTCGAGCAGGTCTGGCAGGAGGGCGCGCTGGTCGCGGAGAAACGGATGCCGAGCGACCGGTTGCTCATGTGGCTGCTCGCCCGCCTCGATCCCCGGCGCTACGCCGCTCCGTGGGAGCTGCGCAAGGACGGCGCCGCCGATCCCCAGGCCGAGGCGCGCCGGGCCTTCCCCGCGCAGCTCGACGCGCTTTCGGACACGGTATCGGAATAGCCGCGCGGCGGCGGCGAAGGCGGGCTCCATGGCCAGTGCGAACATTGGGAACATTCGCGCCACGGCGTCCGGCGAATGCCGAAATGCCCGCCCGCAGGGCAACTTCACTCTTCGCGGCCTTCCTTCACTTCCTTCGCGCCTTCGCGTGAAATAGGCGGCATTGGTTTCACGCGAAGGCGCGAAGAAGAAAGGACGCGAAGGAAGGACCTCCTACCCCCGCAATATCTTCTCCATCTTGCGGCCTTTGGCGAGCTCGTCGATCAGCTTGTCCATGTAGCGCAGCTCGCGCATCAGCGGCTCCTCGATCTCCTCGACGCGGTAGCCGCAGATCATGCCGGTGATCAGCGTCCGGTTCGGGTTCAGCCGGGGCGCATTGGCGAAGAAGTCCTCGAAATTCGTCTTCGCCGTGATCTCCGCCTCCAGGCTCGCCTGGCTGTGCCCGGTCAGCCAGCGCAGGATCTCGTCCACCTCGTCCTTCGTCCGCCCCTTCTTCTCGGCCTTGGCGATGTAGTGCGGATAGACGCTCGCGAAGCTCATCCGGTAGATGCGGTGCTGGGTCATGGCCGGATCCTGCGCGCCGCCGCCGCGCGGGTCAATCTGGCGTTCCGGCGCCCGGTGGGGCAGCACGCCCGTCGCTATCAGCATCAGCATCAGCGCCCCGCCGATCGCGCCGCACATGAAGGCGCGAAGCCGGCTGATCGTCAGGCCGGTCTTGCGCTTCGCCCGCGCGCCGCCATGATGCCGGCGGGAAGAGGAGGATCAAAGGCCTCATGCGCATCATCATCATCGCGGCGGCGACGCTGCTGACGCTTGCCGGCTGCGAGAGAGGGGGCAACGCGCCCGCTGCGGCGGCGAACGCCCTGGCCGAAACCGATGCGGACGAGGCGGCCGCCTCGCCGGCCGATCCGGCGCTGCTCGCCGCGCTGCTGCCCTCCTATCCCGGTGCCCGGCAGGTCCGCGACGGGCGCGGCGAGGGCGCTGTCAGCGGCTCGCTGGCCTTCGCCACGCCCGATCCGCCGCGCCGCGTCGCCGAATTCTACGCCGATGCCGCGCACCGCGCGGGCTTCGTCGTCGATATTCCCGAGACGACCGGGCTGCTGGTGACGATGGCCGCCAACAATGAGGATGGCGGGCTGGTCAGCCTCACCGCCACGCGGGTGGGCGACGTCACCGAGGTTCAGATCATGGCCGCTGCCGGCGGGCGCTGACGGCCGGGGCCGGGGCCGGCGGAACGCGTCGCCGCTAGAGCTCGCCGAAACCGGTCGCGCACCACGGGCTCGCGACCGTGCTCCACGGCCGGGCCAGGCCCTCCGCGACCATCGCATCGCCGAGCGAATGTCCGCCGCGCGAGGCGATGCGTAGCTTGCGCCCCTGCTCGTCGCTGTCGCGGCCGAACGATTCGCTCAGCTGGAACGGCGCCGCGCGCAGCAGCGCCGCAAGCCGCTGGGCCGCCTGGAGACCAAGCGCCGCCTCGTGCGGGCAGGGCGCGCGCAGGTCGGGCGTGTCGATGTCGGCCAGCCGGATCCGCTCGCCATGCAGCGCGAAGCTGCGGCCGTCGATCGGGCGCACCGTCTCCGGGCGCACGGTCACGCCGCGCAGCAGCGAAGCTTCGGCGGCAGGGGCCCGCGGCGCGACGCTCGCGCGTTCGCCAGGCGCGCCGAAGGAAGCGGCGGCGGCAGCGGGGGTCGGCGCGGCGGCGCGTTCGGCTTTCGCCGGTGGCGGATCGCTGCCGAGCATCCCGAAACCGAAGCCGCTGCGCGTCCCTTCGAACAGCACGATACCCAGCCCCAGGCCGATACCGATGATCAGGCGCAGCTCGCGTCCGTTGAAGACGGCGTTGCCGGTGCGGATGCGCTCGCCCGACCGTCGACCGTTCTGATCGATCCGACGTCCGGAGCGGTCGCGCGCGACCATATAGGGATCCCAGTCCTTGCCCATGGTGAGCGCTTAGCAGGCTTGTCCTACCAAGCTCCTAACACGCCGTTTACCTTGCCGGCCGCTCGGCAGGCACGGTCTGCCGCCTGGGCGCGATGCGACGACTCGCCGGGGAAAGGCGATCCGCCGGGAAACAAGCCGGCCGCTGCCTCGTTGTCCGGCACAGGCCCAATGTATGAGGCTTTTGCCCGAAAGGAGCATGTCATGCGTAAGATGATACTCGCCGCCGCCATGGCGGCCGTCGCGGTTCCGTTCGCCGCGCCGCCGGCCGAAGCGCAGGGACGTAACGAACGCCGTGCCGAGCGCGACTGCGAGCGCGAACTGCGCCGCGCCGACAACCGCCGCGAATATCGCCGCGAGCTGGCCGAATGTCGCCGCGAACTTGCCCAGGCGCGCAACCGCGACTGGCGCCAGTACAATCGTTACGACTGGAACCGCCCGCCGGCCGGCGGCGCCTATTATGCCGACGATTATTATCGCGACGGCCGCTATTATCGCGAGCGGCGGCTGACCCGCAACGACCGCATCTATCGCGGCCGCGACGGCCGTTATTATTGCCGCCGCAGCGACGGCACGACCGGCCTCATCATCGGCGCGGGGGTTGGCGCCCTGCTCGGCAACGCGCTCGACGGCGGCCGGTCCAGCGTGCTGGGCACCCTGATCGGCGCCGGCGTCGGCGGCCTGGCGGGCCGCGAGATCGAACGCGGCAACGTGCGCTGCCGCTAAACCTCCGCTGAACGTCCCGCTCGCGCGCGGTTCAGGCAAGCCTGCCTAGGATCGCGGCGAGCGGGCCTGACATGGGAGTAGGATCATGCGTACCATCCTGATCGCCGCCGTCATCGGAGCGCTCGGCGCGACGGCGCTGCCGGCGGCGCCGGCAAGCGCCCAATATTGGCGCGGCGACAATCGCGACCATCGCTACCAGCGCGATCACCGTCGCGACGTCGCCCGGGCGCAGCGCGAATGTCGGCGAGATTTGCGCCGCGCCGATACCCGCCGCGAATATCGACGCGCCCAGCGCGAATGTCGCCGCGAGCTCGCCCAGGCGCAGCGTGGCTACCGCTATGATCGCGGGCGCCATTACGCCCCGCCGCGCGCCGGCTATTATTGGGACGGCTATCGCTGGCGGTCGCGCTGGTAGGACTTTCCCGACCGGGCCGTGAAGAGCCCGGTTGACTTGGATTGCCATCAGGCAGACCATCTCCTTCTCGACACAAGAGGGGGATGGTCGATGGCAAGCGAACCTGACAATGTACCTCCGGCGGGCGAAACGCCGCCCGCCGCATCCGGCGGCGGTCTGCCGCTGTTCAATCTGGCGCGCGGCGCGAAGGGCGTCGCGCTGCTGCTGTTCCTGCTGCCTTGGGTGACGATTTCCTGCCAGGGCCAGGATCTGGTATCGTTCAGCGGCTACAATCTGGCGACCGGGTCGGTTTCCGTGCCGAATCCGATGACCGGCGCCGCCGAAACGCCGCCGGGCGCGGGCGAGCGCGACATTGCGGTTCTCGCCGCGGCGCTGCTGATCCTGCTTTCGATCGCCGCCACATTCGTGCTGAAGCGCGGCCAGGCCGCTTTGGTCGCGGCTGGCGGCGCGGCGGTTGCGGCGTTGTTGATCAGCTATACCGTGCTGGTCAAGGTGCCGGCCCAGATGCGCGAAAGCGCGGCTGCGGAAGGCGGTGCGGGCATGAACCAGCAGGAGCTCGCCAACATGATCAGCGTCGATGTCGAAATCGGCTTCTGGCTGACGCTGGCGGCACTGGTTGCGGCGGTGGTCCTCAACTGGCTGTCGCGGGGTCGTGCTTCGCCCTGAGGCTCAGCGCGGCGCATCGACGAGCGCGGCGATCAGCCGGGTCATGCTGGCGATATAGGTCGCCGTCGAAATGCCCGTCGCCGGTTCGGAATCCGGATAGGGCGAGGTGTCGCTGGCATCGCCGACATGCGTCTCGCGATGGTCACCCGGCGCCGGCTCCGCAGGGCCCGGTCCTGAAGAGGGATGGCTGGTCGTCGCCAGCGGCGTCGGCCACCATCCCTCTTCATTGAGCGCGGCGACGATGCCCGCGAGGTCGAGCCGCGCGGCACCCGTGAAGTCCGATCCCGCCGCAATGCCTGCCAGGATGAAGAGACGCGGCACGCGCGCGTCTTCGCGCAGCGGCGATCCGCGCGTCGCGGCTTCCGGCGACATCGCCCGCAATGCATCATAGTCGCGGCGCAGGCGATCGAGATCGATTGGCCGGAATTGCGAATAATGGGCGATCGGCGCGGCCGGCTCATGATCCGCATAATAAGCGCCGTTGACCACATTCGATCCGCGCCGGTGGACATAGATCGGCCGGTTCGTGCCGATCTCCACGAAGGTGGGGAAGCGCCTGGCGGGCGGCCCGACATCGTCGGGCAGGCGTACCGATGCCAGCCAGTCCAGCGCGGCCGGCACCGCATCGAGGAACCGCGTCTCGCCGGTCAGCCGGTAGAAGTGCATCAACTGCTCGACATTGGCCGCCGTGGTGTGCGTGACCAGCGCCAGCGGCTCGTAGCTGCGCGCACCCGCCGGTTGGAGATCGAGCGTGTATTGCAGCGCCCATCCCGCCTGCGGCGCCGGCAGCTGGGTGATCAGGAAGGCCTCCATCCCCCGCCGCGCCGCCGCGATCAGCCGTGCGTCGCCCAGCGCGCGGCCGGCCATGATCAGGAAGCCGATATTCTCCTTCGCCACATCGTCGTTGAAGGTGATGTAGCCTTGATATTCGGGGTAGCCGGGATCGTAGGGGAAGCGCTGCGGCCAGCCGCCGTTCGGATATTGGCTGTCCAGCACGAAGCCGATCGCGCGGTCGAGCGGCGCGCGGAAGCGATCGTCGCGCCCGGCGAGATGGAGACGCAGCAACAGCTGCATCGTTTCCGCCGTGCCGGCATCGTCGAACGTGGCATTGTCGCTGTAATGCTGGAATTCCTCGAGCCGCCAGCCATTCGCGCCCACCGTTTCGTACCAGCGCCGCGCGCCCTCGGCGCCGCCGAAATGGATGAAATAGTTCCACCCGCCGCTGCTATGCTGCCCGGCGATCAGCGCGTCGGCGGCGCGCGCGGCGGCCTCGTAATAATAATCGTCGCCGGTGGCGTGCCAGGCATCGAGGAAAAGATGGCCCATCGTCGCGGTGCCGGGCGCCTGCACCCAGATCATGTCGGGCCCGGCCTCCATCTCGCCCCAGCGGCGCGAGCCGTCCGGCAGATAGGTCCAGACATAGCCGCCCCGATCGGCGACATGCTCGACCATATATTGGGTGGCGCGGCGCATCGTCGCCTCGATCTCGGCGCGGCTCTGCGCCGGAGCGATGGCCGGGAGCAGCAGCAGGGCAATCAGGGCAAGCGCGCGGCGCATCGAAGCGATCCTAACACAAAAACGGCCCGCTCGCCGAAGCGAGGCGGGCCGCTGTCCTGGCGCCGTCAGTAGGTGAAGCGCACGCCGAAATAGAATTGCCGGCCGGTATGGTGATAGGTGCTCAGCCGGTTGTCGGCGCTGTCGATATACTGATCGACATATTCGTCGGTCAGGTTCACGCCCTCGAAGGTCAGCGAGATGTTGCGGTTGATCGCGACCGAGGCCGACACGTCGAAGTTCAGGCTCGAATTGACGCCTTCGACATCGTTGAAGCCCGGCTGCGCCGCGTTGGGGCTGGTTGCGGCCACGCCGTTGCGGCCGGGCACCTGCTGGAGATAGCCGCTGCGATAGGCGACGGAGCCGCGCAGCCGGAACACGCTGTCCTCGTAATAGAGCGTGAGATTGGCCATGTTGCGCGACAGATTGACCAGCGGCTGGGTGACGACCGGCGCGTTCGGCGCGGTGGTCAGCGGATAGTCGATCTCCGAATCGACATAGGTGTAATTGGCCTGGATCCCCATGTTGCGCAGGAGGCCCGGCAGGAAGCGGAACGGCATCTGCAGGCCGATCTCGATGCCCTTGAGCGTGCCGCCTTCCGAGTTGACCGGCTGGTTGACCGTGAACAGGTCGGTCGGCGTCGCCGGCGTGCCGACGAGCAGCGAGTCGGGCAGGCCGAGCTGATTGAACGGGATCTGCTGCGTCGTGTTGGCAACGAAGGTGCCGATATCCTTGTAGAACAGGCCGACGATCAGCGCCGATTCCGGGGCGAAATACCATTCGGCCGAAAGATCGAACGTGGTCGCTTCGGTCGGATCGATCAGCGGGTTGCCGCGGTTGAAGGTGCGGTTGCCGCCCGAAACGCTGAACGCACCGCCGGGATTGACCGTGCCGATATCGGGTCGGGCCAGCACGCGCGCCGCCGCGCCGCGCAGGATGAAGCCGTTGCCGAGCTCGGCCGCGATGTTGAAGGAGGGCAGGAAGTCGTCATAGGTCCGCCGCGCCTCGACCAGCTCCAGCGTGGTGCCCTGGCCGGTATAGCCCGTGGAGACCTGCCGGGTGCGGACATAGCGACCGCCGATATTGCCGCGCACATCGATTCCGCCGACCGGAATGTTGTAATCGAGCTGGGCATAGAAGCCGAGCGCGCGCTCGGTCACGGTCCGGAAATTGGCCCGCGCCGTCGCATTCTCGATGCCGAACAGCTGAAAGATGCCGGTGTTGGAATAGATGCCGAGCGTGTCGGCGAAGGCATCGAGATTCGGAACAACGAACGCGCGCGGCGTGCCGTCCGGGAGCGGCGTGCCGGCATTGATCAGCCAGATCGTCGAAAGACTGGCGAGCTGGCCGGGCGCGAGCGCCGGCACCACCGTCTCGCTGGCGCGCCGCAGCTCGCGCGAATCGAAACCGTAACGCTTGTAATCGACACCGCCGCGCAAGGTGATCTGTTGCGAGAAATGGTAGGACAGCTCGCCGCGCGCGACCGTGAAATCATTGTCGACGAATTGCGGGCGCAGGCGAATTTCGCCCAGCGTGTAGGCATTGGGATCGGCGACGTTGAGGTTGCCGTAGCTGAAGAAGGGCAGGCGGCCGCCCCGATAGTCGTAGATGTAATTCTGGACATTGAGGACATCGAGCGCGACCGTCGTCTGGATCGGGTTGCGGAACTGCGATTGCGAATAGCCGCCGAGCAATGACAGCGAGAGCCGGTCGCTGAAATCGTGGGTCAGCGATCCGGTATATTGCTGGAAGGTGGTGGTGAGCTCGTCGAAGCGCGATTCGACGCGCACGTCGACATTGTCGAACACGCCGTAGACCAGGCTGTTGCCCTCGACCACGGCGCCGGGGCGGATGATCGTCTGCGGCTTGCCGCCGGCGGCGGCGTTGCGGCTGAACGAGAGCGCCTCGAGATATTGCTCCGCGCGTTCGGACCGGAAGCGCGCATAGAGCGCGTCAACGGTGATCAACGTGGCGTCGGTCGGCTGGAACTGGATGGAGCCGGTGAGGCCGAGCCGCTCGGTCTGATAGCGATAACTGTCGTAGCGCGGAATGCGCGGATGGAAGAATCCGAAATTGCTCGCGCCATTCGGCAGCGTGGAAGCGGCGTTGAAGCCGCCGTCCGCGGTGCCTTGCGCCCAGCGCACCGTGCTCGGCCCCTCCTCGACGATGCCGCGTTCGCTGTAGGATCCGGAGAGCAGGATGCCGACGCGCCCGTCGGCGAAGCGCCAGGATACGAGGCCCGCGATGCGCGGGTCCACCGAATTCGAAAGATCGTTGAGGCCGAGCTGCGCGCTGCCGGCGAGGACGAAATCCTCGCGATAATCGAACGGCCGCGCCGTCTGGAGATCGACGGTGGCGCCGAGCGAGCCTTCCTCGACATCGGCGGTCGCCGTCTTGCGGACCGTGATCGAGTTGAACAGCTCGGACGCGAAGATGTTGAAATCGAACTGGCGGCCGCGATTGGCGCCGCCGCTGGCGTCGGAACCGCCGGTGGTGGACAGGCCCTCCATACCGTTGATACGGACGCGGGTGAAGATCGGCCCCAGGCCGCGCACCGTGATCTGCCGGCCTTCGCCCTGGTCGCGGGTGATCGCGACGCCGGGGATGCGCTGGATCGATTCGGCGAGGTTGTTGTCCGGGAAATCGGCGATGTCCTCGGCGCGGATCACATCGACGATCGAATTGGCCTCGCGCTTGTCGTTCAGTGAAGCGTTCAAGGAGGCCCGGAAGCCGGTGATCGTGATCTCCTGATCGCTGTCCGTGCCTGCGGCGGTGTCGCTGTCCTGGGCATTGGCCGGTGTGGCGATGCCGGTCACCGCAAAAGCCAGCACAAGCGCCGAAGCGGTGCCGAACAGGCGCGCAGCGAAGTGCCCGCGCGCCGCGGTTCCAAGGTTCGAAGCCATCATCCCCTCCCGATTGGTCGCGCCAGGGCGCGATGGTGAGCCGCACGGCGCGTGCGCGCCAGGGCGTTCATTGTGAAAATGGTTATGACACCGGTGTCTTCCGGGCGCGAAAAAAGGCCAGTCGCGCATGTTCGACGCGAATTTCCGGTATGCCATGATGGCCATCGGCGCTGTCCTCCCATATTCGCGCCCGCGTTGACCGCAGGTCGCCTTTTCCCGGTTGCCGTTGTGAAGTAACCGGTGTCATAAGACTTTGAGCCGATGCGCCGGCCATGTCAAGACCATGCCTCGGGAGGGGCAAAAGCATGCCATTCCGCCACTTTTTCACTCTGCTCGCCGCCTTGTGCCTTGCCGGCCCGGCGCTGGCCCAGGCCTTTCCGGGTGCGGTCGGCTGGGCCGCGCAGACGCCGGGCGGGCGCGGCGGCGCTATCCTTCGCGTCACCAATCTCGATGCGTCGGGGCCCGGTTCCTTCCGTGCGGCGGTGGAGGCGCGAGGCCCGCGAATCGTGGTGTTCGAGGTCGCGGGCGTGATCGATCTCGGCCTCACCACGCTCGACATCACCGAGCCGTTCCTCACCGTCGCCGGCCAGACCGCGCCTTCGCCGGGCATCACGATCATCCGCGGCGGCATCGACATCCGCACCCATGACGTGATCATGCGCCACATCCGCATCCGCCCCGGCGCGTCGGGCCAGGCGCGGCGCGGCGGCTGGGAGGTGGACGCGCTCTCCACCGTGGGCGCCCGCAACGTCATCATCGACCATTGCACGATGACCTGGGCGCCGGACGAGAATCTTTCCGCCTCGGGCCCGCGCTTCACCGGCAATACGGTTGAGGAATGGCGCCGCGGCACCAGCCACAACATCACCTTTTCCTACAATCTGCTGGCGGAAGGGCTCGCCGATTCGAGCCACCCCAAAGGCGAGCATTCCAAAGGCTCGCTGCTCCACGACAATGCCACCGGCATCCTCATCTACCGCAACGTCTATGCCCACAATTATGAGCGCTCGCCGCTGCTCAAGGGCGGCGTCCATGCGGCGGTCGTCAACAACCTGATCTTCAATCCGGGCGCGCAGGCGATCCACTACAATCTGATGGACCTCGAATGGGGCGATCGGCCGCACCAGCTCGGCGAATTATCGGCGGTCGGCAACGTGCTGCGCGCCGGCTTCTCGACCCGCGACGACATCGCCTTCCTCACCATCGGCGGGGTCGGCGACCTCAACTATCACGGCCGCGACAATCTCGCCGTCGATCGCCAGGGCCGGCCGCTGCCGATGTTCGGCCGCTACACGACCAGCCCGGCCCGGATCGTCGAATCGGATCGCGCTCTCGTCTGGCCCGAAGGGCTGGAGGTGCTCCCCGCCAATCAGGTCGAAACCCATGTCCTGCGCTTTGCCGGCGCCCGCCCCTGGGACCGCGATGCGCACGACATCCGCGTGATCTTCGATGTGGCGGAAGGGCGCGGTCACATCATCGACGACGAAAGCGAGGTCGGCGGCTATCCGGTGGTGGAGCCGGCCCGCGCACCCTTCGTGGAAGCCGACTGGAACCTCGACACGATGGAGCCGCGCTCCGGCCGCTATCCCGGCCAGCGCGACGACTTCATCCAGCAGCCGACCAGTGCGCGCGACGCGGCGATGCAGGAGGCGCGCTAGCGCCGGACGTCGAAGCCGCCGGCGAGGAAGGCGTCGATATCGGCCTGGCCGAACAGGCTGGCATCGCCCGGCAGCGAATGTTTGAGCGCGGTGAGCGCGAGGCCGGTCCGGGCCATGGATTCGGCATCGCTGCCGCCATGCCAGCCGTGCAGGACGCCCGCTGCGAAGGCATCGCCCGCGCCGATGCGATCGACGATGCCGGCGACCAGCACCTCCTCGGTCTGATGCGATGCGCCGGGCATATCGACGCGCGCGGAAATGCGGTGCCGGTCGGCGTCGTCGACATGGCGGGCGGTGGAGGCGATCAGCTCGAGATTCGGGAAAGCCGCGAAAGCCGCCTCGGCCGCCTCACGTCGCCGCGCTTCGCCATCGCCGTCGAATTCCCGGTCGAGCAGCAGCGAGATGTCGCGATGATTGCCGAACAGGATGTCCGCCTGTCCGACCAGCCGGGTCAGGATGGCTTTCGGATCGCTGTCCCACCGGTTCCAGAGCTGGGCACGGTAATTGCCGTCGAAGGACACCGGGACGCCTTTCGCCCGCGCCGCCTCGGCGGCGGCGATCGCCGCGTCGGCGGAGCGGGGGCCGAGCGCCGGGGTGATGCCGGACAAATGGAGAATGCCGGCGCCGTCCAGCAGCGCATTCCAGTCGAAATCCTCCGTCCCGGCCAGGGCGAAGGCGCTGCCTTCCCGGTCATAGACAATGGCGGACGCGCGCAGACCGGCGCCGGGCGACAGGAAATAGAGGCCCATCCGTCCCGGCGCGACGGCGACCGCCGCGTCATTGACGCCGTAACGCCGCAAATGGCCGCGCGCCGCATCGCCCAGCGCATTGTCCGGCACGCGGCTCACCATCGCGACATCGTGGCCGAGCCGGGCGAGGCCGACCGCGACATTGGCCTCCGCCCCGCCGACATGCGCATGGAGACGGCCCGTCTGCAGCAGCAATTCGCGCCCGGGCGCGGTCAGACGCAGCAGCAATTCGCCGAAGCAGAGGAAACGGCCGTTCACCGCGCCAGCCAGCCGCCGTCCACCGCCAGCACATGGCCCTGCACATAATCGGACGCGGACGAGGCGAGGAACACCGCCGCGCCGCCCAGATCGGCCGGATCGCCCCAGCGGGCGGCGGGAATGCGTTCCAGAATCTGGCGATTGCGCGTCTCGTCCGCCTGCAGGGCGGCGGTGTTGTTGGTGGCGATATAGCCGGGTGCGATCGCGTTCACGTTGATGCCTTTGCCCGCCCATTCGTTGGCAAGCAACTTGGTGAGCCCGGCAATGCCCGATTTGGACGCGGTATAGCTCGGCACCCGGATGCCGCCCTGAAAGCTCAGCATCGAGGCGATGTTGATGATCTTGCCGCCGCCCCCGCCTTTCTCATGATTCGCGATCATGTGCCGCGCGGCCGCCTGACAGAGGAAGAAGACGGATTTGAGATTGGTGTCGATCACCGCGTCCCAGTCCGCCTCGGTGAAATCGACCGCGTCGGCGCGGCGGATGATGCCGGCATTGTTGACCAGGATGTCGAGCCCGCCGAGCGCGGCGATCGTTTTGTCCACCACGCCCTGAAGCGGCGCGACGGTGGAAAGATCGGCGGCGATCAGCGCCGCCTTGCGGCCGAGCGCCTCGATCCTGTCCGCGGTCTCCTCGGCCGGCGTGCGCCCGGCCAGCGCGACATCGGCGCCCGCCGCCGCCAGCGCGAGGGCGATACCCTGGCCGATGCCGGTATTGGCGCCGGTGACGAGCGCCACCTTGCCGGAAAGATCGAAAGGGTTCGTCATGTCGTCCCTCTAAAGGGTCACGCGAGCTGGCAGATGTCCAGCACGTTCATGTCGGTATAGTCCTGATTCTCGCCGGCCATCGCCCAGATGAAGGCATAGGCCCTTGTCCCCGATCCCATATGGATGGACCAGGGCGGGGAGATCACCGCCTCCTCGTTCTGGACGACGAGATGGCGGGTCGCTTCGCCTTCGCCCATGAAGTGAAAGACACGGTCCTTTTCGGCATCGTCCAGCTCGAAATAGAAATAGATCTCGCTGCGCCGCTCATGGATGTGCGGCGGCATCGTGTTCCAGACGCTGCCCGGTTTCAGCACCGTGAGGCCCATGACGAGCTGCGCCGAATCGCACACGCCCGGGATGACGAGCTGGTAGATGGTCCGCTCGTTCGATTCCTCGAGACTGCCGCGGTCGAGCGCGTTGGCGTCCGCGATGCCCAGCTTGCGGGTCTGGAAGGCCTTATGAGCCGGGCAGGAGGCGAGATAGAAGCGCGCGCCCTGGCCGGAAAAGACCACGTCCTTCGCGCCCATCGTGACGTAGAGGCAATCCTTGCTGCCGAGCGTGAACGTCTCGCCATCCACGGTGACAATGCCCTCGGCGGCGCCGACATTGACGATCGCGAGTTCGCGTCGCTCCAGGAAGGGATGGCCGGCGGCGGACGGCGGCTCGGCCTGGTCGGGAAGCTTCACCTCTCCGCCGGCCACGGCCACGCCGCCGATCACGAAACGGTCGGCATGGGTGTAGTTGAGCACGCATTCGCCGTCCCGGAACAGGCCGGGGATCAGGTAGCGATCACGCAATTCTTCGTTGGACACGCACTCCATCATGTCCGGATGGGTGGCGTAATAAGTGCGTTCGAACATCGATCCTCTCCAGTCTTCCGACCATGGTAACCGGTGTCAGCATTTGCCGCAAGGCGGACGCAGTCGGCCTTCAGCCGCGCGGGGGGGCGACGGAGGCGCGCTTGACCAGGGTGGAAGGCAGCTCGGCGGGCTGCGGCTCGGCCGCCTCGCCGCCGACCATGTCGCCGACCAGCTTGCGCGCGGCGGCGCGGGCCATCGAAACGATCGGCCAGCGCACCGTGGTGAGCGGCGGCCAGATATGGGCGGCGATCGGCGTGTCGTCGAAGCCGATCACCGACAATTCTTCCGGAACGGCGATGCCGCGCTCGCGCGCCGCAAAGACGATGCCGGCGGCCATCTCGTCATTGCTGGCGAAGATCGCCGTGGGGCGCGGCGACAGGTCGAGCAGCCGGTTGGCGGCGGTGACCCCGGTTTCGAACGTGTAATTGCCGCGCGCGATCAGGCTGCGCGGCAGCGCGATGCCGGCGGCGGACAGTGCATCCTCGAAACCGCGCCGCCGTTCCTGCGCCGAGCGGAATCCGTCCGGCCCCTCGATCAGGCCGATCAGCTTGTGCCCCTGCGCGATCAGATGCTCGGTCGCCTCCCTGACCGCGTCCCGGTCGTTGGAGGCGACCATATGCTCGGGATCGTCGAGCCTGGCCGAGCCCATCCGGACATAGCGACAACCGAGCTCGTCGCAGAGCGCGGCGAGCGCGTCATTCTCGCTGATCGGCGGCAGGATGACGACGCCGAACAATCGCTGGCGTTCGATGAAGACGCGGATATCGTCCAGCATCATCGACGAGGTGCGATCGACGGGCCGCACGACCATCGCGAAATCGGTGCCCTGCAACGCCTCCAGGATGCCCTGCTGCATGTTGAGCACCATCTGCGCATTGGGATTGTCGTGGATGAGGCCGACCAGGAAATTGCGACGCAGCGCCAGCGCCCGCGCCTGCGGATTGGGCACGTAGCCGAGCTCCCGGATCACCTTCTCGACCCGGCCGCGCGTCTCCTCGTTGAGCAAAGGCGAACGGTTGATGACGCGGCTCACCGTTTTCTTGGACACGCCGGCCAGGCGCGCGACGTCGTTGATCGTCGGCTTGCCGCCCCGTCCATTGCCCTGCGCATCGTCGCTCTTGCCCAAAGCTGCCCCTCTCATCCGGCCCGACTAGCGGCCATCGCCTTGCTTGTTCAAGGCCGCCGCTTGCCCGCATATGTTGCGCCGCCTAGTCTGACACCGGTTTCTGATTGCCTCAAGCGGAGCGTGCTTGCCCATGACCGACATCGATGCCGTCCTCGATCTCGCGCCCGTCATTCCCGTGCTGGTGATCGATCGGGTGGAGGATGCCCGGCCGATCGCCGAAGCGCTGGTCGCGGGCGGGCTGCCGGCGCTGGAAGTGACATTGCGCACGCCGGCGGCGCTCGACGCGATCCGCGAGATGCGCAAGGTGCCGGGCGCGATGGTCGGCGCCGGTACGGTGCTCGACGAGGTACAATTGCGCGCCGCCATGCGTGCCGGCGCACAGTTCATCGTCAGCCCGGGCCTGACCGAGGAGCTGGGCGTGGCGGCCAGCGAGGCGGGCGTGCCGTTCCTGCCCGGCATCGCCAATGCCGGCGATATCATGCGGGCCCGCGATCTCGGCCTCTCGCGGGTCAAATTCTTCCCGGCGGTCGCGGCCGGCGGCTTGCCGGCGCTGCGCGCGTTGGCCGCGGTCTTCGGCGATTTCCGCTTCTGTCCGACCGGGGGGATCACGCAGGACACTGCTTCGGACTGGCTGGGCGAATCAGCGGTCGCCTGCGTCGGCGGTTCCTGGCTTGCCCCGCGCGGCGAGGTGCCGGACGGCCAGGCCATCGCCGCGCGCGCACGCGCTGCCGCCACTCTCCGGAAAAGCTGAAACATTTGATCCCACATATCGAGCCGGTTGCTTATGACACCGGTTTCCTATAGCAGTCCCGAAAAATATGTTCAGGAGCGGAACTTGGCCTTGATGAACGATGTCAGCAGCATTGCCGGCCGATTCCGCGATGCCCGCCGCGCCGCGTCGGGGCTGGATGCCTATCCCGGCGCGCTGCCCGACACTCTCGACGATGCCTATGCGATCCAGGACGAGGCGATCCGCGGCTGGAGCCGCCCGGTCGTCGGCTGGAAAGTCGGCCGCGTGCCCGTGCCGCTTGTCGATCGCTTCGGCACCGACCGGCTCGCCGGTCCGATCTTCGCCGCGATGCCCGCCGCTCGGGAGCCGGTCGACATGCCGGTCTTCGCCAAGGGTTTCGCTGCGGGCGAGGCCGAGTTCCTGCTGCGCATCGGGGCCGTGCCCGAACCCCGCAAAGCGCGCTTCACGCTGGACGAAGCGGCGGACCTGATCGACGCCGCCCATGTCGGCATCGAGATCGCCAGCTCTCCGCTCGGCGCGATCAACGATCTCGGCCCCACCGCCGTCGTCTCCGATTTCGGCAACAATAACGGCTTGGTGATCGGCCCGGAAATCGCGAACTGGCGTGCCAGCGGCTTCGAGCAATGGGACGTGGCGACCCTGATCGACGGCACCCAGGTCGGCGCGGGCCGGGCGGCAAGCTTTCCCGACGGCGCGATCGGTGCGGCCCGTTTCCTGTTCGAGCTGATGGCGAGGCGCGGCATCGCGCTTGCGCCCGGCCAGTGGATCTCCAGCGGCGCCGTCACCGGCGTCCATGACGCCCGGCCCGGCCAGCTGGTGGAGTGCCGTTTCGGCGACCGGCTGGACATCGCCTGCCGGCTCGTCGAAGCCCGGCCGGAATAGTTCAGGCGAACCAGCGCGGCAGCGCCAGCGACAGCTCCGGAATGTAGCTGATCAGCATCAGCGAAACGATCATGGCGAGATAGAAGGGCCAGATCGTCCTGACCGTGCGCTCGATCGGAATCTTTCCGATCGCCGAGCCGACGAACAGCACCGAGCCCACCGGCGGCGTCACCAGGCCGATGCCCAGGTTCAGCATCATGATGATGCCGAAATGGACCGGGTCGATGCCCAGCGGCATCAGGATGGGCAGGAAGATCGGCGTCGTGATGACGATCAAGGGCGCCATGTCCATGAAGGTGCCGAGCAGCAGCAGGATGACGTTGACGATCAGCAGGATGAAGATCGGATTGTCGGTGAGAAAGCCGATCATGGAGGCCATCGCCGCCGGCACTTCGAGGACGGCGAGCGCGAAACCGAAGCCGGTCGCCGCCGCGATGATGAGCAGCACCATCGCGGCGGTCTTCACCGATTGCAGCGCCGCGCCCTTGAACTCCGCCCAGCCCAGCGAGCGATAGACGAGCGCACCGACCAGGATCGTGTAGATCACCGCGATCGCCGAGCTTTCGGTGGGCGTGAAGATGCCGGACAGGATGCCGCCCATGATGATGATCGCGGTCATCAGCCCCGGGATCGCCGCCACGAAGGCGAGCGCGAAGGGCCGCCAGCCAGGGAACACGCCCTTGGGATAGCCGCGCCGGATCGCCACCAGCCAGGCCGTGACCGACAGCAGGAAGCCCGTGAGAATGCCGGGAATGATGCCGGCGAGGAACAGGTCGCCGATCGACACGCCCATGCCGGACGCGGCCGAATAGATGATCATGTTGTGCGACGGCGGGATGAGCAGGCCGGCGATCGCGGCGGTGACGGTGACGTTCACCGCATAATCGGCGCCGTAGCCCTTCTCCTTCATCAGCGGGATCAGGGTCGATCCGATCGCCGAGGCGCTGGCGATCGGCGAGCCGGAGACCGCGCCGAACATCATCGACGCGCCGATATTGACCTGGCCCAGCCCGCCGCGCGTCCGCCCGAACACGGCCTCCGCCACCTGCACGAGCCGCGCGGCGATGCCGGCGCGGTACATGAGATCGCCGGCGAAGATGAAGAAGGGGATCGCCATCAGCGTGAAGACGCTGATCCCGGCGGCCATGCGCTGGAACATGACGACCAGCGGGATGTCCATGACCATGAACGCCGCCAGCGTTGCGCCGATCAGCGCGAAGGCGACCGGCACGCCGATGGCGAGCAGCATCGCGAGCGTGAGGAGGAGGATCGCGAGTTCCATCAGGCGGCCTCCCCGTCCGGCACATCCGCGCTGTCTTCACCGGCGACATCCTCCAGGATGAGCTCGACGGTGAAGAAGGCGATCAGCACGCCCGACAAGGGCAGCGCCAGATAGGCGACGCCGCGCGGCAGGCCAAGCGTGGGGATGACATGGCTCCAGGTCCGCGCCACCAGCTCGCCGCCCCAGATCGCCATGGCGAGACCGGAGGCGCCCACCACGACATGCGCGATCAGCCGCATCAGCCGGCGCGGACGCGGCGCCAGCAGCGATTCGACCAGCAGGATCCGGATGTGGAAGCCTTCGCGCACCCCGGCGGCCGCGGCGAAGAAGACGTACCAGATCATCAGGTTGAGCGCCGCCTGCTCCGCCCAGGGCGGGCTGGAGCCCATCACGTAGCGGCCGAACACCTGCCAGCCGATGATCGCGGTCATCGCGACCAGCCCGGCCGCGCCGGCATCGAGCAGCGCCTTGCTCGCCGCCGCGTTGATCCGCTTCAGCCGCTCAAGCATCGCCGCCCCCCATGGCCAGGATCATGTCCACGAGCCTGCGCTGGTCTTCGCTTGTGACGAAGGCGCCCCAGACCGGGCGCATCCGCTCGCGGAAGGCGGTCAGGTCCACTTCGTTCTCGTGCACGCCGTCGGCCAGCAAAGCCGTGCGTGCCTCGGCCACCCGCGCGTCCCACAGGCCGCGCATATAGGGGACGGACTCGCGCGCGCTCTCCATCACGATCTCGCGATCCGCGGGCGTCAGATCGTCCCAGCTCGTCTTGGACATCAGCAGAACTTCGGGGGCGATCACATGATCGGTCAGGCTGTAATAGGGGGCGACCTCGTAATGGCGGCCGGTCTGGTAGGATGGCCAATTGTTCTCCGCGCCGTCGACGACGCCCTGGGCGAGGCCCTGATAGACCTCGCCGATGTCCATCGGCGTCGCGTCCGCGCCGAGCGCGCGGATCATCGCCACATAGAGGTCCGAATTGGGCACCCGGACCTTGAGGCCGCGCATGTCCTCCGGCCGCATGATCGGCCCGCGCCGGTTGTAGAAGGAACGCGCGCCGGAATCGTAGAAGGCGAGGCCGATCAGGCCGTGCGGCGTTAATGAGGCGAGCAGGCGCCGGCCCGGCTCGCCGTCCAGCGCGCGGCGCATATGCGCCTCGTTCTCGAACAGGAAGGGCAGGGACGGGACGATCGTCAGCGGCTCGATCGAGTTGAGCGGACTCATATTAACCCGGTTGAAGTCGAGCCCGCCGAACACGGTGATCTCCAGCGTGTCGCGCTCCGCGCCCAGTTGGCCGCCGGGGAAGAGCTTCAGCACCATCCGCCCGCCGCTGCGCTGCTCGATCAGGTCGCCGAAGCGGCGGAAGGCCTGCACGGTGGGATAGTCGGCCGGATGAGTGTCGGTGCCGAACAGAGTCGCGCGATGACGGCGGCTGCATCCCGCCAGCATCAGCGACGCCGCGGCTGCCCCGGTGGCGATGAACGCACGCCTGTCGAGGATCGTCACGATGGCTTCCCGTCTCCCGTTTGACCTGCCGCTCCGCGGCGGCTTGCGGCCATGTCTGACATAAGATGACACCGGTTACCAGAGACTTCGTGAAGATATCCATTGCCGATCGACGGGCGCTGCGATTGACTGTTCCTGACCCGCGCGATTGCCGCTAGACTTGGTCTCTGTCTGGCGGAGGGAAGGCCATGGTTCTCGATTGGATCAAGAAGCAGTTCGTCGATGTCATCGACTGGACGGACGAGCCGGGCGTGCTCGCCATCCGCTATCCAATGCAGGATCGCGAGATCCAGAATGGTGCGCAATTGACGGTGCGCGAAGGCCAGATGGCGGCCTTCGTCAACGAGGGTCGCGTCGCCGACGTGTTCGGCCCGGGCCTGCACAATCTGGAGACGGCGAACCTGCCGATCCTCACCTCGCTGATGAACTGGGACAAGGCCTTCGCCTCGCCCTTCAAGTCGGACGTCTACTTCTTCTCGCAACGCGAGCAGATCAATCTCAAATGGGGCACGGCCCAGCCGGTGACGGTGCGCGACAAGGAGTTCGGCGCGATCCGCCTGCGCGCGTTCGGCGCCTATTCCTTCCGCATCGAGGATGTCGCGCCCTTCTCGGTGAAGCTGATGGGCTCGCTGGAGCGGATGACGACGGAGGAGCTGGAGCCGCAGCTTCGCGCCGCCATCGCCACCGCGATCGCGACCGCGCTGGGCGGCAGCGACGTGCCGTTCCTCGATCTCGCCGCCAACCAGACGGCGATGTCGGAAAAGCTCCAGGAGGCGGTCGGCGCCTCCTTCGCCCAATGGGGGCTCGCGGTGCCGAGCTTCTTCGTCGAGAGCGTCTCGCTGCCCGAAGAAGTGCAGGCCTATCTCGACAAGTCGAGCTCGATGCGGGTGATCGGCGATCTCGACAAATACGCCAAGTTCCAGGCGGCCGAGGCGATCGAGACGGCGGCGGCCAATCCCGGCGGAGTCGCCGGGATCGGGGCCAGTCTCGCGGCGGGCGCGGCGATCGGGCAGTCGATGGCGGCGGGACTCACGCCGGGCGCCCCTGGAGCGGCTCCGGCAGCGGCCCCGGCCGCGCCGCAGGAGGATGCGTTCGCGCAAGTGGAGAAGCTGCACAAGCTGCTCACCATCGGCGCGATCACGCAGGAGGAGTTCGACGCCAAGAAGGCCGAGCTGCTGAGCCGGATCCGCTGACCGCAAGATGCAGAAGGTCTCCTGCCCCAATTGCGGCGCGGAGGTCTCGTTCCGCTCGCCCGCTCTGCCTTCGCGCGTGTGCGACCATTGCCGCACCATCCTGGTGCGATCGGGCGGCGGGATCGAGGCGGTCGGCAAGGCGGCGGTGCTGCCCTTCGATGTCAGCCCGATCGGCATCGGCACGCGCGGCACGTTCGACGGGCGCGGCTTCGATGTGGTCGGCCGGGTCCGCTGGGGCTGGACGGACGGATCGTGGAACGAATGGCTGCTGCTGTTCGGCGATGGATCGGACGCCTGGCTGGGCGAGGCGATGGGGCAGTTCATGTTGACCGATGAGCGCGCGCTCGGCGACGTCCAGGGCGACGAGACGATCCGCAAGCTCATCCTGGGCGACCGTGTGCTGATCGGCGCGCGGGCCCTGATCGACGAGGAGATTTTCATCGTTTCCGATGCGCGCGACGCGACCTGCATCGCCGCCGAGGGCGAACTGCCTTTCTCGCCCAAGCCGGGCTGGACGATCCACAGCGTCGATTTCCGATCGGCTCACGGCCGCTGCGCCAGCCTGCAGCGCGAGGAGACTTTGTCGAGCTTCTATCAGGGCCGTTACGTGACGCTGGACGAGCTGGCGCCGCGTTATCTGCGGCCGATCGAGGGCTGGCCGATGCCGGCTTATGGCGGCTGAGATGACCGACGGGGGGCTTCAGGAGCTGGGCATCGCGGCACCGCCGCCGCCGCCCGCGCCGGCGGTGCGGGCGCTGTCCTGTCCGGGGTGCGGCGGTTCGATCAGCGTGCGGGCGGCGGGCTATACCGTCACCGTCGCCTGCCAATATTGCGGCTCGATCCTCGACGTCGCCAATCCCGAAGTGCGGCTCCTCACCGAATATCATCTGGCGATCCAGCAGATCGAAATCCCGCTCGGCACACGCGGCACGCTGCGGGCCGTCGAATGGGAAGTGATCGGCTATCTCAGCCGGTCCGAGCGCGGCAGCTATCCCTGGGAAGAATATCTGCTGTTCAATCCCTATCAGGGCTATCGCTGGCTGGTGACCAACGGGCGCGGCTGGTCGTTCGGCGAAATGCTGACCTGCGCGCCGGAATGGGGGCATCACGGCCCGCGCCTCGATGGCCACGATTATGCGCCCTTCTTCGTCGATGGCCAGGCGCAGGTCGATTATGTGCTGGGCGAATTCTACTGGCGGGTCGCGGTCGGCGAGGAGGTCTCGACCGACGATTATGTCCGCCCCGGCTACATGCTCTCGCGCGAGGCCAATGAGCAGGAAGTGAGCTGGACGCTATCCACCCTGCTCGACGGCGACGAGATAAGCCGCGCCTTCGGCGTCGTGCCGCCGCACAATCCCTGGCCGCCATTGCCGCACCAGCCTTCGCCCTATCGCGACGTGATGCGCAAGGGCGGGAAGATCGGCCTCGCCGTGCTCGGCTTCCTGCTGCTGCTGACCATGGTGATGGGCAGTGGCGGGCAGCCGCTGCTCAGCGAAACGCTGCCGGTCGATCTCGCCGGCACGACGCGGACCGCCACCTTGGGGCCGATCACGGTGACGCGGCCCTATCAGCTCGTCGCGATCCGCGCGCAGGTACCGGGTCTCGAAAACGGCTGGATCGATCTCGATTATGCGCTCGTCGAGCGCGCCACCCAAACCTCCTACCAGGCCTATGGCGCGGCGGAACGCTATTCGGGACGGGATTCCGACGGCGACTGGACGGAAGGCAGCCGTCGCAGGACGGTCAAGCTCGCCTCCGTACCGGCCGGCACCTACGATCTCGTCATCGATTATGCCGGCAACAGCTGGCGCGATTTCTCCCGACCCTATGCCTCCAGCCAGACCGGCGGGTCGGTGATCATCGAGGTCAGCCGCGCGGCGGCCTTCCCCTCGAATCTCATCCTCGCCATCATCCTGATCCTCGCGCCGCTCGTCTATTTCTTCTTCCGTCATCTGTCCTTCGAACAGGCGCGGCAGGACGAAAGCGACATCGGCCGCACCGGCCTCGCCAAATTGTTCACTTCGGAGGATGACGACTGATGGACCGCCGGACCTTCCTCTACGGCCTGTGGTCGCTGGCGACGGCGGGTCTGTTCGTCACCAGCACGATCTATGCATATTCGCCTTTCGCCGACGGCGGACGCGTCGCGCCGCGCGCCGGCGTCTACGGCCCCACCCACAAATAGGAGACGGACATGATCGCCAACACCGCCGCCATCTTGAATTCGCTGATCTTCGCCGGGATCGGCATCGTGGTCCTGGTTCTCGGCTTCTTCATTCTCGACATCCTGACGCCCGGTAAATTGTGGGAGGAGATCAACCACAAGCAGAACCGCGCCGTCGCGACCTTCGCCGGCGCGATCGCGATCGGTCTCGCGATCATCGTCGCCGCCGCCATTCATGGCTGAATCCCGGCCGGCGCTGCGCGCGTCGGCGCCGACTGTCGCGCTCCTCGCCTCGGCCTTCGTCGTCGCCACCTGCGGCCTCGTCTACGAGCTGCTGGCGAGCACTTTGGCCAGCTATCTGCTCGGCGACAGCGTCACCCAATTCTCGACCGTCATCGGCACCTATCTGTTCGCGATGGGGATCGGGAGCTGGTGCTCGCGCTACGTGAAGAAGAATGAGCTCGCCGTCTTCGTGCGGGTCGAGCTGCTGATCGCGCTGATCGGGGGCTTCTCGGCGGCGGGGCTGTTCATGCTCTTCCCGATCATCGATCATTTCCGGATCGCGCTTTATTCGATCGTCTTCGCGATCGGCTTCTTCGTCGGCCTCGAAATCCCGCTGCTGATGCGGATCCTCAAGGATTACGATTTTCGCGAGGTCGTCTCCAGCGTCCTCACCTTCGACTATGTCGGCGCTTTGTTCGCGGCCCTGCTTTTCCCGCTCGTGCTGATGCCCTATCTCGGCATGATCCGGACCGGATTCCTGTTCGGCATCCTCAACGCCGCCATCGCGCTCGCTTTGCTCGTCGTCCTGCCGCGCGGCACGCGCATGTATCTGGAAAAGATCGCCTCGGTCCTCGTCCTCGCCATCCTCATCGCCGGTTTCGCCGGATCGGAGCGGCTGCAGCGCTGGGCCGAGGTGGCGAGCTATCAGGAACCGGTCATCTACGCCGAATCCAGCCCGTTCCAGCGCATCGTGCTGACCCGCAGCGGCGACGATCTGCGACTCTATCTCAACGGCAATCTGCAATTCTCCTCGCGCGACGAATATCGCTATCACGAAGCGCTGGTGCATCCTGCGCTGGGCCGGGTGGACCGACCCGCCAATGTGCTGATCCTGGGCGGCGGCGACGGGCTGGCGGCGCGCGAGGTGCTGCGCCATCCGGAGGTGGAGCGGATCACACTCGTCGATCTCGATCCGGCGATGACGCGCCTGTTCGCGCGCAGCCCGATGCTCGCGGCGCTCAACCAGGGGTCGCTCTCCGATCCGCGTCTCACCGTGATCAATGCCGACGGCTTCCGCTGGGCGCGCGACGCCCGGGAGCAATATGACGCGATCATCGTCGATTTCCCCGACCCGGTCGATTTCTCGGTGGGGAAGCTCTACACCGAAAGCTTCTACCGGGAGCTGTCCCGCCTGCTCGCGCCGGACGGGGTGGCGGCGGTCCAGAGCACCTCGCCGCTGGTCGCGCCGATCTCCTACTGGACGGTGGTGACGACGCTGGAGGCGGTCGGCCTGCACACCCGGCCCTATCATGTCTATGTGCCGAGCTTCGGCGAGTGGGGCTTCACCTTGGCCGCGCATCGCCCGATCGGAACGGAGGCGCGGATTCCGGAGGGGCGGTTCCTCACCCCCGTCATCGCCGAGCGATTGTTCGATTTCCCGCCGGACATGGCGCGCCGCCCGGCGCCGGTGAACCGGCTCGACAATCAGGCGCTGGTCCGCGCCTTCTCCGACGAATGGAGCCGCTATGCGGGTTGACCGCCGCGCGGTCGTCGCCGGCTTGGGAGTTGTCGGCGCGGTCGCGGCGGCGGGCCTCGGCTGGCGCGCCACCCGACCGGCGCCACCGGCGACCACCTTGGCGGGCGCCGACATGGAACGCGGCCATCGCCTGCGCGTCGGCGGCTTTCCGGAACCGTCCGAGACGGAGGAAGCTGGCGTCGTCATCGCCGGCGGCGGCGTCGCGGGGCTGGCGGCGGGCTGGGCGCTGGCCGAAGCCGGGTTCGAAGATTTTCAGCTGTTCGAGCTGGAGGATGCGGTCGGCGGCAATGCGCGCAGCGGGCGCAACGACGTGTCGGCCTTTCCGCTCGGCGCCCATTATCTCCCTGTCGCCAATCGCGAGGCGCGGGCGCTGCGCCACCTGCTCACCGGGCTCGGCATCATCACCGGCGAGGCGGACGGCGCGCCGGTCTACGATCCGCTCCAGCTCTGCGCCGATCTGCAGGAACGCCTGCTCTGGCGGGGAAGCTGGCAGGAAGGCCTGATCCCCCGCACCGGGCTGGAGCCGCGCGACGAGGCCCATCTCGCCGCCTTCGATGCCGCGATGCGCGCCTTCTCCGCCCGCATCGGCGCGGACGGCAAGCCGGCCTTCGCGACGCCGCTCGCCTACAGCTCGCGCGATCCCGATCTGCTGGCGCTGGACGGCACGAATTTCGCCGCCTGGCTCGACGAACAAGGCTGGGATTCGCCGGTGCTGCGCGCACATGTCCGCTACGGGATGCGCGACGATTATGGCTGCGAGCCGGCCGACGTCTCGGCCTGGGCCGGAGTGCATTATTATGCCGGGCGGCGCGGCTGGGCGGCGAACGATGCGGCGGACAATGTGCTGACCTGGCCGGAGGGCAACGACCGGCTGGCGCGCGGCATGGCGGACCAGTTTCGCGGACAGATACGCTCCGGCCGCATCGTCCACCGCGTCACCCGCGACGGCGACCGGATTCTTGTCGATTCCTTCGACGTCTCACGACAGACCACGATCCGCACCCGCGCCCGCGCCGCGATCCTCGCCATGCCCCGCTTCGTCGCCGCTCATGTCGCGCCGGAGCTGCCGCCCGCCACGGCCTTCGGCTACGCGCCCTGGCTGGTCGCCAACGTCACCGTCGATCGCCTGCCTACCGGACGCGGCGCGCCGCTCGCCTGGGACAATGTGTCCTCGACCAGCAATTCCCTGGGCTATGTCGTCGCCACCCATCAGGGGCCGGCGGCGATCCCCGGCGCCAGCGTCCTCACCTGGTATCTGCCGCTCTCCGACATGAGCCCTTCGGAAGGCCGCCGCCTGCTGGTCGAGCGATCCGCCGACGAGTGGCGCGCCGTCGTGACCGACGATCTGCTCGCGACGAATCCCGATCTGGAAGGCGCGATCCGCGCGGTCGATCTGTGGCGCTGGGGCCATGCGATGATCCGGCCCGTGCCCGGCCTGATCTGGGGCGGGGCGCCGGACGCGGCGCGGGCCGAGCCGCCGCTCTTCCTCGCCCATTCCGATCTGTCCGGCCTCTCACTGTTCGAGGAAGCCCATTATCGCGGCGTGCTGGCGGCGGAAGGCGCGATGCGTCATCTCGGACATGGCTTTGAAAGCCTGCTATGAATGCCGCGATGAATCAGGGGCGCCACCTCATCGCCGATCTCCACGGCTGCGTCGGGCTCGACGACATCGACCTGATCGAGGCCGCGCTGACCGACGCGGCGGTGGCGGCCGGCGCGACCCTGCTGGAGGTCCGGCTGCACGATTTCGGGGCCGGGCAGGGCGTCACCGGCGTGGCGCTGCTCGCCGAATCGCACATCTCGATCCATTCTTGGCCCGAGCATGGCTATGCCGCGATCGACATCTTCCTGTGCGCCGAATGGCATGACGTGGAGGCGGGCCTGGCGGTGATCTCCGCCGCCCTGCGCGCCGAGCGGATCGACAAGCAGCTCATCGCGCGCGGCGCGATGGCCGCCGCCGCGCCCGCCTGACCCCGCCGATGGACAGCGCCGGACCGGCGCGGTAAGGCGGCCCGCTCCGCCGGCTGGGGGTGTCGGCGCTACATTCGCGCGACCTTGGAGTGTTCGATGAAAGGTGGCCTGGAGGCCGTCTTCCTGGAAAACCGGATGACGTTGCTGCGCTTCCTGCGCGCGCGCGGCGCCGGCGACGCGGCCGAGGATTGCCTGCAGGAGGTCTGGATCAAGGCGTCGGCCGGCGCGTCCGGCCCGATCGCCGAGCCGCTGGCCTATCTCTACCGCACCGCCAACAATGTGATGCTGGACCGCCGCCGCGCCGAAGCGCGCGCGACCCGCCGCGACACCGCCTGGAGCGAGGCGGCCGACGACGTTCTGCCGGCCGAGAGCGAGGCCCGGCTGATCGCGCGCGAGCGACTGGCAGCGGTGGAATCCACGTTGGCCGCGTTGGGCGAACGCAGCGACGCGATCTTCCGCCGCTATCGGCTGGAGGGCGTGAGCCAGCGCGACATCGCCGCCGAATTCGGCATCAGCCTGTCGGCGGTCGAGAAGCATCTGCAGAAGGCCTATCGCGCGCTGGCGGATCTCAGGGAGCGGCTCGATGTGGATTGAGCGGGGCGGCGGCGTCATGCTGCGGGAAGGGCTGTAGATGGCGGACGTGAACGATCGGATTCGGGATGAGGCGGTGGCCTGGCATGTCCGGCTGCACGGCGATGCCGCGTCCGCCGACTGGGCGGGGTTCACCGCCTGGCTCGAAGCCGATCCGGCGCATGCGCAGGCCTATGACCTGGTCGCGCTCGCCGATGCCGAGCTCGACGATCTCCCGCTCGCGCCTGTGGCGCCGATGCCCGCTTATGTCGAGCCGCACCGGTCGAACCGACGTGCCTTTCTGGGCTGGGGCGGGGCGGCCATTGCCGCCGCTTTGGTCGGCGCGATCACCTTGATGCCCGCCGGCGGCACCTACGAAATCGTCACCGCGCCCGGCGAACGTCGCGTCATCGCGCTCGAAGAAGGCAGCCGGATCGAAGTCAATGGCGACAGCCGGCTGGTGCTCGACCGCGGCGACGCGCGCTTCGCCCGGATCGAGCGGGGTGAGGCCCTGTTCACCGTGGTTCACGACGATGCCCGCCCGTTCCGGGTCGAGGCGGGCGAAGCGCGGCTGATCGATCTCGGCACCGTCTTCAACGTCCTCCATGACGGCGATCGCACCGAGGTCGCCGTTTCGGAGGGCGAGGTGGAATGGCGCCGCGCCAATGCGCGCATGAACTTGACGCCCGGCATGGCACTCAGCCAGCGCGGCACGGAGGATCCGGTCGTGACCCGCCCCGCCATCGCGTCGATCGGCGGCTGGCGGGAAGGCCGCCTCAGCTATTCGGCGGCACGCTACGACGCGGTCGTGGCCGATCTGTCGCGCAATCTCGGCGCCCGCGTGGCGCTGGATGGCGCGGTGGCGGCGCGACGGTTCAGCGGCGTGATCGTGATCGATCGCGATCCGGGCGTGACGCTCGACCGCGCCGGCGCGCTGCTCGAGCTTGACGCCCGACGCGAGGGCGACGGCTGGCGATTGACGGTGGAGCGCGGTGCGCGGCCTTGACCTGATCCTGCCCGCGGCGATCCTGGTTTCCGCCGCTTCGGCGGACGCCTCGGCGCGCCACCGGCTCGATCTGCCCGCCGGACGGCTCGGCGACGCGTTGGTGGCACTGGGCCAGCAGGCGGGGATCAGCGTCGGCGTCGCCGATCCGGCGCTGGCCAATCGCCGCGTCGAGCGCCTGCGCGGCCGGATGACCGCCGCCGCCGCGCTCGACCGGCTGACGCGGGGCACGGGGGCGCGCGCGGTCGCGGTCGACGGGCGCACCTGGCGCGTGGTGCGCGCGCCGGCGCCGCAGCGTCATGCGTCGCGCCCGGCCCGCCGCGAAGCGTCGCCGCCGCGCGAAGCGGAGGTCGAGCAGGCGGACATCGTCATCACCGCGTCCAAGCGCGCCTTCCGTCTCGCCTCATTCCCCGGCTCGGTGATGTTCGTGTCGGGCGAGGATCCGATGGCCGCCGCGCACGGGCGGGGCACGGAGGGGCTGGTCGCGACTTTGCCCGGCCTCAATTCCACCCATCTCGGCACCGGCCGCAACAAGCTGTTCATCCGCGGCATCGCCGATTCGAGTTTCAACGGCCCGACCCAGGCGACGGTCGGCCAATATCTCGGCGAGACGCGGCTCAACTACAACACGCCCGATCCGAATCTGCATCTGCACGACATCGACCGGATCGAGGTGCTGCCCGGGCCGCAGGGCACGCTCTACGGCGCCGGCTCGCTCGGCGGTATCCTGCGCATCGTCCCCAATGCGCCGCGCCTGGGCGTCGTCCAGGGCTCGGTGTCGATCGGCGCCGCCTTCACCCAGCATGGCGATCCCGGCGGCGAGGCGGCGGCGGTGCTGAACCTGCCGATCGGCGATGCGCTGGCTCTGCGCGTCGTCGGATACGGCGCGCGCGAGGGTGGCTATATCGACGACACGCTGCGCGGGCTCGACGATGTCAACCGTACCGATATCCATGGCGGCCGCGCCCGGCTGCGAGCCGAGGCCGGCGACTGGACGATCGGCCTGGGCATCGCCGGCCAGCGCATCCGGGGCAGGGATGGCCAATTCGCCGATCGCGACGCGCCGCCGCTGACCCGCGCCAGCCCGGTCGCCGAGTATTATTCGAACGATTATCTGCTCGGCGACATCGTGGTCGAGCGCGACTGGAGCAACGGCCTGCGCTTCGTCTCGACCGCGGGCATGGTCCATCAGACACTCGACGAACGCTATGATTCGACCCGGCCGGACGGCCCGCCGACCGCCTATCACCAGACCAATCGGCTGAACTTGCTGTCCGCCGAAAGCCGGCTGTCGCGCTCCGGCCCGGAGGGCACCGGCTGGCTGATCGGCGCCAGCTTCATCTCCAACCGCTCGGAGATTTCGCGCGCATTGGGCGACCCCGACGCGCCCGATCCGATCGCCGGGGTGCGCAACAGCGTCAACGAGATCACCGCATTCGGCGAGGCGACGATCGGCATCCGCGAAGGCATCACCGCAACCTTCGGCGGCCGCCTTACCCACAGTCGTCTGTCCGGCGGGGTGCTCGATGCGCCGATGGCGTTTCTGACGATGCTGCGCGAATTGCGCGCCCAGCGCGACGAGACGGTTTTCCTGCCTTCGTTCGCGCTCGCCGCGCGGGCCAATGACGATCTGCTTCTCTTCGCCCGCTACCAGCAGGGTTTCCGGCCCGGCGGTCTTGCAGTCACGTCGCCCTTCATCGCCCGGCTGGTGAACGGTGCAGTCGTGACGACGGAAGCGATGGAGCCGCTTCCCATCGGCGCGAGCTCGGTCGGCCGTTTCGAGAATGACCGTGTGGCGACGATCGAGGTGGGCGCGCGTCATGGCGTGCCGGGCGCGGGACGCTTCGATCTCGCCGCCGCCTTCGCCTATACGCGCTGGACGGACATCCAGGCCGATATCGTCAATCCGTTCGGCTTCCAGACTACGTCCAATATCGGCGACGGGCGGATCTTCACGCTCGATCTGCAGGTCGGCTGGCGCCCGGTGGCGGGCCTCAATCTCGAGGCGGCGGTCGTGCTCAACGACAGCCTGGTCACCAATCCGGCGCCCAGCATCATCATCACGCCGCGCTCGCCGTTGCCCAATGTCGCACGGGTCAATTTCCATCTGGGCGCGGAATACAGCGCCGAGATCGCGCCGGATGCCGTGCTGCGGCTGTGGAGCTCGGCCCGCTACGCCGGCACGTCGCGACTCGGTATCGGCCCGATTCTCGGCGAGAAGCAGGGCGACTGGCTCGATCTCGGCGCCGGCGCGCGGCTCGAACGCGGCCGCCATGCCCTCACTTTGGGCATGACCAATCTCCTCGATGCCGAAGGCAATCGCTTCGCGATGGGCTCGCCCTTCACGCTGGCGCTGCGCCGCCAGATCACGCCGCTGCGCCCGCGCACGTTGCGGGTCGGCTGGGAAGTGCGCTTCTAGCCTTTCTTAGAAAAATTCGTCCGACCGGTGCGGGTCTCCGTGCACGGCGGCGTCATTGGGGCAGAGAGCGGCGCCCGACTCCCCCCACCCCGCGGCGCCGCTCTCCCCCATTCACGGTCCGAGGAACGATTGTGTCGATGCGTCTTCTGCTTGCCTGCACCTGCCTCACGCCCATCGCCATCTTCGCCAGTGCCGGCCAGGCGGAACGCGTCATCGAGACCAAGATCACCACGCCGGTTTCGACCTCTACCGCCAGCAACGGCGCGCCGGACGACATCAAGATCACCTCCGCCGGCTCGATCGTCCCCACCGGCGGAGTCGCCGTCACGATCGACAGCAACAACAATGTCACCAATCAGGGCACGATCCAGATCACCGATGCCAATGACGCGACCGGAATCCTCGCCAATCCCGGCACGGCCGGCACGATCACCAATTCGGGCAAGATCGTCATCGACGAGACCTACGCGCCCAAGGACACCGACGATGACGGCGATCTCGACGGTCCGTTCGCGCAAGGCGCGCGGCGCTTCGGTATCCGTGTCGCGCCGGGCGGGACGTTCACCGGCAACATCGTCAACGGCGGCGAAATCGCGATTGAAGGCAATCAGTCGGCGGCCATCGCCATCGATGGCCGGCTGAACGGTTCGCTCACCAGCAGCGGTACGATCAACGTGCTGGGCGACGGTTCGGCCGGCATCCGCGCCGAGGACATTACCGGTAATGTGCGGTTGACCGGAACGATCAGCGCGCGCGGGCAAGACGCGGTCGGCGTCGCGCTCGACGGCGATGTCGGCGGCGCCGTCAGCTTTCAGGGCACGGTGACCGCCACGGGCTTCCGCGCCGTTCCGCCGCCCGCAGACACATCGAAGCTCGACGCGGACGATCTGCTTCAGGGCGGCCCGGCGATCCGCATTTCCGGCAATGTCGGCGGCGGCATCATCTTCGAGCGGCGGCCCGACGACAAGGATCCAAAGAACGATGACGAGGACGGCGACGGGATTCCCGATGCGCAGGAAGGCACGGCCAACATCGTTTCGGCGGGCGCGGCGGCGGCAGTCCAGGTCGGCGATACGGCGAACGACATCGCGATCGGGCCGGTTGCGGGCAATGTCAACGGCCACGGTCTCGTCATTGACGGCGTGCTTACCGGCGCCGGCACCTACAAAGGCGTGGACGGCAATGGTCTGGTGATCGGCGGCCTGGGCGGCAACGTGACGATCGCGGGAGGGATGACCGTGGGGGGCACGATCAGTGCCACATCGCCGGATGCCAATGCGACGGCGGTGCGGATCGGCGACGGGGCCAGTGTCGCCGAGATCAGGAACAGCGGCGTGATCTCCGCCACTGGCGCCACGGCGGAGGGCAGGCTTGCCCGGGCGCTTCTGGTCGAAAGCGGCGCCGATGTTTCCACGATCCGCAACAGTGGCCGGATCGAGGCGACCGCCGGCAAGAACGGCGGCGCGGGCGCCATCGTCGACCGCTCCGGCAATGTCGGACTGGTGGAGAATAGCGGCCGCATCCGCGCGACCGGCGCGGAGGCGGGGTCGGGCCGCAATGTCGCGATCGACCTGGCCGCGAACGGTGCCGGCGCGATCGTTCGTCAGACCGCTGCCTCGGGAGCCGCCCCGCCGTCCATCAGTGGCGACATCCTTTTCGGTGCCGGTGACGACCTGCTCGACATCGCCGCCGGCACCGTCGCCGGTACGGCCCGGTTCGGCGAAGGCGCCAATCGGCTTCAGCTCGGCGGCAATGCCGCCTATTCCGGTGCGATCGTCTTCGGTGCGGGCGCGGACCGGGTCACGCTGGGCGGCACCAGCGCCTTTGCCGGCAGCGCCGATTTCGGCGGCGGCGCGGACTTATTGGAAATATCCGGCACGGCCAGCTTCCGAGGCGCGACCTCGAACGGCTCGGGCCTCGCCGTGAACGTCGCGGGCGGCCATTTCGAGGCGACCAATCTCGGCACGGTCTCGCTCGCTTCGCTCAACCTGGGTGCGACCGCGACGCTCGGCGTTGGCATCGACGCCGCGGCGGGCACAGGCACGCTCTATGACGTCGCCGGCGCGGCCACGATCGCCGAAGGGGCGGAGGTGCGCGTCCGTCTCGCCAATGTGAGCGCGTCGGAAGGCCGCTTCGTCTTCCTCCGCGGCGGCGCGCTGACCGGAGGCGACACGCTCGGCCTTGGCGAGGCTTCCCTGCCCTATCTGTTCAAGGGCACGCTGGACGCGGAGACGGCGGGCGAGATTGCGGTCGTGATCGAACGGCGGACCGCCGCCGAGATGGGCTTCAACGGCTCGGAGGCGCGTGCCTATGACGCGATCTTCGCCGCGCTCGACAATGACGGCGACATCGCCGACGCCGTTCTCGCTCTCGGCGACGCGGCGGGCATGCGGTCCACGATCCGCCAGATGCTGCCCGATCATGCCGGCGGCGCGTTCGACACGGTGACGCAGGCCTCGCGCGCCACCGCGCGCTTCCTCGCCGATCCGCACACGCCGATCGCCGACATGGGCGGCTGGGGCTTCTGGCTGCAGCAGGTCGCCTGGGGTTCGTCCAAGAATCTCGGCGACACCGCCGCCTACGATATCGCCGGCTGGGGCACGTCCGCCGGCGCCGAAATCCGGGCCGGCGGGATCGGCAATGTCGGCCTGTCGCTCGCTTATCTCAACGGCGAGGATTCGGACGGCGAGACCGACAATCAGGTGCGCGCCGAGCAATATGAGCTTGCCGCCTATTGGCGCGGACAGTGGGGCGGCTTCCGGGCCTTCGCGCGCGGGTCGGCGGCGATCGTCGATTTCCGGGGGACGCGCACGTTCACCGGCGAGGATGTCAGCCGCACCGCGACCGGCGAGTGGCGCGGGCGGCTCTATTCCGCCGCCGCAGGCATTTCATACGAGCATGGCTTCGGCCGGCTCAGCCTGCGGCCGCTGGCCTCGATCGATTATTATCGCCTGTCCGAGAACGGCTATGCCGAGACCGGCGGCGGCGATGCCTTCAACCTTGTTGTCGATGGGCGCACGAGTGATGAGTTCGCGCTCAATGCGACTCTCACGGCCGGCTATGATTTCGGCCGTCGTGAGACTGGCGCCGGCTGGCTACGAACCGAGCTGGAAGCCGGCCGGCGCCAGATCCTGGGTGGCGCGCTCGGCGCCACGACCGCGCATTTCGACGGAGGCGATCCCTTCACTCTGGTGCCGGAAGACCGCACCGACGGCTGGGTCGGACGGCTGCGCTTGACCGGCGGCCAGGGGCCGTTCTCCCTGGGCGGCGAGGCCAGCGCCGAGGAGCAGCTCGGCAAGGCCGCGATCGCCTTTCGTGTCTCGCTGCGCATGGGGCTGTAGCCTTTTCGCGCGGGCCATGTCCGAAAATCGGGCAAGGAGATATTTCCGCGCCGTCCGTGACGGGCTATCGCAGGTCCATGCGCTGCGCGATCCTTCTTGCCGGCCTCATATTGGCAGGATGCCAGACCCGGCCGATCGAGGCGCCGGACGCTGCCGCCGGCGCGACCTATGCCTGGGCCGGTTTCGATGCCACCGGTGTGCGGCGCAGCGATGCCGCGGGTTTGGCCGAGCGCCGACATGGCCGGCCGGCGACGGCAAGCGATCCGGTGCGCGTCGCGTCGGTGTCCAAGCTGGTGGTGGCGCTGGGCGTTCTGCGGCTGGTCGAGCAGGGCCGGATCGATCTGGATGCGGACATATCCGGCTGGCTCGGCTGGGAATTGCGCAATCCCGCCTTCCCCGAAAGGCTGATCACGCTGCGCATGCTGCTGTCGCATACGTCCGGCCTGCGCGATGCGGGCGAGGCCTATGTCATACCGCTCGGCCGCACGGTGCGCGCCGCGCTCGCCGATCCGCGGGTGTTCGATCCGGACCACGTGCCCGGCACCTATTTCCAATATGCCAATCTCAATTTCCCGGTGATCGCCTCGGCGCTGGAGCGCGCGACCGGCGAACGGTTCGATCGGCTGATCCACGGGCTCGTGATGGAACCGCTGGGACTCGATGCCTGCTTCAACTGGACGATGTGCAGCGACGCCAATGTCGCGCGCGCGGTGACGCTGCATCGCGCCGACGGCAGTATCGCGCTCGACGACCTGCAGGGCGCGCGTCCGGCCTGCCCGGTGTTTCGGGAAACCGAGAATTGCGATCTCGTCGCCTATGAACTGGGCGCGAACGGCGCGCTCTTCTCGCCGCAGGGCGGGTTGCGCGCATCGGTTCTGGATCTGGCGACGATCGGACGGATGCTGCTCAACCGGGGCCGCCACGAAGGGACGCAATTCCTGAGCGAGGCCAGTATCGACGCCATCCTGCGGCCGGCCTGGGTCTTCAACGGATCGAACGGCGACACCGACAATGGCTTCTACTGTTCCTACGGTCTCGCGGTCCAAACCCTGCCCGTGCGCGTGGCGGGCTGCAATGACGACCTGTTCGCGGGGCGCGCCGCCTTGGGCCATGCCGGCGAGGCCTATAATCTACGTTCCGGCCTGTGGATCGATCCGGCCCGCAATGTCGGCATCGCCTATTTCGCGGCCAACAACCCGGCGCCTCAGCCGGCGGGGCGCTCCGCCTTTCGGGCGATCGAGGAATGGCTCGCGGCGAAAATCGGCGATTAGCGATCGAGCCAGGGCGGCAGGCGTTCGTCGCCGATCAGCGCATCGACGTCCCGTCGCGGGCGGATCACCGCCCAGTCGCGTCCGTCGACCAGCACCTCCGGCGCGAGCGGGCGGGAATTGTATGTGCTGCCCATCGTCGCGGCATAGGCGCCGGCGGTGCGGATGATCATCAGGTCGCCCGATTCGACCCGCTCCATGTCGCGCGCGGTCGCGAAGGTGTCGCCGGTCTCGCAGACCGGGCCGACCACGTCGGCCGTCATTCGTTCGGCCCGGGGCGACACCGCCTCGATGCCGTGCCAGGCGTCGTACAGGCTGGGCCGCATCAGATCGTTCATCGCCGCGTCGAGGACCACGAAGGGTTGCAGGGCTCCCGGTTTGACCCGGATCACCTCGGTCAGCAGCACGCCGGCATCGCCGACGATCAGCCGGCCCGGCTCGAAGATCAGCCGCGCGCCCCAACCGCGTGTCGCCCGTTCGACGAGCGCGCCATAATCCGCGATTGTCGGGGGCGGAGGCGACGAAGGATCGTAGCGAATGCCGAGCCCGCCGCCGAGATCGGCGGTGCGGATGTCGTGTCCCCGCGCGCGCAATTCGGCGATCATCGTCCCCACCTTGCCGAACGCCGCCTCCAACGGGGCCAGACTGGTGAGCTGGCTGCCGATATGGACCGCGAGGCCCTGGAGCCGCAGCCCCGGCAGCGCCGCGACGCGGGCGCAGGCGTCGGGGGCATCGTCGATCGCTATGCCGAATTTGTTGTGCGCCGAGCCGGTGGAAATCTTGGCGTGGGAGCCCGCCGTCACATCGGGATTGACCCGGAACGCGACCGGCGCGGTCCGCCCCATCGATGCCGCCACCTCGGACAGCATCTCCGCTTCGGAAAGTGATTCCAGATTGAACTGGCAAAGCCCGCCTGCCAGCGCCTGCGCCATTTCCGCCGCCGTCTTGCCGACGCCGGAAAAGACGATCCGCTCCGGCGTGATGCCCGCCGCCAGCGCACGGCGATACTCGCCGCCGGAGACGACGTCGGCGCCCAGCCCTTCGGCGGCGAGCGTCCGCAGCACGGCGCCGTTCGGATTGGCTTTCACCGCATAGGCGATGAGCGGGTCGGGCAGCGCCGCGAGCGCCTCTTGCAAGGCGTGCGCCTGCGCCCGCATCGCAGTGGCGGAATAAACGAAGACGGGTGTGCCGACCGCTTGCGCGATCAGCGGCAAGGGTACGCCTTCGCAACAGGTCGTCCCGTCCTCGAGATGGAAATGATTCATCCGCCGCGCTCCTGGCGCTCCGTTATCCGTTCCAGGGCGCATAATCGAGAGGGGCGGCCGCGATCGATGTCGCGGCCGCCCCTATTTGGGAACGGAGATCAGAATCTCACTTCGGCCGCGAAAGTGAACGACCGCCCACGCGGATCGGCGACGCGCGGCTCCCAGGAGCTGCCCGCACCGGTATTGCTGTCATAGGTGATCGCGAAGGGCGGATCGCGATCGAAGAGGTTCCGGACGCCCGCGGTCAGCCTCAGGTGACGGAAGCCGGTATAGGAGACCGACAGATTGTAGACGATATAATCGCTTACCCGAATGTTGTAATCGGGTCGCGTCGCCGACGCCGGCAGGGCGAAGTTCCTGTAGCCGTTCCGGAAAATCTGCGTGAGCGTGAAGTTCCAGTCGTCGTTCCACCAGCTGATGAACGCATTGTGCTTCCAACGCAGGCCGAGGTCGCCGGTGAAAGTGAAGATTCCGATCAGATCCGAATAGGGCAAGTTGGGCAGCAGCTTCTCGCGCTTGTCGAGCAGATAGGTGCCGTCGAGTCCGGCGCTGAAGACACCGCCGAGCCCGTCGATCGAACCCCGCAGCGTGAAGTCCAGACCCTCGGTCCGCCGCGAGCCGAAATTCCCCGTCCTGAGATCGACCCCGGTGATGATGCCGTTGGTGCGCACGATCCGATCGGGGAAGGCGGTGATGTTCGCCAGCAATTGCGGAATGGTGATCGAGCCGATCGTGTTGTCCACCGCGATCCGCCAATAATCGACCGAGAAGCTGAACCGGTTCGAAGGCTGGATCACCATGCCGACCGTGTATTGCTCGGAGGTTTCCGGCTCGAGGTTCAGATTGCCGCCGCTGAGCGATTCCGGGGTGATGGGCGCGCATTGGGGCTGCGGCCCCGTCGTATTGCCCGTCGGACACAAAGTTGGATCGACCAGGGTGTTGCCGGGATTGGGCGAAACCGTCGTGCCGTTGAATATCTGGTTGAACGTCGGCACGCGGAAGCCGGTACCATAGGAACCGCGGAACATGATCGGTTCCCACGGCCGGAAACGGAACGAGATCTTCGGATTGGTTGTCGAACCGAAGCCGGTATAATCGTCGATACGGCCAGCGGCGATGATATCGAGGCTCGGCAGGATCGGAAACAGCGCCTCGACATAAGCCGCCCGCACGGTGCGGCGCTTCGGCGTCAGCGCGTTGATATTGTCGAATGCCACGTTGAAGATGTCGGGCTGGCCGGCCGCAGCTGCGGGCGAGCCGTTGAACTCATAGCTTTCCCGGCGATAGTCGACGCCGACGGCGAGTTGGACCTCGCGGTTGCCAATGGGGAACAGCCCACCGGAAATCGATGCGTCGAACTGACGCACCTGGTAGCGGCCGCCATAGAGCACCGTCCCCGCGGCCGACACGGCGTCGAGAGCCGCCAGAGCCGCGTCGGTCTGGGTGGCGCTGAACGGATTCAATATGCCCGAGTTGATCAGGCCGATAATCCCCGGGCCGGCGGCACCCGGCGCGGTCGGCGCGCGAGGGTCGTATATTCCGCGGTCGTCTCCCGGCGTCGCGGGATCGTTGACGGTCAGCACGCCGCGGAAGTGATAGCCGGTGCCCAATACCGAACGGGCCTCGCTGCGCGCATAGGACGCGCCTGCGCGATAGTTCCAGCCCTCCCAGAGTGGCCCGTCGATGCCAAGCGCAGCGCGGAACGTCTGCGTGTTGGTCTCATATTCACGCGGGCCGCAGGGAATGCAGCGCCAGCGGCCGGCGATCGGCAGGCCGTAGCGGGCATCGAGCGCTGCCTGTTGTGCAGGATCAGTAAACGCCCCCCGGATCGCCTGGAAGACCTGATTGTAGGTCGCCGCTGTGTCCGCGTTGAGCGGATAGGCCCAGGGGAGATTCGTGGCGTTGGCCGAATATTGGTTGGCGGAGAATTGCTTTGAGGAATCCGCGTCCGACCCGGTGATCTCGAGCGAAAGATTATGGGCGTCGCCCAGACGCACGACGCCGCGGGCGAAATAGGTCAGCGTCTGGATCGGCTGCTGGATCACCGCCGCGCGGCCCGTGTCCCAGGCGCAGGCATATTGCGCCGTCGGCAGCGCCCACAAGACCTCGTCATAGGCCAGACCGCCGTCCACGGAATCGCAGCCGGCGCCGCCCGGAAGATCGAGGATATTGATGCCGCCGGCGGCGCCGTTCGTCCCGTTGGGCAAGGTGAGGGTCAGGCCGCTGAGCAGGGTGCCGCCCGGCGTCTGATTGGGATTGGCCGCGATGTTGAATGCGGTCGCGACCGGCGTACCGCGCGTGTCGATCGAGAGACCGCGATTGGGCTGGTTGCCATTCACGAAATCCCGGTCGGAGCCGCGCAGGATCCGGTTCCAGCTATAGGAGACCGACGCCATGACGTTGAAGCCCTGCTCGTCAAGGTCGCCATAGCCGACGAGCCCGGACAGCCGGTAGATGTTGCCGCCGCCCGCTTCGGTCGCGTCGACGAAGCCGTTGACGCTGATGCCCTCGAAATCGGTGCGGGTGATGAAGTTGATCACGCCGCCGACCGCATCGGTGCCGTAAATGGCCGAGGCGCCGTCCTTCAGCACTTCGATCCGCTCGAGCGCGGCGAAGGGAATCTGGTTGACATCGACGGCCGAGCCCTGAAGTCCGTGCGCGGCGACGCGGCGGTTGTTGAGCAGCACCAAGGTCGACGAATTGCCCTGACCGCGAAGGTTGGCCGACGAGAGGCCGTTCGTCCCGCGCTGCGCCCCGGAGACGACGTCCGCGTTTGAGGCCAGATTGTCCGCCCCGCTGGCATTCGACGGCAGGAACATCAGCAATTGTTCGGGACTGCTGATCGAGTTGCGCTGAATTTCCTGGGTGGTGATGATCTGGATCGGCAGGGCGCTGTTGTTCGGATCCTGCCGAAGACGCGAGCCGGTGATGAGAATGGTGTCATCGTTGTCGGACGACGAGGCCTCGGACTGGGGCGTTATCGTATCTTGCGTGGCCGGGGGTTGCGCCGCGGCCGGAGCCGCCCAGGCACTGGCGAACGCGGCAAGGGCCGTGCCCGAACACAGGACCGGCCTCAGTGACGTGAAAGCGCGCATGATAAGATCCCCCTTGGCTCGTTCATCCGGTAGTAAGTATCAACTTCCACCGCGCCTGCCATAGTTTCTGTTGGCGCCGCCATAACCTCCCGCCATCATCGCCGTCCAAACCAGTGCGGGCGCGGCGACCTGGGCGTTGACGGCGCCGCCGCGCTCGCCAAGCTTCGTGCGGTTCGTTCAAGGGGATATCATGGCGTCAGTGGCACAGGGCAGCGTGGTTGGGGCGGCCGAAGTGGCGCCGAGGGGGATCGGGCGGCAGGCGCTCTATCTGCTGCTCGGCTTCTCGGCGGGCCTGCCCTTCTACATGTTCTCCACCGTGCTGATGCTCCGGCTGCAGGCGCATGAGATCGGCCTGGTCATCATCGGCTTCTTCGCCTGGGTGCAGCTGCTCCCCACCTTCAAGTTCCTGTGGGCGCCTTTGCTCGACCGCTACCAGGTGCCGGGCTTCGGGCGCTTCTGGGGCAAGAGGCGCGGCTGGATCATGCTCGCTCAGCTCGGCATCTTCACCTCGATGGCGGCGATGGCCTTCGTCTCGCCCGAGCGAAGCCTGGCCGTCACCGCTTTGTTCGCGGTTTTGCTCGCCTTCTGGACGACGACGCTAGAGGTCGCCGCCGATGCCTGGCGGATCGAGCTCGCGCCGACGAAAGAGCAGCAGGGGCCGCTCGCCGCCGCCAATCTGTGGGGCTATCGCAGCGCGATGGTCGCGGCCGGCAGCGGCGCGCTGTTGATCGCCGACCAGCCCGGCTGGGGCTGGACCGGCGCCTATCTGGCGATCGCCGCGGCGGCCTTCGCGCCCTTCCCCCTGCTCGCGGCGATGCGGCCCGACCCGGACGCGCGCGGCAGCAGGGGGACGGCGTTGACTATGGGCATCGCCGCGAGCGTCGGCATCCTGCTTGCCGCGACGGCGGTCACCGCGGCGGTCGGCTGGCTGCTGCTCGGCGCGGCGTCCGGCATGGGGATGAGCGGCCAGAGCAATGTCACGCCCTATGTGCTCGCCATCTGCATGGTGCCGTTCCTGATCATGGCCGCCGCCTTGCCGAAAATCCGCAAGCTGCCGGCCTCCTCGCCCGCGCGGCGCTCGGTGGCGATCGGGCCCTATGTCGAATTCTTCTGGCGCTACGGCTTCATGGCGCTGGCGCTGATGGCGTTCGTCTCGATCTACCGGATGGGCGACGTGCTGGCGCTCAATCTTTCCAAGCCGATGATCCGCGATCTGGGCTATTCGCTGAGCGAGATCGGCCGCGCCGATTCCTATGTGGCGCTGGTCGCCAGCATGATCGGCGTCGCGCTGGGCGGGCTGATGGCGGCCCGCTGGCCGCAGGGCTGGACGCTGGCGATCGGCGCGCTCTTCGCGGCATTGGGCAATTTCGGCTTCGTCTGGCTGGCGCATCAGCCGGTGGCGGAAACGACGCTCTACATCGCCACCGCGCTCGACCAGTTCGGCAACGGCATGGCGGGCGCGATCTTCGTCGTCTATCTCTCGATGCTGGTCGACCCACGCTATCCAGGGGCGCAATATGCGTTCCTGTCCGGCTTCGCCTTCCTGCTCCCGCGCCTGCTCTCCGGTTCCGGCGGCGCGATGGTGGAGAGCTTCGACGCGGCGGGCTATCGCGGCTTCGACCTGTTCTTCATCCTCTCCGGCGTGCTGAGCCTCGCCGCCATCCTCTTCCTGCCGCTGATCGCCCGTGCGAAACCGCGCCCGATCGAGGAAGAGGGGACGGCATGATCGAACGGGCCTTCGCGCCGGCGCTGGCGGCGGTCGGGGACGGCCGCATTCCCGGCGCGACATTGGGCGTCGTCACCGCCGACGGCCGCCGCGCCGTGCGCTTCGCGGGCATGGCGGCGCTGGAGCCGGAGCCGGAGGCGCTGACCGAGGCCCACTGGTTCGATCTCGCCTCCGTATCGAAGGTGATCGCGACGACGACGATGGTGCTGACGCTGGCCGGGCAGGGGCGGATCGATCTCGACCGGCCGCTGACCGACACGATCCCGGACCTGCGCCAATATGACGTGGCGGACGCGGCGGAGCGCAAGCTCACCTTCCGCGACTGCCTCGCCCACCGCACCTTCCTGCCCGCCGTCGAGCCGATCTACACCTATGGCGGCGATCCGGAGCGGCTGCGCGCCTTCGTGCTGCAGCGCGAATGGCGGCACGGGCCGCCGGTCTATTCGGACATCAACTATATCCTGCTCGGCATCGCGATCGAGCGGATCACCGGGCAGCCGCTCTCCGCCTGGCCGCTGAGTGAGGGGCTGACCTACGGGCCGCCGCCGGGGCCCGCCGTGGCGACCGAGCGGTGTTCCTGGCGTGGCCGAGTGATGAAGGGCGAGGTGCATGACGAAAATGCCTGGGCGCTGGGCGGCGCGCCGGGTCATGCCGGGCTGTTCGGCACGGTCGCCGGAGTGCTCGACCATGCGGCGGGGCTGCTGGGCGGCACCGCCTCGCCCTTCCTGATCGAGGCGATCCGCACCCCGGTCGAGGGGCACCGCACCTGCGGCTGGGAGATACGCTTCGACGGCTGGAGCGGCGGCGCGGCCTGCTCGGCCGGAACGATCGGCCATACCGGCTTCACCGGCACCGGCCTGTGGGTGGATTTTGACCGCGGCCTCGCCTGGACCCTGCTCACCAACCGCGTCCACCCGACGCGTCATCGCGAAACGGGCATCATGGACCTGCGCCGCGCGACCGGCGACGCGGTGATCGCGGCGTTCGGCTGAAGTCTCCTGCGTTTGATCAAAAGCACCGTTCGCCCTGAGCCTGTCGAAGGGCCGCCCTTCTCTTCTCCACCGCCGAAAGAAAGGGCAGGGCTTCGACAGGCTCAGCCCGAACGGTTGTGGGATTCCCGTCTCGGCTTAACCTAATTCTCCGCCGCGATCCGTTGCAGCACGGCGTCCATCGCCGCTGTCGCGCTGCCGCCGCCGGGGACGTCGTTGGCGAAGAAGGAGAAGATCAGCGTCCGGCCGCTGCGCGCGGTGAGATAGCCGGAGAGCGCGTTGGTCGCGTTCAGCGTGCCGGTCTTGGCGAAGAGCCGGCCCTGCAGCGGGCTGTCGCGGAAGCGGCGCTGGAGCGTCCCGTCCACCCCGGCGACCGAAAAGGTGTCCCGCCATGCCGCACCCCAGCTTTGCGTCGCGGCCCAGCGCAGCAGGGCGGCGACGGCGCGCGGCGACATGCGGTTGTAGGTGGACATGCCGGAGCCGTCGGACAGGTCCCATCCGGTCCTCGGCACGCCCGCCTCAGCCATCATCGCCTCGATCCGGGCGACGCCATCCTCGATCGAGCCGGCGCCTTCGATCAGGCCGAGGCGGCGGATCAGCAGCTCGGCATGGAGGTTCTGGCTCTCCTTGTTGATGCGCGTCAGCGTCTCGGCGAGCGGCGGCGGCGTCAGCCGGGCCAGCAGTTCCGCGCCGGACGGCTCGACGGTGCCGCCGGGCGTCCGATGCCGGACCTGCACGTCGCCGCTCAGCCGCACGCCGCGTTCGCGCAGCAGCGTCGCGAACCGCCAGGCGGCGTAATGGGCCGGATCGTCGATGCCGAGGCGCAGGACGGTCGGCTCCGCGCCGGCCCGGATGCGCCCGGTCAGATAGAGATCCAGGCTGTTCGGCATGCGATCGAAGCTGAGGGATGTCTCGCCTTCCGTCACGGTCACGGCGCGGTTGACGATGCGGTAATAGGGCAAATGGTCGAGCGCGGGCGGCTCCCCCACCGTGCCGGGCGAAACGCGCACATGCAGCTCATTGTCGTCGAGCGTGAGCGCCGAGATCGCCGTGCCGGATCGCGTGGGGATGTTGTTCCAGCTCATCCCGGGACTCCAGCGCTGGTCCGCGAACAGGCTGTCGTCGCCGATCACATGCCGCACCCGCCGGGTCCGCGCCGCCACCGCATCGGCCAGGGCGGCGAGGCAATCGGTGACGCAATCCGCCGCGCTGGACAGGCGGGCGTCGCCATGCCCGATCAGGATCACGTCGCGCCCGTCGAGCCGCACCGCCGCGCCGCCCGCCGTGTCGGGCCGGTCGAGCCCGGCCATCGCCGCGAAGGCGGCGGCGGTGGTGAACATCTTGGTGTTGGACGCCGGGATGAAGCGATTGTCGGGGTTGATCGCGATCAGCTCGCGCCCCTCCATGTCCGTGACCACCAGGCCATAACGCGTGCCGGGCCCAGCGGCGGCGAGCTGCGCCGTCACCTCGCCCTGCAGCGAGGGCTGCCAGGCCAAAGCGGGCGCGGCGACGGCCAGCGCCAATGCCAGCAAGGCGGAGCGAAGCGGGGCCAGCATGTCCATCATTGGCAAATCCCTCCGTCCGAACCGTGCCCGAGCGGGCGCCGCTTTCTTATTCAGAGCGTTTCGGCGGATATAACAAGGGCGCATGTCGGGGCCTGGCGCGCTTGCGCGGGCGCGACGGCGCGGCCCATAGCTGCGCGATGCGGCGCTTCATCCTGAGCCTGTGGCTGGGCCTGATCGGCCTCGCCTTCCTGCCACCGGCCCTGGCCGACGACCGTGATCCGCTGGCCGAGGCGCTCGCGCTGCCGATCGCGAGCGGGCTGACCGGGGCGGCGGATGCGCCGCGTTTCGCCTGGATCGAGACGGCCGCGGGCGTCCGCAACATCTGGACGGCGGCGCGCGGCCAGCCGGCGCGGCGGATCACCGCCTTCAGCGCGGATGACGGGCTGCCGGTCTACGACCTCGCCTTCAGCCGCGACGGCGCGAGCCTCGCCTTCGTGCGCGGCGGCGACGGCGAATATCCGGACGAAGCGAACCCGCCCAATACCGGCGTCTCGCCGCGCGTGCCGCCGCAGGAGCTGTTCGTCGTGTCGGCGGAGGGCGGGACGCCGCTGCGGATCGGCGAGGGGCATTCGCCGGCCTTCTCGCCCGATGGCACCCGCCTGGCCTTCACCCGGCGCGGCGAATTGTGGCTGTGGACGCGCGGCGGCGAGGCGCGGTCGCTGGCGCGGGTGCGGGGCTCCGTAGAGCGCCTCTCCTGGTCGCCGGACGGCGCGCGGCTGCTCTTCTCCGAAGATCGCGGCGATTACAGCTTCGTCGGCCTGTTCGACATTACGGCCGCGCGCCTCACCTATCTCGATCCCGGCCTCGGGGAATCGATCGAGCCGGTCTTCTCGCCCGACGGACGCGAGATCGCCTTCATCCGCCAGCTCGAGCCGCCGGTCGACGCCGCGCCGGACAGCGGCCCTTACTGGTCGATCCGGATCGTGGATGCCGCGACCGGCGCGGCGCGCACGCTGTGGGCGGCGCCGGCCGGACCGGGCGGACGCTATGCCGGGACGCGCAGCCGCAACCTCTTCTGGAGCGCGGACGCCACGATCCTCTTCCCGTGGGAGCGGACCGGGTGGATGCACGTCTACGCGCTCGACGCCCGGCGCGGCGGCGAGCCGCGCGCGCTGACGCAGGGCGCTTATGAGGTGGAGACGTTCCGGCTCGGCCCCGACGGGCGCTCTTTGCTCTACGCAGCCAATGACGGCGACATCGGCCGGCGCGGCATCTGGCGGCGACCGTTGGGCGGGGGCGCGGCGTCGCGGCTCGGCGGCAACGACGCCATGCTGTTCGCGCCCGTCGTCGGGGGCGATGCGGTGGCGGCGATCGCCACCGATGCGCAGCGCCCGGCCCATCCGGTGCTGCTCGATGGGCGGCGATCGCCGCTGGGTGAAGTGCATGTGGCTGGGGTCTTCACCGCGCCGGAGTCCGTCACCTTCCGCGCCGCCGACGGGGTGGAAATCCATGCCCAGCTCTTCCGCGCGCGGGGCCAGGGGCGGCGGCCGGCTTTGGTCTATATTCATGGCGGGCCGCGCCGGCAGATGCTGCTCGGCTTCCACCCCTCTTCTTATTATTCCCACGCTTATGTCGTGAACCAGCATCTGGCTGCGCTGGGCTATCATGTGCTGTCGGTGAATTACCGGGGTGGCACCGGTTACGGCCAGGCCTTCCGCGAGGCGCCGGAGACGGGGCGCGAGGGCGCGTCCGAATATCGCGACATCCTGGCGGCGGGCCGCTGGCTCGAGGCGCAGGCCGACGTCGATCCGGCGCGGATCGGCGTCTGGGGCGGAAGCTGGGGCGGCTATCTGACCGCGCTGGCGCTGGCGCGGGACAGCGACCTGTTCGCCGCCGGCGTCGATCTGCACGGCGTGCATTCGATGCTCCGGCCCGTTCCGAACACCCTGTCGCCGGCCGCGCAGGACCGGGCGCGGCAGCTACAGTGGGACTCCTCGCCGCTGGGCGCGATCGATCGCTGGCGTTCGCCCGTGCTCCTGATCCACGGCGACGACGATCGCAACGTGCCCTTCTCGCAATCATTGGTGCTCGCCCGCGAGCTGGCGGCGCGCGGCATCCCCTATCGCGAGCTGGTCTTCCCCAACGAGCGGCACAGTTTCTTCCGCCACGCCAACTGGCTGGCCAGCTACCGCGCCACCGTCGATTTCCTCGACACGACCCTGATGCGCCGGGAGCCCTTGCCGTGAACTTGGCGAAGCTCGGCTGCATCCTGCTGGGCCTTGCCTGTCTCGGCGCGGCGCCGGGCGATGGCGGAACCTTGATCCGCGACGCGCATGTGTTCGACGGGACGGGCGCGCCGGCTTCGATCGCCGACGTGCTGATCTCGGGAGAAGAGGTCGTAGAGGTCGGCCCAAGATTGCGGGCGCCGCGTGGGGCGCGGATCGTGGACGGGCGTGGCATGACGCTGCTGCCCGGCCTGCACGATCTCCACACCCATCTCCGCTCGCCCGGCGATGGTGGCCCGGAGGATCTCGGCAAGGCCTATGGCGCGCACCTCCTGCACGGCGTCACGACCGTCGCCGATTTCTCGGTGTCGGGCGAAATGCTGGCGCCGATCCGCGAAATGACCGGATCGGGCGCGGTGACGGCGCCGAACCTGCGGCTCGCCATCCGCATCGGCGTGCCGGGCGGGCATGGCACCGAGCGCGGCTGGGGCGACCAGTTCACGCTGGAGGCAAACTCGCCCCGCTCGGCCGCGCTGGCGATGGACCGGGCGCTGCCCTATCGGCCCGACGTCATCAAGGTGTTCGCGGACGGCTGGCGCTACGGCCGGATTCCCGACACCAATTCGATGGACCTGCCGACCCTGCGCGCGATCGTCGAGCGCGCCCATGCGGCGGGCATTCCGGTCATCACGCATACGGTGACGATGGAAGGCGCGCGGATCGCAGCGCGGGCCGGGGTCGATGCGATCGGCCACGGTATCGGCGACGGACTGGTGGACGAGGAGCTGATCGCGCTGATGCGGACGAACGGCACCGGCTATGCGCCGACCATGGTGGTCTACGAACCGCAGCAGGACCGTGCGATGCTGCCTGAGGAATTGCGGGGACTGCGTCCGCCCGAACGGGCGCGGGAGGAAGCGCGCGCCGCCGAGGAGACGGTTCCGGAGCTGGAATCGCGGCGCTGGACCTATCTGCGCGAAAATCTGCGGCGGCTGAAGGCGGCGGACATCCGCGTGGGCATCGGCACCGATGCGGGCATCGAGGGCGTTTATCAGGGTTCTTCGGCGATCCGCGAAATCCGCATTCTCGCCGATCATGGCTTCACCCCGGCCGAGGCGCTGGCGGCGGCGACCGGCGTCAGCGCCGCCATCCTGCGCGAAGGAGATGCTCGCGGGCGGATCGCACCGGGCCAGCGCGCCGACCTGATCCTGGTCGCCGGACGACCCGACCAGCGCATCGAGGACCTTTATCAGATGCGCCGCGTATTCGTCGGCGGGCGCGAGATGGCGCTGCCGCCACTCCGCCGGCTGACCGACGCCGATGCGCCCTCGCCCCTGCCCGTCCACGTCATGGCCGGGCCGATCGACACCGGCGCGCGCGCCGACGGGCGAACCGATTTGGGCACGCTGCCGGTGGCGACGCACGAGGCCGGCGTAGATCACAGCCATCTCCACCTGATCCGCGACGATGCCCGGTCCGGCAGACTCTTCCTGTTCGCGCGGATGGGCGCGGCGCCCCGGCCCTTCGCCAATCTGGTGCTGCCGCTCACGCGCGGCGGCGTCCAGGTCGCCGACGCGCGCGGCTTCGCCGGCATCGCCTTCGATGCGCGGGGGGCGGGGCGTTATGGGCTCGCCTTCGAAAGCTACGGTATCGCGACGCGCAACTCTTTCCGCACCGAATTCGCGGCGGGCGAGACGGCGCGCGAAGTCCGCATCCCGTTCGGTGCGTTCCTCAGTCCCGATGCCGGGGCGCGGCTCGACCTTGCCCGGCTGCGGGGGCTCATCATTCGGCTGGAGGGCGAGACGGGCGGCGCGGCCATGCTCGAGCTGGGCAATGTCCGCTTCTACCGGGATTGAGTGGGGCGCGCCTCACACATAATGGGGTTCGCCCCGCGCGCGCAGCTCCTCGTAATGGACCAATGCCGGCTCGGGTCCGAGCGGCACCGGCTTGCCGTCGCGAAAGGCCCACTCGCCCCGGTCGCAATCCGCCGCGCGGACATAGCCGTTGATGTAGAAACGGCGCCGGTGATCCGCATGATTGGGGCCGGAGCCGTGGACCAGATAGGGATTCCACAGCGCCAGATCGCCCGGCGCGAGATCGAGCTGGATCGCGTCGGCGGCGCGTAGCCCGACCCGCTCCAGCGCCCCGTCGCGCATGGCGGTGCCCAGCACCTCGGTATCGGTATCCAGATCGAGATCGCCATGGACATGGCTGCGCGGCACGAAACGCATGCCGCCCGATTCCGGTCCGTGCGGATCGATGGCGAGGCCGGTCTGGACATAGGCGGTGTCGAGATTGCGGTAGCAGTCCGCCGGCCGGCGGAAGCGCGAATCCTGATGCCAGGCGAAATCGCCGGCGGCGCCCGGCGCCTTCCAGTGGAGCTGGTTGATGATCTGCTTGACGTCGCCCCCGATCAGCGGCGCGAGCAGGGCCGCGAAGCGTGGATCGAGCCGCACCGTATCCAGCGCCGGGCAGTGATAGGCCGGCCATTGCACCATCTGCACGATCGGGCCGTTTGGCCCTTGCGCGATCTTGTAGAAGAGGTTGCCGTGCCGGAAGCTGCGGCCGTGCGCCACGCCCTCCGCATGAACCCGATCGATCTCCGCGCCGATCGCGGCGACCTCGCCGGGCGCGAAGAAACCCCGCACGATCGCATAGCCGTCGCGATGCCAGGCGGCGGGGTCGATCACGGGCAGCTTCCCTCTGGCGGACGGTGCGCCAGCGCCCGCCCGGCCGGCGCGCCGGTCAGCGCGCCATTCTCCACCGCCGGCACGCCGTTCACCAGCACCAGCCGCACGCCTTGGGCCAGCAGGGTCGGCGCGTCGTAGGTCGCGCGCGCGGCATAGCTGCCGGGATCGAACACGAGAATGTCGGCATAGGCCCCGACGCGCAGCCGCCCGCGATCGGCGATGCCGAACGTGTCGGCGGTGAGAGAGGTGCTCCGTTCGATGAAATCGCGCAGCGAGATCGCGCGGCGGGCGACGACATATTCGGCATATTTGCGCGCGAAGCTGCCATAGACGCGCGGATGGCCGGTCGAGGCGTCGGAGCCGGTCATCACCCAGGGCTGGGCCATGAAGGTGACGATGTCCGCCTCGGTCTGGTTGAACGAGGCCACAGCCGGGTCCTGGACGCGGATCACCGCGATCGCCGTCGCGACAGGGTCCGCTCCGCCCGCGACCTGCGCCAGCGTGCGGCCGCGATGCGCGCCTTCGGTAATGCGCAGTGTCTCCGCCCCGCCGCGCCGGCGCAGATTCTCGGCCATCTCGGCATGAAGGCGCGCGGCCAAAGCGGCATCGTCGAAGCGGGCCAGCAAGGCCGCCCGGCCCCCGTCCTGCGCCCAGCGCGGGACGAGCGAGGCGACCAGGCTCGTGCCCGAGGCGGACCAGGGATATTGATCGGCGGTGACCCGCTGCCCGGCCGCCCGGGCGGCCTCGATCCGCGCGACGATCGCCGGTGCCTGGCCGTGCACGTCCACGCCCAGCGCCTTGATGTGGGAGATATTGACCGGCAGGCCCGCCGCGCGGCCGACCTCGATCGCCTCGTCGATCGCGGCGGCAAGGCCGATCGAATAGCTGGATTCGTCGCGGATATGGCTGTCATAGACGCCGCCCCGCACTCCCGCCTCCCGCGCCAGCGCGACCACCTCGTCGGTCGCCGCGAAGCTCTGGGGCGCGTAGAAGAGGCCGGTCGAGAGGCCGAGCGCGCCCTGGCACATGGCGGTGGCGACCAGCCCGCGCATCCGCGCCAGCTCCTCGGCGGTCGGCGCGCGGTCCTCCGCCCCGATCACGGCCCGGCGCACCGCGCCGAAGCCGACATAGGCGGCATAGTTGATGCCGACGGGCCGCTCTTCCGCGCTGCCCAGAACCGCCGCGATGTCTGGTGTCCCGCCGCCGTCATTGCCGATGAAGGCGGTGGTCACGCCCTGCATCAGGAAGGCGGGGACGAGCCGTGCCTGCGCATCGTCCGAGGCGAGCGCGGCTTCGGCATGGGTGTGCGGATCGATGAAGCCGGGCGCGACGATCAGGCCGCGCGCGTCCACGACCCGCGCCGCATCGAGCCGCAATCGCCGTCCGACCGCACGGATGCGATCGCCGGAAATCGCCACGTCGCCGACGAACGGCGCGTCCGATCCGGTATAGACGGTGCCGCCCCGGATGATCAGGTCGACCTGCCGGGACGACGGCCCGGCATCCGCCGCTGCGGACAGCGAGGCGGCGAGCAGCAGCGAAGCGATCCAGGCCCTTTTCATCGCGTTCCCCAGAAACCGGGCGCGGGCGGGCGGATGATGCCGTCCGTCTCGACGATCCCGCCGGGATAATCCTCCCGGAGCCAGAGCGGACCGTCAAGATCGACGAAATCCGACATTTGCGCGATGTGCAGCGCCGGCGCGACCGACAGTGACGAGCTGATCATGCAGCCGGTCATCAGCTTCAGCCCCATGCCGCGCGCCGCCTGCGCGACCCGCAACGCTTCGGTCAACCCGCCGGTCTTGTCCAGCTTCACGTTCACGACCTGATAGCGCCGCGCGACGATGGCGAGATCGGCCGCGACATGGAGCGATTCGTCGGCGCAGATCGGCACCGCCGGCGCGAAATCCTCCAGCCAATCATCGGCATCGGCCGGCACCGGCTGTTCGAGCAAGGCGACGCGCGCCGCGACCAGCACGCTTTGCATCGCCGTCACCCGCTCCCGGTCCCAGCTCTCATTCGGATCGACGATCAGGGCCGGTTCGGGCGCCGCCGCGCGCACCGCGCGGATTTGCGCCTCCGGGTCCGATCCATCCACTTTGACCTTGAGCAGCGGCACATGGGCGAGGCGTCGCGCGGCTTCGGCCATCGCCTCCGGCGTATCGATCGAGATGGTAAGCGCGGTCGCGACCGGCGCCGGCGCCGCGCCGCCGATCGTCTCCGCCACATCGCGCCCGACCTGCCTGGCTTCGAGGTCCCACAAGGCGCAATCCAGGGCGTTGCGGGCGGCTCCGGCGGGCAGCACGGCGAGCAGGTCCTCACGCCCACCGCCCGCCTCGACGAGCGCGCGCACCGCCTCGATCGCTTCGATCGTGCTGTCGAGGCACTCGCCGTAGCGCGAATAGGGCACCGCTTCGCCGCGCCCCGCGACGCCGTCCTCGGCGATCGTGACCGTCACGACGTCCGCCGCCGTCTTGACGCCGCGCGAAATCCGGAACGGCGCGTTCAGCGGGAAATGGTCGCGCTGCGCGTAGAGCGTTCGAGGCATAACAATCGGTCGAGGATGGCATCGACGCCGAAGGCGATCGGATCGGTGCAGGGCAGGCCGGCCTCCGCCTCGGTCGCGGCGCACAAGGCGAGCGCGGCGGACCGCTCCATGCCGGACGTGTTGAGGCAGATGCCCACCGCGCGCACGTCCGGGCGGGTCAGCCGCGCCGCCTCCAGATTGCGTGCCAGACATTCGGCGAGACCGGGCAAGGGGCGCCCCTCTATCCCGCGCAAATGTGGCCGGCCCGGCTCGTGGCACAGCACCAGCGCATCGGGCTGCGCACCGTGCAGCAGGCCGAGCGAGACGCCGGCGAAGGACGGGTGGAAGAGCGAACCCTGCCCTTCGATCAGGTCCCAGCCATCGTCGTCGCGCGCCGGGGCGAGCCGCTCGATCGCGCCCGAGATGAAGTCGGCGACGACGGCATCGACCGCGATGCCGTCCCCGGCGATCAGGATGCCGGTCTGGCCGGTCGCGCGAAAATCGGCGGCGATGCCCCGCGCCCGCAACCCCTCGGTCAGCGCCAATGTCGCGTACATCTTGCCGACCGAACAGTCCGTGCCGACGGTGAGCAGCCGGCGGCCGGCGCGCGGCACGCCCTTGCCGACGACCAGGCCGGCGGGCGGATCGCGCACGTCGAACAGCTGGAGCCCGCGCTCGGCCGCCAGCGCGGCGAGGCGCGGCTGGTCGCGCAGCCGCTCGTGCAGGCCGGAGGCGACGTGCATCCCGGCCGCCAGCGCGGCGGCGGCGTCCTCGATCAGGTCGGCGCCGACCTTGCCGCCCGCTCCGGCGATGCCGAGGATCAGGGTGCGCGCGCCGGCTTCGGCTGCTTCCGCCATGCCGAGCCGGGGCAGGTCGAGCGTCAGCGGGCTGTCGTCGTGCCGGAATTCGCCCAGGCAATCCGCCCGCCGGAATTCGGCGACCCCGCGCGAGGTCTTGATGCCGAGCGGGTCGGTACTGTGGCCGATATAGACGAGATAGGGCGCCGGGATCATCGGGCGGAAACTAGCCCCGGCGTGCGCGGCGGCGCGCATAATGAGAGCGCGGGCCGTCATAGCCCGCCGCTATGGAGCGTCGACGATCCGTCCCAGCGTCTTGAGGAAGTCGTTGGCGAGCGCGCCCGGCGGCCGGTTGATCAGGAACATGGCGTGGATGTCGAAGGTGATGCGCGGTCGCAGCGGGCGCATCGACAGGCCCGGCGCGAGGCAGGCCTGGGCGGTGAAGCTGTCCACGACTGTCATGCCCACGCCCTGCCGCACCAGGGCGCCCGCCATGTAGAAGGTGCGCGCCGATACGACTTCGTCCAGCTCGAGGTCGAGCCGCTCCAGCTCCTGCGCGAAGAGCTGGCCGATCGGACCGCTGGCGGCGAGGCTGATGAAGCGCTGGCCCTTGAGGCGGCTCAGTTCGATGCTGGGCGGCGCGTCGGGCATGTCCTGCTCGCGATAGAAGACGACCAGCTCGCCCTCGCCCAGCCATTGCTGGCTGATCGGTGCCGCGGGAGGGACTTGGCAGGCGACGGCGATGTCGGTCTCGCGTTCGTAGAGCTTGCGCAGCAGATCGTCGTGATGGGCGGTCTGCAGGTCGAATTTTACGTTCGGATGAGTCTGCAGGAATTGCGAGACGGCAGTCGGGATCGCCTCGAGCGCGAGCGAGGGCAGAGCGAGGATGCGCAGCGCGCCGCCGGCGCCGCGCCGCAGGTTCCGGCTCGCCTCGCGCAGCGCGTGGACGCGGTCCTGAATCTCGCGCACGTCGCCGAATAGCAGGTGGGCGTCCTCTGTCGGCACCAGCCCGCCATTGGTGCGCTGGAAGAGCTGGAAACCGAGCAGGCTTTCGGCATGGCGCAGCATCTTGGACACGGACGGCTGCGACACGTTGAGCGCCCGCGCGGCGGCGCTGACCGAGCCGTTCACGTAGACGGCATGGAAAATCTCGATGTGGCGAAGGTTCATGCGCGCCCCGTTCCAACCGCCGGCAGGTTACACCGCCCTTCGCGGGCGGCAAGCGCCGTCTCGATTTCGCGGGATCGACATGGAGCGGGCAAGATGGCGGTGCTGTCAGTCTAATGCTAACTCGTCTCCGGAGTCCCGACGCATTCCGGAGCAACAACGTGAATCCCATTTCCTTCAAGCGGCACCGGTTTCCACCGGACGTTATCCGCTATGCGGTCTGGCTCTATTTCCGCTTCACGATGAGCTTTCGCGATGTCGAGGAGCTGCTCGCCGAGCGGGGCATCGAGTCAGCTATGAGACCATACGATGCTGGACCATCAAGTTCGGACCACAGATCGCCGCGAGCCTGAGGGCGCGCAGGCCGGCACCCTCGGCCGTATTGAGCCGGTGGCGACGATCTGATGCAATCATGAATAACAAGAAGCCCAAGGCGCGGCCCTCAGCTCACTCCGCGCGCCCGCTTGGCCAAAGCCTGCCTCTGGCGGATGGTGATCGTTCCGCGCCCGCCGGTGACCATGCCTTCCTTCTCCCACCGGCTGATCAGCCTGCTGACCGTGTAGAGCGTGGTCGCGGTCAGCTCCGCCAGCTGCTGGCGCGAGACCCGAAGCGCGACGGGCTCTTCGCTCTCGCCCTCGACCGCCCGGTCGCGCAGCCTCAACAGCGTCCGCGCCAGCCTTTGCCCGACCTCCTCGGTGGAGACTTCATGCAGTCGCTGCAGCAGCTCGGTCGCCCGGCCGCCGACGATCGCCAGCGCATTCTCCGCCAGCGCGGGATGCTCCTTCATGAGCGCGGCGATACGGTCGATCGGCCAGGTCATGATGCGGCCGGGAGCAACGCCGGTCGCGGTCGCGGGATAGGGAATCTGCCGGAACACCGCGACGCAGCCGGGAACGTCGCCCGGACCCATGATATGGATGGTCATGGCCGAGCCGCTGAGCGAGGAGCGCCAGATCCGGACCTGGCCTTCCAGGATGACGATCAGCTTCGCCGGAAGATCCCCTTCGTGAAACAAGGTCTGGTCGGCGGCGTACGATCGCACCGAGCCGGTCCGCCGAAGCAGCTCGTGCAGCTTTGTGGGGAGCCCCTCGAAGAGACGGCCGATGGTCATGGACTGCTGATAGGTAAGTTGGCGATGTGATGTAAGAGCCGGCGGCGCGGGCTGGTTCCGGCGCTGCCCGCGCAAGGTTGCAGTGGACGATCCTCCGCCCAGCTGGGAAAAGGGTCCCATGACGGGCAGCGTCGGCGGAACCTTGGAGAGACCATCGCGAGCGCGCGTCCGTCCGGCTCATGCCTATGGCCTGGCGCTTCTCGCCATCGCCGCGGCGCTTGCCGTCAATCTCGGCCTGAATGCCGTGGCCGATGCGCGGGCGACGTTCATCCTCTTGGTTCCCGCGATCCTCGTCGCGGCGATCCTCGGCGGGCTCTGGCCGGCGATCATGGCGACCGTGACGGGCTTCATCGCCGGACTGGCGGTCGAAGCCATGACCGGGGGACTGTCGAGCAGTGAGCTGGCCGACGGGCTCGTGTATCTGCTGGTCGGGGCCATCGTCGCTATTGGGGGCGAGACCTTCCAGCGGGCGGGCCGGCGGGCCGAAGCGATCACCCGCGATCTCGCGGTCAGGGAACAGCATCTGAGGTCCATCCTGGAAACGGTCCCCGACGCGATGGTCGTCATCGACGAACGGGGGCTGGTGCGCGACTTCAGCCAGGCGGCCGAGCGGCTGTTCGGCTGGACCGCCGACGAAGTCTCGGGCCGCAACGTCAGCATGCTGATGCCCTCGCCCTATCGCGAGGCGCATGACGGCTATCTGCAGCGTTATTACCGGACCGGCGAGCGCAGGATCATCGGCACCGGGCGGGTCGTCGTCGGCGAGCGCAGGGACGGCTCGACCTTCCCGATGGAGCTTACGGTCGGCGAGCTTCGCCTGGGCGAGGAGCGTTTCTTCACCGGCTTCATTCGCGATCTCACCGAGCGCCAGCAGACCGAAACGCGCCTGCAGGAACTGCAGTCGGAGCTGGTCCACGTGTCCCGGCTCACCGCCCTCGGCGAGATGGCCTCCTCGCTCGCCCACGAGCTCAACCAGCCGCTCGGCGCGATCTCCAACTATATCGGCGGCGGCAGGATGTTGCTGGCCCGGGAGGTCATCCCGCGAGAGCGCCTGGACGAGACGCTGGAAAAGGCCCGCGATGAAGCGCTGCGCGCGGGAGAGGTCATCAGGCGCTTGAGGGAATTCCTTGCCCGCGGCGAGACGGAGCGCCGCATCGAGAATTTGCCGAAGCTGATCGAGGAAGCGAGCGCGCTTGCGCTGGTGGGGGCCAAGGATTTCGACATCCGTGTACGCTTCGATCTGGACGCCGAGGTGGGCCTGGTGCTGGCCGACCGGGTGCAGATCCAACAGGTCGTGCTCAACTTGATCCGAAACGCGATGGACGCGATGCAGGGCACGGACAGGCGAAATCTCGTCGTTTCGGCCGGGCGCTGGGAAGGGGATATGATCGTGGTAAGCGTGGCCGACAGCGGTCCTGGGATCGATCCGGCGATCGCCGACCGGCTGTTCCAGCCGTTCGTCACCACCAAGGCGGAAGGGATGGGCGTGGGCCTGTCGATCTCGCGCACGATCGTGGAGGCGCATGCGGGGCGCATCTGGGTCGAGCCCAATCCGGATGGCGGCACGATCTTCCGATTCACGCTGCCGCGCGTCGACGAGCAGGAGTTGGCCGACAATGGCTGATCCCGTCGTGCACGTGATCGACGACGACCCCTCCGCCCGGGAGTCGCTCGAGTTCCTGATCGACTGCGCGGGCTTCGGCGTCAGAACCTATGCCTCCGCGCGCGACTTCCTCGACGCCCTGCCGACGCGCGAGCCGGGCTGCATCGTCACCGACGTGCGCATGCCGGAGATGAACGGCGTCGAGCTGATCCGCCGGCTCAACGCGATGAATGTCACTGATCCGGTGATCGTCATCACCGGTCATGCCGACGTTCCCATGGCGATCGAGGCGATGAAACAGGGCGTCTCGGATTTCATCGAAAAGCCATTCGCCGACGAGGCCATCCTCGACGCGATCAGAACGGCGCTGGCGCGCGAGAGCGCCCGCGACGAGGTTCGCCGCGAGCGCGAGAGGATAAGGTCGCTGATCGACGCGCTCTCGCAGCGCGAGCGCGAGGTGCTGGACGGCCTCTACGAAGGCCATGCCAACAAGGTCATCGCCTTTGACCTCGGCATCAGCGACCGGACGGTCGAGATCTATCGCGCCAATGTGATGACCAAGATGGGCGTGAAGACCCTCTCGGAGCTGGTCCGGATGGTAACGGTGGCGCGGCTGGCCGATTGATCCCGCGCGTTGCGCCCGGACCGGCGGCGCCAGTCCGGGCCGTGCCTCCTACATGTAGATCGCCGCGGCGACGCTCATCGCCAGGATGCCGAGGGTCAGCGACACCGGAACGATCAGCATCTGGACCAGGGCCGCGCCGCCGCTGCTGTGGCCGGTCAGCGTCTCCATGCCGTCATGCATGAAGCGGTCTAGGCTCGGCCGCTTGCCGCGCGCCGGTTCGACCTTGAAGAAGATTCGCGGCACCGTGAAGAAGGCGACGAGGAAAAGAGCCGCGATCGCGACCGCGAACGCGGACTCGCGCGAGGCGACGGCGGTGAAGGCCAAAGCAGCCAGAAGCGCGCAATAAGCGGCGACCAGCAGGCCGCCGACTCCGGCGGGAACGTCGTCGGCGGCGGGCGTCGGCCGGAAGGCCTCGACCGACGGGCGTTCCACGATATAGGGAATCGGGAAGGGCGCGAGCAAAGTGCCGGCGGGCCAGACGGCGGCAACGTTGGCCGGGTTGCGATGCTCGTCGGACAGGATCTTCTCGTGAAGCATGGTCGCGCTCCTCGTGGGGACAACAGGATGGGCGCTTCCTAGTCCGGCCGCTCCGCCGCGAGGATTCGGATATTCTCCTTAAGGGGAATCCCGGAGTGGCCCTTCCCGCCGATCGACGCGAGATGCCGCCGGATTCCCCTTGTTCCGCATGGAGAACCGCGCGCGATGATGACCCGAGGTGAGCAGATGCTCGCGCTGCGCCGCTCGCGCATGGCGGCCTCACCGCCCTTCCTTCGCGGCGGCTTCCGGCCCTTCTTCTCCGGCGGCGCGGCCTGGGCGGTCGTCGCCCTGGCCCTGTGGCTGGTCGCGCTCGCCGGAGGGGCCACGCTCCCGACTGCGTTCGATGCGCTCGCCTGGCACCGCCACGAAATGCTGTTCGGCTTCGTCGGCGCGGTCATCGCCGGCTTCCTTCTCACCGCCATTCCCAACTGGACAGGACGCCTGCCGATCGCGGGCCCGCCGCTCGCCGCCCTCGCCGGGCTCTGGCTGGCCGCGCGAATCGCGGTGCTGTTTTCGGCGCAGGTGGGACCGGTCGTCGCGGCGGCGCTCGACATCGGCTTCTATCTCGTTCTCGCCGGGCTGGCGCTGCGCGAAGTGCTGGCCGCGAAGAATCGCAATATCCCGGTCGTCGGCCTCGTGCTGCTCTTCGGCGCGGCGAATGCGCTCGATCACGCGCAGGCGGCTGGATGGGTCGCGACCGGCGAGCTCGGAATCTGGATCGCGATCACCATCGTCACCCTGATGATCTCGCTGATCGGCGGGCGGATCGTGCCATCCTTCACCCGCAACTGGATGCAGAAGCAGGGCATCACGGAGCGCCTGCCGACCCAGCCCGGCCGCTTCGACTTCGCCGTGATCGGCGCCACCGCCGTCGCTCTGCTCGCCTGGGTGATCCTTCCCGAGGCCCGCATCGCCGGCTTCCTCCTGCTCGCCGCGGCGGCGCTGCAGGGGGCGCGGCTGGCGCGCTGGGGCGGTTTGCGCGCGATCCGGGACCCGCTCGTCTTCATCCTCCACGTCGGCTATTTCTGGGTGCCGGCGGGGCTGGCGCTGCTCGGCGCGAGCCTGCTCGGCGCCCCCTTTCCACGGTCTACGGCGATCCATGCGCTGACGGCCGGAGCGATGGGGACGATGATCCTCGCGGTGATGACCCGGGCGTCGCTCGGCCATACCGGGCGCGAGCTCAAGGCGAGTCCGCAGACGGTCTTTCTCTATCTGCTGGTGACGCTGGGCGCGGCCCTGCGCGTCGCGGCGCCGCTCGGCCTGGTCGACTATACGATCGGGATGGAGGTCTCGGCGGTGGCCTGGGCCGGCGCCTTCCTCATCTTTCTCGGCGCCTACGGGCCGATCCTGTTCAGCCGCCGCCCCGACGAACGGAGCTAGGCTCGCCGCTCATCATCCCGGAGCGAACAGGCCGAGCGGGTGGTGCATCCGCGCGACGCTGACAATGAACAGGAAGGTGAGGATTGCGCCGGCCAGGCAGGTCAATCTGCCGCCCAGGCTCGGGCCGCGAAGCGCGCGATAGCCGAGCAGGATGTAGAGGGTCAGCAACAGGACCTTGGCGGTCAGCCAGGCATCCACGAACGGATATTGCCCGACGGTGACGGCAAGCGCGATTGCCGCCGCGAGGAGCAACGTGTCGACCGAATAAGCGAGGATCCGGGCCCGGCGGGCGAGCGGCCAGGCCGCTCCGGCGAAATTGAGCGACGCAGCGCGAACCAGGAACAGGCTGCCGCTCGCGACAACAGCCGCGATATGGACGGTCCTGAACTCGAGAAAATAGTCTTCCATGCGCACGGCCTGAAGCTCCCAGCGGCGGATGAGGCCCTCGGCGACGAATCGGCACCCGCGCAATGCGCTGGATCAATTTGCTCCCAATAGTGGTCGGCTACCCCGGACTCCCACAAGATACGGGGGATGCGATGAGTTTCGAGGTTGCGCTGGCCGAGGAGATCTGGACCGCGAAATATCGCTTCGCGCCCGCGGATGGCGGCGGCGACGAGAACTTCGCCGCGACCGCGGCCCGGGTGGCGGCGGCGGTCGCCGAGGCCGAGATACCCGCGCTTCGCGCGGATTGGGAGGATCGGTTTCGCGAGGCGATCGGCGACTTCGGCTTCATTCCGGCCGGCAGGATCCTCGCCGGCGCCGGCACAGGTCGCGCCGTCACCTTGTTCAACTGCTTCGTCATGGGCACGATCCCGGACAGCCTCGAAGGCATTTTCGAGCATTTGAAGCAGGCCGCGCTGACCATGCAGCAGGGCGGGGGCGTCGGCATGGACTTCTCCACGATCCGGCCGAGCGGAAGCGAGGTCAAGGGCGTCGGCGCCGACGCGTCCGGCCCGCTCTCCTTCATGGATTGCTGGGATTCGATGTGCCGGACCGTCCATTCGGCCGGGCAGCGGCGCGGCGCGATGATGGGGTGCCTCCGGATCGACCATCCGGACATCGAGGCGTTCATCGACGCCAAGCGCGACCCGGCACGGCTGCGCAACTTCAACGTCTCGGTGCTGGTCACCGACGCCTTCATGGCCGCGCTCGGGTCCGACGCGGAGTGGCCGCTCGGCTTCGGCGGCAAGATCTACCGGACGGTGCGCGCGCGCGACCTCTGGGAACGGCTGATGCGCGCGACCTATGACTGCGCCGAACCCGGCGTGATCTTCGTCGACCGGGTCAACCAGCTCAACAATCTTGCGCATTGCGAGACGATCAGCGCCAGCAATCCGTGCGGCGAGCAGATGCTGCCGCCCTACGGCGCCTGCCTGCTCGGCTCGATCAATCTCGCCCGACTGGTCGAGCGCCCGTTCGAGGCGGAGGCGGGGATCGACGAGGCGACGCTCGCCGAGTTTACCCGCACCGCGGTCAGGATGCTCGACAATGTCATCGACATCTCGCGCTATCCGCTGGCCGAGCAGGAAGCGGAGGCGAAGGCGAAGCGCCGGATCGGCCTCGGCATCACCGGGCTTGCCGACGCCTTGCTGTTCTGCGGCGCCAGATACGGCAGCGCAGAGGCGGTCGCGCTGACGCGGGACTGGCTCGAGATCATCAAGCGCGAGGCCTATCGCGCCTCGGCGCTGCTCGCGGCGGAGAAGGGCGTCTTTCCCGCTTTCGATCCGGCCATGATCGAGCGGCCCAACCTTGCCGGCCTCGATCCCGATACCCGCGCCCTCATCGCCGAGCACGGCCTCAGGAACGGCTGCCTCACCTCGATCGCCCCGACCGGCACCACGTCTCTCCTGGCAGGCAATATCTCCTCGGGGATCGAGCCGGTCTTCGCTTATTCCTACCAGCGTCGGATCCTTCAGGCCGACGGATCGGCGAAGGAGGAGCCGGTCGAGGATTATGCGATGCGCGTCTGGCGCCAGGTCAAAGGCGACGCCGAGCCGCCCCACGAGCTTTTCGTCAGCGCCCAGACGCTGAAGCCCTGCGATCATCTCACCATGCAGGCGGCCGCCCAGGCGCTCGTCGACAGCTCGATCTCGAAGACCGTGAACTGCCCAGAGGATATCGGCTTCGAGGATTTCGCCGACATCTATGTCGAGGGCTATCATCTGGGCTGCAAGGGGCTCACCACCTACCGGCCCAATGCCGTGACCGGATCGATCCTGCGGACGGCCGCAGAGCCGAAGCCCGAGCCCGAGATCTCCATCGCCGCCCGCGAAGAGGCGATGCACGGGACCACCTACAAGCTCAAATGGCCCGACAGCGCGCACGCGGTCTATGTCACGATCAACGACATGGAGACCCCATCCGGACGGCGACCGTTCGAGATCTTCATCAACTCCAAGAATATGGAGCATTATGCCTGGACGCTCGGCGTCACGCGCATGATCTCGGCCGTGTTCCGGCGCGGCGGCGACGTGTCGTTCGTCGCCGAGGAGCTCAAGGCCGTCTTCGACCCGCGCGGCGGCGCCTGGGTCGCCGGCAAATATGTGCCGTCGCTGCTCGCCGCGGTCGGCGGGGTGATCGAGCGCCATATGGGCCCCGCCCAGCCTATCCTGCCGCTCGACCTGCCCGACCCGGAGCAGGCCAGGGCGCCAGGCGCCTGCTGTCCGCAATGCGGCGCGCCGGCGGTGATCCGTGTCGAGGGCTGCGACAAATGCCTCGAATGCCCCTATTCGCGGTGCGGGTAACGGCGAGCGCGGGCGGTCCCGCCCGACGGAAAAGGCCTCCTAGCGATCGAACATGATCGTGAGCAGCAGGGCGGACTCCTCGACCGCTTCCACCGCATGCGGCGCGCCGCGCTCCAGATAGACCCACTGGCCGGCCCCAAGCTCGATCTCCCGGCCGGCGTGAAGGATGACGCGACCTTCGAGGCAGAAGAGCGTGATCTGACCGCTGACCGCATGCCGCGGGATCGTCTTGCCGCGGGGAAGGACGAGGCGGACGGCCTCGAATTGCTCGGTCTTCGCAAGGGCGGCCGTTGTCGCATCCGCCAGCGACGCGCCAAGCGGCCGCAGGTCGACGACCTCTCCCGCCACTGCGTGATGTAATGCCATCTGTCGCTCCTTTTTTCTCTGCCGCTCTGCAGTGCCTCAGGCCGCGCGCGAATGCGTCGCCTGGCCCCTGCCCAGATAGGAGTCAAACGCGGCAGCGACGGAGCGGACCAGCGGGCGCGCCTCGGGCGTCACCTTGATCAGATTGCCGTGCCGCTCGATCAGGCCGTCGGCTGCGAGCGGCTCAAGCGCCGGGAGGCCGGCAAACTCGGCCGGATCGGCTCCGAACTGCGCGCACACCCTCTCGAGATCTACCTTGTGGTCGCACATCAGCCGCTCGATCACCGCCGCGCGGAGCTTGTCGTCGGCGCTCACCGCGATGCCGCGAAGGACGGGCAGCCGCCCCTCCATGACCCGCTTCTGATATTCCGAGATGGGCACCACATTCTGCACATAGCCGCCGTCCAGCCGGCCGATCGAGGACGAGCCGAGGCCGAGCAACGCCGGGCAGGCGTCGGTCGTATAGCCCTGGAAGTTGCGGTGCAGCGCCCCGGTCTCGGCGGCGGCGGCAAGCGGGTCGTCGGACTTTGCGAAATGGTCAAGGCCGATCTGCCGATAGCCGGCCTCCGCCAGGGCGTCGGCCATTGCGCGCGATTGCTCGAGCCGGGCGATGCCGTCCGGAAGCATCGACTCGTCGATCTTGCGCTGGTGCAGCTTGAAGCTCGGAACGTGGGCATAGCCGAAGATTGCGATGCGGTCGGGAGCGAGCGCCACCGCCCGGTCTACCGTCTCGAGGCAGGATGCGATCGTCTGGCCCGGCAAGCCGTAGATCAGGTCGAAATTGATGCGCTCGATCCCGCGCCACCGAAGCCCCTCGACCGCTGCGGCGGTCATCTCGAAGCTCTGAATGCGGTTGATCGCGCGCTGGACGACCGGGTCGAAGCTTTGCACACCGATGCTGGCGCGGTTGATCCCGGCCTCGGCGAGGGCAGCGATCATCGGCGCCTCGAGTGAGCGGGGGTCGATCTCGATCGCGATCTCCGCCTCCTCGCCGATCGCGAACCGGGATCCGAGCAAGGCGACGAGGCCGACAAGCTCGGACGGCGACAGCAAGGTCGGGGAGCCGCCGCCGAAATGGATGTGTCCCACCCCCATCCGGTCCGGCAGCGCCTCGGCGACCATCTCGATCTCGCGCGCCAGCGCCGCGACATAGCGGCTGACCGGCGCCGGCCGCGCCGTCACCGTCGTATGGCAGGCGCAGTACCAGCACATCGATCGGCAGAAAGGGATGTGGAGATAGAGCGAGAGCGCCATGTCTCCCGACACGGCCGCAAGCCACTCGCGATAGGTGCGTTCGTCCACCTCCGGCGAGAAATGCGGCGCCGTGGGATAGCTCGTATAGCGCGGCACCTGACCGTCCGCATAACGTCTGATCGCATCCTGTCGCATGGCAGTCTCCCGCCGCGCCCGTACCAGAGCGCGCGGACCGCCCGATGATCCAGATCATCCCCGAGCCCGGAGCCGCGAGCTAGCAGGCGCATCTTGACCGGCCGTTTTTCAGGAGCCTAGCAGGGGCCAGTGCAACCGCTCGTCGCCACGAACGCAAGGGACCTGGTCGATTCGTTCGGCCGCCGGATCAGCTATGTGCGCATGTCGGTCACCGACCGGTGCGACCTGCGCTGCCGCTACTGCATGGCGGAAAGGATGCGCTTCCTTCCCAAGCGCGACATCCTCTCGCTGGAGGAGATCGTCGCGCTCGCCGACATCTTCATCGCCCGCGGCGTCACCAGGATCCGACTGACCGGCGGCGAGCCGCTCGTGCGGCGGGGCATAGCCGAGCTTGTCGAGGCGCTCGGCGCGCGGATCGGGCGCGGCCTCGAAGAGCTCACCATGACGACCAACGGGACGCAGCTCGCGCGCCATGCGGAGACGCTGCGCCGGGCGGGCATAAGGCGCGTGAACGTGAGCCTCGACAGCCGCCGCGAGGACCGCTTCCGCCACATCACCCGCCGGGGCGAGCTCGGCGAGGTTCTGTTCGGCATCGACGCCGCCGCGGTGGCGGGCCTCAGGATCAAGATCAACATGGTCGCCCTCAAGGGACTCAATGACGACGAGATCGAGGACATGCTGCTCTGGTGCGCTGGCCGCGGCTTCGATCTCACCCTGATCGAGACCATGCCGCTCGGCGAGGTCGAGGAGGACCGGACGATTCACTATCTGCCGCTCGATTCGGTTCGGCAGCGGCTGGAGAAAAGCTGCGCGCTGGTTCCGACGCTCGCGCGCACCGGCGGCCCGGCGCGTTATTTCGAGGTCGGCGGGACTTCGATCCGTCTCGGCTTCATCACGCCGCTCACCGGCAATTTCTGCGACGGCTGCAACCGGATCCGGGTGGCGGCGACAGGAACGGTCTTCGGATGCCTCGGCCACGACCAGAAGGTCGAGCTTCGCGATCTTCTGCGCTCCGGCGGTCGAGCCGCGGTGGACGAGGCTCTCGACCGGCTGCTGGCCGGAAAGCCCCGCGGCCACGATTTCCGGATCGGTGCGCCCATGCCCGCGGTTCAGCGGCACATGAGCGTGACCGGCGGCTAGTCGGCCGGTACAAATGATCTGAGTCAATTCGCGGTCTCCGGCGCGGCCTAGTCTCGGCCCATCGCGCACGGCTGCCCCGCCCTCTGCGCTCCGCGCCGCCCCTCGTCCCCGAGCCAAGCGCGGCCTTGAGCCCCGGCCCTTCCCACTCGGCCGGGGCTCGTTTCTTTCCGTGACGATCCGACCGGCCGCTTTCTTCCCATTCGGGTCGAGGGCATCGCCGGTTGTCGAAGGCCCGCCGGCAAGCCGCTTCGTCCGCCGGAACATGCATGGATGACCGGTCCCCGGACCGGGTTCATTCCGCCGGGTCGGACTCGACCAGCCTGAGGCGGGAGTCGCCGAGCGACAGCGTTCCGGGTCGCCGGGGCGACCCGACCGTCTTGCACATGAAAAGCGCCTGCCGGCGAAAACCCGCTCGCCGCCACGTCTCCGGAAATGCGGTTGGACGCCCGTCGCGCTCCCGAACCGGCAGGCTGAGGGCGATGCCGACCGCTTCATGGCCCTCGCACAAGGCCTCGAGCGCGTCGCACAAGGCCGTGCGGACCGGGTTCGCGTCGCTGAGCTCGAGCGCGACCATCATCTCCACGCGAAGCACCCTGCCGAGCCGAAGATCCTCTTCGGGACGCCAGCTCGCGACGCCGTGGAGAGCACCTTCTTCGGCAGACGCCGCGAGCACGCCGCCGCCAAGCCGGATCATCTGGTGGCAATGCGCCGACCAGCGCCTTTCATCGATCCCGGGAACGGCCATCCGCACCAGCGGCAGAGCCTCGCCCAGCCGGTCATGAAAGAGGTCGAAGGTGAGGAATTTCGGCATCGCTCCACGGCTCCAATGGAGTCCAGTCAGCATCGACCATAAGGGGAATCCCGGAGGTGCATTTGAGGCAGATCAACGTACCGGATGAGCCAGATCATCGATCCCCTGAAGATTGGGAGAAGGACCGTGCTCTCGCCCGCCGTGCAGAATGAAGTCGAGCTTCACGACGACCATCCCTGCGCCAGCTGCGCGGTTCGCGAGCGGGCGCTGTGCGGTGTCCTCGATGCGGACGATCTTGCCAGCTATCGGCGGCTCGGCTGGACGCTGAGGCTCAAGCGCGGACAGACGATCTTCCACGAGGGCGATCCGGCCACCCGGGTGTTCACCGTCACCGGCGGCACCGTGAAACTCTATACGCTGCTGCCCGACGGTCGGCGGCAGGTCACCGGCTTCATGTTCCCGGGCGACTTTCTCGGCATCAGCCTGGATGAGGAACATGCGGTCAGCGCGGAAGCGCTCGACGACGTTCAGCTCTGCTGGTTTCCGAGGAACCGGTTCGGGAAGTTCGTCGACCAGCATCCGGTGATGGAGAGACAGCTTTATTGCCTGGCCGCGCACGAGCTCGCCGCGGCCCGGCAGCAGATGGTGCTGCTCGGTCGCAAGACCGCGCTCGAGCGGGTCGCGACCTTCTTCATCCAGCTCCTCGAGCGCTCCGAGCGGGTCGGCGCGGGCGGCAAGGGCTGCTTCGACCTTCCGATGGGCCGATCCGACATCGCCGACTATCTGGGCCTCACCAAGGAGACCGTCAGCCGGGTGCTTGGCCAGTTGCGGGACCTGCGCATGATCAGGCTCGTCACGCTCGACCGCATCATGGTCCTCGATCGCACCGGCCTCGGGCTTCTGGCCGATGGTGCCGGCCAGGCCTAGAAGGCCCATTCCGCCTGAAGCCACAGCTTCCGCGTGTCTGCGCCGAGCCCCCTCGCATCATAGTCGGCATATTTGGCGAGCAGGGCGACCCGCCCGAGGCGGAAGCCGACCGAAGCGTCCCACTCCGTGCCATATTCGACATTGCCGGCGGCGCTGTCGAACTGGTGGAAGGCGAGGCTGAAATTGAGCCCAGGCAGCGCTCGGACACCGTCGAACCGCCTGCCGATCGAGACATAGGCATCCTCGAGCCCCGCCGCCGGCGTGGTGAGGAACAGATCCGCCCAGCCATTATATCTGTGCAAGGTCGCCATCGGCGTCTGCAGGGCGCGCCCATGGTCGCTGCCGAGCCGCTCCCATCCCACCGCGATGGTGAAGCCCGCGAGCGTCGTCCCGCCTTCGAACGCCCAATAATCGGCGGCATAGTCGAACGGATTGCGGCCATGATCGGCCTGGCGCGCATAGCTCGCCCGAAGCGAGAGGCGCGCGTCTCCATGGAGCGGAACCGCTCCGCTCAGGGTGCCGCCATAGGTCTGGCTGCTGTTCGGAAGATTGAAGGCCTCGTCATAATCGAGCAGATAAGCAAACAGCCTGCCTTCGATCGGGCCGACCCGCGACGAGAGGCCGGCGAAGATGAAGTCGCCGCCGAACGCGGTCTGCGGCCCGGCATCCTCGCCGAAGATGGTGCGCTGGTTGACGGCGTAGGTGAGGTCGACCCCGACCGGGCCGAGCCGCGCCTCGGTGCGCACGGCGTCGAAGGTCTGCTCGTTCTGACGCCACCCGACCGACCCCACCCAGCGCTGGTCGTCGAGATTGATGCGCTGGCGGCCGAGGGTGACCGCGCCGCCGGCGAACCGGTATTGCAGCTGCAGCCGGTTGAGCTCGGCATTTTCCGGATCGGCGACGGTCGCAAATTGCGGCCGCCGCTGGCTTGCGTTCGCAATCGGAAAGGGGAAGGCGTTATAATCGTCGGCAGGCGCGAGCGTGCCTTCGGCTTCGGCAAGCAGCGAGAAGGGGCCGTATCGCGCCTCGATCCCGGCTCGCAGGCGGATGGTCAACGCCCCCGCGTCGAGCCCGCCCTGGTCGACATGCTCGTAACGCGCCCGCGCCTCGACAAGCGGCCTCATCCGGACCCGATCGGCGCCTTCGTCGTCGCCACCCGTCTGGGCGGCGGCCGGCATCGCCAGGACAAATGCGGTTGCCGTCGCGAGAATGATCCTGATCATGTCCCCGCTTTCCTTGCTGGTGCAGGTTGCCTAGCGAACCCCGGTACCCGCGGAGTGATCTGGCTCAATATGGACTCATCGACGCTCGTCTGGATCGCCCTGCTGATGGGCTTGGCCGCGGCGCTCTACTCGACCGTCGGCCATGGCGGCGCGTCTGCCTATCTGGCGATCATGGCCTTATTCTCCGTGGCGCCGGAGACGATGCGGCCGACCGCGCTCGCGCTCAATCTGGTCGTCGCCGGGCTCGGCGTCTGGCGCTACGGCCGGGCCGGGCAGATCAACTGGCGGCTGCTCGCCGCCTTCGTCGTCACGGCCGCGCCGGCGGCGTTCGTGGGCGGCGGGATCTCCATTCCGCCCGAAGTCTATCGCCCACTGGTCGGAGTCGTGCTTTGGGCCGCGGCAATCCGCCTGTTCTGGCAGCCGGTCCGGCTCGCCGGGCGGGCGCCGAGCCCGCCCTCGCTCGCTCTGGCCCTGCCCGTCGGCGCCGCCCTCGGGCTGCTCGCCGGGCTGACCGGCACCGGCGGCGGCATCTTTCTCTCGCCCTTGATCATCCTGTTCGGCTGGGAGGATGCGCGCCGGACCTCGGGCGTCGCGGCGGGCTTCATTTTCCTCAACTCGACGGCCGGCCTCGCAGGCAATGTCGCCGCAATGCGCGCGCTCCCGGCGGACATGCCCTGGCTCGTCGCCGCGGTCGCGGCCGGAGCGCTGCTCGGCACCTGGCTCGGCGCGGCGCGGCTGCCGAAGCCGCGGCTGCTGCAGGGGCTCGGCCTGGTGCTGGTCATCGCCGGCGCGAAGCTGATCTTCGCATGACTCCGGCGGTGCTGATCCTCGCCGGCGGCGAGAGCCGCCGGATCGGCGGGGGCAAGCCGCTGCGGCTTCTGGGGGGACGAACTCTGCTCGAGCGCGCGGTCGCGCTTGCGCAGGGGTGGAGCGACAGTGTCACGGTCGCCGCGCGCTCGGCGGCACAGGTGGGCAGCCTGGAGATTCGGCTGCTGCTCGACCCGCCGGGGCTGGAAGGGCCGCTCGGCGGCCTGGCTTCGGCGCTCCGGCTCGGGCGGCCGCTTGTGCTGACGATCCCCTGCGACATGCCGTTCCTCCCCGACGACCTTCCCGCCCGGCTGGCCGCGGCGCTGCCGGGCCATGGCGCGGCGCTCGCGATGAGCGGCGGCCAGGTTCATCCGGTCTGCGGCCTGTGGCGCATCGACGCGCTCGCGCAGTTGCGCGGCTATGCGGGGTCGGGGCGGCGCTCGCTGATCGGCCTGGCCGAGACGATCGGCTATGTCGCGGTCGAATGGCCGGGCGACCCCTTCTTCAACGTCAACAGCCCGGAGGACCTCGCCGAGGCGGAGAGACGTCTCGGCTAGAAGTCGAGCGCGTCGACCTGTTCGCCCGGCCCGCGGGCCGCGTCGCGCGGGCGGCTGCGCAGGAGCAGATCGGCCTCCGCGAGCGCCCTCTGCGCGCTCGAATCCTGGTTGGAGAGCGGTATCGCCCCCGCTTCGCAGCGCCGCGCGCGGTGGAAAGTCTCGCGCTCCCCGCACGCCGGAAGCGGCGCGGCGAGGACCAGGCGGCGCCAGCCGAGCGCACCGCCGCATCCGGCAAGGCGGGCGACGAGCGGAGCGAGGAACAGCCGCGCCGTGACCATCGCCGAGGTCGGATTTCCCGGGAGGCCGAGCACGAATTTGCCGCCGGCCCGTCCGAACCAGACCGGCTTTCCGGGCTTGATCGCGACCTTCGAGAAGATGAGTTCCAGCCCGTGCGGCTCGAACATCGGCTTCGCGAAATCCTTCTCGCCGACCGACGCTCCGCCGGTGACGACGACGAGGTCCGCCTGGCGCAGCGCATCGCCCGCCGCCCGCTCCATCACCGCGAGGTCGTCGGGGAGCCGGCGGGTGCCGAGGCCGCGCGCGCCCCATTGGCCGGCGAGCGCGGCGACGCCGTAAGTGACGCTCTCGGGAATCGCGCCCGGCCGGCCTCGCGCCTCGCCGGGCGGCGCGAGCTCGTCACCGGTGCCGAGGACGATCAGCCCCGGCCGCCGCCGAACCTCCACTTGGCCGACATCGGCGCCGGCCGCGGCGACGAGCGCCCGCGGGTCGAGCCGGCGCCCGGCTTCGAGCAGCATGTCGCCGACGCGGAAATCGGAGCCGCGGAAACGGATGTGGCGCGCCGCTCCCGGGGGATCGTCGATGATCGCAAGATCGCCGTCCCTTCTGACGACCTCCTGGATCACCACTCGGTCGGCTCCGGACGGGATCGGAGCGCCGGTGAAGATGCGCACGCATGTTCCCGCTGCGAGCGCGCCTTCGAAGCTCCGCCCGGCGAAGGACTCGCCGATCACCCGAAGCGTCCCCGGCAGGTCGGCGTCGCGCACCGCATAGCCGTCCATCGCCGACGAGTCGGCGGGCGGCGAATCGATCATCGCCACCACCGGGGTCGCCAGCACGCGACCCGCCGCCTCGGCGACCGGAACAGAGCGGGGGCCGAGCGCAGACGCTTGCTCTTCGATCAGCCGGACCGCTTCGTCGAACGAGATCATTCGCGCGTCCAGCTTCCCGAGCGCCCCCCTTGCTTGGAGGTGACGCGGATGCCGCCGATCTCCATCGTCCGGTCGATCGCCTTCAGCATGTCGAACAGGGTGAGGCAGGCCGCCGAGACAGCGGCGAGCGCCTCCATCTCGACGCCGGTGACCCCGACCGTCTTGGTTTCAGCCGAGACCCGGAAGCCGGGCAGCGCCTCGTCGGCTTCGATCGTCACCGCCGCCTTGGTCAGCGGCAGCGGGTGGCAGAGCGGGATCAGGTCGGCGGTTCGCTTGGCGGCCATCACCCCGGCAAGCTCGGCCGTGCCGATCACCGAACCCTTGGGTGCATTTCCCGCCAGCACGGCTGCGAGTGTGGCCTGGAGGCACGTGAGCCGGCCTTCGGCCGTCGCGGTGCGGGCGGTGGGCGCCTTGTCCGAGACGTCGACCATGCGGGCCCGGCCGTCGCCGCCGATATGGGTCAGGTCGCTCATGCGCAAAGCTCCCTGAGGCGCGGCACCTGCCCGGCCAGCGAGCAGGGACGGTAGCGGCTGTCGAGCTCGAGTCCGAGGATGAGGTCCCAACCGTCGCGACAGGCGCCGGTCGAGCCGGGAAGGCAGAAGATGAAGGTGTCGTCGATCTGGCCGGCGAACGCGCGCGATTGCAGCGTGGACAGACCGACCGTGCCGAAGCTCGCCTGGTGGAAGAGGACCGAGAATCCGTCCAGCTCGCGCCGGCACAAAGGCTTCACGGCCTCGGGCGTCACGTCGCGAGGGGCGAAGCCGGTGCCTCCGGTGGTGAGGATGACGTCGACGTCCGGGTCGGCCGCCCAGGCCCGGGCCTGCGCGCGTATCGCCTCCACCTCGTCGGGGACGATCGCGCGGTCGGCAAGCGCGTGTCCGGCCCCGGTCAGGCGCTCGGCAAGGAGCGCGCCCGACGAATCGCTCTCCTGGTCGCGGCTGTCCGAGACGGTCAGCACCGCGATTCGCAGCGGATAGAAAGGCAGGTCTTCGTTTATTCCGGGCATGACTGGCTCCAGCGGGCAAGGGCGATGCGATCCTCCTCGGTCGGCTCGATCCATTCGGCGCCGTCCGCGCGGTCCTCGCGCTTCCAGAAGACCGCCTCGCTCTTCAACCGATCCATCATATAGTCCACCGCCTCGAGAGCGGCACGCCGATGCCGGGCGGCCGCGGCCGCGAGCACGATCGGCTCGCCGGGCAATATGGCCCCGCAGCGATGGAGGATCAGCACGTCGTCGACCGCGAAGCGCGCGCGCGCCGCGGCCGCGATGGCGTCCAGCGAACGCTTGGTGAGGCGTTCATGATGGTCGAGAAACAGTCCGGTCACGGCGCTGCCGTCGCTCGAGCGCGCGCGCGCTATGCCGGTGAAACTCGCGACCGCGCCCGCGTCGCCCCGGCCGATGAGCCGGTCGAGCTCCTCGGCGGGTGCGAAGGGTTCGAGGCAGAGGCGGGCCGTCATCTCAGCCTCCCGACAAGGGCGGCAGGAATGCGATCTCATCGCCTTCGCCGACGACCCTGTCCTCGTCCACAAGCTCATCGTTGAGGCAGGCGCGGCTCCGCGAGGCCTCGAGGTCACCGGCGGCGGCCGGATAAAGGCGCGCGATCTCGCGCCTCACGTCGGCGACCGAGCAGGGCGGCAAGCCGAGGCTGAGATCGCGGCCGAGCAGGTCGGCGAGCCGGCCGAAGAAGAAAATGATCATCGTCGCTGGCCTTGCCGCATCTTCCCTCAGTCGCAATTGACCTGCGTCAATGGCGACCGGACGGAGACATGACAACAATCGGGCCGAACGGTCAAACCGGTCGCGGCCAACGGTTGCGTACAGGCGAGAGGGTTATCATGTCGAAGCTGATCCGGCGTCTCGCTTATGGGGCGTCTTTGGCCCTGATCACCTCGCTCCCGCTTTCGCCTGCCCTGGCGATCCAGACCGAGCAATGCGCGGACGTCCTGCAATTTCCCTTTGCCGCCAGCCCTGCCGCTGACGCCCAGGCCGGCGGGCGGCAAGGCAGGATCTCCTTGGGACGGGTGACCTGGATCGCCCTCTCGCCGGTCGAAACGCTGACCTGGGCGCGTGCGCCCGAGAGAGTTCCGCCGGCCGGCACGAAAGGCGCCATCGCAGTCGTCGAGATCGCCGAGGAGGGATCGTACGCGATCGCGTTGAGCGACGGCGCGTGGGTGGACGTCGTGGCGCCGACGGGCCACGTTCGCTCGGCGGGGCACGGCCATGGCCCGGCCTGCTCCGGCGTTCGAAAAGTGGTTGACTACCGCCTCGCCCCGGGCAGCTATCATATCCAGCTCTCGGGCGCCGAGGCCGATCGCCTGCGAATCCTGGTCCTTCGTCGCTGAAATTCTCGGCGCGCGATGACGGAATGCGCCCGTCGAGCTGGCCGCGCATTGGTCGAAACACCGCTTGCCCGAGCCGGGACCTGCGCAGTCCTTGATCGCGCTGCCGCGTCGTTGCTTCCGCTGATCGACGCGCTTGACGAATGGGTTTGCCAAAAGAGGGGCGGATGCGAGACAATTGACCTGCGTCAAAGACGCGCCGCTGCCGGGCGTTGAAAGCGGACCGGCACCGCATGCGCGGCATCGGCACGTTCAGGAGACCTGTCGAGCCCGCCTGAAGGGGAGCTGGCGGATGGAGTCCAGAGCCGAAGACGGATTGGCGGACGGCGCCGGCCAGGTTCTCTGGACCAGCACGATCGCCTTCACCGTCTGCTTCGCGGTGTGGACCATCTTCTCGATCATCGGCCTCGGCGTGAAGGACGAGCTTGGCCTCAGCGAAACCGAGTTCGGCCTTCTGATCGGCACGCCGATCCTCACCGGCTCGCTGACCAGGGTCGTGCTCGGCGTCTGGGCCGACCAGTTCGGGGGCCGCCGCGTCTTCGCCGGCGTCATGCTGGCGGCCGCAGCCGCGACCTTCCTCACCTCTTTTGCGGACAGCTATGTCGAGCTGCTCGTCGCGGCGCTGGGCGTCGGCCTTGCCGGCGGTTCCTTCTCGGTCGGCATCACCTATGTCTCGAAATTCTATCCATCGTCGCGCCAGGGCACCGCGCTCGGCATCTTCGGCGCCGGCAATGTCGGTTCGGCGGTGACCAAGTTCCTCGCCCCGTTCGTCATGCTGGCGATGGGCTGGCAGGCGGTGGCGCAGATCTGGGCCGGCGCGCTTGCCGTCATGGCGCTGATCTTTCTGCTGCTCACCCGCGAAGACCCGGACCAAGCCGAACGCAAGCGGGGAGGAGTAAAGCCGGTCCCGATGCGCGATCAGCTGGCGGTTCTCAAGAACATCCAGGTCTGGCGGTTCGCGCTCTATTATTTCTTCGTGTTCGGCGCCTTCGTCGCCCTGGCACTCTGGCTGCCGCGCTACCTGATCGGCGTCTACGATCTCGACGTGAAGTCTGCCGGCATGCTGGCTGCCTTCTATTCGGTGCCGGCGAGCCTGTTCCGGATCTATGGCGGCAAGCTGTCCGACCGCTACGGCGCGCGCGCCGTCATGTACGTCACCTTCGGCGTGTCGGTCTTGTGCACCTTCATGCTCTCCTATCCGCCGACCACCTATATCGTCGAAGGCGTGCGCGGACCGATCACCTTCCACACCGAGGTGAGCCTGGTTCCGTTTCTCGTCCTGATCTTCGTGCTCGGCTTCTTCATGAGCCTCGGTAAGGCTGCGGTGTTCAAGCATATCCCGGTCTACTATCCCAATCGCGTCGGCGCGGTCGGCGGCCTGGTCGGGATGATCGGCGGCCTCGGCGGCTTCGTGCTGCCGCTCGCCTTCGGCGCGCTGCTCGATCTTACCGGCGTCTGGACCAGCTGCTTCGTGCTGTTGTTCGTGCTGGTCACGGTCGCGCTCGTCTGGATGCATGCCGCGATCCGCCACATGGAGCGAAGCGCCGAGCGGCGCGGCCAGGCGGAGTTGGTGCCCGAGCTTCCGGAGATGCAGGGATTCGGCGAGCCCGGGATCGTCGTGCCGCCCCGCCGCGCCGGGCCCATTGCCGACTGGCGGCCGGAGGAGCCGGAATTCTGGCGGTCGGGCGGCCGCGCCGTCGCCCGCCGCAATCTGTGGGTCTCGACCTATTGCCTGCTGCTGTCCTTCGCGGTGTGGATGGTATGGAGCGTCGTCGTCGCCCGGCTGCCGGGGATCGGTTTCGACTTCACCACCGACCAGCTGTTCTGGCTGGCGGCGCTGCCGGGCCTGTCGGGCGCGACCTTGCGCATCTTCTACGCCTTCCTCGTCCCGATCTTCGGTGGGCGGCTGTGGACGACCCTGTCGACCGCCTCGCTGCTCGTTCCGGCATTCGGCATCGGTTATGCCGTGCAGAACCCCGAGACGCCTTATCTGCTGTTCGTCGTGCTTGCGTTGCTGTGCGGCTTGGGCGGCGGCAATTTCGCCTCGTCGATGGCCAATATCAGCTATTTCTTTCCCAAGGCCGAGAAGGGCAACGCGCTCGCGATCAATGCCGGGCTCGGCAATCTCGGCGTCAGCGTCATGCAGTTTCTCGTGCCCGTCGTCATAACGATGAGCCTGTTCGGAGCGCTCGGCGGACAGGCGCAGACGGCCACCGACGGCGCCGAGGTCTGGATGCAGAATGCGGGCTTCGTCTGGGTGCCGCTGATCATGGTCGGAACACTCGCCGCCTGGTTCGGGATGAACGACATCCTCTCCGCCAAGGCCTCGTTCGCCGAGCAGTCGACCATCTTCGGGCGTGCCCATACCTGGCTGATGTGCTGGCTCTACACCGGCACGTTCGGCACCTTCATCGGCATGTCGGCGGGGTTCCCGCTGCTCGCCAATCTGGTCTTCCCAGAGCAAAACGCGCTTCGCTACGCCTTCATAGGGCCGCTGCTCGGCGCGCTGTCGCGCGCCGGGACCGGCTGGATCTCCGATCGGTTGGGCGGCGCTCGGGTGACCTTCTGGGTATTCGTCGTGCAGATCGTCGCGATCCTGGGAATGATCTGGTTCCTAACCGCCCAGGACTTCTGGGGCTTCTTCGCCATGGTGCTGCTGCTGTTCTTCGTCAGCGGCGTCGGCAACGCCTCCACCTTCCAGATGGTGCCTGGCATCATGTGCAGCGCCGTTGACCGCGCCGAACCCGATCGCCCGGAAACCGAGCGGCGCCTCCAGGCGGAGCGCGAGTCCGCGGCGGTGATCGGCTTCACCTCGGCGATCGCCGCTTATGGCGCCTTTTACATTCCCAAGGCCTATGGCTCGTCGATCGAACTCACCGGCAGCGCCACCGCAGCGCTCTGGGGCTTCCTGCTCTTCTACCTCAGCTGCGCCGCGCTCACCTGGTACGCCTATAGCGGCCCCAAGGGCCTTCTTCATGACATCGAACGGCGCGGCAAAGCGCCGTCCCGCGCGCCACTCGCGGCCTGACAAGGAGTCAAGGATGAGCCATTTCCTCGACCGTCTCACCTACTTCCGCAGAGCGCGCGACACGTTCTCGGACGGACACGGCATCACCACCAACGAGAGCCGCGAATGGGAGGACGCCTATCGGAAGCGCTGGGCGGCGGACAAGATCGTCCGCTCGACCCATGGCGTCAATTGCACCGGCTCCTGTTCCTGGAAGATCTACGTCAAGGGCGGCATCGTCACCTGGGAGACCCAGCAGACCGACTATCCGCGCACCCGGCCGGATCTGCCCAACCACGAACCGCGCGGCTGCCCGCGCGGCGCCAGCTACAGCTGGTATCTCTATTCCGGGACCCGCATCAAATATCCGCTGGTCCGCGCCCGGCTGATCCGACACTGGCGCGAGGCGAGGAAGACGATGACCCCGGTCGCCGCCTGGAAGGCGATCGTCCAGGACGGCGACAAGAGGCGCGACTGGGTCTCGAAGCGCGGGCGCGGCGGCTTCGTCCGCGTCGGCTGGGACGAGGTGACCGAGCTGATCGCGGCCGCCAACGCCTACACGATCAAGGAATATGGGCCGGACCGGATCGCCGGCTTCTCGCCGATCCCGGCCATGTCGATGATCTCCTACGCCGCCGGCAGCCGCTATCTGTCGCTGATCGGCGGCAATCTGCTCTCCTTCTACGACTGGTATTGCGACCTGCCGCCCTCGTCTCCGCAGACCTGGGGGGAGCAGACCGACGTGCCGGAGAGCGCCGACTGGTACAATGCCGGCTTCCTCTTGGTCTGGGGCTCCAACATCCCGATGACCCGAGCGCCCGACGCCCATTTCTATTCCGAGGTCCGCTATCGCGGCGCCAAGAGCGTGGTCATCGCCCCCGACTATAACGAGGCGGCGAAATTCTCCGACCTCTGGCTGCACCCCAAGCAGGGCACCGACGCCGCCTTGGCGCTCGCGCTGGGCCATGTCGTGCTGCGCGAATTCTATGTCGATCGGCAGGCCGGCTATTTCGCCGACTATACCCGCAAATATTCGGATTTCCCGCTGCTGGTGAGGCTCGTCGAGCAGGACGGCCGGCTAGTCGCGGACCGCCTGCTGCGCACGGCCGACCTCGAAGGCGCGCTCGGCGAGACCAGCAATCCGGACTGGAAATGCGTCGCCATCGACGAGGGCGATGGCGCGCTGGTCGCGCCGCTCGGCTCCGTCGGCTTCCGCTGGGGTGACCAGGGCAAGTGGAACTTGGAAGAGAAGGACGGGCAGGACCGCGAGGTGCGGCTGCGCACGACCCTGGCCGACGATCATGACGAGATCGTGCCCGTCGCTTTCCCCTATTTCGGGGGGACCGCACCGCACGATTTCACCGCGACCGGCCATGACGAAATTCTCGTCCGCAACGTCCCGGTGAAGGGGGTGACTCTCGCGGACGGCTCGACATCCTATGTCGCGACCGTCTTCGACCTGTTCTGCGCCAATTACGGCGTCGATCGCGGCTTCGGCGGCGGCAATGTCGCCGCGAGCTTCGACGACGACGTTCCGTTTAGTCCCGCCTGGGCGGAGAAGGTCACCGGCGTGCCCCGCGCCGCGATCATCCAGGTCGCGCGCGAGTTCGCCGAGACCGCCGAGAAGACGGAAGGCCGCTCGATGGTGATCCTCGGGGCGGGGCTCAACCATTGGTACCATATGGACATGAGCTATCGCGGGATCATCGCGTTGCTCGTGATGTGCGGCTGCATCGGCAAGTCGGGCGGCGGCTGGTCGCATTATGTCGGCCAGGAGAAATTGCGGCCGCAGACCGGCTGGCTGCCGCTCGCCTTCGCGCTCGACTGGACCCGGCCGCCGCGCCAAATGAACGGCACCAGCTTCTTCTACGCCCATACCGACCAGTGGCGCTACGAGTCGCTGAGAATGTCGGAGATACTCTCGCCGCTGGCGCCCGCGGGCGACTGGTCGGGAAGCATGCTCGATTATAACGTCAAGGCGGAGCGGATGGGCTGGCTGCCCTCCGCGCCGCAATTTGACGCCAACCCGATCGAATGGGGCAGCAAGATCCACGCCGCCGGAGCGGACCCGGCGACAGTGATCGCGGACGCCTGGAAGGCGGGGGACCTCAAGCCTGCGAGCCTCGATCCCGACAATCCGGTGAACTGGCCGCGCAACATGTTCTTCTGGCGCTCGAACGTGCTCGGCGCCTCCGGCAAGGGCCACGAATATTTCCTGAAGCATCTGGTCGGTTCGCTGCACGGCGTCGTCGGAAGCGACGAGGAGGCCGCGAGCCATGATCGGCCGAAAGACGTCGTCTGGCGCGACGACGCCCCGGTCGGCAAGCTCGACCTGATGGTCAACATAGACTTCCGCATGTCGACGACCAGCATCTATTCGGACGTCGTTCTTCCCACCGCGACCTGGTACGAGAAGCACGACCTCAACACGTCGGACATGCACCCCTTCATCCACCCGCTGAGCGCGGCCGTGGACCCGGCATGGGAGAGCAAGAGCGACTGGAACATCTTCCGGGAGATCGCCAAGAAATTCTCGGATGTCGCGCCCGAGGTGCTTGGGCTGGAGCACGACCTCGTCATGACCCCGATCCAGCACGATACGCCCGGCGAGCTCGCCCAGCCCTATGAGCCCAGGGACTGGATGAAGGGAGAGTGCGATCCGATGCCCGGCAAGACGATGCCGAACGTGCAGATCGTCGAGCGCAACTATCCCGAGACGTTCGCCCGTTTCACCGCCATGGGCCCGCTGCTCGAGAAGCTTGGCAATGGCGGCAAGGGGATCGGCTGGGACACCAGGCACGAGGTCGAGCTGCTCGGCGACCTCAACGGCCGCGTGCTGGACGGGCCGGCCGAGGGGCGCCCGAAGATCGATACCGATATCGACGCCTGCGAGACGATCCTGATGCTGGCCCCGGAAACCAATGGCGAGGTTGCGGTCAAGGCCTGGGAGGCGCTCGGCAGGATCACCGGCCGCGACCATGGCCATCTGGCGGAGGGCAAGGAAGAGGAGAAGATCCGCTTCCGCGACGTCACCGCGCAGCCGCGCAAGATCATCTCGTCACCGACCTGGTCGGGGCTCGAGAGCGAGCATGTCTGCTACAATGCCGGCTATACCAACGTCCACGAACTGATCCCCTGGCGGACGCTCTCGGGGCGCCAGTCGCTCTACCAGGACCATCTCTGGATGCGCGCGTTCGGCGAAGGGTTCGTGACCTGGCGGCCGCCGATCGACACGAAGACCGTTCTGCAGGTGCTGGGCAAGCTCCCCAACGGCAACAAGGAGATCATGCTCAACATCCTCACCCCCCACCAGAAATGGGGGATTCACTCGACCTATACCGAGAATCTCATCATGCTGAGCCTTAACCGCGGCGGCCCGACGGTGTGGATCAGCGAGGACGACGCCAAGGCGGCGGGCATCGAGGACAATGACTGGATCGAGGTCTTCAACGTCAACGGCGCGCTGACCGCCCGCGCGATCGTCTCGCAGCGGATCATGCCGGGCTCGGCGATCATGTACCACGCCCAGGAGAAACTGGTGAACACCGTCGGCTCCGAGATCACCGGCCAGCGCGGCGGCATCCACAATTCGGTGACGCGGATAAACATGAAGCCGACCCACATGATCGGCGGCTATGCCCACCTCGCCTACGGCTTCAACTATTATGGCACGGTCGGCGCCAACCGGGACGAGTTCGTGATCCTCAGGAAGATGAGCGAGATCAACTGGTTCGACAAGGCGGCCGACGATACCGCGAACGTCGAGGGCGGCACCGCCGACTGGGGCACCGGCGCCCGTACCGAGGAGGCTGCAGAATGAAGATCCGCGCTCAGATCGCGATGGTCTTGAACCTCGACAAGTGCATCGGCTGCCATACCTGCTCGATCACCTGCAAGAACGTCTGGACCAACCGCGAAGGCGTCGAATATGTCTGGTTCAACAATGTCGAGACCAAACCCGGCATAGGCTATCCCAAGGACTGGGAGAATCAGGAGCGCTGGAAGGGCGGCTGGGTCCGCAAGAAGAACGGCAAGATCGTGCCGCGCCAGGGCTCCAAGTGGCGCATCCTCTCGAAGATCTTCGCCAACCCCCACCTTCCCGAGATCGACGATTTCTACGAGCCCTACACGTTCGAATATGAGTGGCTGCAGGCCGCGCCCGAACTGCAGGCGCAGCCGACCGCGCGGCCGCGCTCGCTGGTGACGGGCGAGCTGCTCAACAAGATCGAATGGAGCGGCAATTGGGAGGACATGCTCGGCGGCGAATTCTCCAAGCGCAGCCACGATTACAATTTCGAAGGCGTCGAGAAGGAGATTTACGGGGACTTCGAGAAGACGTTCATGATGTACCTGCCAAGGCTGTGCGAGCACTGCCTCAATCCCGCCTGCCTCGCCTCCTGCCCGTCGGGTGCGATCTACAAAAGGGCGGAGGATGGCATCGTCCTGATCGATCAGGAGAAATGCCGCGGATGGCGGATGTGCGTGTCGGGCTGCCCCTACAAGAAGATCTACTATAATTGGTCGACCGGCAAATCCGAGAAGTGCATCTTCTGCTACCCGCGCATCGAAACCGGCCAGCCGACGGTCTGCTCGGAAACCTGCGTCGGCCGGATCCGATATCTCGGCGTGGTGCTCTACGATGCCGACCGGATCGAGACGGCGGCGTCGGTCGAGGATCCCAAGGACCTCTATCCCGCGCAGCTCGACGTCTTCCTCGATCCCAACGACGTCGCGGTGCAGGAGCAGGCCCGCCGCGACGGCGTCCCGGAGCAGTGGCTGGAGGCGGCGACCCGCTCGCCGATCTGGAAGATGGCGATGGAATGGAAGATCGCCTTCCCGCTCCACCCCGAATATCGCACCCTGCCAATGGTCTGGTACGTGCCGCCCTTGTCGCCGATCCAGTCGGCGCACGAAGCCGGCAAGATCTCGGCCAGGGACGGCATGCCGGACGTTCGGTCCCTCCGGATTCCGCTCCGCTATCTCGCCAACCTGCTGACCGCCGGCGACGAGGAGCCGATCGCCGCGGCGCTCGAGAGGATGCTGGCGATGCGCGCCTACATGCGCGCCAAGAGCGTCGAGGGCCGGATCGACGAGTCGATCCCGGAGCGGGTGGGACTGACCCGCAAGAAGATCGAGGAGATGTACAAGGTGATGGCGCTCGCCGCCTATGAGGACCGCTACGTCATCCCGACCGTGCGGCGCGAGCTCGACGAGGATGCCTATGTGCTGCGCGGATCGACCGGCTTCGGCTTCCGCGAGGGCACGGACGGATCGACCAAGGCCAATCTGTTCGGCGCCGCCAAGCGAACGCCACGCCATCGTTACATGACGGACGTGCCGACATGAGGCTGACCCTGCGTGCGCTCGCCGCCCTGCTCGGCTATCCCTCGGCGGAGCTTTGCGCGCACGCCGCCGAGCTGCGCGACGCTCTGGCAAGCGAAGGTGGGCTGCCGCGCGCGGAGCGGCGCCGGCTCGAGCCGCTGCTTCACCGCATCGAAAGCGAGGAGCTGCTCGACCTTCAGTCCGACTATAGCGAACTCTTCGACCGCTCGCGCTCGCTCTCGCTGCACCTGTTCGAGCATGTCCACGGCGACAGCCGCGAGCGCGGCCAGGCGATGATCGACCTGGGCCACCAATATATCGAGAAGGGCATATTCCTGGAGGCGAGCGAGTTGCCGGATTTCGTGCCGGTCTTCCTCGAATATGTTTCCTGCCTGGCGCCCGCCGAGGCACGCGAGACCCTGGGCCAGCCGGCCCATGTCTTCGCCGCGCTCGCCGAAAGGCTCGACAAGCGCGGCTCCGATTATGCGTCGATCTTTCACGCGCTCGTCGCGCTCGCCGGCGTGAGGCCGGATGCCGAGGCGCGGGCCGAGATCGACGAGAACACGCCCGAGGACGATCCTTCGCGGATCGACGAGGAATGGGAGGAGGCGCCGGTCTCGTTCAGCACGGGCGGCGCCCACGAAATGGGTGGTCCGACCGGCGTGGTCGCGAAGATCAGGGCTTCGAACCGGTCTGTGAAGAGAGAGGCGGGAGCATGAACGACTTCATCAACCAGCTGGCCTTCGGCTGGTACCCCTATCTGGCGGTGACCGTGCTCGTGGTCGGCAGCATAATGCGGTTCGACTCCAACCAATATAGCTGGCGCTCGCAGTCGAGCCAGTTCCTGCGCCGCAAGCAGATGGTGCTCGGCTCCAACCTGTTCCACATGGGCATCCTGATCCTGCTGGTGGGTCATTTCGTCGGCCTGCTGACGCCGATCAACGTGTTCGATACGCTGGGCGTCAGCCACGGCTTCAAGCAGACTGCGGCGCTGGTCGTCGGCGGCATTGCCGGCCTGGCGGCGTTCGTCGGTTGCAGCCTGCTGCTTCATCGCCGCCTGTTCGACCCCCGCATCCGGCGCAGTTCCTCCTTCGGCGACATTGCCGTACTGGTGCTGATCTGGGTGCAACTCGTGCTCGGCATCCTCACCACCTGGTGGACGATCGAGCATCTCGACGGCAGCGAGATGGTCCGCTTCATGAGTTGGGCGAACGGTATCTTGACGCTCGATCCGGCCGCGCCCGACCAGATTCGCGAGGTGGCGCTCGTCTATAAGCTCCACATCATCCTCGGCCTCACCCTGTTCCTGATCACGCCCTTCACCCGGCTCGTCCATATCTGGAGCGCGCCGATCTGGTTCCTGATGCGGCCGGGCTACCAGATCGTCCGCTCGCGCCGGTCGGTGAAGGCCGAGCCTTCGCCGACGCACGGGCCCGTCGGCGGCGCGCCGAGCTACGGCGGATCGGCAGTGCTTCGCGCGCAGGCCGAGGAAGGGCAGGCAGGCGCATGAGCCGCCGCCTCGACGTCATCAACCTGGGCGATCCCGAGCAAAGCCGGCCCGCGCCGGCCATGCCGAGCGCCTGCGAAAGCCATGGCTGCGGCGGTCCGGAGCCGGCCCTCCCGCCGCCGCCAAGCTTCGGAGAGGTGCGCGTAAACGGCGTCGAGATCGAGCCGGAAGCGATCGCGCAGGAGATCCAGCACCATCCGGCGCCCGACGCGGAGACGGCCTGGGTCGAGGCCGCCCGAGCCCTCGCCGTGCGCGAGCTCCTGATGCAGGAGGCGCGGCGGCTCGGCCTCGAGGCCGAACCGGAAACCGACGAAGCGGGCCGCCTGGAGGCCGAGGACGACGCGCTGATGCGGAGTCTGCTCGAGGCAGAGGTGCGGCCGGAGACCGCCGGCGAGACGGAGTGCCGGCGCTACTACGAGGCACAGCGGCATCGCTTCCGCACACCCGATCTCTTCGAGGCGTCCCATATCCTGATCGAGCCGGACGGCGCCGGCGAAGCGGCCTGGGCCGCGGCCGAAGCGCAGGCGCGAACGATCGCCGCCAAGGCCGGCGATGACCCCAAGGCCTTTGCCGAGGCGGCGCGCGCCTTCTCCAAATGCCCGTCGGCGCAGCAGGACGGCTCGCTCGGCCAGATAAGGCGCGGCGAGCTGGCGGCGCCGGTGCAGGCGGGGATCGAGGCGCTGGCGCAAGGCACGACCGGGCGGGAGCCGGTGCGGTCGCGCTTCGGCTGGCACGTGCTTCGGCTCCAGCGCAGGATTGAGGGACGTATTCTGCCGTTCGAGATCGTCCAGGCACGCATCGCCGACATGCTCGAGGCGCGCAGCTGGTCGCTCGCCGCCGCGCGTTACGTCGCCGAGCTGGCGGCTCGCTCGGGCGTCGAAGGCGTGGTCATCGATTCGGGAAATGGCTTCTGATGGCGATGATGGGCGATCTCCTGGCCGCGGCGCGCCGCTCGGCCGGCGATTTCCAGGCCGGGCTCGAAGCCTCGGATCCCGAGTTCGCGCGCGCCGTCGCGGCGGCCGCGGCGCACGAGGGGCTGACCCCGGGCGGCTTCGTTCGGGCCGCGGTCGCCGACTTCTCCCGCCTCGCCTCGGAAGAGGATTGGGCGACGTTGATGTCTTCGCTGCGCGACAGCCCCGATCCGGGAACCCTGTGCCTGCACGCCATGGTCCACTGGCGCATGACCGCCGGGGGCTGCAGCCGGCACGCCCTGCCTCATACCGACCATCATAGAGGAGCGGCCGATGAGCGACTCGCCACCCGAACCCGGGCCTGACACGCCGCTGAACCCTGCGTTGAAGGCACGCACCGAAACCGTCTACGACACGACATCGACGACCCCGACGCCGTTCGACACCGCCTCGGCCAAGGAAGGGGAAGGCGAAGGCTGGCCGATCATCTGGCTGATCGTCACTTTGGTTTGCGTGGTGCTCGCCGTCTACTTTCTGCTCTGAGGGGTGCGATCGAGTCGCTGCTTGCCGGAGTGCCCGTCACGTAGATGTCATTGACGCAGGTCAAATCTTGGGCCCGGCCTCCGGCCTAAGCTCGTGTGCGGGAGATCGCGCATGATCGAAACCGACCATATGCGCCGAGCCCGGGCCGAGCTCGACCTGGCCTATCGCAGCGAATGCCGCCCGGCGATGGAGGCGGTGCTGTCAGTCTAACCAAATTCTGGCTCGCCGGTTGCAGATCCTCAGCTTCGGGAGATGCCGGGCAGTACACATTCTGACGTTTTATATTGAGCGTGACCAGAACATAGGCGGGCTATTGTCCAGCCTAATCATATTGGGAAAACGCTTTCCCGTTAGCCTGACAGCAACCAGTCCGCGATCGGACGTTATGTGAAATGAACAGGCTCGCGCACGAAGCGACATTCCGCTCGACTATAGGCGCGCTTTACGGCGCCACCACGATTGCGGGGACTACCGGCGAGCGCCGGCCCTCCGAGAATGAATTGGAGGGCGCGCGCCAGCAAGGGGCAATCGTAGCATCTGTGGCATCCAAGCTGGCCGACGACGGCCAAGGATAAAGCGCATCAAGGTGCGGGCGGTTTGATATGAACCCGTCTCCAGCCAGTCTCAGCGAAACCGTTTTCGGCGCACAATTGTCTGACGTATAACGACATTGCCCTCGACTGTGCGCGGGACCCAACCCGTCGTCAGCCGGCGGCAAACAGGCGCGAAAGCTGCTCGAGGCGATAGCAGCCGGTCTGGATATTGAGGGGCGGCTGGACTGGCAAAGCGTCGCGCGCACCCTGGGCCTCAAGCAGGTTCCGAATGCCGATCGCAACACAGCCGAAGAGTTTTTCCGCAATATTCGCGGTGATCTTGAGCAAATGATTGATGCCTGCCCCTCCTCGATCCGGGCTGCGGAGATATTTCGGCTGAGAACCTCACTTCCAGCGTCGACACGCCCCACTCTTCATGAGGTAGCAGAGCGTCTGGGAACGCACGGGCCCAGCGTGAAGCGGGAGGAGACCCGCAGCCTTGCCGACTTCGCGAAGATGGTCGAGCTGTTCGACCGGCACGAGGTCTCGTTCGTGTCGGTCACCCAGGCGTTCAACACCACCTCGTCCATGGGACGGCTCACCCTCAACGTCCTGCTCTCGTTCGCCCAGTTCGAGCGCGAGGTGACCGGCGAGCGCATCCGCGACAAGATCGCCGCATCCAAGGCCCGGGGCATGTGGATGGGTGGTTGCCCGCCGCTCGGCTATGATCCGAAGGAGCGCACCCTCGTCGTCAACGCGCCCGAGGCCGATCTCGTCCGTCACATCTTCCGCCGCTATCTGGAGCTCGGCAACGTCAACCTGCTCGTGGTCGAGCTGGAGCAGCAGGCCATCCGGTCAAAATGCTGGACCTCGCGCAGCGGCGTGGTTCGCGGCGGTGCAGCATTCAACCGTGGCGCTCTGTTCCATCTGCTGCGCAACCGGCTCTACCTGGGCGAGATCGTCCACAAGGATCGCACATATCCCGGCCTGCATCCCGCCATCGTCGATCGCGAGCTGTTCGACGCGGTGCAGGCAAGGCTCGACAGCAACCGGGTGACCCGCCGGCAGCGCACCGAATGCCTCTCGCCGCTGGCAGGCCTCGTGTTCGATGCCGAGGGCCACCGGATGACGCCCGCACATGCTCGCGGCCGCGGCGGACGACGCTATCTCTATTATGTCTCGGCACCCCTGCAGGAGGGGCGCAAGCCGCACCGGGACACCATCCGGCGGGTGCCGGGCGCACGGATCGAGGCTGCGGTGGTCGACAGGCTGCGCCGCTGGACCCGGCAACCCGATCTCGGACGGAACGCCATCGCGGATCATGTCACGCGCGTCGAGGTTCACAATGATGCGCTGGTGATCGAGCTCGCCGCCGGCCCGTTTGCCGACCGCGACCCCGATGCCGGTCCCGACGAGCGATGCACCCGGACATCCGGCGGGAACTTCCGCATGTTCAGTCCCGCCAGATTCCACAGGCGCGGAGGGCGGACATGGCTCACCGAATCGATCGCAGTGCCGCGTCGCGCCCGCCCGGATCGCACGCTGATCGCGGGCCTGCGCCGGGCGCATATGGAACTGGGCAAGCGCGGCATCGACCTGGGCCAGCTGCGCGCGCCCATGCCGCAAGCGCGCGGCGCGGATGATCCCTATATCCGCAAGCTCGTCCAGCTCGCCTTCCTCGCCCCCGATATCCAGAAGGCCATCCTGGAAGGCCGCCAGCCCGAAGGGCTGACCCTTGCCGATATGCTCGACATGCAGATTCCGGACTGCTGGATCGAGCAAAGGATGCGGCTTGGCTTTGCCGGATGATTTATCCGCCTGATACGGGCGACTTTTGATCCTGATATGCGCCTGATCAGCTCCTGATACGGGCCTGTTATTGACCTGTTATGCTCCGGCGGGATTTGCGCATACTTCGTTCATCGCGCCGGAAGAATCCGCGGAAATCCGGGAAATACCGGCACATCCACGTCGGGCAGAGATACCGATGTTGTGTGAAAAATTGCGATAACAGGTGATCCGGCCGGTAAGGTGAAACGGTGTGTGGCTTTTGGCCCGCAGAGACAGGGGCCGAATATGGCGCCAGAAGCGCGTGCCGGGGCGCACGGGTACAGGCCCTCGACACCGTTTGGTGGTCGCAAACGGCGCGGTTCCGCGCCATTTCCGGGGCCATCGCGAGGGCCAGAGCAGAGTTGGACGGGTGTGTGGCGGGCGGTCAGTCACGCGCGAACCGCCACTACCCTTTGGCCGGCACAAGCTCCGGAATAGTCGCCACTATTCCCGCCAGGCCCCGCAAAGAGACCCCGAAACCCCCGAAAACGGCCCACCTGTGACAATCGCCACAACCAGCCCCAAAAGGGTACCGTTTCACGATCCGGTTCGAATCCCGATTGCATCGGGATTAAAAAAGTGAGCTAATACAGGTACTTAGGTTGGCGGTGCTGTCAGTCTAATGCGAACTTGTCTCCTCAGTCTGCGGCCTGAAGGCTAGAGGGAAAGCATGAAGCCTATCTCGTTCAAGCGCCACCGGTTTCCGCCCGATACGATCCGCTTGGCGGTGTGGCTCTATTTCCGGTTCACCACGAGCCTGCGCGATGTCGAGGACATGCTCGCCGAGCGCGGGATCGATGTCACTTACGAGACCGTGCGCTGCTGGGCGAACAAATTTGGCCCCGCCATCGCAGCAAACATCCGGAGACGGCGTGGGCGACCCGATCGTGTCTGGCATGTCGACGAGATGGCGGTGCGCATCAACGGCACACGGATGTTCATGTGGCGCGCGGTCGATCGCGAAGGCGAGGTGCTCGATGTCCTCGTGCAGAAACGTCGGAACAAGGCCGCAGCCCTGAAACTGCTGAGAAAGCTGCTGAAGAACCAGGGGTTCATGCCGGACGAGATCGTGACCGATGGCCTTGCTTCGTACAAGGCCGCAATGCGCGAGATGGGGTGCAAGGATCGCCATCAGCCGGGTCGATTGCGCGACAACAACCGGGCGGAAAACTCGCATCTGCCGGTGCGGCGGAGAGAACGGAAGATGCAGCGGTTCAAGTCCCAGGGCCAGGCTCAACGCTTCGTCTCAACCCACAGCGCAATCTACAACGCTTTCAATACCCAGCGTCACCTGATCTCGAGAAACACGATGCGCCAGTTCCGGGCTGCCGCCATGGAGGAATGGAATGCCGCGTCAGCTGCCGCGAGGTGAGATTTCAAATTCCGCTTCAACTCGCCTGCCAAAAGTTAACCTGACAGTACACGTGCGACCCAAGAAGCTCTTGGGGATACCGTGCGCGGCCGTCAGTCCAATCTTACCATCCTGCGCTCCCTTGCGGATGCGTTCGCGGCTTCGCCGATCGCCAGGGCCCTTATCGCATCGTCATAGCCGATGAGCGGCCGCGCCCCGGTTTCGATCATGTCGGCGAAATGCCGCATCTCGGCCCGGTAGGCCGCGGCGTAGCGATCGAGAAAGAAGTTCTGGAAGGGGGCATGAGACGGTCCGCTTTCGCTCCAGGTTTCGACCGTCGTGGCGCTCACATTGCCGGCGCGGATCAGCCCTCTACTGCAAAAGGCCTCGATCCGCTGGTCGTAGCCATAGCCGGAGCGGCGGCTGTTGCTGATCACGCATATGCGTCCGGTGGCGGTGCGCAGCAGTATCTTGGCGGTGTCGATGTCGCCGGCAGCGGCGATGGCCGGATCGACGAGCGCGGCGCCGGCCGCATAGACCTCGACCGGCTCCTCGCCGAGCAGCCAGCGCGCCATGTCGAAATCGTGGATGGTCATGTCCCGAAACAGACCGCCCGAGACCTTCACATATTCCACCGGCGGCGGCGCCGGATCGTGGCTGATGATGTGCAGCGTTTCGAGTGTGCCCATCTCGCCCGTGGCGAGACGGGCCTGGAGGTCGCGGAAACTGGGATCGAACCTGCGGTTGAAGCCCATGAACAACCGGGCTTCCGGCGCACCCAGAATGGCACCGGCGGCGCGGGCGCGTTCGAGATCGAGATCGATCGGCTTCTCGCAAAACACCGCCTTGCCGGCCTGAAGTGCGGCGATGCTGAAATCGAGATGGGTGTCGGTCGAGCTTGCGACCACGATGCCTGCCACTGCTTGATCGACGAGAACTTCGTCCAGGCTGGCGGTCTCGGCGCTGGTCTCCGCGGCGAGCGCGGCTGCGGCTTCGGCGAGGGGGTCGACGATATAGCGCAGGCTCAGTCCTGGCTCGGCGATGGCGTTGCGGGCATGGATGCGGCCGATCCGGCCCGCGCCGATCACGGCGATGTCGTGCATGTCAGCAACCCTCCGGAGCGATGGCGACGGCGGCCCCGGTGCGGACCGATTCGGCGGCGGCGTCGGCGAGGCGGATCGCGGCGAGGCTTTCGGCGAAACCGGCCAGGGATGTGGCCTTCCCCGCCATCAGGTCGGCGAAATGATCCAGCTCGGCGCGGTAGCCATCGGCATAGCGATCCGGAAAGCCATAGGGGAAAGCCGCTTCGGCCGGCCCGCTTTCGCCCCAGCCGACCACGGCGTTGTTGCGCAGATTCTCAATGCGCAGCGCACCTTTCGATCCGAATGCCTCGATCCGCTGGTCATAGCCGTAACCGGTGCGGCGGCTGTTGCTGATCATGCACAATGCACCGCCGGCGTCGCGCAGGACCAGCTTCGCCGTGTCGTTGTCGCCAAGCTCGGCGATTGCCGGATCGATCAGGCAGGAGGCGAAGGCGAAGAGCTCGACGATCGGGACCGGCATCAGCCAGGCGGCGAGATCGAAATCATGGATGGTGAAGTCTTTGAACAGCCCTCCGCTGCGCGGCACGAACTCCAAAGCCGGCGGCGCCGGATCATGATTGACGATGTGCAGCGATTCGAGGCTGCCTATCCGACCGTTCGCGACTCCGTGCGCGAGCGCCGCGATATGCGGGTCGAAACGCCGGTTGAAGGCGACGAACAAAGGCGGCAAGCCCGGCTTGCGCAGTTCCCCGGCCGCCTCCTCAAGTTCCCCGGCCGAAAGCGAAAGCGGCTTCTCGCAGAACACCGCCTTGCCCGCGCGCAGGCAATCCAGCGTGTTGGCGAGGTGTGCGTCGGTCGAGCTGGCGACGATAACGCCGCGCACCTCCGGATCGGCCAGCACCGTATCCAGGCTCGCGACCGTCGCCCCGGTCTCCGCGGCGAGCGGGGTCGCGAGCGAGAGGTTTGGATCGACGATCCAGGCGAGCTCGATCCGCGAATGCGCGGCCGCGTTGCGGGCATGCAGCCCGCCCATCCGTCCAGCCCCCAACAATGCAACTTTCACACCGCCCTCCCGTCGATGCGCCGTCATAGAAGGAATTTTCTATTTCCTGCAAGAATAGAATGTAGCAGGGGGCAATTGGATGTGGCATGGAACGTTCATTCCAGGACGTTCCAGTTTGTTAGGGGGAAATGATGCGGCAGGAAACCGAAGCGCCGGCCACGGCGGAGGAGTTTCGCGCGAAGCTGCTCGAACGCTATGATGAACTGAGCAAGCGCCTGCAGCAGATTGCCCGCTATGTGCTCGATGAGCCGAATGAGGTCGCGCTCGAGACCCTCGCGGTGATCGCCCAGCGTTGCGGCGTTCAGCCCTCGGCGATCGTTCGCTTCGCCCAGTCCTTCGGCTTTTCCGGCGCCAGCCAGATGCAGCGGCTGTTCCGCGACGGCTTGCTCTCCAACGACGCGGCGCTCGGCTATGGCGAGCGCGTCCGACGGTTCAACGCCGCCGTCGATCGCTCGACGAGCGGACAGGGGCTGCTGCCGGAATTCATCGACGGCAATGTGTTGGCGCTGCAGAATCTCGGGCAGACGGTGAGCGAGGAGGAGATGCGTGCGGCGGTGAAGCTGATCGCCGGCGCCGATCTCATCCAGGTGGCGGGCTTCCGCCGTGCATTTCCCATCGCCGCCTATCTGTCCTACTCGCTGCAGCAACTCGGCAAGCGGGTAATCTTCGTCGACGGCGTCGGCGGCCTTGCCCGGCCGCAGGTCAATACGATCGGGCCAAAGGACGTGCTGATCGCGGTCAGCTACCAGCCTTATGCACCGGAGGCGGTGGATGCGGTGACTTTGGCCGCATCGCGCGGCGCCCGCATCCTTTCGATCAGCGACAGCCATGTCAGCCCGATCGCCAAGGCGGCATCGGTGGTGCTGCAGGTGCGCGATTCCGAAACCCGCGGCTTCCGTTCGCTCGCCGCCTCGATGTGCCTCGCCCAGGCGCTCGTCATCGGCTTTGCCTTCGATGCCGACCAGACCGCGAAGCGCAAGAAGTGAAATGCGTGTTGCAGCAATTCTGATTTTGGAATAAGCGTTTCATACGGGCCGAAACGCGGCTGCAGAGAGGATCATGGGCGAGTCACCGCAACTGGAATTGCTGACGATCGGGCGCTCATGCGTCGATCTCTACGGCGAGCAGGCCGGGGGTCGGCTGGAGGATATGGGCTCCTTCGCCAAATATGTCGGCGGCAGCCCGACCAACACGGCGGTGGGCGCGGCGCGCCTGGGCCTTGGCGCCGGGCTGCTCACCCGGGTCGGCGCCGATCATATGGGGCGCTTCATTCGCGAGCAGCTCCAGCGCGAAGGGGTGGATGTCAGCGGCGTGATCGACGATCCGGCGCGCCTGACCGCGCTCGTCATTCTCGGCATCCGGGACAAGGACAGTTTCCCGCTGATCTTCTATCGGGAAAATTGCGCGGACATGGCGCTGGAGCCTGCCGATCTCGCCGCCATCCCCGCTTTGCCCCGCGCCGTGCTGATCAACGGCACCCACCTTTCCCAGCCGAACGTGCGCGCGCTCAGCGTCGCCGCCGCCGAACGAGTGCGCGCCAATGGCGGCCGGGTCGTGTTCGACGTGGACTATCGCCCGGTGCTCTGGGGGCTCGAACGGCGCGACATGGGCGAGAACCGCTTCGTCGCCGACGATGCGGTGACGGCACGGCTCCAGGAGATCCTGCCGCTTTGCGACCTGATCGTCGGCACCGAAGAGGAAATCCATATCCTCGGTGGCTCGACCGATACGCTGGCGGCGCTGCGCGAGATCCGGGCGCGGACCGGCGCGCTGATCGTCTGCAAGCGCGGACCGCTGGGCTGCGTCGCGTTCGACGGCGCGATCCCGGAGGAGATCGGACAAGGCATCCAGGCGCCGGGCTTTCCCGTGGAGGTGTTCAACGTGCTCGGCGCCGGCGACGCCTTCATGGCCGGTTTCCTGCGGGGGTGGTTGCGCGGTGCGCCCATCGCCACCTGCTGCACCTATGGTAATGCTTGCGGGGCGATCGTCGTCTCCCGCCATGGTTGTGCGCCTGCCATGCCGACTTGGCCGGAGCTGGAACATTTCCTGGCAATGCGCGAGCGGCCGTTCCGCCTGCGCGAGGACAAGGCGCTGGAGCATATTCACTGGGCGACCACCCGCAATCCCGACTATGACGAGCTTACCGTGCTCGCCATCGATCACCGCGCCCAGTTCGAGGATCTCGCCGACGAAGTGGGGGTCAACGACAGCAGCCGGATCGGCGTCTTCAAGGCACTGGCGCTCGGTGCGGTGGACCGGGTGGCCAAAGGCGATCCGTGCTTCGGCATCCTGCTCGACGGCAAATATGGCGCCGATGCGCTCGCGGCGGCGGCCGGCCATCCCTACTGGATCGGGCGGCCGATCGAGGAACCCCGTTCGCGCCCGCTGGCGTTCGAGGACGTAGAGGACGTGGGCAGCGAGATCGCGACCTGGCCGCTGGCTCATGTCGTCAAATGCCTGGTCTTTTATCATCCCGAAGATTCGGAAGAGCTGCGCGCGGCGCAGGAAGCGCGGCTGCTGACGTTGTTCGAAGCGTGCCGCAGGACTCGCCACGAATTGCTCGTCGAAGTGATCGCCCCGCACGGCTCGCCGGTCGATTGCCTGACCATTGCGACCGTGATCCGGCGTCTCTACGAGATCGGCGTCTATCCCGACTGGTGGAAGCTGGAGCCGGACCAGGACCCCGCCGCCTGGCGCAACATCGAGGCGGCGATCCTGGAAAATGACCCTTTGTGCCGCGGCGTCGTGTTGCTCGGCCTGTCGGCGCCGATGCCCGATCTCGTGGCCTCGTTCCGGGCCGCTGCGCCGGTCGGGATCATCAAGGGCTTCGCGGTGGGCCGCACGATCTTCTATGATGTCGCGCGTGACTGGCTTTCCGGCACGATCGACGACGATGGCGCGATGACCGAAATGGCGGGCCGTCTGACAGCTTTGGCCCATGCCTGGCGGGAGGCAAAAGCAGGGGTGGAGAAAGCGGCGTGAGCACGACCCGCCTGACTGCGGCGCAAGCCGCGGTGCGCTACTTGGCCAGCCAATATGTTGCGACGCCGGCCGGCGAGCTTCCTTATTTCGCTGGAATCTGGGCGATCTTCGGCCACGGCAACGTCGCGGGCCTCGGCGAGGCGCTGGCCGCCGCCGGTGACGCGCTGCCCACCTACCGTGCGCATAACGAGCAGGGCATGGCCCACGCCGCCATCGCCTTCGCCAAGCAGCTCAGACGGCGTCGTGCGATGATCTGCACCACATCGATCGGCCCCGGCGCGACCAACATGGTGACCGCCGCTGCGCTTGCCCATGTCAACCGGCTGCCGGTGCTGTTCCTGCCGGGCGACGTCTATGCCAGCCGCCGCCCGGATCCGGTGCTCCAGCAGATCGAGGATTTCGGCGACGGCACGGTGTCCGCCAATGATTGCTTCCGTCCCGTCTCGCGCTATTTCGACCGGATCGTGCGAGCGGAGCAGCTGCTCGACGCATTGCCCAAGGCGATGGCGACCCTGCTCGATCCCGCCGATTGTGGGCCGGTGACTTTGGCTTTCTGCCAGGATGTGCAGGCGGAGGCGTTCGATTATCCCGCGCGGTTCTTCGAAAAAAAAGTGTGGCGCATACGTGCGCCCGTTCCCGATCCGGCGGAACTCGACCGGCTGGAGGACTTGCTGCGCGCAGCCGAGGCACCGTTGATCGTCGCGGGCGGCGGCGTCGCTTATGCCGGCGCCGAGGCACTGTTGGAAGACTTCGCCACGCGCACCGGCATTCCGGTCGCCGAGACGCAGGCGGGTAAGGGCGCGCTCGCCTGGGATCACCCGCAGGCATTGGGCGCGATCGGCGTCACCGGGACGTCGGCGGCGAATGCGGCGGCGGTGGAAGCGGATTTGATCGTCGGCATCGGCACCCGGATGCAAGATTTCACCACGGGATCGCGGGCTTTGTTCGCTCGGCCGAACCGCCGGCTCGTCCAGGTCAATGTCGCCGCTTTCGATGCCCACAAGCATGGAGCGGAACCGGTGGTCGGCGATGCGGGGGCGGTGCTGACGGCACTGGGCGCTCGGCTGGCGGGATGGCGCGCGCCGACGCGGCAATTTGGGATCGCCGCCTGGAATGCCGCATGGGAGGCGGCGACCGCCGCCACCGATGCGGCCCGCCCCTCCGATGCCCAGGTGCTCGGCGCGCTGTGGCGCAAGGCGCATGACGATGCGGTCGTGGTCTGCGCGGCGGGCGGCTTGCCCGGCGAATTGCACAAATTGTGGCGGGCGAGGAAGCCCGGCGTCTACCATGTCGAATATGGCTATTCCTGCATGGGCTATGAGATAGCTGGCGGGCTTGGTGTGAAGCTCGCCGCGCCGCAGCGCGATGTTTACGTGATGGTCGGCGACGGCTCCTATCTGATGATGAATTCGGAACTGGCGACGTCGGTGATGATGGGCGCCAAGCTGGTCGTGCTGCTGCTCGACAATCGCGGCTTCGGGTGCATCAACCGGCTGCAACAGGGCACGGGCGGCGCGCCGTTCAACAATCTTCTTGCCGATGCGAGGCACGAAACCCTGCCCGACATCGATTTCGCCGCCCATGCCGCAAGCCTTGGCGCCGCATCGGAACAGGTGGCGTCGATCGCCGAACTCGAGCAGGCGCTGGACCGGGCGGCAGCGAGCGAGCGGTCTTATGTGATCGTCATCGAGACCGACCCCGCGATCAGCACCGCGGCCGGCGGTGCCTGGTGGGATGTGGCGGTGCCGGAAGTGTCGGACCGCGCCGAGGTGCGCGCCGCGCGGGCGGCCTATGAACGACAGATCGGAAAGAGCCGGTGAGTATCAGATTCGGGGTCAGCCCCATTGCCTGGATCAACGACGACATGCCGGAGCTCGGCGGCGACACGCCGCTGGAGACGGTGCTGGCAGACGCGCGCGATCTCGGTTTTTCCGGCATCGAGCTGGGCGGCAAATTCCCCCGCGATCCGGTGGCGCTCCGCGCCCTGCTCGGCCGCTACGATCTGGCGCTGGTTGGCGGCTGGTACAGCGCCAGCTTGCTCACCCGTTCGGCCGAGGCGGAGATCGAGGCGCTGCAGCCGCATCTCTCCCTGCTCAAGGCGATGGGGAGCAGCGTGTTCATCCAGGCCGAGACCAGCAACGCGATCCACGGCGCCAAAGGCACGGCGTTGGCCACCACCCCCCGCCTCGCCGCGAGCGACTGGTGCGTGTTCGGCCAGCGGCTGAACAATGTGGCCGACTATATCGCCGCGCAGGGCCTGCGCTTCGCCTATCATCATCATCTCGGCACGGTGGTCGAGCGGCCCGAGGATCTCGACGCCTTCCTCGCCAATACCGGCGAGAGCGTCGGCCTCACCGTCGACACCGGTCATGCCGCGCTGGGTGGCATCGATCCGGTCGCGCTGATCCGGCGCGTGCCTTGTCGGGTGGCGCATGTGCACTGCAAGGATGTGCGCGGCCCGGTGTTTGGCGCCCTCAATGACCGGCGCGGCAGCTTCCTCGAAGGCGTGCTGGACGGCATGTTCACCGTCCCCGGCGACGGCGACCTCGATTATGCCGCAGTGATGCAGGCGCTGCGCGATATCGGCTATTCGGGCTGGGTCGTGGTCGAAGCGGAGCAGGACCCCGCCGTGGCCGATCCGCGTGCCTTCGGCGAGATCGGGATCAGAACCCTGCGCACCGAGGCCGAAGCGGCCGGGCTGGAGATCGCGGCATGACGCTGCGCGTCCGGCCGCATGCCGCCGACGCCGACGGCGTCGTCCTCGAGGTAACTCCCGAGAGCGCGGGCTGGACGCACGTCGGCTTCAAGGCGGTGACGCTGGCGCCGGGCGAGGCCTTCGCGGGCGGCGATGCGGCGCGGGAAGCCTGTCTCGTCATCCTCACCGGTACTGCCGATGTGACGGCCGGCGGCGAGCATTATGATGCGATTGGCTCGCGCCGGAGCGTGTTCGACGATGTCGCGCCGGCCGCCGTCTACGCGCCTGCGGGCGTCGACTTCACTGTGACAGCCGTCACTCCCGTCGAGCTGGCAATCGGGAGTGCGCCGGGCCGGTCGGGCGGGTCCCCTCGCCTGATCGACCCGGCGCGCATGTCCCGCGAGGTGCGCGGGCAAGGCACCAATCAGCGCTTCGTCCGCAACATCCTCCCTGAATCGGAGCCGGCCGACAGCCTGCTTGTCGTCGAAGTCGTGACACCGGGCGGCCACTGGTCGAGCTATCCGCCGCACAAACACGATACGCCAACCGAAGGCGAAGAAACCGCGCTGGAGGAAACCTACTATCACCGTCTCAATCCGCCGCAGGGCTTCGCGGTGCAGCGCGTCTACACCGACGATCGCAGCATCGACGAGACGGTGACGGTGGAGGACGGGGACGTCGTTATGGTGCCGCGCGGCTATCACCCGGCCGGGGCGCCGCACGGCTACGATCTCTATTATCTCAACGTCATGGCGGGGCCGAACCGCAAGTGGATCTTCCGTAATGATCCCGCCCACGAATGGATCGTGAAGTCATGAGCGAGATGCGCGTCATCGATCATTTCATCGCCGGCCATTGCCAAGCCGGGGGCAATCGGCGCGGCGATGTGTTCGATCCCAATAATGGCGGCATCCAGGCCAGCGTCCGCTTCGGCACGGCGATCGAACTGGAGCGGGCGGTCGCCGCCGCCGCCGCCGCCCAGCCGGCCTGGGCGGCGACCAATCCGCAGCGCCGCGCGCGGGTCATGTTCAACTTCAAGGCGCTGGTCGAAGCCAACATGGCCGATCTCGCCCTCTTGCTTTCGTCCGAGCACGGCAAGGTGATCTCCGATGCCAAGGGCGACATTCAGCGCGGTCTCGACGTCATCGAGTTCGCCTGTGGCATCCCGCATGCGTCGAAGGGTGAATATAGCCAGGCTGCGGGACCCGGCATCGACGTCTATTCAATGCGCCAGCCGCTTGGCGTTGTGGCCGGGATCACGCCCTTCAATTTCCCGGCGATGATCCCGATGTGGATGTTCGGCGTCGCCATCGTCGCGGGCAACGCCTTCATTCTAAAGCCCTCGGAGCGCGATCCTTCCGTTCCCGTGCGCTTGGCCGAGTTGATGCGGGAGGCCGGACTGCCCGATGGCATCCTCCAGGTCGTCCATGGCGACAAGGAGATGGTCGACGCCATCCTCGATCATGACGGAATCAAGGCGGTCAGCTTCGTCGGATCGAGCGACATCGCCCATTATGTTTACAAGCGGGGCGTCGCAGCCGGGAAACGGGTGCAGGCGATGGGCGGAGCCAAGAATCACGGCATCGTCATGCCCGACGCGGATCTGGATCAGGTCGTTCAGGATCTGGCCGGCGCAGCGTTCGGCTCGGCGGGTGAACGCTGCATGGCGCTTCCGGTCGTGGTGCCGGTTGGCGCCGCGACGGCGGACCGGCTGCGTGAGAAGCTCGTCCCGGCGATCGCTGCTTTGCGGGTCGGGGTGTCGACGGATGCCGACGCCCATTACGGACCCGTCGTCAATGCGGCGCACAAGAAGCGCGTCGAGGCTTACATTCAAATGGGGGTCGATGAAGGCGCGGAGCTCGTCGTCGATGGGCGGGGCTTCAGCCTGCAGGGCCATGAAGAAGGCTATTTCATCGGCCCTACCCTTTTCGACCGCGTGACGCCGCAGATGCAAAGCTACCGGGATGAGATTTTCGGGCCCGTGCTGCAGATCGTTCGCGCCGAAAGCTTCGAGGATGCGATAGGTCTTTCCAACGCGCATCAATATGGCAATGGCGCCGCGATCTTCACCCGCAACGGTCATGCCGCCCGCGAGTTCGCGCAGCGGGTCGAGGCCGGCATGGTCGGCATCAACGTGCCGATCCCGGTGCCCGTCGCTTATTACAGTTTCGGTGGTTGGAAGCGCTCCGGTTTTGGCGATGCCAATCAGCATGGCATGGAAGGGCTCCGCTTCTGGACCAAGGTGAAGACCGTGACCCAACGCTGGCCCGATGGCTCGGCGTCCGGGGAGAACAGCTTTGTCATACCGACCATGGCCTGAGCAGGTGGCCGAACCTTCAGTTCATCTGGCGACGATGCTCGAGGCGGCACGCGTCGCGGGCGAGGGATTGCGCGAGGATTTCCTGCGCATCGGTGCGCTCAACATCCGCCACAAGGCTGGCTTGGCGGATCCGTTCAGCGAGGCTGATCTGCGCGCCGAGGCGACGGTCCGCGACACCCTGGCCGCCGCCTTTCCCGACTATGGCTTTCTCGGCGAGGAGGGCGGCGTGATCGAGGGGGCGGACAAAAGCCATATGTGGATCGTCGATCCGCTCGACGGCACCGCCAACTTCCTGACCGGCAGCCCCTTCTTCGCGGTCAATATCGCGCTTGCCCGCGACGGCGAGGTGATTGCCGGCGTGACCCACGTGCCGATGCTGGGCGAGACCTTTCGCGCGGAGAAGGGCCAAGGCGCCTTCCTCAACGATGCGCCGATCCGGGTGTCGCCACGCACGGAGATGATCCAGGCGGTGCTCGGCGTCGGCATTCCCTTCGCGGGGAAACCGCGACACGAACAATTCTACGCCGAGATGGAGCGGCTGACGCCGCGAGTGACCGGCATCCGCCGCCTTGGCGCGGGCGCGATCGACATGGCCTGGGTCGCCTGCGGCCGCTTCGATGCTTATTGGGAACAGAGCGTCAGCGCCTGGGACATGGCGGCCGGGGTCGCGATCGTCACCGAAGCGGGCGGCGTCGTAACAGGGACGGAAGGCCAGACGCTCGATCTGATGGGCGGCACCGTGCTCGCTTCGACACCGCAGCTTCATGGCGCCTTGCTGGAGGCGCTGCGGCCGGTGGCGGCTTGATGCGGATTGCACTGGCCTTCGTCCTGCTGGCCGGACTGCTCTCGCCAGCACAAGCCCAACCCACCACCGATGGCCTCCAGCTTGAGCGCGTCGTCTTCCTGATGCGCCATGGCATCCGGCCGCCGACCCGCGATCCCTCGCTGGGCGAAAATTATGCCCGCGATCCCTGGCCCGCTTGGCCGGTCGATTTCGGCCTGATGACCCCGCGCGGTGCCGCCGGCATCCGCCTGCTCGCCGAGGCCGACCGCGCTGACTATATCCGGCGCGGCCTATTGCCCGCCGAGGGGTGCCTGCCCGCCGGATCGATCCTTGCGGAATCCTCCGCGAAGTCCCGCGCGATCCGCACCGGCGAAGCCTATGTCGCGGCGCTGCTGCCCGGCTGCGGCATCGCGGTGATCCATCCCGAGCGCGAGGGGCCGGAGGACATCATGTTCCACCCGCTCGATGCGGGGCCGGCCGATTTCGACGGTGCGGCGGCGCTCAGCGAAACCCTGGCGGCAGTCGCGCCGCAAAGCATGGCGGTGGAATCCACACGCTGGCGTGACCAGATCGCATTGCTCGACCGCGTCCTCGGCTGCTGCATGGCGGCGGTCTGCGCAGCCAACCGGGCGCCCTCGCCCTGCACGCTCGCCGACATTCCCAGCGGCCTCAGAGGCAATCCGCACGACCGCCCCGACCTGACTGGGCCCTTGTCGATCGGTTCGACCGCCAGCCAGACCTTCCTGCTCGAATATCTCGAAGGCAAGCCGTTGTCGGAAGTCGGCTGGGGCCGGATCGACCGCGACCAGATCGAAGCCCTGCTCGCGATCAACGTCGCCAAATTCCACTATGAGAATGCCTCGCCCTCCGTGCTGCGCCGCGCCGCCGGCCCGCTCGCCACGCGGATGGCAGAAGCGCTGTCGGCCGATGGCGGTCAGCGTTTCACCCTGCTCTTCGGGCACGACACCAACATCGCCGATGTCGGCCGCCTGCTCGGCCTCGCATGGCGCGTGCCGAGCTATCCCGCGGGCGCGGTGCCGCCCGGCGGCGCGCTCGGCTTCGAACTGCTGCGCGACGCGGAAGGGCGGCGCTTCGTGCGCGCCTTCTTCCGCGCTCAGACGATGGATCAGCTCCGCAACCAGCAGGCGCTCGATCCGGCTGCACCGGGCTATCGCAGCTACCTCGATATCCCCGGCTGCGCGACGCCGTGCATGATCGAGAACTTTACGGCGCTGGTGCACGCGCGGCTGGCCAGCGCAGCTCGACCCTGAGCCCGCCCAGCGACGCGCGGGACAGGCTGAGAGTACCGCCCGTCGCTTCGGCAATCTCTTGCGCGATGGCGAGACCGAGGCCCTGCCCGCCGCGCTCGTCCAGCCGCTTGCCTCGGGCCAGTGCGTCGGCGACTAGCTCGGGCGCGATGCCGGGGCCGTCATCCTCCACCGCGACCACGGCCACCTCGTCTTCCTCCACCCCCACAAACCGGACCTGCCGCGCCGCGTAGCGGACGGCATTGTCAGCGACGCTGCCCAACAGCTCGGTCAGATCTTCCGTCGCAAGCGGAGCGCGCAGCTCGTCAGCTATATCGACATCCAGCACCAGCCGCTCACCGGCCTCGGTCCGTTCCAGCACCGAGACCAGCTGTTCGACAACCGCGCGAACCTCGGCCCGCGCGGACGGATCGTGCCGGACGGCGGCGATGCGCGAGCGGGCCAGTTCGCCGTCGACGACCGCCTTCATCGCATCCAGCGCCTTTTCGATGCCGGACGCCGCCTCGCCGTCGGCGCGGCGAAGTTGCGCCGCCGCGGCCGCCAGCGGCGTCTTGAGCCCGTGGGCGAGATCGGCCGCGCGGCGTCGAGCGCGCCGCAGATCCTCTTCGCGCGCGTCGGCGAGGCTGTTGATCGCGTCGGTGAGCGGACGCACCTCGCTTACCGTCTCGGCAATGAGACGTTCCGACGGGTTCTCCTGCAAGCGTCCAAGTTGTTCGCGAATTCGCCCGAGCGGGCGCAGACCGAGATGAACCTGCAACCACGCCGCTGCCGACAAGACCAGCCAGAGCGCGGCCAGAAACATCGCCAGCTCGCGGCCGAACTCGGCGCGGGCGGTAGCAAGCGCCGTGGCATCCTGCGCCACTTGAACGAGCACCGGTCCGGCGGCCCGGTCCGGAATGACCGTGCGCTCGAGGTAGATCAGGCGGGGCTCATAGGGTCCGGGCCCGATCCGGACGTGCCAGTCCCGGCTCGAATGGATGGGCGGCGGCGCCAGCGCCTGATCCCAGAGGGAGGGCGAGCGCACCTGGTTACGACGGGCGCTGGCCTGCCAGTAGAGGCCGCTGACCGGCGTCTGGAAACGCGCATCGGTGGGTGGCTGATTGACCGAGAGGCGTCCGTCGGGCGCGACGGCGATGCCAGCGACGATCCTGATCGCGTCCTGCTCCAGCTCGGCCGCGAGCCGCCGCTCCAGATGGCGGTCGAACAGGAGCAGCATCAGCCCCCAGGCGAGCAGCAGGGCAAGGAAGATCGCCACGGCGGCGCCGAGCAGCAGGCGCCAGCGCAGCGACCGGACGATCACGCTTTGCCCTCCAGCACGTAGCCGAACCCGCGTCGCGTCGCGATCAGGCCCGCGCCGAATTTGCGGCGGAGGCGGGCGACCAGCGCCTCGATCGCGTTGGCGTCGTTGAGCCCTTCCGTCCCGTAGAGATGGTCGGCGAGTTCACCGGACGACACGGCACGGCCGTCCTGATGCGCAAGATAGTCGAGCAGCCGGAATTCGAGCGGCGAGAGGCGGAGCGGCGTGCCGTTGAGGTCGGCGGCCATGCGGCCGCTGTCGATGCGCAGCGCCCCGACCGTCGCGGCGCTGCTCGCGCGTCCGCCCGCCCGGCGCAGGACGCCGCGTACCCGCGCGATCAGCTCGGCCATCTTGAACGGCTTGCCGAGATAATCGTCGGCGCCGGCTTCGATCCCCTCGACCTTCTCGGTCCAGTCGCCGCGCGCGGAGATGACGATCACCGGAAAGAAGCGGCCGGCGGCGCGCCAGCGCTTCAGGACCGACAGGCCGTCAAGCCGGGGCAGGCCGAGATCGAGCAGGGCGACGTCATAATCCTCGACATCGCCGCGATACCAGGCGTCCTCGCCCTCGACCGCGATATCGACGATGAAGCCGGCCCCCTCCAGCGCGGCGCGCAGGTCGCGGGCGACATCGGGTTCATCCTCGACGACCAGTGCCCGCAATCAATCCTCCTCGATGCGGCGGATCCGCCCGGTGCGTGCGTCGATCTTGACCTCGATCACGCGGCCATTGGCGGTCAGTACCTTGATCTCATATTCGATTCGGCGGCCGTCGTCGTCATCGTCGAGTTCGATTTCGATGACGTGTCCGGGCACGCGCTGCTGGACGATCGGCAGGATGCGCGAGATCGGCAGGATCTCGCCGCGCTGCACGGCCGCACGGGCATGGTCATGGTCCCCCGGTCGCAGCGTGCCGGCGGCGGCCGGGGCAGTTGCGACGACGGCAAGGCCGGCGGGGATGGCGAAGGCCGCGAGGGCGGCGGCGATGAGGGCGGGTTTGTGTGTCATGCCGTCCAGATAAGCCGGCTTGCCTGACACGCCGCTGACACGCGCTGACGGATTGCTGTCAGCCCGCTTCGCCTAGGCCTGCACCCCGACAATAGGGGATGAATATGCCGGGTTTCAGGATTGCACTGCGCACCATGCTGATGGCGTCGGCGCTGGCCGGCGGGGCGGCGGCGCAGGCGCAGGGCGGCGTGATCGCTTTCCCGGCGGCGCATTTCGCCGAGGCGCGCCCGGCCGATGCCTATGACATGATCCGACGCCTGCCCGGCTTCACCCTGATCGAGGGCGACGAAGATGTGCGCGGGCTTGCCGGTGCGCGCGGCAACGTCCTGTTCAACGGCCGCGCCCCGTCCGGCAAGCAGGAAAGCCTTGCCGCGCTGCTCCGCCGTATCCCCGCCGCGTCGGTGGAACGGATCGAGCTGATCCGGGGCGGCGCCGGCGGCATCGACATGGCCGGCTATGACGTGGTCGCCAATGTCGTGCGGGTACAGGCGAGCCGCGCGCGCGCGGCGATCGAGGCGGGGGCCGCAACGGCCTCCGACGGAAACGTCAGGCCGAACCTCAGCATCGAAGGATCGCGTCAGTCCGGGGCCACCCGGATCGAAGGCGCGCTGGCGCTGACCACCGAGGTCGACGACGATTCCGGGCACGGCACGATTGTCGAGACCGACGCCGACGGGGCCGTGACCGGCGTCGAGCAGCGCCGGGCCTGGGAGGTCGAGCGCGTCCTTTCGGCGAGCGGCGAATATCAGACCGCTCTGGCGGGCGGCGAGATCACCGCCAACGCCAATGTCGGGCGCGAACGCACGACCGAGGCGGTGCTGTCCGATGGCGAGCTTTCGGCCGAGCGCGAGACGTTGTGGCGCGGCGAGATCGGCGGACGTTATGTGCGCGATGCCGGCGGCGGGCGGATCGAGGCGGTGATCCTGCAACGGGCCGGCTGGCTGCGCGGGGTGGCGGAGCAGGAGGATGAGCGGTTCAGCGAAGCGACGAACACGCGCGAGAGCATTGCGCGGGTCGACTATCGCCGCGAGCGCGGCCGCCTCTCGTTCAATGCCGGCATCGAAGGCGCGCTCAATCGCCTGGACAGCGCCGCCGCGCTCGAACAGGGCGGCGTGACATTGCCCCTGCCGGGCTCGGCCGTGGAGGTGAGCGAGCGCCGCGCCGAGGCGGTGGCGGGCCTGTCGTGGCGTCCGCGCACCGGGCTGACGATCGAGCCGTCGCTGCGGACCGAGCTTTCGTCGATCCGCGCGGAGGGCGATCTCGCGGCGCAACATCTCTCGTTCCTCTACTGGAAGCCGCGGCTGGCGGCGTCGCTGTCGCGCGGATCGAGCCAGGTCCGGCTTGTCGTCGAGCGCAGCGTCGGCCAGCTCGACTTCAACGATTTCGTCGCCTCCGCGTCGCTGGACCGCGGCGAGGTGAGCGCTGGCGCCGCGGCGCTGCGCCCGCCCCGGACCTGGAGCGCGGCGGCGACGTTCGAGCAGCGTTTCTGGGAGGATGGCGCGCTGATCCTCAGCTATCGTTATGAGCGGATCGACGACGTCATCGATCGCGTCGCGGTGGTCAGCGACGATGGCATTTTCGATGCGGTCGGCAATATCGGCCGCGGCACGCGCCATGTCGGCCGTGCCGAGCTGACCCTGCCGTTTGCCCGCCTTGGCCTGCCGGGCCTGCAATTGCGCGGCGCGCTGACCCTGCTGCACAGCCGCGTCACCGATCCGGAGACCGGCCAGCGGCGGATCATTTCCAAGGACCGCCCGGTCGAGGGTGAGATCGGCATCGTCCACGATCTGCCCGGCGGGCGGTGGAGCTGGGGCGCCGATCTTTCGCTCGCCCATCGCGAGAGCCAGTTCCGCTTCGATCAGGTCCGCACCGAGCGCAAGGGCATCGCGCTTGGCGTCTATGTGGAATTCCGCCCGGCCGCTGCCTGGCGGCTGCGGCTGGAGGCGGCGAACCTGACCGGGCGCACCCTCAGCGAAGTGCGCGAGGATCATGACGGCCCCCGCGCGCTCGGCCCGGTGCAATCGCTGGAGACGCTGCGGATCGATACGACGCCGATCTTCATGTTCAGCGTGCGGCGGTCTTTCGGGGGCTGAATTCAGCGCGGGTCGAACCCGTAATAGCCGCACCCGGCGCGGTGGCGCTCGAGCCGGCGCAGCTCGTCGGGGTCGGCGAGCCGGTCCCAGCTTTGGACACCGTTCCTGAGATCGGCCGGGGTCAGCACCAGCGGATCCCAGACCGGCGCGCCGAGCGCGTCGTGCAGCGTGTAGGTCAGGCGCGGCGTCCGCCCCATTTCAAAGCGCATCATCCCGACATTGACGCTGCGCGACCAGGTGTCGCGGATGCGCATTTCGGGCACCTGGCGCAGCTGCTTCACCGCCGGCATCTGGGCGAGCGGGGAGCTGCCGAGATCGTACATGTCATAGCCGCCCTCGGCCGAGCGCGGGATGCAGTTCAGTTCGCCCATGTGGGAATCGCCGGAGATGCAGACGACGCCTTCGATGCCGCGATCACGGATGAAATCGAAAATCTCGTCGCGCTCGTGCATGTAGACGGCCCAGCTGTCGCCGCCCTCCTCGCGCTCCGCCGACGACCAGCCGCCGCCGGAGACGAGGATCTTGAACGGCGCCCGGCTGCGCTGGAGCTCGGCCTTCAGCCAGGCTTTCTGTGCCGCGCCGAGCATCGTCTTGGCGGGCGTGTCGGGGGCATCGGACGGATCGCGATGATAGCGGCCGTCGAGGATGAAGAAATCGACGCCGCCATAGCTCTGCTTGCACCAGATGCCGGGCGCCCCGTCGGAGCCGTAGGCGGGGTTCGCCCAATAGCTTTTGAACAGGCGCAGCGACTCCGCCTTGGCCGGGCTCAGGCCATCGGAATTGTTGAAGCCGAAATCGTGATCGTCCCAGGTGGCGAGCTGCGGCGTCGAGCGGAGCAGCGGCTCCAGCGAGGCGACGACGCGCTGGCGGCTGTAGAGATCGGACAGCGCCTGCGCCTGATCGCTGTCGGCGTAGATATTGTCGCCCAGCCACAGGAACATGTCCGGTTCGAGCTGGCGCACGACATCGAAGATGCGCTGATCGCGATCGAACTGGATGCGGCAGCACGAGCCGAAGGCGACGCGGAAATCGGCGCGGCCCTGCGGCGCGGTGCGGGTGCGGTGGGGCAAGGGCTGGTGGCGATCGAGGATGCCGTCATAAAGCAGCCGGTAATAATAGGTCTGGCCGGGCCGCAGCCCGTCCTGGCGCAGCGTGACGCAGAAATCCTCCTCGGCCCGCGCCATGGCGGAAACGCCGCGGACGGCATCGGTGAAGTCGCGGTCGGTCGCATATTCGAGCTGGACCGGAAAGGCGCCGCTGGCCCGTGCCCAGATGGTGATATGGTTCGGCCCCGGCGCCCCGACCATCGGCCCGGCCAGCGAACGGGGGTAGCCGAGCGTTTCGGCAAGGCCGCGCGGGGCGAGCGACAGCAGGACGGAGGCGAGGCCGCTCTGGAGGAGCAGACGTCGCCGGATGGGCCATGGAGTCATGCCGAACCCTTTCTCAATGTCCCAAAGCTCAATCCCGAAGTTTCGTCCGCCACAGGGTCGCGGCCAGCAGGGTAGAGAGCACCGAGCAGCCGATCCAGAACCAGATCGCCGGCCCGAAATCATAGATTCGGGTGCCATCGACCATCGTCGTGCCGCGCTCGATCAGGATGCCCGACACCTGCTCCTGGATGCCGGCGCCGATATAGGAGAAGACGCCGATCACCCCCATGGCGGCGCCAGCCACGCGCTTGGGCGCGATATCGACGGCGAAGAGCCCGCCCAGCGAGGTGACGAGACCGGTCAGGCCCATGCCGAAGAGCAGCATGCCCACGGACAGGCTCACAATGCCGGCGGGCCCGAAGAAAATGATCACCAGCCCGATCACCTCGATTATCCCGAACAACAGGTTGGCGGGTGGACGGCGTGCGGAAAAGAGCTTGTCGGAAATGAACCCGAAGGCGACCGCGCCGACGATACCGGCCAGCGTGCTCAGCATCAGCATGGTGCCCGCCGCCGGCAGGCTGAAGCCGCGCGCCTCCTGGAGATAGAGGATGCCCCAGCTGTTGATCGCATAGCGGGTGACGTAGGTCAGCGCGCTGGCCAGCGCGAGCACCCAGATCGCCGGGATCTTCAGGATCGAGAATTGCAGGCCGAGGACGGAGGAGGCGCTGGCCTTCGGCCCCTCCTCGTAGAAATCCTGCTTCCATTCGTTGACGCTGGGCAGGCCCATCGTCTGCGGCCGGTCGCGCAGCAGCCACCAGGCGCCGATCGCGGTGACGACGCCGATCAGGCCCGGGCCCCAGAAGCCCCAGCGCCAGCCGGCGACGGCGACGAGCGTGCCGACGACGAGGAAGGTCAGCCCCTCGCCGATCGAATGGGCGGTGCTCCAGATGCCGTAGGTCCGGCCGCGCTCGCGGTTGGAGAACCAGGCGGTCATCGCCACCACCCCGCCGGGCGCGCCGAAGCTCTGGAACCAGCCGTTCAACCCCCAGATGACCGCCGCAGCGATGACCGTGCCGGTAAAGCCCATGGCGATGTTGCACAAAGCGGTGAGCAGGAAGGCGGCGGTGAGGAAGCGCCGCATGTTGGCATGGTCGGCGAGGAAGCCGTTGGTCAGCTTGCCGATCGCATAGGTGTAGAACAAGGCCGAGCCGATGAAGCCAAGCTCGGCGGCGGTGAAGATGCCCTCGTCGATGAGCGGCTTCTTCACCACGCCGAGCGCGAGGCGGCAGGTGTAGATGAGGCCGTAGCCGAGCGTGATCGCGATCATCACCCGGATGCGGTGGCGCCGGAACAGGGCGTCCACCGCGGCGGTGTCGGTCAACGGCGGCGCATCCCGGCCGGTCGCGAAGAAACGGCCGAGAGTTCCGATCATATCCGCACCTCGCTTGCCTGCCGGATCACCCGCGCCGCGCCGCCGCTACAGCCGGAACTGGATGCCGCCCCGCACAGAATAGCCGTAACGCTCGATCTCATCGAGCCGCCGCGGCACACCCTGATAGAAGCGGTTGGGCGCGTCGTTGAGGTTGGAGCCTTCCACGAAGATGTTGATGTTGCGCGTGATGTCATAGCCGATGCGCGCGTCCCACTGGTGGAAATTGGCGACGTACATGTCGGTATCGGGGTCCTCGCCAAGCTCCAGCAGATAAGCCGAGCGATAGGTATAGGCGACCCGCGCGGACAGGCCGAACTTCTCGAAGGCGAGATAGGCCGACGCCACCCGGTCGGACTGGCTGGCGAGCCGCAGCCGCTCGTCGGGGCGGCCGGGAATGCCGTTCGCCCGGCTGCGCACGAAGGTCAGGCTGCCGCCGATGCTGAACCCGTCGAGCGGGGAGGGGAGGAAGGACAGCTCGTACTGGGCGTTGAACTCGATGCCCCGGACGGTGGCGCTGTCGGCGTTGACCGGGCGCGTCACCTGGGCGTCGACGAGCGCCTGGCCGGCGAAGGTGCCGCTTTCCTCGGTCGTCGCGCTGAAGATCGGGTTGCTGATGTCCTTGTAGAAGGCGGCGACGCTGACGATGCCGCGCCGGCCGATATAATATTCGGCGGAAACGTCGAGGTTGGTCGATCCCAGCGGGCGCAGCGCCGGATTGCCCAGCTCGACCTCGTTGTCCTCGGTGTTGACCACGGTGGTGGGCGCGAGCTGCTCGTAGTTCGGGCGGCCGATCGCGCGGGTGATCGCCGCGCGCAGCACCAGGTTGCGGGCGGCGTTGAGGCGCAGGTTGAGGCCGGGGAACCAGTCCGTATAGCTCTGCGATCCGAACGTGTCGTAGCCGCGATCGAGATCGGCGAGCGTATAGGTGTCGAGCACCGCGGTCGCGGCATAGTCGCTCTTGGTATGCTCGACGCGCACGCCGGGAATGACGGTGAGGTTGCCGAAGCGCAATGTCGCCATCGCATAGCCGGCGATGATCCGCTCGTTGATCCGGTAGTCCGCCGCCAGGCTGTCGCCGACCGTGCCCGCGACATCGACCTCGAAATCGTTGATGTTGCTGCGGAAGAAGCTGTCGGCGACGCTGCGGCTCACGGTCGGGCCGAACGGGAAGCGGGTGCCGTAGATGCTGGCGATCGGCGCGCCGAGCACGTCGGCGAGGGTCAGATCGCCATCATAGCCGTCGTAGACGGTCGCGTTCTCGTCGTTGGTCTTGTTGCGGTCGGTGAGCTTGAGACCGAACTGGAGCGTCGAATCGTCGCCGATGCCGATCGGGGTGCGGAAATCGATCCGCGCCTGCCACAGGGTCTCCTGCGCGCGCCGGCTTTCGTAGCTGGTCTCGTCGAACTCGTAATTGGCCGGATCGAAGGCGGCGGGATCGGAGAAGAATTGCGGGATCGATCCGGAGAGGTCGTAGCGGCCGCTCAGTTCCTCCGCCTCGAATTTCCATTCGTCGCGGTTGGGATCGCGCTTGCGGGCGCGGGTGTAGCTGCCCTCGATGCGCAGCCAGCTCGGCCCCAGGTCGAACTCGCCGCCGATCGAGGCGGTGATGGTGTTTGAATTCTCGGAGCGGCTGCGCAGCGCGCGGGTGCCGTCCGCCTCGGCGAAGTTGCCGCTGGTGGCGGTCTGGTTGGTGATCTCGTCCTCGTCCAGCTCGACGCCGAAGCCGGGGCGGGCCTCCGAATCGTTGAAGCGCGAATAGAGGAGGCGCGCGAAGGTGCGCACGTCGTCGTTCGGCCGCCAGTCGAGGTTGAGGACGGCGCCATAGCGTTCGCGCCGGGTCTGGTACTGGCGCAGCGTCTGCTCCAGCGGCAGCTCGAAACCGTTCACCTCTTCCCAGCTTCCGCCCGACTGGATGTTCTGCGGGGCGATGAAGCGGCGGGAATAATTGCCGGCGATGACGATGCCGAACTGGCGGCCGGGACCGAAGCGGGTGCCGAGCGAGCCGTCGAACTCATACGGATTGCCGTCGGCGATCTGGTTGTAGCCATAGGCGCCGCGCAGGCTGCCGAAGGTGCGCGGGCGATCGAAAGCGGTGACCGTCTCGATGTTCGCGGAGCCGGCGATGGCGTTGGCGTCGAGATCGGGGGTCAGCGTCTTGACGACGGTGACCGCGCCGACCAGCGCGGAGGGGATGTCGTCCAGTTTGACCTGGCGCGCGTCCGGTTCCGGCGCCGCCGCGGTCTGGCCATTGAGAGTGACGTTCAGCAGGTCCGGCGAGACGCCACGCACGGTGAGGTAACGGCCTTCGCCCTGGTCGTTCTGGACGCTGATGCCGGGCAGGCGGCGCACCGTCTCCGCGACATTCTGGTCGGGCAGGCGGCCGATATCGTCGGCGCGCACCTGGTTGACCTGGTTGTCCGCCTCGCGCTGCGCATCGATCGCGGCGCGGTCGGCAGCGCGACGGCCGGTTATGACGATGTCCTCGTCGCCCGGCTGGCCTGCACCGTCCTGGGCGAACACAGCAGCCGGTGACAAAAAGCAGGATGTGACGAGCAAAAGCTTGAGAACGGATTTGCGGCCGCGGACCATGGGTTCCCTCCCCTGTGAAAGCCTCGACTTTGATCGCCGATGTGACTCGTTCCAGGCGATCATATGAACAGAAATTCCATAATGCAACAAAATTGGAATTACCCTTGCAAGATTTGGCCGGCATCCCTACCGATAAGGCCGTTCAGACCCGATTTTCGGAGGAGAGGCCATTATGACACCCCCCCGGCCACGCACCATCCGGCTCGCCGCTAGCGGCCTGCTGTTACAGATTTCGGTCATCGCGGCCTCTGCGGCGACGCAGGCCCAGGCACAGGCTCCCGGGTCGGTTGAGACCTCCGCCGTTACCGCGACGATCGCCTCCGAACCGGTCGCGCAGGGTGAGCCCAATATGGGCGTGATCGCCGCCGATCCGGCCGCGTCGGGCGGGGCGCGAATCATCGGAACGGGCGAGATGGGCGGCCTGGAGCTTTACGACCTGGCCGGCCGCCGGACCGGCACGGTCGCGGCCGGCGAAGCGGTGGGCCTCGATATTCGCGCGGGCATCCCGTTCGGCAATGGCACCGCGACGATCGTCGCTTCGACGGACGTCACCACCAACCTGCTCCGCCTTTATGCCCTGGAGAATGGCAGCCTGCGCGAAATCACGGCGCGCGCCATCGAACTCGGCTTCGCGGCGGAGGGCGTCTGTCTTCATCGCAGTTCGCATGACGGGGCTCTCTATGCCTTCGTCGTCGGCGATGGCGGCGAGGTCGAACAGATGATGCTGTTCGCCACACCGGACGGCCGGATGGACGCGCGGCGGGTGCGGCCCTTGCCGTTGCCCTCGCCGGTCACCCATTGCGTCGCCGACGATCGCAGCGGCGACGTCTATGTCTCGCACGAGGCGGCTGGCATCTGGCGCTTCGACGCCAATCCGGAGGCGGATGCCGCGCCTGCGCTGATCGACGCGGTGCGCCTGGGCAATATTGGCGAGGAGGTGAGCGGCCTGGCGCTTTATGACGGGGGCGAGGGTGCGCGCTGGCTGATCGCGTCGGATGTCGCCGCCGGACGGTTGCTCGTCTACGATCGGAGCAACGATCATCGCTTCGCCGGGGCCGTCGCCCTGCGCGCGCCGGATGGCGGCGAGATCGAGGAGGCTGGTGGCCTCTACGGCACCAGCGCGCCGCTCGGCGCCGCGTTGCCTGCGGGCGGTCTGCTCGTCTCAAATGAAGGCGGCCGAAATTATAGCCTGTTCGGCTTCGATCGGATCGCCACCGCGCTCGGGATCAATGCGGGGACGCCGCAGGGCGTCGCCCAACCCTCGGCGCCGCCTTTCCCCGCCGTCCGCGCGCGGGTCGAGACGGTGCGGGTGCCCTCCCATGGAGACGCCGCCGACGATCCGGCGATCTGGGTCAATCCGGACGATCCCGCCGCCAGCCTGGTGATCGGCACCAACAAGCGCGCCGGCCTCCACGTCTACAACATGCGCGGCGAGGAGCTTTATTTCGCGCAGGACGGCAAGATGAACAATGTCGACCTGCGCGGCGGCTTCCGGCTCGGCGGGCGCGACGTGGTGCTGGTGACGGCGGGCAACCGGACGACGCTGGGCGTCTCGATCTACACGCTCGACACGGCGACCGGGCGGCTGACCGACGTCGCCGACGGGGTGCAGGCGAGCGGCCTCTCCGATCCCTATGGTTCGTGCATGTACCGCAGCCGTTCGGGCCGCACCTATCTGTTCCTCGGCGATCCCGACGGGCTGGTGCGTCAGTGGGAGCTGGTCGCCACCCCGGCCGGCCGGGTCAGCCTCCGCCAGGTGCGCGACATCCGCTTCGGCAGCCAGACCGAGGGCTGCGTCGCCGACGACGAGACCGGCGTCCTCTATGTGGCGGAGGAGGATGTCGGCCTGTGGCGCCTCAATGCCGAGCCGCGCGGGGCGGAGCAGCGCCGCTCGATCGACACGGTCGCCGGCAATCCCCATATCCGCGACGACCTGGAGGGCGTCGGCATTTACGATCTGGGTAGCGGCCGCGGCTATCTCGTCGTTTCGAGTCAAGGCAACGACAGCTATGCGGTCTATCGCCGCGAAGGAAACCAGGAGTATCTCGGCTCCTTCATCGTCGTCGCCGACGGTGCCGCGGGCATCGACGGCATTTCCGAAACGGACGGCCTGGAGGTCACCAGCCGCAACCTCGGTCCAGGCTTCGAGCATGGCGGTATGGTTGCGCAGGACGGCCGCAACGTCCTTCCCGCCGAGACCCAGAATTTCAAGATCGTCTCATGGACCGACATCGCCGCCGCACTGAATCTGGAAATGCGGCGGTGACGGACGTCGCTCTTCGTCTCCGCGCCACCTGAAACATCCGGAACAGGCGCCAGGCCAAACCAAAAGGACGCGACTCCCCCGAACGATCCGGGGCTCCTCGCAATGGTGAAAGGGGTACTGTCAGACCAATGTGGCAGTGTCCGGGCGGCGCTGGTAGTCAGCACGGATGAGCCGCCGATCGAGGGCCAACTCAAGCCGTGGTTGTGAGTGCGATATCCAATTCTTGGATCATCGCTTCGCGCATTCGGAACTTCTGGACCTTGCCGGTCACCGTCATCGGATAGGCGGCCACCAGACGGACGTGCCGAGGAATCTTCTGGTGGGAGATTTGCCCTTCGCAAAAGCGCCGAATGGGTGCTGTCAGTCTAATGCGAACTTGTCTCTGATGGTCGCACCTTTGGTTCGAAGGATGGGATTCAGCCGGCAACGGCCCGCCATTCGGCGAACGCTGCGGCACGGCGCTGTTTGAAGGTCTGACGATCGACGAGATGGCGTTCGAGGTTGAAGTGGTTGTGGACGTTGGCATGGACCGAAGCGAACATCTGTAACGATTTCATTCGCCGAAATCTGAGCATCGCACGCTCGCGTCGTCGGAACGGCAAGTGGCTATTCTCAGCCCGATTGTTGAGCCACTGGCCCATCTCGCGACGGTGGGTATTGCCCAAGTCACGCATGGCCGCCGGATAGGACCGCAGCCCATCGGTGACGATGGCCTCAGGGCGACCATGACGCTTCAGCGCCTTCTTCATGAAGGTCAGCGCAGCGGCTTTGTCCCTGGTCCTGGTGACGAAACTCTCGAGCACCTCACCCTCGTGATCAACGGCGCGCCAGAGGTACACCATCTCGCCGTTCAACTTCACAAACATCTCATCCAGGTGCCAGCGCCAGTGACGGAAGCCACGCATCCGCGAAACACGCTGACCCCGGATCTCGCTCGCGAACATCGGGCCGAACCGATTCCACCAGAAACGCACGGTCTCATGGCAAAGATCGATGCCACGCTCGAACAGCAGATCCTCCACGTTCCGAAGCGACAGCGGAAAGCGCACGTACATCAGCACCACCAGGCGGATCACCTCGGGTGACGAGTTGAAATACCGGAACGGGCTAGCTCGCTTGCGGGGACGTGGCATCCCACCCTGCTAAATCGGTGTCGTTACCGATCGGTGCATTTGCTCTGACAGACCCAGGCCGACGCCATGGGCGGCCTCGATCCGCAGACCCGCAAGACACTCGGCCGCCGCGGGCCCGTCCAGGCCGAAGGCCTCGAGCTTGGCCCCGGCGCGCGGCTGACCCGCATGTGGCAAGGACGCAAGATCGAGGTGATCGTCGAGGATGCCGGGTTCCGCTGGGAGGAGCGGCTCTATCCAAGCCTGTCAGCTCTCGCCACCGCCATTGCCGGAACCCGGTGGAACGGACCCCGGTTCTTCGGACTGCGGGGCAGCGTATGAAGCCACCGGCAAGGCGCTGTGCGCTCTATACGCGCAAAAGCTCCGAGGAAGGGCTCGATCAGGCGTTCAACAGCCTCGACGCCCAGCGCGAGGCCTGCGCGGCTTATGTCACCAGTCAGAGTGGCGAAGGCTGGCGGTCCCTGTCCGATCCATATGATGACGGGGGCTATTCGGGCGGATCGATGGAGCGGCCCGCGCTAAAGCGCCTTCTCTCCGACATCGCATCGGGCAAGATCGATATCGTGGTCGTCTACAAGATCGACCGGCTGACCCGCAGCCTTGCCGACTTTGCGCGCATGGTCGAGCTGTTCGACCGGCACGAGGTGAGTTTCGTCAGTGTCACCCAGGCGTTCAACACCACCAGCAGCATGGGCAGGCTGACCCTCAACGTGCTGCTCTCGTTCGCCCAGTTCGAGCGCGAGGTGACCGGCGAGCGCATCCGCGACAAGATCGCCGCCTCCAAGGCCAAAGGCATGTGGATGGGGGGCGTACCGCCCATGGGCTACGATCTCCCGATCGACCAAAGCCGGACGCTGGTGGTCAACCCGGCCGAAGCGCAGATCGTGCGCACCATGTTCGAGACCTATTTGCAGCTCGGCACGGTCCGTGCGCTCGAGACCTGGCTGGCCAGCAACAATATCCGTTCGCGCCGGCGCACCACCCGTTCGGGCCGCGCGGTCGGCGGGGCGCCGTTCAGCCGCGGAGCCCTGTTCCATCTGCTGCGCAACCGCATCTATCTGGGTCAGATCGTCCACAAGACCAAAGCCTATCCGGCCGCCCATGTCCCGATCGTCAGCCCGGACCTGTTCGACAAGGTCCAGGCGCTGCTGGATGGCAATGCCGCGCCGCGCAGCAGCACAGGGACATCCGGGAACGCGCAGCTGACCGGGCGCCTGTTCGACGCGCAAGGTCATCCGATGTCGCCGACCACCGCGCGCGGCAAGTCCGGCAAGACCTATCGATACTATGTGTCGGCCCCACTGCAACAAGGGCGGGGTAAAGCCGACCCGGATACCATTGGTCGCGTCTCCGGCCCTGCACTGGAGGCTAGTGTCTCCAAGATCCTGCGCAGGGTTGCGCCAACCAATAGTCCGGAACCGTGGTCACATCTGAAACGGGTCGAAGTTCACACGCAGATGCTCGAACTGCACCTTCCACTGCGCTGGCTGGCCCATGCCCGCTCCAGGTTGCTGGACGGCGAACTGATTGTCCAGGATACCGACCGCGCCCGACTGACAGTACCGATCCAGCTGCAGACCCGCGGCGGACGCACCCGCATCGCAGCTGGTCCACCCGGCGTGCAGCGCGATCCCGTTCTGATCCGGGCGCTGCGTCTGGCGCACCGGCTCATCATCACCGATCGCGCTGGAGATCCGATCGTCGAGGCCGCACCGGCCACGCCCTATCATCGCCGGATCATCCGGCTGGCCTTCCTCGCCCCCGACATCCAGCGCGCCATCCTTGCCGGGCGCCAACCGCCCGGACTCACTCTCGAACAGATCTCGCGCGGCGATATCCCCGTCTCATGGCACGCCCAGAAGCACATGTTCGGGTTCGTCTGAGGCGATGCCGAACATCCTTTCCGCCCTGTTATGCCGATTTAGCTTCCCTGTTCTGGAGATGAACAGGAACGGGCATTTTTAAATACACAACCCTCTGACTCGGCAGGATAATTTACCGAAGGGCAGCCGCACACCCCAGAGATATCCCCTGATATCGGGCGGAATCTTGAGAAAAATCCCTGTTAATCGCGAATAACAGGGAAACTGACCCGATGTGCACGACGCCAGAGACTGCCGCCCAAAATCTCCCCGAATCCGTCGCTGAACAGGCCAGTATTACGAGCCATGTGTCGGAATGACGCCATATAAGCCCCTGTTCTCCGAGCATTGGCGGAGGGCTCCGTGACAAGAGACTAGTGTGCGGGGTGTATGGCGGAGCGGGAGGGATTCGAACCCTCGATACGGTTTTGCCGTATACTCACTTTCCAGGCGAGCGCCTTCGACCACTCGGCCACCGCTCCGCATCTCCTGGCAGGCCGCCTCCTCTAGAGGGCGCGTTCGCCTAGAGCAAGCGGCTCGCGATGGCGTCGATCCGTTTGGCCAAAGCGACGTCCTTTTCGGTCACGCCGCCATCGCTGTGGGTGGTGAGCAGGATGTCCACCTTGTTCCACACATTCGACCATTCGGGATGGTGATCCGCCTTCTCGGCTTCCAGCGCCACCCGGGCCATGAAGCCGAAGGCCGCGCCGAAATCGGGGAATTTCAGGCTGCGCACGATGCCGTTCCGCCTGGCGTCGTAGCTCCAGCCCGTCAGCTCCGCCAAAGCCGCATCCCGCGCCGCCGCGCTCAGCACGCCCATGCCTCTTCCTCCTTCCCGTCCGGCGCTCTATGTCCGCATCCATGGCACAGGGTCAAACCCACGCGCCCGATGCGGTCGCGATCGAGCGGCTGGCCGAGGCGGCGATCGCTTCATTGCCGGCGGAGTTCCGCCGCCATCTCGACGGCGTCGTGCTGCGCGTCGAGGAGTTCGCGGACGAGGAGGTGCTGGCCTCCTTCGGCATGGAGGATCCGTTCGAGCTGACCGGCCTCTATTCCGGCCGCTCGCTCGACCAGCGGAGCAGCTGGGTGTCCGGCGAGCTGCCGCCGATGATCCATCTCTATCGCCGCCCGCTGCTCGACGAATGGGTCGATACCGGCGTCGCGCTGGAGGCGCTCATCACTCATGTCATCGTCCACGAGGTCGGCCACCATTTCGGCTTCTCCGACGACGACATGCACGCCATCGAGGACGCGGCGGATTGACCGGCGCGGCCCTGCTCGCGCTTGAGGATGTGACCGTCCGGCGCGGCGGGCGCGTGCTCGTCGCGGGGCTGAGCCTACGGCTCGGGCCGGGCGAGGCGGCTTTGCTCACCGGCCCCAACGGCGTCGGCAAGTCCAGCCTGATCCGCGTCGCCGCCGGCCTGCTCGCCCCCGCCGCCGGAACGGTGGAGGCCGCGCCCGCCGCTCTGGCCGACGAGCGCCTCGCGCTGGACGCGCGGCTGACGCTGGCCCGCGCGCTCGGCTTCTGGGCCGCTCTGGACGGCGCCGCGCCCGCGCTCGACGCGCTCGGCATCGCCCATCTCGCCGATGTGCCGGTGCGGATGCTCTCCACCGGCCAGCGCAGGCGCGCCGCGCTCGCCCGTGTGGTCGCCAGCGGCGCGCGGCTCTGGCTGCTCGACGAACCCGCCAACGGTCTCGACACGGACGGGCAGGCGCATCTCGCCGCCGCCATCGCCGCGCACCGCCTGGCCGGCGGCGCAATCCTCGCCGCGACGCACCAGCCGCTCGGGCTGGACGACGCGGCGACGGTGGCGCTCGGATGATCGCGCTGATCGCCCGCGAATTGCGCCTCGCCGCGACCGGAGGCACCGCTTTGCTCCCGCTCGTCTTCTTCCTGCTGGTCGCGACGCTCTTTCCCTTCGCGGTCGGGCCGGACGGGCCGCTGCTGGCGCGCACCGGCGGCGGCGCGCTCTGGATGGCGGCGCTGCTGGCCGCGCTCCTGCCGGTCGATCGCCTGGTCGCGCCGGACCTCGATTCGGGCACCCTCGATCAGCTCGCGCTGCGCGGGATGAGCGAGGAAGCGGTGGCGGTCGCCAAGCTCGCCGGCCACTGGCTGAGCTTCGGTCCGCTTTTGATGATCGCCGCTTTGCCCGCTTCGGCCCTGCTGAAGCTGCCGGCGGACGTGCTGTGGCGGCTCGAACTCGGCCTGCTGATCGGCACGCCCGGCCTCGCCGCCCTCACCCTCGGCGTCTCCGCGCTTACCGCCGGCCTGCGCCGTGGCGGCGCGCTCGCCGGCCTGCTGATCCTGCCGCTCGCCGTGCCGCTGCTGATCTTCGGCGCGGGCCTCATCGAGCGCGGCAACGACGCGGGCGCGCTGCAATTGCTGGGTGCGACGTCGCTGCTGCTCGTGGCCGGCGCGCCCTTCGTGGCCGGCGCGGCGATTCGGGCCTCACGGGACTGAATCAACCGTCATTGCGAGCGTAGCGAAGCAATCCAGCCCGGTCTCCGAAACCCACTGGATTGCTTCGTCGTTGCACTCCTCGCAATGACGGTTTGGTTCAGCCTCGCGACCACCGCGCGAAGATCGCCGTCGGCAGCAGCAGCCCGCGCGCTTCCTCGCGCACCGCCATGTCGCCGCATTCGATCCGCCCGCCGAGATGGCCGAGCGCCTGACCCAGCAATTCCCCGATCGCCAGCGCCGACATGCGCACCGCATAGACGGTCAGCACCAGGAACCGGCTGTCGCCGTCGAGCAGCTTCGCGCAATCGGCGATCAGGCCCGGCAGGCCCTCCTCCAGCCGCCACACCTCGCCGTCCGGCCCGCGCCCGAATTTCGGCGGATCGAGGATGATGCCGTCATAGCGCCGGCCGCGCCGCACCTCGCGCGCGGCGAACTTGCCGGCGTCGTCCACCAGCCAGCGGATCGGCCTGTCCGCCATGCCGGACAAAGCCGCATTGGCCTTGCCCTGCTCGACCGACTTCTTCGAGGCGTCGACATGGGTGAGCTTCGCCCCCGCCGCGCTCATCGCCAGCGTGCCGACGCCGGTATAGCCGAACAGGTTGAGCGCCTCCGTGCCTTCGCCCAGCCGCTCGCGCATCCACGCCCATTGCGGCGCCATGTCCGGGAAGAAGGCGAGGTGTCGGAACGGCGTGCACTGGGCGGTGAAGCGCGCCTCCTCCCAGCCCAGCTCCCAGCCCTCGCGCGGCACCGGCTTGCCGAACTGCCAGCGCCCGCCGCCTTCTTCGTCGGAGCCGGGCACGAATTCGCCATGCGCGTCCCAATTCTCGGCCGACGGCGCCCACATCGCCTGCGGCTCGGGTCGGATGAAGCGGTATGCGCCGTAGCGCTCGAGCTTCCGGCCATGGCCCGAATCGACCAGGCCGTAATCGGCCCAGGGCTCGGCGATCAGCGTCGAAAGCTTCATGCCGCCTTGGCGAGCCTGCCGCCCACGCTGGCGACGGCGCGCGGCCCGGCCAGGATGCGCGCGCCCGCCGCGCGCACCTCGTCCAGCGTCACCGCGTCGAGCCGCGCGACGATCTCGGCGGGCTCGATCAGCCGGCCTTCGCGCAGCAGCCGGGTCGCGACATAGCTCGCCTGGCCCCAGCAGCTTTCCAGGCTCATCATCATCCCGGCCTTGGCGAGCGCGCGGGCGCGGGCAAGCTCGGCCGGGGTGATGCCGGCGGCGGTTTCGGCGAGCACGCGCTCCGTCTCGTCATGCGCCCAGTTCAGCTGGCCGCTGGCGCAGGCGAGATAGACCCAGAACAGGCCGCAATCGCTGAAGCTCTGCGCCGCGCCGGACACGGTATAGGCAAGGCCCTGCTGCTCGCGCAGTTCCTGGAACAGGCGTGACGAGGCGCCGGTCCCCGCCACGTCGGCGAAGAGCTGCGCGGCATAGGCGTCGGCATCGTGCCAGGCCGGCGCCGGCATGGCGATGGCGAGATGGGCCTGCGCCCCCTTGCGCCGCGCCGTACGGCGGCCGCCGCAGAAGCGCCCCGGCTCGATCGCGCCGCCCGGGCGCGGCCGCATGTCGCCGAACGCCGCCTCGGCGAGATCGACCAGCCGGTCGTGCGCCAGCTTGCCGGCGGCGACCAGGACCAGCCGGTTCGGCGCATAATGTTCGGCCAGCCAGTTGTGGAGATCGTCCACGGTCACGTCGCCCACGCTCGCCTCCGCGCCCAGCACCGGGCGGCCCATCGCCTGGTCGGGGAAGGCGGCGTCCTGGAGCTGGTCGAACACGAAATCGCCGCCAATGTCGCGCGCTTCCCACAATTCCTGCAGCACGACCTGCTTTTCCAGCTCGAGATGCTTGGGCTCGAAATGCGGGCGGCGGACCAGATCGGCGATCAGCGACACGCCGAGCGGCAGGTCCGGGGCGAGCAGGCTGGCATAGAAAGCGGTCAGCTCGCGATCGGTCGAGGCATTGAGATCGCCGCCGACATCTTCCACGGCCTCGCTGATCTCGCGCGCCGAACGGCCGCCCGCGCCTTTGAACACCATATGCTCGAACAGATGCGCGAGTCCGTTCAGCCGCGCCGGCTCGTGGCGCGATCCGGTCTCCGCATAAAGGCCGACGGCGACCGTCTCGACGCTGCGCATTTCGCGGCTGGCGACGCGCAGGCCGTTGGCGAGCGTGGTGAGCTTCATCATGGCGCGCGCATGTAGGCGCTCATGGCTCCGGCGGCAACTTCGGCGCCCGGCGGCGCAGCGCCAGCGCGTAGATGACGACCGCGACGAAGGCGAAGAAGAACCATTGAAAGGCATAGGCCAGATGGTTGTTCGGGATGTCCTCGATATTGGCCGGCGCGCCGGGGTGGAGCGGGGCGCGCGAGGCGGCGGCGGTCAGCGTGATCGGACGCCCCGGCTCGACGGGCCCCAGCCGCCCCGCGACGATGCCGTCCAGCGTCACCCGCCGGGCCTGGTCGGGCAGGGGGGTCCAGCCGGCATTGACGACGATCCGCCCCGCCAGTCCGTCCGCGCCGGGGCGGCACGGGACGAGATGGGCATAGCCGCCCTGGCCCGCGTCGCTCCGCCCGCCGCGCAGCTCCGGCTCGGCGTCGCGCACCTGACAGGTGACGAGCACGCGGCGGAAGGCGAGCGGCGGCATGTCGTTCTCGCTGCCCGCCAGCAACGGATCGAGATCGAGCGCGGGCAGGCTCGCGGCCATCGCATATTCGGCGAGCAGCCGGTCCTTCCACGCCGCGCGCTGGAGCTGCCAGAAGCCCAGCGCGATCATCGTCGCGACGGCGGCGGCGACGATCAGGGTGGGAAGGAAGGGCAGGCGTCTCATTCCCGCTCCTTCAGCCGCCCCTCGCGCGCCCGGTTGCGATATTCCAGAACGAGCAGCAGCGCCTTGCCGAGCCGCAGCAGGCCGATGGTCAGTGCGGCGGTCAGCGGCAGCCAGAGCAGGGCATGCACCCACCAGGGCGGCGCGAAGGCCAGCTCGGTGGTGACGGCGAGCGCGGTCACCAATCCGCCGACGATGAAGATCAGGAAGGCCGCCGGCCCGTCCCCGACATTGAAGCCGTCATAGTCGAGCCCGCAGGCGCGGCAGCGCGGCGCGAAGGTGACGAATCCGGCGAACATCGTCTTCGCGCCGCAGCGCGGACAAAGGCCGCGCAGGGCGCAGATGGCGGTCGCCGGCTCGGTCATCGAACCATCATCCTTTCGGCGGCACGGGCCGCCGAGCGGCGCATCCTAGTGCACCGGCGCGCCCCAACCGCCCCAGAGATAGATGCACAGGAACAGGAACAGCCAGACCACGTCGACGAAGTGCCAGTACCAGGCCGCCGCCTCGAAACCGAAATGCTGCTTCGGCGTGAAGTGGCCTTTGTAGGAGCGGGCGAGGCAGACGATCAGGAAGATCGTGCCGACGATGACGTGGAAGCCGTGAAAGCCCGTCGCCATCATGAAGGCGGAGCCGTAGATGTTCGCCTCCGGCCCGGTGAAGCCGAACGGGGCATGAGCATATTCATAGGCCTGGATGCCGGTGAACAGGAGGCCGAGGCCGATCGTCGCCCACAGGCCGGCGATCAGCCCCTTGCGGTCGCCGTTGATCAGCGCGTGGTGCGCCCAGGTCACGGTGGTGCCGGAGCAGAGCAGGATCATGGTGTTGAGCAGCGGCCAGCCCCACGGATCGAGCACGTGCAGCCCTTCGGGCGGCCAGACGCCGCCGACGGCGTCCACCGTGGACGGGAAGAGCGAGGCGTTGAACCAGGCCCAGAACCAGGCGACGAAGAACATCACTTCCGAAGCGATGAACAGGATCATGCCGTAGCGCAGGTGGAGCTGCACGATCGGCGTGTGATCGCCGCCATGCGCTTCCTTGACCACGTCCGCCCACCAGGAGAACATCGTGAAGACCACGCCGATCAGGCCGGCGATGGCGACATAGGTGCCGGGCGCGTAATCGTGCATCCACATCACGCCGCCGCCGGTGAGCGCGAGCGCGGAGAACGCGCCGATCAGCGGCCAGATGCTCGGCGCCAGGATGTGATATTGGTGGTTCTTCGCTCCGGCCATGGTCGGTTCCGTCCCTGTTTTCGCTTTTGCTCTAGCTGCCGCTTTGCGGCTGGTCCACTGGGTAAAAGGTGTAGGAAAGCGTGATCTCGCTGATGTCGCGCGCGCTCGGATCGTTCAGGATCGCGGGATCGACATAGAAGACGACCGGCATGCGCATCTCCTGGCCCGGCTCCAGCCGCTGCTCGGTGAAGCAGAAGCACTGGACCTTGGCGAAATGCTGCCCGGCCTGGCTCGGCGTCACGTTGAAGGTGGCGGTGCCGACGAGCGGCCGGTCGGAGACGTTGCGCGCGGTGTAGAGCGCGATGTTGCGCGCCCCGATCGCGACCTGGCGGTGGGTGTCGACCGGGCGGAATTCCCAGCCCAGAGCGGGCGAGACATTGGCGTCGAAGCGCACCGAGATCAGCCGGCCGACCGCGCCCGGCGCCTCGGTGCCGACCCGCATCTGCGTCGTGCCGCCGAAGCCGGTCACCTGGCAGAAGAGCTGGTAGAGCGGCACGCTCGCATAAGCGAGGCCGACCATGGCGGCGACGACCAGCGCGAAGATGGCGGCGGTGCGGCGGTTCCGGGCGGCGAGGCTCGTCATCCGCCGTGCACCGCCATTTTCGCGATCGTTATGAAATAGATCAAAGCGACGAAGGCGAAGAGGCCGATCGCCATGATCAGCGCGCGGGCGCGCTGGCGGCGGCGGATTTCCTGCTGCACCGGTTCCTTCCCGCTCATGCGATCAACCAGCGATCGAGGACGAGCGCGCCGAACAGCACGAAGAGATAGAGGATCGAGAATGCGAAGAGCCGTTTCTCCGGCCTCATCCCGGCCGGCTCGGTCGCGCGGTTGGCGGCGACCCGGGCGGCGAGAGCGAAAAAGGCGAGGCTCAGCGCGCTGGCGGTGATGCCGTAGAGCGCGCCGGCGAGGCCGAGCGGCCAGGGCGCGATCGCCGCGGCCATCATCGGCAGCGTGTAGAGCAGGATCTGCAGCCGCGTCGCGCGCGCGCCGGCGACGACGGGCAGCATCGGCACGCCGGCCTTGGCGTAATCGGAGCGGACGAACAGCGACAGCGCCCAGAAATGGGGTGGGGTCCACAGGAAGATGATCGCGAACAGCAGGGCCGGCAACAGCGCCGTGTCGCCGGTCGCCGCCGCCCAGCCGATCAGCGGCGGGAAGGCGCCGGCCGCGCCGCCGATCACGATATTCTGCGGCGTGCGGCGCTTCAGCCAGATTGTGTAGACCAGCACGTAGAACAGGATCGATGCGGTGAGGATCGCGGCGGCGAACCAGTTGGTCGCCACCCCCATCAGCACGACCGAGAAGACGGCCAGGCCCACGCCGAAATGCAGCGCCGACTGGCGGTCCATCCGCCCGGCCGGGAGCGGCCGGCCGGCGGTGCGCTTCATCGCCGCGTCGAGATCGGCCTCATACCATTGGTTGAGCGCGCCGGCCGCGCCAGCGCCGAGCGCGATGCACAACACGGCGGTGAAACCGAGCACCGGGTGGATCGCGACCGGGGCGACCAGCAAGCCGCACAGCCCGGTGAAGACGACGAGCGACATCACCCGGGGCTTGGTGAGCGCCAGGAAGTCCCGCCATTCCGCGGGCATCGGATAGGTGATGGTCTGCGTCGTCATGTTCCGGTTGGCGGCGGCGGGCCGGCGGGGCCCGCCGCGCGGTCGTCAATGATGCTTGCCGTCCTCGATCACCGGCAGCGTCTCGAACTGGTGGAAGGGCGGCGGGCTGGACAGGGTCCATTCCAGCGTCGTCGCGCCCTCGCCCCACGGATTGTCCGGGCACTTCTTGCCGGCGAACAGCGACCAGAGGACATTGATGAAGAAGAACACCATCCCCGCCAGCATGATCAGGTAGCCGAGCGAGGCGATGTGGTTCCAATAGGCATAGGCATCGGCGAAGTCCGGCACGCGGCGCTGGAAACCATCCAGGCCGAGGAAGTGCATCGGGAAGAACAGCACGTTCACGCCGATGAAGAAGGTCCAGAAATGGAGCTGGCCGAGCAGCTCGTTATACTGGCGCCCCCACATCTTCCCGAACCAGTAATACCAGCCCGCGAACAGCGAGAAAACCGCGCCCAGCGACAGCACGTAGTGGAAATGCGCGACCACATAATAGGTGTCGTGCATCACCGTATCGATGCCGCCATTGGCCAGCACGACGCCGGTGACGCCGCCCACGGTGAACATGAAGATGAAGCCCAGCGCCCACAGCATCGGCGTCTCGAAGGTCATCGATCCGCCCCACATGGTGGCGATCCACGAGAAGATCTTGATGCCGGTCGGGACCGCGATCACCATCGTCGCGGCGGTGAAGTACATCTTCGTGTTCACGTCCATGCCGACGGTGAACATGTGGTGGGCCCACACGACGAAGCCGATCACGCCGATCGCGACCATGGCATAGGCCATGCCGAGATAGCCGAAGACCGGCTTGCGGCTGAACGTGGCGACGATCTGGCTGACCATGCCGAAGCCCGGCAGGATCATGATGTACACCTCGGGATGGCCGAAGAACCAGAACAGGTGCTGGTAGAGGACCGGATCGCCGCCGCCGGCCGCGTCGAAGAAGTGCGTGCCGAAATTGCGGTCGGTGAGCAGCATGGTGATCGCGCCGGCCAGCACCGGGAGCGCGAGCAGCAGCAGGAAGGCCGTCACCAGCACCGACCAGACGAACAGCGGCATCCGGTGCAGGGTCATGCCCGGCGCGCGCATGTTGAAGATGGTGGTGATGAAGTTGATCGCGCCAAGGATCGAGCTGGCGCCGGCGAGATGGAGCGAGAAGATCGCCATGTCCACCGACGGGCCGACCGAGCCGGAGGTCGAGAGCGGCGCATAGACGGTCCAGCCGACGCCCGCGCCGAGCCCGGTGCCGCCCGGCACGAAGGCGCTGCCCAAGAGCAGGATGAAGGCGGGGGGCAGCAGCCAGAACGAGATGTTGTTCATCCGCGGGAAGGCCATGTCCGGCGCGCCGATCATCAGCGGCACGAACCAGTTGCCGAAGCCGCCGATCATCGCCGGCATGACCATGAAGAAGACCATGATCAGGCCGTGCGCGGAGATGAGCACGTTCCACATGTGGAGACCTTCGTCGAAGGTCGCCTCGGTGCCGCCGGTCAGGCCGTTGACGATCGTCGCCCAGCCCTGGAGATACTGGACGCCCGGCTCGGCGAGCTCGAGCCGCATCAGGCCCGAAATGCCGCCGCCGATGATGCCGGCGATGATCGCGAAGATCAGGTAGAGCGTGCCGATATCCTTGTGGTTCGTGGACATGAACCAGCGGGCGAAGAAACCCGGCTTGTGATCGGCGTCGTGATGCGCCCCGTGGCCGTGATCGGCCTCGAAATGGGCGGCGTTCGCGGTGGTGTCGGTCATGTGTCTCGCCGCCTCAGTTCGCAGGGATGGCTTGGTTGGTGTCGGCCGCCGGCGCCGCTTCGGCGACGGCGTTGTCGTTGGCTGCTGCCGGTGCCGCCTCGGCGCTCGCGGCCTCGGCGCTCGCCGCACCCGGCATCGTGCCGCCGCGCGCGGCGACCCACTGGGCGAAGCGCTCGCGGCTGACCACCTCGACGGCGATCGGCATGTAGCCGTGGCGCGCGCCGCACAGCTCGTAGCAGACGCCGTAATAGACGCCCTCGCGATCGGTGCGGAACCAGGTTTCGTTCAGCCGGCCCGGCACGGCGTCGATCTTCACCCAGAAGGCGGGAACGCCCCAGGCGTGGATGACGTCGTTGGAGGTGACGATCACCTTCACGGTGGCGCCGACGGGGACGACCATGCGCTCGTCCACCGCGAGCTGGCGCGGCTCGCCATTGGCGATCGCCTCCTCGTCGGGCAGCATGTTGGACACGAGCTCGATGCCGTGGTCGGGATATTCGTAGGTCCAATACCACTGGTTGCCGATCGCCTTCACCGTGATGTCGGCGGCGGGCGGCGAATATTGATTGGCGAGCAGCCGGATCGACGGCACCGCGATCACGACCAGGATCAGCACCGGCACCAGCGTCCAGATCACCTCCAGCGCGGTATTGTGGGTGTTGCGCGACGGGGTCGGATTGGCGGCGCGGCGGTAGCGGACGATCACCCAGCCGAGCAGCGCCAGCACGAACAGCGAGATGACGGTGATCACCGGCAACAGGATGATGTCGTGGAACCAGACGGCTTCCTCGCCGATCGGCGTCACCATGTCCTGCAGGCCGTAGCGACCGTCGGGCTGGCCGATGCCGGGCGTCGGCGCGAGCGCTTCCGGCGCGGCGGGCGCCTCGGTGGCGGTCTCGTTCGCCGTCGCGGCGGCGTCCGCTGGCGCCGCGACGGGCGCGGGTGCGGCCGCGATCGCGGCGGGCGCCAGGCCGAACGCGGCGGCAATGGCGACGAGCTTGAATAGAGTCTTCATCTAAACCCCTGTTGCAGCCGTCGGGGTGGCTGGAATCATCCGCCGACGGGCCCGACGCGGCGCCTTATAGGCAGCACGTCCTCTTGTCTCAAGCATGTTGCGCGCGCGAAGGCCAATGCTTGAAGCGAAGGGCGCCGGCACCTATCAATCCGGCGTGACGCCCGATCAGGAAAGCCGATGACAGAAGACGAGATTCTCGCCGAATTCCGCGCCGCGGGCGCGCTGCTGGAGGGGCATTTCATCCTGTCCTCCGGTCTGCACAGCCCGCGTTACCTGCAATGCGCGCGCGTGCTGATGGACCCGGTTCGCGCCTCGCGCATGGCCGGCGCGCTCGCCGCATCGATCCCGCGCGAGCTGAGATCGCAGATCGAGATCGTCGTCTCGCCGGCCATGGGCGGCGTCGTCATCGGCCATGAAATGGGCCGGGCGCTGGGCGTCGAGGCGCTCTTCGTCGAGCGGCCGACCGGCACGTTCGAATTGCGCCGGGGCTTCGCGCTGAAGCCGGGGCAGAAGGTGCTGCTGGTCGAGGATGTCGTCACCACCGGCCTGTCCTCGCGCGAGGCGATGAAGGCGGTGGCCGAGGCGGGCGGGGAGGTCATCGCCGCCGCGTCGCTGGTCGATCGCTCCGCCGGCGTGGCCGACATGGGCGTGCCTTTCTATCCGCTCGTCTCGCTCAACGTGCCCAGCTATCCGGCCGACGATCTGCCTGCCGAGCTGGCCGCGCTGCCGGCCGAAAAGCCCGGGAGCCGCAAGGCGGCCGCGTGACGTCCCATCTCCGCCTCGGGGTCAATATCGACCATGTCGCGACCATCCGGAACGCGCGCGGCGGGCTCTATCCCGATCCGATTCGCGCCGCCTTGGTCGCGCAGGAGGCGGGCGCCGACGGCATCACCGCGCATCTGCGCGAGGATCGTCGTCACATCATCGACGAGGATATCGCCGGCCTGATCGGCGCGATCGCGCTGCCGCTGAACATGGAGATGGCGGCGACCGAGGAGATGGTGGCGCTGGCGCTCAGGCACCGCCCGCACGCCGCCTGCATCGTGCCCGAGCGGCGCGAGGAGGTGACGACGGAAGGCGGGCTCGACGCCGCCGGCCAGCACAATCACCTGAAGCCGCTCATCGCCCGGCTCGGCGAGGCCGGCATCCGCGTCTCCCTCTTCATCGAGCCCGATCCGCGCCAGATCGAGGCGGCGATGCATCTGGGCGCACCGGTCGTCGAATTCCACACCGGCCGCTACGCCCATGCCGAGGGCGAGGCCCGGGCCGCCGAGCTCCGCCGCCTCGCCGATGCCGCCGCGCTCGCCGCCAAGAACGGCATCGAGCCCCATGCCGGCCACGGCCTCACCTACGACAATGTCCAGCCCGTCGCCGCCATCCCGCAGCTCGCCGAGCTCAATATCGGCCATTTCCTGATCGGCGAGGCGATCTTCATTGGCCTCGACGCCAGCGTCCGGCGGATGCGCGCCCTGATGGACGAGGCGCGGTGATTGCCCCTCTCCCATTTCGGGAGAGGGAGGGGCCCGCCCGCGCAGCGGGTGGGAGGGTGAGGGCTTGTCTTGCCCGATATGCCCTCACCCTTCCGCGCCTGCGGCGCTCCCTCCCTCTCCCGAAATGGGAGAGGGAAAGTGGTGTCATCTCATGATCATCGGCCTCGGCTCCGACCTGTGCAATATCGACCGGATTCGGAACTCGCTGGATCGGTTCGGCGATCGCTTTCTCAACCGCGTCTTCACCGACAGGGAGCGTGCCCGCGCCGAAACCCGCCCGTTCACCCGTGCCGGCACCTATGCCAAGCGCTTCGCCGCAAAGGAGGCGTTCTCCAAGGCGGTCGGCACCGGCTTCAGGCGCGGCGTCTACATGAAGGATATCGGCGTCGTGAACCTGCCGTCCGGCGCCCCCACTTTGGCTTTGACCGGCGGCGCGAAGGAGAGGCTTGACGCGATGACGCCGCCGGGCCACGCCGTCCACGTTCACCTGACGATGACCGACGATCATCCCTTCGCGATGGCCGTGGTCGTCATCGAAGCCTTGCCCGAGGAGCCCCTTACGTGACCGACAACGACCGCGCGGACGCGGCCGAAACCAGCAACGAGGCACGCGGCGACGTCGTCGCGCCGCCGGTCGCGCTCGACACGCCCCCCCCGGGAACCGAGGCGAAGAAGAAGGGCACCGACTGGTGGGGCGAGGTGAAGGCGATCTTCTGGCTGCTTCTCGCCGTGCTCGGCTTTCACTCCTTCATCGCCAAGCCCTTCTACATTCCCTCGGAATCGATGATGCCGGGCCTCTTGGTCGGCGATCGGCTGGTGGTCAGCAAATATCCCTATGGCTGGTCCTGGGTGTCGCCCAGCTTTCATGTCTTCCCGCGCACGGAGGGCCGGATCTGGGGCCGGATGCCCGAGCGGGGCGACATCGTCATCGCCACGCCGCCGGGCGAGAATGCCGATTATATCAAACGCGTCATCGGCCTGCCGGGCGATGCGATCGAGATGATCGACGGCCAGCTCTACATCAACGACGAGCCGGTCCGGCGCGAGCGGCGCGAGCCGGTGATGCTGCCGATCGACGACAATCTGCCCTGCCAGCCGGACGCATTCGGCGATTTCCGCGTGACCGGGCCGGACGGCCGGGCCTATTGCCGTCTGCCGATCGTGCGCGAATATCTTCCCAGCGGTCGCCATTATGATACGATCGACCTGGGCTACTCGCCGCAGGGGGACGATTATCCGCGCACCGTCATTCCGCCGAACCATGTCTTCCTGATGGGCGACAATCGGGATCACAGCGCCGACAGCCGCTTCGCTGCCGGTCTGCCGGAGCGGGGGCTGGGCGGCCCCGTGCCGTGGGAGAATATCGGCGGGCGCGCCGAATTCATCACCTTCAGCCTCGACGGCAGCTCCAGCTACGTCAATCCGATCAGCTGGTTCGCGGCCTTGCGTTCCGGCCGGGCCGGCACCTCGCTGCGCCCCGCCGAAGGCCCGCCGCCGCAAGGCACCGCCCGGTGAGCAGAAGGACGACCCAGGCCGATACGCAGCGCCCGGGGCCGTCGGAATTCCGCGATCCCGTGATCCGCGAGGAGATCAAGCGCGCCGGCGTCTGGTTCGCGATGGGCCTCGCCGTGCTGGCGATCATCTTCCTCGCCCAGCCCTTGCTGCTGATCTTCGGCGGCATCGTCTTCGCCGCGATCCTCGACGGCGGCACGCGCCTGCTCGGCCGGGTGCTGCCGATCGGCCGGGGCTGGCGGCTGCTGATCGTATCGCTCGCCGCGGTCGCCGGCATCGTCGGCACGATCTGGCTGGCCGGCGTCCAGCTCACTGCCCAGTTCGCGGTCTTCCAGGAAACCCTGACGCTGCAGGTCAACCGGCTGCTGGCGCTCGCCGGCGCCTACGGGCTCGGCGTCGACATGGTCGATCCGGCCCAGGTGGCGGAGCAGGTGATGGGTTCGCTCGGCCAGCTCACCTCGGCGGTCAGCACCGCCTTCGGCGCGGTCGCCAACATGGTGATGATCGTCGTCATCGGCCTGTTCATCGCGATCGAGCCGCGCCTCTACGAGCGCGGCGTCGCCTGGATGCTGCCCAGCGCCAATCGCGAGCGCTTCTATCGCACGTCGGACCGGATGGGCTTCACGATGCGCCGGCTGATGGCGGGCCGGCTGCTCGGCATGGCGGTGGAGGGCGTCGGCACCTGGCTGCTGCTGCTCGCCGGCGGGGTGCCGATGGCGGCTCTGCTCGGCCTCTTGACCGGCCTGCTCGCCTTCCTGCCCAATATCGGCGCGATCATCTCGGGCTTCCTGATCATCCTGATCGGCTTTTCGGTGAATGTGGAGACCGGCCTGTGGGCGGTGGCGGTCTATGTGATCGTCCAGGTCGTCGATGGTTATCTGATCGTGCCCTATGTCGCGAAGAAGACGGTCGATCTCGCCCCCGCTCTGGTGCTGGGCGCGCAGCTCATCTTCGGCGCCCTGTTCGGCATTCTCGGCCTCGCGCTCGCCGATCCGATCGTCGCGATGATCAAGGCCGCGCTGGAGCAGAAGTCGGAGGACGACAATCCGCAAGCGGCGAAGGACAAGCCCAAGCCCGTCCCCGGCCGGCGACGAGCCCCTGCCAGCGGCTGATTACTGGCCCGGCGGTACCGGCGGCGCCATCTCGGCGCCCGGGGGCAGGCCGCCATGGGGATCGCCGCCATGCGGGTCGGCGCCCGTCGGGCCCATGCCGCCCATCAGCGATTGCATCGCGGCCAGCCCCGGCGCGACGTCGACGACCTGCACGTCGAAGCTCAGCACCTCGTCGGGATCGAGCCCCGCGCCCTCGGGCAATTCGCCCTGGAAGGCGAGGCGCGGCGGCAGCCAGAAGCGGTAGCGCGCGCCCTTGCGCATCAGCTTGAGGCCCTGGCCGATTCCGGGGAAGAAGCTGTTGTCCGGCGCGGTGGTGACCGGCTCGCGGCCCATGCTCGTGGCGAAGACCGAGCCGTCGGCGCGCCGCGCAACGAAGTGGAAGAGGACGAGATCGGCCGAGGTGATCGTCGCGCCTTCGCCATCCTCCAGGATCTGGTACCGGACGCCGTTCTCGGCGGTGTGCCGCTGCAGCGGGCCGGTGCCCAGCCAGGCCAATGCCGCGCCGCCGGCGACGAGCAGGAGAATCGCGATCCACAATTTCAGGATCGCGCCCTTGGGCAGGGGAAGGATCGGAACGGCGGTGACTGCGGACATCGGCTTCCCCCGGATCAGGCTGGCCCAAACGAAAACGGGCGGCGATGGGTCTATCGCCGCCCGGTCTTTCTGCCAAGCCGTGAAGCTTGGAAGCTTCTACCGCGTGCCGTCGCGCTCGGCGCGCTTGCGCTCCAGCTTGCGGGCGCGGCGGATCGCGGCGGCGCGCTCGCGGGCGCGCTTCTCGCTCGGCTTCTCGTAATGGCGGCGCAGCTTCATCTCGCGATAGACGCCCTCGCGCTGCAGCTTCTTCTTGAGCGCCCGCAGCGCCTGGTCGACATTGTTATCGCGAACGATGATTTGCATAAATGCTCGCCACTCTTTCCCTAAAAGCCGTTCGAATCGCGTGAAAAAAGAATCGCCGGAGGCACTGCCCCTCGGCGCAGGGGGTGCCCCCTAACAGAGCGCCCCCGCATAATCAACCTCTCGCGGCGCGGCGCTTGCCGCCCGCCGGCTTCACCGATTTGGCATAGCGGCCGCGCTGGTGATGCGCCCGGCCGCCGCGCGGGCGTTCGTCGTGGCGCGGGGCCACCCGGTCCTCGAAGGCCGGCCGCGTCGTCCGGCTCGCCTTGATCCGCTCCGCCTCGGCCAGGAAGCCCGCCGGCAGCGGCTCGACGGTGACGCGCTGCCGGGTCAGCTTCTCGATGTCGCGCAGATAGGCCTTCTCGTCGTCCGCGCAGAAGGCGATGGCGACGCCGGCCGCGCCGGCCCGCGCCGTCCGCCCGATCCGGTGGACATATTGCTCGGCGACGTTGGGCAGCTCGAAATTGATGACGTGGGAGACGCCCGACACGTCGATGCCGCGCGCCGCGATGTCGGTCGCGACCAGGATGCGCGTCCTGCCCGCCTTGAATTCGGCCAGCGCGCGCTCGCGCTGCGGCTGGCTCTTGTTGCCGTGGATCGCGTTGGCCGCGATGCCGTTGCCGGCGAGCAGCTTCACGACCCGGTCGGCGCCATGCTTGGTGCGGGTGAAGACCAGCACGCGGTCCATGTTGCCGCGTTCGGAAAAGCCCCAGCGCAGCATCATGGTGAGCAGCGCCTGCTTCTCCGCCTGCTGGCAGAAGGTGACATATTGCGCGACCCGCTCGGCGGTCGTCGCCTGCGGCGCCACCGACACCTGCGCCGGATCGGTCAGGAAGCGGTCGGCCAGCTCCAGAATCGCCTTCGGCATGGTCGCCGAGAAGAACAGGGTCTGGCGGCGCTGGGGCAGCATCTTCACGATCTGCTTGAGCGCGTGGATGAAGCCCAGGTCGAGCATCTGGTCGGCCTCGTCGAGGACGAGGATCTCGACCTCGCGCAAGGTCAGCGCGCCCTGCTCGACCAGGTCGATCAGGCGGCCGGGCGTGGCGACCAGCACATCGACGCCGCGCGCCACGTCCTGCCGGTTCTTGCCGAGCGAGGTGCCGCCGAACACGGTGGCGACGCGCATGCCGGCGAACTGGCCATAGGCCCGCGCGCTGTCGGCGATCTGCCCGGCCAGCTCGCGCGTCGGCGCGAGGACGAGCATCCGGCAGGCGCGCTGCGACGCGCGGCGGTTGCCCGCCGCCAGCCGGTCGATCGACGGCAGCATGAACGCCGCCGTCTTGCCGGTGCCGGTCTGCGCGATGCCGAGCAGGTCGCGGCCGGTCAAAACGGTCGGAATGGCCTGCATCTGGATCGGCGTCGCCTGGTCATAGCCCTTGAAGGCGAGCGCCTGGAGAACGGGCTGCGACAGCCCGAGAGTCTGGAAAGACATTTTAATCCTATACTACTTTATATGCAGCGATCCCACGCAGCCGAAACGGCGCGCGGGATGCGCAGCGGGTGCCTGAACGACCCGCGTGAAAAGGGAAGCTCTCAAAATAACCGAGGCGGAGCCGGCTCCCGATCAAATCCGGAGCAGATCACGCTGCATGACGCCTCGCTGGGCGCTCATATGCATGCTGCGGTGCAAAAAGTCAATGTGGGGGGCGTTTGTCCCGCTGACGCACGGGAGGATTGCGGCACGGTGTGTCCCTTGGGACTCAGAGGTAGACAAATCGTCAGAGGCCCCAATTTCGCCCTTCAAACGTTTAATATAGGGTGCCGCCATGAACGCAGAAGTCGCCCCCAAGCTGCCTTACAATGGCGCGATGATGCGCTGGGCGCGTAAGTGGCGGGGTCGGACCATTGCAGAGGCCGCCCATAAGGTCGGCGTTCCAATCGAGAAGATTGAGGCTTGGGAAGCGGGCGAGGATATCCCAAGCGTTCCCAAAGCACGAAAGCTGGCGGACTTCTACGGGCGGGCCTTTCTCGAATTCTTCTATGACCACGAGCCGGAAATAAAAGAGTCCGGCCTAGTGCCGGACTATCGGATTCATAGGGGTGCATCGGACCCTCGCGCTAACCGCGAGATTCTGGAAATTCAGCATTGGGCCGAAATGCAGCGGATCAATGCGCTTGATCTCTACGAGGACGTGGAAGAGCCCCCGCCATCGTTTCCGAAAGCTCTTCACGCATCGCTGGAAGACAGCGTTGAGGAATACGCTGAGCAGGCGCGCGCCGCGCTTTCCTTCTCGTTCGCGGCACAGCGGCAGATGACCTACCGGGAACGGCAAGACCTTCCCAACGTGCTCCGCGCGAAGATGGAAGATGTGGGCGTCCTAGTGCTTCGTGAGAACGCGCTTTCCAAGTTCGGCGTGAGCGGAATGACCATTGTGCAGTTCCCACTGCCGATCATCGTTTATGCAGCCGAAGCGCCCGCAAGAAGTGCTTTCACTCTTATGCACGAGTTCGGGCACATCGTGCTCCGCGAGAGCGCGATCAGCGGGCCGCAACGGGTGCAGGGCGGCGTCACGCATGAAAGGCGCGTGGAGCGATGGTGCGACAAGTTTGCAGCCGCGTTTCTCATCCCGAAGTCGGCGCTGGAAGACTTGCGCGGGCCGCCTCCAGCAAAGCCCGTGAAGGCAATAGATGACACAGCGCTCGCGGCCATTGCGAAGCATTTCAAAGTCAGTCAGCACGCCTTGCTCATTCGCCTTGTGGACCTCGAATATATCGAGGCGGAATACTATTGGGGTGTCAAACGTCCCCAGTTCCTAGCCGAAGAGGCGAAGTGGAAGAGCAGGGGCATTCCGCGCATCTGGGCGTCCCGCATATGGAATCAGCTTGGGAACCTTTACACCGGTCTGGTCCTAGAAGCGCTTGGGACGGGCAAGATCCAACCTCATCAAGCCCAGACCCTGTTTGGTGTCAGTAATCCCACGCACCTCACAACGATCAGGCAGGAGTTCGGCGGGGCTTGAAGGTTTACTGCCTCGATACGGCGGGCCTCAGCACCCCGCATATGCAGCTGCCAGAGGACGTGCCGCTGTTCCGCCCGATATGGGATTGCGTCATTCGCACCATCGAAAGCGGAAAGATCGGCGTCACCGCCGAAATCTACAAGGAGATGTGCCACCTCACGGGTGACGTGGGCGATTGCATTCGCGCGTCTAAGGATCGGCTTTTGATGGAGGTCGATGACCCCACTTGGGACGGCGCCGGTTACATCGCCCAATTCAACCGAATGAGGCAGGCTCACGCGGAATGGATTGCCGACTACACCATGAAGAGTCCCGCCAAGACGATCAGTCTGAAGGACCTAACTGCGGTGGCACTGGCGAAGAGTCTGAATCTGCCCCTCGTCAGCAGCGAGTCGAGTGCGCGCGACTCTCCTAAGCACAAGCGCATACCGGATATTTGCGCTCTGGAAAGCGTAGTCCCATATAGCTTCAACGAGTTCCTGCGGCTCGAAGGTGGCGGATGATGACTTTGACTCTTGCTGAAGCCTAGGCGTCGGACCTGCCGATCGGCCCGAGTTCGATCGCTGGATGGGGCGCCTCATCAAAGCGCCCCAACTAGGAGATCGAACATCTCGTTCTCCCGCTGGCGATGGTTCTGGCGGAAAGTGAACGCCGACAGATAGCGACCCATGCGCTTCGCTGAAATGCGACTGCGCGTCGAGCGTTTGCCTAAACCGCCAACGCCATGATCCCCGGTCCGATGCTCCGCCACCAGTCGCTGTCGATCAGGAAGGACGTCGCGGCATGGATCGGGACGAGCAGGGCGATCACCCACCAGGTCGCCGGATGGATTTGCCCCGGCACGCGCCGACCGCTTTCAATGTAGGAAATCCTCTGTCACGCTTGCCCCGGATCGGGGTCGAACCCCGGCTCGCCGGCTCTTTGAAACGCCCCGCCCGATGTCCTTCATTGCCGCCCGGCGCCCCCGCCAAAACACCCCCGACCCTGTCAACTTTGTCAACTTAACCGAGACAAGCGCGCGCCGGCGAACCCGTCGTTCTTGGACTAACTTTTGACTAACTTTTGGACCGCCGCTCAATCGTCCAGCGGCCCGAAGCTCGGCTCGGTCTTGCCCAGCCGGGCGCGGATCGCTTCGCCCAGGTCGGCGCTGACGAGCGTGCCGGCATTCCAGGTGGCGACGTCGCGCAGCCCTTCCTCGATCGGCCGCCCCCGGCTGTAATTGAGGCTGCGCTTGGCGCCGGCGACGGCGAGCGGGGATTTGGCCGCGATCGTCCGCGCCAGCTCCAGCCCCGCCGCCAGCGCGCCCGCCGCATCCGCCTCGATCCGGTTGACCAGCCCGTAACGCGCCGCCTCCTCCGCGCCCATCCGCCGGCCGGTATAGGTGAGCTCGCGCACCACGCCCTGCGGGATCAGGTGGGAGAGACGCTGGAGCGTGCCGAGATCGGCGGTGATCGCCACATCGACCTCGGCGACCTGGAAGAAGGCGTCGGCGCTGGCGACGCGCAGGTCGCATGCCGACGCAAGGTCCACGCCCGCGCCGATGCAGCCGCCCTGGATCGCCGCCACCACCGGCGCCCGCGCCGCTTCCACCACGCCGAACGCATCCTGGAGCCATTCGATATGGCGCAGACGCGCTTCCGCCGCCCGGCCCGGATCGCTGCTCGGCGGGAATTGGCGGGAGGCATAGTCGAGGTCGAGCCCGGCGGTGAAATGCCTGCCCCGCCCGGAGAGCAGGATCGCCCGCACCGAGGGATCGCGCCCCAATGTCCGGAACGCCTCGCCGATCGCGGCGAACATCTCGCCGTCCATCGCGTTGAACTTCTCGGCCCGGTCCAGCGCGACATGGGCCACGCCGCCGTCCATCTCGATCGCGATCCGCTCGCTTCCCATGCCTCGCCTCTCCGCTTATGACCCGGCCATGTCCCGCTTTACCGTGAACGGCCAGCCCGTCCACTATCGGATGGATCCCGACACGCCCCTGCTCTGGGCGCTCCGGGAGGCGTCCAATCTCACCGGCACGAAATATGGCTGCGGCACCGGCCATTGCGGGGCCTGCACCGTCCATGTCGATGGTCATGCGGTCCGCTCCTGCCGGGTGGCGATCCGCGACATCGAGGGCAGCTTCGTCACCACGATCGAGGGCCTGTCGCGCGATCGCTCCCATCCGGTGCAGCAGGCCTTTGCCGGCGTCGCGCAGGAGGATGGCGGGGTGACGGACGCGGTGCCGCAATGCGGCTATTGCATCCCGGGCATGATCATGGCCGCCGCCGCTTTGGTCGACCGCAACGATGCGCCGACCGACGCGCAGATCGACGACGCCGTCTCCAATCTGTGCCGCTGCGGCATCTATCCGCGCCTGCGCGAGGCGATCCGCCGGGCCGGCCGGATCAAGGCGGGGCGCGAGCGGGCCGCCGCCGCGCCGCCGCCGGGCGTTTCGCCGGAGGATGCGGCCCGCGAAGTGCCCGCCCTGCGCGTCGAGCCTCGCCCGCGCCGGCTCTAGAAGCTTGCATTCGGCTGACGTGCCGGTTCAGCATCCGCTCATCGACGAATCGGCACAAACGGCTCGTATCCGGCGGAAATGTCCGCTTCGGAGTGTAAGGAGTAAGTCGATGCGCAAGGCATTGATGGGATTTGTGATGGCGGCGACGGTGTTGACCCCGGTCGCGGCCCAGGCGCAGCGCGGTGATCGCGCCGAGCATTATCAGCGGCTCGAGCAGCGCAATCAGCAGCGTTACGGCAACCAGAATCGCGACGGCAATCGCGAGGCGCGCCAGCAGCAGCGTCAGGCGCAGCCCGCGCCGCAGCAGCAGCGCCAGGCGCAGGCGCCCCAGGCGCAGACCGCGCCGGTGCAGACCGCACAGCGCGGTGAGCGTCGCGGCGACGGCAATCGCGGCCAGCGTGGCGACCGTGGTAATCGTGGCGACCGCGGCAATCGCGGGGACAGCGGCTATCAGCGCGGCTGGCAGGGTCCGAACAACCCGGGCACGCAGCGCGACGCCGATCGCTACAATCGCCGCGCCCAGGAAAATGCGATCCGTTACGGCACGCCGGCCCAGCGCCGCGATGCCATCCGTGACGCGCGCCGCGACGACCGCCGCGACTGGCGGGGCGACCGGCGCGACGACCGCCGTGCTGGCAACCGGAACTGGAACCGCGACTGGAATCGCGGCTGGCGCAACGACCGGCGCTATGATTGGCAGCGCTGGCGCTACAGCAACCGCAACGCCTATCGCCTGCCGGCCTATTACGCGCCCTATCGCGGCTGGAACTACAGCCGCTTCTCGATCGGCTTCATGCTGCAGCCGCTCTTCTACAGCCAGCGTTACTGGATCGGCGATCCCTGGCAGTATCGCCTGCCGGCGGCGCCTTACGGAACGCAGTGGGTGCGCTACTATAACGACGTGCTGCTGGTGGACATCTACACCGGCGAAGTCGTCGATGTGATCTACGACTTCTTTTGGTAGTCGCGGATCCATGCTTTGCCCCGCCCTCGCGGCGTGGGCTCGGCAAGCCCGGGGCGATGCGAGGCGCCCCGGGCTTTTCGCTTGCTAGGCGGCGGTCCGCTGGCGCAATGACCCGGCCTGATGTCCGCCCCCGATGCCAAGATCGCGATCGGCAATGAGGTCCGCGCCCGCTTGCTGGCGAATCCGGCGGCGCTCAAGCTGCCGTCGAACGATCTCGACATCTTCATCGTGCGCGACGTGCTCGATGCCGCCATGTGCGCGGGCCTCATCCGTCTGATCGACGCCCGGCGCGCGCCGTCGCAATTGCTCGCGCCCGCCGCCGATCCCGATTTCCGCACCAGCGAGAGCTGCGATCTCGATCCCGCCGATCCGCGGGTCCGCCAGGTGGAGGCCAGGGTTCGCGCGATCACCGGCATCCCGGCGACGCATGGCGAAACGATCCAGGGCCAGCGTTACGCCGTCGGTCAGCAATTCAAGCCGCATCACGATTTCTTCTTCACCGACCAGCCTTATTGGGAGGAGATGGAGCGCAGCGGCGGTCAGCGTACCTGGACGGCGATGATCTTCCTCAACATGCCGGAGGGGGGTGGCCAGACCGCCTTTCCCGGTCTCGATCTCAGGATTGCGCCGCGCGTCGGCAATCTCCTCATCTGGAACAATATGGACGCGCACGGCCTGCCCAATCCTCATTCGCTGCACCAGGGCATGCCGGTCACGGCCGGCGTCAAATATGTCATCACCAAATGGCATCGCGAGCGCCCCTGGGGCACCTGGTCCGCGCCCACTTACTGATCCGCGAGCGGACGCTTGCCGGCCACAAACGGCTGTATTATCCAACCGCCACACTTATCAAAGGATTGCCGCTCATGAATCGTCGCGTCTTCCTGCTCGCCGCTACTGCTCTTGTGCTGACGGCACCGGCCATGATTCCGGTTCCCGCGCTCGCGCAGGCTGCGCCGGCGGCCGAATCGCCAAGCGAGCGGCTGCACCGCCTGTTCCGCGAGAGCGACGAGGCGAATCTTCAACGCAACCCGATCTCGGCGCTGTTCCGGGGGGATTTCCGCTATGCCGACCGGATCGGCAATTATCTCACCGATGCGCATGACGCGGCGGAGAAGGCGGCGGCGGAGCGGGAGCTGGCCGCGCTCGCGGCGATCGACCGCGCCGCGCTCGATCCCACCGATCGCCTTGCCTACGATGTGTTCCGGTTCCGGCGCGAGGACGATCTCGCCGATTATGCGCCCGATCTGCTGGCACTCACCAATGTGCGGCCGATCAACCATTTCAGCGGCCTGCACACTTTCTATCCCGTCCTGGCTTCCGGCCGCAGCGCCGCGCCGTTCCGCAATGTCGAGGATTACGAGAACAATCTGCGGCGCCACCGCGAGTTCGTCGAGATCGTCGATCGCGCGATCGGCCGCTTCCGCCAGGGCCTCGCATCGGGGGTGGTCGATACCCGCCTCACCATCACCAACGTGATCCAGCAGCTCGACACGCAGCTCGCCGACGCGCCGGAGGCGTCGCCCTATTTCGGTCCCGCGCAGAATTTTCCCGAAGCCGTCCCGGAGGCCGATCGCTCTCGGCTGCGCGAGGCGCTCCTGATTTCGATCCGCGACGAGATTTTCCCGGCCTATCGCCGGCTGCGCGATTTCCTCGCGGACGAATATCTGCCCCAGGCTCGTGCCGGCGACGGCCTCGTCCACATGCGTGGCGGCGAGCGGCTCTATGCCCGGCTGATCGAGGCGAATACGACGCTGCCGTTGACGGCGGATTATGTCCACGATCTCGGCCTCAGCGAAGTCGCGCGCATCCGCGGTGAGATGGAGGCGATCCGCGCCCGCGTCGGCTTTGCCGGCACGCTCACCGACTTCTTCGAGTTTCTGCGCACCGACCCGCAGTTCGAGCCGCAAAGCCGCGAATGGCTGCGCGACGAATATTATGCGATCGGTCGCCGGGTGGATGAGCGGATCGGGGAATATTTTTCCACGCTCCCCCGCACCCGCCTGGAAATCCGCGAGGTCGAGGCCTTCCGCGAGCAGAACGAGGCGGCCGGCTCCTATCAGGACGGCACGCCGGACGGATCGCGGCCAGGCGTCTTTTATTACAACGCCTATGATCTGCCTTCGCGGCGGACCTACGGCATGGAGACGCTCTATCTCCACGAAGGCGCGCCGGGTCATCATTTCCAGATCAGCCTGGCCAACGAGAATGAGGCACTGCCCAATTTCATGCGCTACGGCGGCAACACCGCCTTCGTCGAAGGCTGGGCGCTCTATGCCGAGACCCTGTGGGACGAACTCGGGATGGAGACCGATCCCTATCAGCGTTTCGGCGGGCTCAACGACGAGATGCTGCGCGCGATGCGCCTCGTCGTCGATACCGGCATCCATGCGCGCGGCTGGACCCGCGATCAGGCGATCCAGTACATGCTCGACAATAGCGGCATGAGCCGGACCGAAGTGGTGAGCGAGGTCGAGCGCTACATTGCCATTCCCGGCCAGGCGCTCGCCTACAAGATCGGTCAGCTCAAGATCCTGGAGCTGCGCGCGCGGGCCGAGCAGGCGCTGGGCGACCGCTTCGACCTGCGCGAGTTTCATGCCCAGGTGTTGATGACCGGCGCGCTGCCGCTCACCGTGCTGGAGCGCAAGATCGACGACTGGATCGCGGCGCGCCGCGCGGGCTAACCCCGCGCCGCCGCCCGCCGCGCGACGACGAGGCCGAGCGCGGCGCCGCCGAGCAGGATCGCGGCGGCGATCAGGTAGGCGAGCCCCGGCGCCTCGACCCAGGCGAGCGGGCCGACGGTGACCGAATAGAGCCAGCCGAAGAAGAGCGGCGAGGCGATGCCGGCGATGCTGGCGACGCTCATGTTCGCGCCCTGGAGCTGCCCCTGCTCGCGCTCGCTGACCCGCTGGGTCATCAGCGACATGAGCGTCGGCATCGCGAAGCCCCACAGCGCGCTCACCACCAGCGCGGCGATATACTGCCAGGGCGTCGCCGCGAGGCCGAGCCCGGCCAGCCCGACGCCGCCGACCGCGAGCCCGATCAGCATCGTCGCCCGGTCGCCGATCCGCTTTACCACCGGACCGACGAGTACGCCCTGCACCAAAGCGTCGAGCGCCCCCCACAAGGCCAAAGTCATGCCTACTTCCCAGGAGGACCAGCCGAAGCGATAGGCGGCGTGGAGCACGAACACGGCCGAGAAGACGTGATGGGCGAAATAGAGCAGGAAATTGACGATCGAGAGGCCGGTCAGCTCGGGATGCGAGCCGAGCAGCTTCAACGCGCCGAGCGGATTGGCGCGCCGCCACGAAAAGCCCATCCGCCGCTCCGGCGGCAGCGATTCGGGCAGCACGAAGAGGCCGTAAAGGAAGGCGATGCCGCACAGTCCGGCCGCCCACCAGAAGGGGACGCGCGGTCCCCATTCGCCCAGCACGCCGCCGATCAGCGGCCCGGCGATGAACCCGAGGCTGAATGCCGCGCCGATCAGGCCGTAGGCCCGCGCCCTCCGCTCCGGCGGGGTGATGTCGGCCATATAGGCGTAGACGGTGGTGAAGCTGGACGAGGTGATGCCGCCCAGGATGCGGGCCAGCGCCAGCCACCACAGGTTCGGCGCCAGCGCCATCAGCGCGAAATCCGCCGCCAGCCCCGCCGTCGAGATCAGGATCACCGGCCGCCGCCCGAACCGGTCGGACAGCGAACCGATCACTGGCGAGAAGACGAACTGCATCGCCGCCCAGATCGCGACGAACAGGCCGTTATAGATGCCGGCCTTCGCATTCGATCCGGCGAATTCCTCGACCAGGGTCGGCAGCACGGGGATGACGATCCCCATCGCCATGATGTCGAGCACGGCGGTGACGAAGATGAAGGCGATCGCCGGCTGGAATCGAGTGCGGAGCGACATGGGCGCGCCGCCATGCCCGTATAAGACAGTGGCGTCCAGCGGAGACTTTCTACCGGATCGACCGGCTCTGGCCGCCGTCGACGATCAGGGTCGTGCCGGTCACCCAGCTCGCCCGGGGCGAGACGAGGAAGAGCGCGGCATTGGCGACTTCCTCCGGCGTGCCGAGCCGGCCGGAGGGGATGGAGGCGCGGACCTGGGCGTACATTTCGGGCAGGCTTTGCTTCACCTGGTCCCACACCCCGCCCGGAAACTCGATCGATCCGGGCGCGAGGCTGTTTACCCGCACGCCGTTCGCGGCCCAGTTGACCGCCAGCTTCTTGGCATAGGCGATCAGCGCCGCCTTGGTGGCGGTGTAGGCGAAGTCCGGCATCGGGCTGGCGTCGATTCCGGAGATGGACGAGACGAACAGCACAGCGCCGCCGCCGGCCTCGGCCATGCGCGGCAGCACCGCTTCGCAGGCATGGACCGCGCCCATCAGATCGACGTCGAGATTGGCCTTCCAGCTCTCGATCCGGTCGTCCACCGCCAGCGCCGAGGCATTGTGGATCAGGATGTCGATCGTGCCGAGCGCATCCCAGGCGGACGTCAGGAACGCATCGATCGCACCCGGATCGCCCGCGTCGCAGGCTTGCGCATGGACAGTGGCGCCGGACGCGCGAAGGGCGGCCTCCGCATCGGCGAGGCCGGCTTCGCCGCGCGCCGTGATCGCGAGGTTCGCGCCTTCTTTGGCCAGCGCCTCGGCGATCGCCCGGCCGATCCCGCGGCTGGCGCCGATGACGACCGCATTCCTGCCGGCCAGACCCATGTCCATGACGTCTCTCCCCCTAAGCGTTCAGCGCCTCCGCGATCAGCTTGCGGCTGTTGGCGAGGCCGTAGAGCGCGATGAAGCTGCCCATGCGCGGCCCCTGGGCGGAGCCGAGCAGGGTCTCGTAGATCGCCCTGAACCAGTCGCGCAGGGCTTCCTTGCCGTAATGCGCCTTGCCGACCTCGTAGACCTCGTTCTGGATCTCCTCGGGCGAGGCGCTTTCGGCCAATGCCGCCAGCCGCGCGTCGAGATCGCGCAGCGCCTCGGCCTCCTTCGCGTCCGGCGCGCGGCGCTTGAGCGTCGGCGCGACGAAATCGCGGGCATAATTGACCGCGAGGCCGATCATCGTGTCGAGCTCGGGATCGCTCTGCGGCGTCGCGTCCGGCGCGCGGCGCCGCACGAAGCCCCAGATCGTCTCGCGCGACGCGCAGCCGGGCAGGCTGGCGAGATTGAGCAGCAGGGAGAACGTCACCGGCGGGGCGTGGTCCGGCACCTGGCCGTCATGGATATGATGGACCGGGTTGCCCAGCTTCTGCTCGATCGGCTGGCCGGCATAATTGCCGCGGAACTGCCAGTAATCGTCCACCGCGCGCGGGATCACGCCCATGTGCAGCGACTTGGCCTTCTTCGGCTCGCGATAGATGTAGAAAGCGAGGCTCTCCTCGGTGCCGTAGGTCAGCCACTCCTCGATCGACAGGCCGTTCCCCTTGGACTTGGAGATCTTCTCGCCCTTCTCGTCGAGGAACATCTCGTAATTGAAGCCCTCCGGCGGCTTGGCGCCCAGGATGCGGGCGATCTTGGACGACTGGGTGACCGAATCGATCAGGTCCTTGCCGGCCATCTCGTAATCGACGCCGAGCGCGACCCAGCGCATCGCCCAGTCGACCTTCCATTGCAGCTTCGCCCTGCCCGACAGGATCGACTGCTCGATCCGCTGGCCGTCATCCTCGAAGGCAACGATGCCGGCTTCGGCGTCCACCACCTCGACCGGCACCTGGAGGACGATCCCGCTGGTCGGCGAGACCGGCAGGACCGGCGAATAGGTGGCGCGGCGCTCCTCGCGGAGCGTCGGCAGCATCACGCCCATGATCCCGTCCCAGTGGCGCAGCACCAGCTTCAGCGCCTCGTCGAAGCGGCCGGACGTGTAGCAATCGGTCGCCGACAGGAATTCGTAGTCGAAGCCGTAGCGGTCGAGGAAGTCGCGCAGCATCGCATTGTTGTGATGCGCGAAGCTTTCGTACTTGCCGAACGGATCGGGAATCCTCGTCAGCGGCTTGCCGAGATATTCGGCCAGCATCGCCTGGTTCGGCACATTGTCCGGCACTTTCCTGAGGCCGTCCATATCGTCGGAAAAGGCGATCAGCCGCGTCGGAGCGTCGCTCAGCGCATGATAGGCGTTGCGTACCATCGTCGTGCGCAGCACTTCGTTGAACGTACCGATATGCGGCAGGCCCGACGGGCCATAGCCGGTCTCGAACAGGATGCCTTTCTCCGGCGCCCCGTCCGGATAACGGGCGAGCAGCTTGCGCGCCTCCTCATAGGGCCATGCCTTCGACGCCAAAGCGGCCGCGCGCATCTCGGGAGAAACCGGCACCTGTTGTCCTTTCGTTCCGCCTGCTCCAAGGGTGGCGGCCATGGCGGCCTCTTTGCCTTATCCCGCGCTGCACGCAACCCATGCCGGCATCTGGATCGCCTGGCCGGACGGCCGGACGGAGACGGTAGGACGCGGCGCGGCGATCGCGCGGGCGGCGGAAACGCCGATGATCCTGCTCAACGCGCCTTTGATCGGCAACCGGCTGGGCTATCCCGACCTCAGCGGACTCGATCTGCTCGAGCTGTTCGCCTTCGTCCATCCGGCCCGCTTCGCGGTGCCGACGCCCAAGGGCATGGCCGATGCGCTCGGCCTGACCGCGCCAACGCGCGACGAGGATGCGGCGGCTTTCCTGCGCGCGGCGGCGACGACCCTGCTCGCTACGCTCGGTAGCGGGTGGCCGGAGCGGGAAGGGGCCTGGGCCTCGGCGCAGGCGCTGCACCGGCTGCGCTGGCCGTGGGGCGGCGCGGTGGCGGAGCGGCTCGTCCGCCCGGCGCGCGACGAACGCTGGCTGTTCAGCCGCCTGCCGGAATGGGAGGAGAGCGGCAGCCGGCCCGGCCCGCGCCCGGTACGGCTCGATCCCGCCGACATCGCCATCCGGCTGGAAAATCTGGTCGGAGCCGGGGCGGAGGTGCGGCAGGGGCAGCGCGATTATGCCGCCGCCGCCGCTTATGCCTTCGCGCCCCGCCCGGCCGGGGATCGCCCCAACCTGCTGCTCGCCGAGGCCGGCACCGGGATCGGCAAGACCCTGGGCTATCTCGCCCCCGCCTCGCTCTGGGCGGCGGAGGCGGACGGCGCCGTCTGGATCTCCACCTATACCAAGGCCCTCCAGCGCCAGCTCGACCGCGAAGGTGCACGGCTCTTTCCCGATTCCGCCGAGCGCGGCCGCCGGATCGTCATCCGCAAGGGCCGGGAGAATTATCTCTGCCTGCTCAATCTGGAGGACGCGCTGCAAGGCGGCTTCGCCGGCCGCGCCGCGATCCTCGCCCAGCTCGTCGCGCGCTGGGCCGCCTATAGCCGCGACGGCGACATGATCGGCGGCGATCTGCCCGGCTGGCTGACCTCGCTGTTCCGCCGCGCCGGCGCGACCGCGCTCACCGACCGGCGCGGCGAATGCGTCTATGCCGGCTGCCCGCATTACCGGAAATGCTTCATCGAGCGCGCCGCCCGTGCCAGCCAGGACGCCGATCTGGTCATCGCCAATCATGCGCTCGTCATGGTCAACGCCGCGCGCGGGCGGGAGGCCGGCAACGCGCCCACCCGGATCGTCTTCGACGAGGGCCATCACCTGTTCGACGCCGCCGATTCGACCTTCGCCGCGGCGCTGACCGGGCAGGAGACGATCGAGCTGAGACGCTGGCTGCTCGGCCCCGAAGGCAAGAGCCGGGGCCGCCGGCGCGGCCTCTCCGCCCGGTTGATGGACGTCGCCTCCTATGATGAAGCGGGCGCCTTGGCGCTGGAGCTGGCAGTGCAGATGGCCGGCGCACTGCCCGGCGAAGGCTGGCTCCAGCGCGTCGCCGAGGGCGCGCCCTTCGGCCCGATCGAGAAGCTGCTCCACGCCGTGCGCGGCAGCGTCTATGCCCGCGCCACCGCGCAGGATGCGGGCTACGGCCTCGAGACGGAACTGGCCGAGCCCGACGCCGCTCTGGTCGAAGCCGCCGCGCCCGCCGCTGCGGCGCTCGAGCAGCTCCTGAAACCGCTCATGGCGCTCGGCAAGCGGCTGGAGGCGGTGATCGAGGACGCGCCGGACTGGCTGGACGCACAGGCCCGCGCGCGGATCGAAGGCGCGATCGGTGGCCTCGCCTGGCGCGCGCAGACGCTCTCCGCCTGGATCGCGCTCGCGGTGCGGATCGGCGGGCCGGCCGATCCCGATTTCGTCGATTGGCTGGCGGTCGACCGGATCGAGGGGCGCGAGTTCGACATCGGCCTGCACCGCCGCTGGCTCGATCCCACCCGCCCGCTCGCCGAAGCGGTGCTGAAGCCCGCGCATGGCGTGCTCGTCACCTCCGCCACCTTGCGGGGGAGCGAGGATTGGGCGGCGGCGCACGCGCGCACCGGCGCCATCCATCTCGACGGGCCGGTCGCCCATTTCGCCGCGCCCAGCCCGTTCGATTATGCCGCGAACAGCGAGGTGCTGATCGTCACCGACGTGAAGAAGGGCGATGCCGCCGCTTTGGCCGGCGCCTATGCCCGGCTAATCGAGGCGGCGCAGGGCGGCACGCTCGGCCTGTTCACCGCGATCCAGCGGCTGCGCGCCGTTCACGCCCGCATCGCCGATCGCCTCGCCCGCGCCGGCCTGCCGCTCTACGCCCAGCATGTCGATCCCATCGACACCGGCACGCTGATCGACATCTTCCGCGACGATCCCCACGCCAGCCTGCTCGGCACCGATGCGCTGCGCGACGGCGTGGACGTGCCGGGCGAATCGCTGCGGCTGGTGGTGATGGAAGGTGTGCCCTGGCCGCGCCCCGATGTGCTTCACGCCGCGCGGCGGGCGTCCGGCGGTGGCTCGGCCTATGACGACCGGGTGGTGCGCGCCCGGCTCGCCCAGGCTTTCGGGCGGCTGATCCGCCGGCAGGGCGACAAGGGCATGTTCGTCCTGCTTTCCGCCGCGACGCCGACCCGCCTGCTCGCCGCCTTCCCGCCCGGCGTCGGGATCGCGCGCGTGACGCTCGACGCGGCGATCGCACGTGTCGGCGAACGCTTGTCGTCGAAATCCGCCGCCGAACCCGCTACGCAGCCGTCATGAAGACCCTCACCCTGCTGCGCCACGCCAAGTCGAGCTGGGACGATCCGGCGGAAAGCGATTTCGATCGCCCGCTCAACCGGCGCGGCCAGGCGGCGGCGCGGGCGATGGGGCGCGAGATGCGCGCGCTTGGATTGGAATTCGACGCGGTGCGTGCGTCGCCAGCGCGGCGTGTAGTCGAAACATTGCAGGTCGCGGCCGAAAGCTATGGCCGCGATCTCGATACGGTCTTCGATCGGCGAATCTATCTGGCGTCGTTCGACATGTTGCTGGATATCGTGCGCGGCGCGCCCGATGCGGCCGATCGCCTGCTGCTCGCCGGCCACAATCCGGGATTCGAGCGACTCGCGCTGGCGCTGATGCGCGACGATGGCAACCGCATGCGCACCGAAATCACGGTCAAATATCCGACCGCCGCGCTGGCCGAGATCGCGCTGCCGATCGATCATTGGCGCGATGCCGTGCCGGGCATGGGCCGGCTGATCCGTTTCATCCGCCCGCGCGATCTCGATCCGGCGCTGGGGCCGGACGGAAGCTAGACGGCGCTGCCTTCCAGCGCCTCGGCGAGCCGGGCGCGCAGAGCTTTCAGGGCGTCGAGCGGATAGCCGGAATCGGCTGGTGCCGGTGCGGCATGCGGGGCCGGGGCCTCGCGTTCAGGAGCGCTCGCGCCGCCTTTGGCCAGCAATTGCTGGACCCCGCGGATCGTATAGCCTTCCTCGTTGAGCAACCTGTCGATCCGCCGCGCCAGCGCGACATCGTCGGGCCGATAATAGCGCCTATTGCCGGCGCGCTGCAGCGGCTTGAGCTGGGGAAAGCGTGTTTCCCAGTAGCGCAGGATATGTTGGGGCAGGCCGAGTTCGGCCGAAAGCTCCCCGATCGTCCGGAATGCGTGTTCGCTCTTGCCGCTGTCTTGGGCCATCAGCCTCAGCCGCTGCGGGCGATTCGCTCGCGCATGATCTGGCTGGCGCGGAAGGTCAGCACCCGCCGTGGCGCGATCGGCACTTCGACGCCGGTCTTCGGGTTGCGCCCGATCCGCTCGCCCTTGTCGCGCAGGATGAAGCTGCCGAAGCCGGAAATCTTGACATTCTGGCCGGCGGCCAGCGCCCCGCACATATGATGCAGGATGCGCTCGACGATACCGGCGGAATCGGCGCGCGAAAGGCCGATCTCGCGATGGACGATGTCGGCGAGGTCGGCCCGGGTGAGCGTGCCCGCCGGCGGCTTCCTGATCGTCCCTGCGTCGGCCATGGAGCCTTTCCCCCTCCGGTCGTTAAACCGCAACATTAAAGCAGCTTGGCCAAGCGTGCAACGAGACTCTGTGAAGGATGGCCGCCGCCCTCGCGCCCGGGCGCGCCTGCTGCGTCAGCGCGCGACGATCCGCATGACGACATGGACGCGATCGCCCAGGCCGATGCCCTCGCGCTTCTGCACGGCGATCTTGACCGGTAGCCTGTAGCTCCCGTCTTTCGGAAAGAGCGAGCTGGTGAAATCGGTTGCGCCGATCCGCGCCTCGATCGGGACGCAGCCCCAGCCATAGCTGGCCAGCCGCGCGGCATATCGGACCTCGCCCAGCCGATCGTCCGGGATTTCGACGAAGAGATAGGGCGCCGGGCCGCGCCAGTGGATGATCTCGCCGTCGAATGCGATGTGCGCCAGTGGAGTGTCGGGCGCATTCGTCATTTCAGCGCCGGCTCGTCACACTAGTAGCGGACGACCGCCGCGCCCCAGGTGAAGCCGCCGCCCATCGCTTCGAGGACGAGCAGGTCGCCCGGCCTGATCCGCCCGTCGCGCACCGCCGTGTCGAGCGCCAGCGGCACCGAAGCCGCGGACGTGTTGGCGTGGCTGTCGACGGTGACGATCACCTTTTCCGGCGCGAGGCCCAGCTTCTTCGCGGTCGCGTCCAGGATACGCCGGTTGGCCTGGTGCGGCACCACCCAGTCGATGTCCTCCGCGCGGTGGCCGGCGGCGTCCAGCACCTCGTTGAGCACGTCGGCGAGGTTGACGACGGCGTGCCGGAACACTTCCTTACCCTTCATGCGCAGCTTGCCGACAGCGTCGGAGGTGGAAGGCCCGCCGTCGACATAGAGCAGATCGTTGTGGCGCCCGTCGGCGTGGAGCCGGGTGGCGAGGATGCCGCGTTCGCCACCCTCTTCGGCCTTCAGCACGACCGCGCCGGCGCCGTCGCCGAACAGGACGCAGGTCGCCCGGTCTTCCCAATCGAGGATGCGGCTGAACGTCTCGGCGCCGATCACCAGCGCATGGTCGGCCATGCCACCCTTGATCATGTTGTCGGCGACGGAGAGCGCGTAGAGAAAGCCGGTGCACACCGCCTGTACGTCGAAGGCGATGCAATCGGCGATGCCGAGCGCGGCCTGCACTTTGGTCGCGCTGGCCGGGAAGGTCTGGTCGGGGGTCGCGGTGGCGAGCACGATGAGGCCGATCTCGCCGGCGTCGATCCCCGCCGCCGCCAGCGCCTTGCGCGCCGCCTCGGTCGCCAGCGTCGCGGTGGTCTCGCCCTCGGCGGCGATATGGCGGGCGCGGATGCCTGTGCGCTCGACGATCCATTCGTCGCTGGTGTCGATCTGGGCGGCCAGCTCCGCGTTGGTGACGCGGCGGGGCGGCAGCGCCGATCCGGTCCCGGCGATGACGGCGCGGCGGCTCATTGCGCGGCCACCGCGGCTTCGCGGGCCGATACGTTGGCGAGATCCTCGGTGATCTTGCGGGTCAGCTCCTCGCGCACCATCCGGGCCGCGACGCCGATGGCATTGGCGACGCCCTTTTCGTCCGCGCCGCCATGGCTCTTCACCACCAGCCCGTTGAGCCCCAGGAAGACCGCGCCATTGTGGTTGTTGGGATCGAGATGGTGGCGAAGCAGCTCTGTCGCCGGCCGCGAGATCAGGAAGCCGATCTTCGACCGGATCGAGCTGGTGAAGGCGCGCTTCAGCAGGTCGGTGACGAAGCGCGCGGTGCCTTCCAGCGATTTGAGCGCGATGTTGCCGGAAAAACCGTCGGTGACGACCACATCGACATCGCCGCGCGACAATTTGTCGCCTTCGATGAAGCCGTCGAAGCGCAGGTGGAGATGGGTCGAACCGCGCAGGATGGCCGCCGCCTCCTTCAGTTCGTCCGTGCCCTTCAGTTCCTCGGTGCCGATGTTGAGGAGCTGCACGCGCGGCTCGTCCAGCTCCAGCACGACGCGGGCATAGGCCGCGCCCATCACCGCGAACTGGACGAGATTGTTGACGTCGCACTCGGTATTGGCGCCGAGGTCGAGCATGACGAGATCGTTGGCGCCGAGCGTCGGCAGCAGGGCGGCGAGCGCCGGGCGGTCGATGCCCGGCATTGTCCTCAGCGCCAGCTTCGCCATCGCCATCAGCGCGCCGGTATTGCCGCCGGAGACGGCGGCCTGCGTCTCACCGTCCTTCACGGCGGCGATGGCGCGGCCCATCGAGCTGGTCTTGGCGCGGCGGATCGCCTGGCTCGGCTTGTCGGTGCCGGCGATCACGTCATCGCAATGGACGACCTCGCTCACCGCGGCGAGCGAGGGGTGCGCGGCAAGCTCGGCGCCGATCGCCGTCTCGTCGCCAAACAGGAGGAAGCTCAGATCGTCGCGCCGCGCCAACGCGCGCGCCGCGCCGGCGAGCATGACCGCGGGGCCGGTGTCGCCACCCATCGCGTCAATCGCGATTCGCGGCGCTGTGCCCACTTCGGCCGTCTCCCCGTTGCCTGAGCCCGGCGTCTTCTTAGGCGTCGGGCGTCAGGATTTCACGCCCCTTATAATGGCCGCAGCTCGCGCAGACATTGTGCGGGAGCCTGAGCTCGCCGCAATTGGGGCATTCCTGATACTGGGTCGGCTTCAGCGCGTCGTGGCTGCGGCGCATGTTGCGCTTGGACGGCGAGGTTTTTCTCTTGGGGACCGCCATGGTGGCACCTGTTTTCCGTGTTCATCGTTGAAGCGTGCGATCGCGAGGGCAACGGATCAGCGGCCAGCAGGCCGCTGGCCTCGCGGCCGGGAAGCTTTCGCTTGAAGGCTGGGGCCTATAGCGATTTCGCGCGCCGTTGCAAGCATCGCCGCCCCGTGCGAACCCTGTGCGCGAGAGGAGCCTTTCGTCCATGATCCTGCCGATCACGCTCACCATCGCCGGCGCGGCCGCGATTCTCCATGTCTGGCTGTCGCTGCGAGTCAGCCGCCTGCGTCGCCCGCTCAAGGTGGGCGTCGGCGACGGCGGGCACGAGATTCTCGCCCGGCGGATGCGCGCCCATGCGAATTTTTCCGAGAATGTGCCGATCTTCCTGATCCTGCTCGCGCTGATCGAATTCGCCACCGGCGGCAGCCTGTGGCTGTGGGGCGCGGCGATCCTGTTCGTGCTCGCCCGGATCGCCCACGCCTTCGGGATGGATCGGCCCGGCGCCAATCCGCTGCGGGTCGGCGGCATCGCCGTCAGCTGGATCGTGCTGCTCGGGCTCGGCACCTACGCCATCCTGCTCGCCTATCAGAGCCCGCCCCTGCAAAGCGGCATCCAGATTTCGCCGGGCCGCGCCGCTTCGGCTCCGGCGAATCCGGGTGACGCGTCCTGACGGGAATGCGCGGCGGCGTCTTCCTCCTTTCTATCGCGCTGGCCGTTCCGGCGCTGGCCCAGCCCCGCGAATCGCTCGGCGTGTTCGGCACGTGGGGCGCGTTTCGCGGCGACGGCGCCTGTTACGCGATCGCGCTCCCGCACCAGGCGCCCGAGCCGGAGGGCTGGCGGCCCTTCGTCTCGGTCGCGCACTGGCCGGGGCGCAACATCGTCAACCAGCTCCATGTCCGCCTGAGCCGCGAGAAACGCGAGGGCTCGGCCGTGCTGCTGCGCATCGACGGGCGCGTCTTCCAGCTCATCGGGCGGGGCCGCGATGCCTGGGCGCCGGACGCGCGCGCCGACGATGCCGTACAGGACGCGATGCGCACCGGCATCGACCTGGTTGTGGAGACCCGCTCGACCCAGGGAAGGCTGATGCGCGACCATTACCGGCTGCGCGGCGCGGCCACCGCGATGGATGCCGCCGCCATCGCCTGCGCACCGCGGCGCTAGCAAAACGAGGCTTCAGCCACTACATGGCGCGCCTCATGAACGCCGCCATGCCCATTCCCGGCCATATCGATCCGGTGCCCGTGCCGCGCCCGCAAGCGCCGGCCGATGGCGCGCAGGTCGAGCTGGTGGGCCTTTCCAAGGCGGAGATTCGCGCCGCGTTCGCCGGCGCCGGGCTGGACGACAGGCAGGCGAAGCTGCGCGCCAAGCAGATCTGGCACCAGATCTACCATCGCGGCGCCACCGATTTCGCCGCGATGAGCGATATCGCCAAGCCGCAGCGGGCCTGGCTCGCGGAGCGGTTCGCGATCGGCCGGCCGGAGATCGTCACCGCTTTGGTCTCGACCGACGGCACCCGCAAATGGCTGCTGCGTACCGCCGACGGCCACGATTATGAAATGGTGTTCATCCCCGATGCGGACCGGGGTACGCTCTGCGTCTCCAGCCAGGTCGGCTGCACGCTCAACTGCCGTTTCTGCCACACCGGCACGATGCGACTCGTGCGCAATCTCGATGCCGGCGAGATCGTCGGCCAGGTGATGCTGGCCCGCGATTCGCTGGGCGAATGGCCGAGCCAGCCGGAAGGGCGGATGCTCTCCAACATCGTGATGATGGGCATGGGCGAGCCGCTCTACAATTTCGACAATGTCCGCGACGCGCTGAAGATCGTGATGGATGGCGACGGGCTCGGCCTGTCGCGCCGCCGGATCACGCTTTCCACCTCCGGCGTTGTGCCGATGATGGCGCGCGCAGGGGAAGAGATCGGCGTCAACCTCGCCGTCTCGCTCCACGCCGTCACCAAGGAAATCCGCGACGAGATCGTGCCCTTGAACCGCAAATACGGGATCGAGGAGCTGCTCCAGGCCTGCGCCGATTATCCGGGCGCCAACAATGCCCGGCGCATCACGTTCGAATATGTGATGCTGAAGGACAAGAATGACAGCGACGAGGATGCGCGCGAGCTGGTCCGGCTGATCCGCAAGTACAAATTGCCGGCCAAGGTGAACCTCATTCCATTCAATCCCTGGCCGGGTGCCGAATATGAATGTTCGTCGGACGAGCGGGTGCAGCGTTTCTCGGACATCGTGTTCGAAGCGGGCATCTCCGCTCCGATCCGCCGCCCGCGCGGCCGGGACATCATGGCCGCCTGCGGACAGCTGAAGTCGGCGGCGGAAAAGAAGAGCCGCGCCGAGCTCGATCGGATCGCCGCGGAGAAGCAGGCCGCGCTTTCGGATGTTCCGGCTTAATCCGGCGCTCGATCGCAAGACGATTGCCGCGACCTTCGCGGCCGAAGGCCATGTCCAGGTCCGCGATTTCCTCCATCCCGATGACGCAGCGGCGCTCCATGCCGAGATGCGGCGGCGCGAGGACTGGAAGCAGGTCGTCAACAGCGGCGACAAGGTCTTCGATCTCGATCGGCCGACGCGGGCCGCGATGTCGACCGAGCAGCGCGCCGCGCTTGATCAGGCGGTCCACGCCGGCGCGCGCGAGGGTTTCCAGCATCGCTACGAAGCGATCCGCGTGCCCGACGCTGCGGCCGAGCGGGAGGCTTCGGACGATCCCTTCGCCAAGTTCGCGCTGTGGCTTTCATCGGGCGAGGCGCGCGATTTCCTGCGCAGCATCATCGCCCGACCGGAGCTCGACTTCGCCGACGCGCAGGCGACGGCCTATGCGCCCGACGACTTCCTGACCAGCCATACCGACGCTATCGAAGGCAAGGGGCGGCTCGCCGCCTACGTTTTCGGCCTCACCCCGGCGTGGCGGCCCGAATGGGGCGGGCTGCTGCTCTTTCACGATGATGACGGCGATATCGCGCGCGGCCTGACCCCGCGCTTCAACGCGCTCAATCTGTTCGCCGTGCCGCGGCTCCACAGCGTCTCGATCGTGACGCGCGCCGCGCCCTATCGGCGCTATGCCGTGACCGGCTGGCTGCGCCGCGACTGATCGCCCCCTTGCCCCGGCCCGCCGCAAGTATATTCTGCGCGCATGTGGCTGCTCGACAAGATGCTGAAGAGGCTCGTCGTGAAGGGCGAGCTGGTGGTGATCGACCATGACGGTGCGACCCGGCGCTACGGCCGGCCCGAGCCCGGCCGCGACCCGATCGCGGTCCGGCTGAACGACAGGGGCGCCGCCTTCCATATCGCCAAGGATCCGCGGGTCGGTGCGGGCGAGGCCTATATGGACGGGCGGCTGACGGTCGAGCCGCCGCACGACATTCGCGACCTGCTGCTCTTCGCCCGCGAGAACGCGCCCTGGGAGCGGCCCGGCGCGCTCCGTCCGAAAGGCCCCCTGCGCAAGGCCATCGCCGCGATCGCCGGCCGGCTCGACCAGATCAACTGGCGCTCGCGCTCGGCGCGCAATGCCGAGCATACCTACAACCTCACCCGCCGCCTCTACGAGCTGTTCCTCGACGAGGACCGCCAGTACACGATGGCCTATTATCGCGACCCGGCGAACAGCCTGGAGCAGGCGCAGCTCGACAAGAAGGCTCACATCGCCGCCAAGCTGAACCTGAAGCCCGGCATGAAGGTGCTCGACATCGGGTGCGGCTGGGGCGGGCTCGCGCTCTATCTCCACCGCCATTACGACGTCGACGTGCTGGGCGTCGCGCTCGCCCCCGACCAGATCGCCTTCTGCAACGAGCGGGCGGCGGAGCTGGGCGTCGCCGACCGGGTGAAGTTCGAGCTGAAGGACTATCGCGACGTCACCGGCGAGTTCGACCGGATCACCAGCGTCGGCCTGATCGAGCATCTCGGCACGCCCCATTATCCCGGCTTCTTCGCCCACACTCACCGGCTGCTGAAGCCGGACGGGATCATGTTCTCGCATTGCTGCGGCCGGATGGGCGGCCCGGGCCTCACCGACAAATGGACGCGCAAATATATCTTCCCGGGCGGCTATATCCCGGCATTGTCCGAGCTGGTGAGCGAGGCCGAGCGCAACCGGCTGATCGTCGCCGACGTGGAAGCGATGCGCTACCATTATGCCCACACGCTGGAGGAATGGTACAACCGCACCGACGCCCACCGCGAGGAGATCGTCGCGCTCTACGACGAGCGTTTCTTCCGCATGTGGCAATTCTATCTGGCCGGCGCCGAGGCCGCGTTCCGTCATGGCGGCCTGGTCAACTGGCAGCTGCAATATCTCAAGCGTCGCGACGCCGTGCCGATGACCCGCGACTATATGCATGAGGAAGCGTCGCGGCTGCGCGATTCCGACACCGCGCCGGCCTGGCATCTGGCGGCGGAATAGCTGGCGCAGCATCGCGCGCTCCGGAATTTACCGCGCCGTTAACCATTTCTTGAGCGCAAAGTCGTCAATGTCCCGGCGCGGCAACAGCGCAGGGGGATTCATGTCGGATCGCGATTGGCTTGTGCCGAGCATCGCCTTGACCGCTGCCCTCGGGCTGTTCGCGATCGCGCTGATTCCGAGCTATTCCGGGATTCTGCCCGCGATCGGGCTGCTGCCGCTATGGGTGCTGACGGCGGCGATTCTGTCCGGTTTCTATTTCGTCGCCGCGATGATGATCGCGGGCGTTCCCAGCCCTGTCGCGCATATCCGCGGTTTCGCGGCGCGTGAATGGCGCGCAATGCTGGTCTTCGGTTTCGGCATCTTCCTTGCCGGTCTCAACATGACGACGTTCATGTGGACCAAGCCGCTGCTCAATTACCTCGTTCCCTTCTGGGCCGATCCGATGCTGGCGGACATCGACAGGGCCTTGTTTCTCGGCACCGATCCGTGGCGGCTGCTCACCTGGCTGAACTCGACGCCGATGGCGATTTTCTATCATCGGGGCTGGTTCGCGATGATGATCCTGACCTTGATCGCCGTGCTGGCCGCGCGGCCCTCTGCGGAAAAGTCCGCCGCGATGACCACCTATTTCCTGCTCTGGTCGGTGGCGGGCCCGGTGATCCACGCGCTGCTACCCGCCGCAGGGCCGATTTTCTATGCGCAGCTCGGCCTTGGCGATCGGTTTGCCGGGCTCGAGGCGGTGTCCGAGACCGGCCAGGTCGCGACCTATCTCTGGACGACCTATGCGGGCGAGGGTTTCGGTCCCGGAGCCGGCATTTCCGCGATGCCCTCGCTGCACATCGCGACGGTCGCCTGGATGATCATCGTCACGCGCGCCTTCCTGCCGAAGCTGATCGTGCCGATGGCGCTTGCGGGGCTGTTGACCTTCCTGCTCTCCATCGCGCTGGGCTGGCACTATGCCGTGGACGGCGTCGTCGGCGCGGCGGCGGCGCTGGTCTTCCATCGGCTCCTGCTGGCCTATTATGCGGGCAGGACGGAGCGGCGCGCACCGGCGATGGTCGCCGGCTGAGAATTGCGCCCGCGCGACTTTCCTGTTGCAGTTTGGCCCGATTGACGGGAGTCATCGCGCTCGTCTGTTTCCGAGCGCGAGTATATGCAGCCTTCCCAGCCACCGCCGCCCGGCACGCCCCGCGCCTTTTGGGAACGCCGCGATTTCGCGCTGGCGATGGTGCTGCTCGCGGCCCTGCCGCTGCTGTGGCCGGACGTGCCGCCGCTGCTCGATCTGCCCGGCCATATGGGGCGCTACCAGGTCCAGCTCGGGCTCGAATCCTCGGCCGCGCTCCAGCAATTCTATACCTTCGAATGGCGGCTGATCGCCAATCTGGGCGTGGATCTGCTGATCGAGCTGCTCGCGCCGCTGATCGGGCTCGAGGCGGCGGTGAAGCTGATCGTGCTTTCCATCCCGCCGCTCACCGTGGGGGGGCTGCTCTGGGTCGCCAATGAGGTCCATGGGCGAATCCAGCCGACCACCTTGTTTGCCCTGCCCTTCGCCTACAATTTCCCGCTCTTCTTCGGCTTCGTGAATTTCGCGCTGGCGATGGCGCTTGCGCTCATCGCCTTCGCCTTCTGGCTGCGGCTGGCGCGGCAGGGGCGGTTCGCCCTGAGGGCAATGCTGTTCGTGCCGATCTCGCTGGCCTTGTGGGTGGTCCACGCCTTCGGCTGGGGCACGCTCGGCCTGCTCGCCTTCTCGGCCGAGCTCGTCCGGCAATATGACAGCGGCCGCAACGTCTTCGCGGCGGGCTTCCGCGCCGGCCTGCACTGCCTGTCGCTGGTGCCGCCGGTGGCGCTGATGCTGTTGTGGCGCAGCGACTCCGCCGGGCAGACCGGGGACTGGTTCAACTGGGACCGCAAGTGGGACTGGCTGGTCATGGCGCTGCGCGATCGCTGGGAGTGGTTCGATCTCGCCGCGCTTGGCCTCGCGACTCTGGTCATCGCCGCCGCGCCCTTCTTCCGCCGCGTCGTCTATTCCCGCAACCTGTTCGCTTCGGCGCTGTTCCTGATCGCGGTCTACATCCTGCTGCCGCGCATCGTCTTCGGATCGGCCTATGCCGACATGCGCCTCGCGCCCTATCTGTTCGCGATCGCGCTGGTCGCGATCCGTTTCAACGAGGGCGCGAGCCGCTGGCTGATGCGGGCCGTGGCAGTCGCGGGCCTGGCCTTCGTCCTGGCGCGGACCGGCGGCACCACGATCAGCACCTGGCTCTACGACCGGTCCTTCGATCGAGAGCTGGCGGCGCTCGATCATGTTCCGCACGGCGCGCGCATGGTCAGCTTCGTCGGGCGCTTCTGCCGCGAACCCTGGGCCATGTCCCGGCTGCTGCATCTGCCCGGCCTGGCGATCGTGCGGCGCGAGGCTTTCTCCAACGATCAGTGGACGATGGAGGGCGCCCAGCTTCTCGAGGTGCGCTACGCGCCGGGCTGGCCGTTTATCCGCGATCCCAGCCAGGTCGTCACCCACATGCACTGCCGCAGCGAGGTCTGGCGGACGATCGACGCGGCGCTGGCGACCTTCCCGCGCCATGCCTTCGACTATGTCTGGCTGATCGATCCGCCGCCTTATGACGAGGAATTCACCGAAGGCCTCGTCCCCGTCTGGCGCGACGGGCGCAGCGTCCTCTATAGGGTGGCCGGGCCGCTCTCCTGATGGCCCGTTGTGCGAAGGATCGTCCATGCCCGTGCCGCTGTCGATCGTGGTTCCCTGCTACAACGAGGAGGCGTGCCTCGCCGAGCTGCACCGCCGCCTGACCGCCGCGGCGAAGGCGGCAGTCGGCGAGGGCTACGAGATCGTGCTGGTCGATGACGGCTCGCGCGACCGGACATGGGAGATCATGCGGGAGCTGGCCGCGTCCGATCCCCGCCTGGTCGCGGTCAATCTGTCGCGCAATCACGGTCACCAGCTCGCGCTCACCGCCGGGCTCGACCTGTGCGCGGGGGAACGCATCCTGATCATCGACGCGGACCTTCAGGATCCGCCCGAGCTGCTCGGCGACATGCTCGCGAAGCTGGAGGCCGAGCAGGCGGACGTGGTTTATGCAGTGCGCCGAGCGCGCGCCGGCGAGACGGCGTTCAAGCGCGGCACCGCCAAGGTCTTCTACCGCCTGCTCTCCAAGCTCGCCGACATCGAGATCCCGCTCGACACCGGCGATTTCCGGCTGATGAGCCGCCGCGCGCTCGATGCGCTGCTCAGCCTGCCGGAGCAGGCGCGCTTCATCCGCGGCATGGTCGCCTGGGTCGGTTTCCGCCAGGTGCCCATCGCCTACGACCGGGCCGAGCGGCTGGCGGGCGAGACCAATTATCCGCTGCGCAAGATGCTGCGCCTCGCCACCGACGCGGTCACCGGCTTCTCGACCGCCCCGCTCCGCTTCGCCAGCCATATCGGCCTCGCCCTGGTCGCGGCTTCGCTGCTGCTTGTCCTCTATATCGGCGTCGCCTTCCTCACCGGCCGGGCGATCCAGGGCTGGACCTCGCTGATGCTGGTCGTCGTCGTGCTGGGCGCGGTCCAGATGTTCGTGCTCGGCATGATCGGCGAATATCTCGGCCGGCTGTATATCGAGGCGAAGCGCCGCCCACTCTACATCGTGTCCGAAATCGCGGGCGCGGCCGGCGAAGGGCCGCGCCGGCTCGGCCATGTCGCTCAGCGCCGCGAGACGATCGCGACCAGCGAGACCCCCGGCGGAAAAGGCAGGCGGCCGAGGACATAGCGCTCCAGGCCGAACAGTTTCTCGAACAGCGCATTGACCGGGCGCGGCGGCAGCTTGTCGTCGCTGTCCTCCTTGCCGGTCAGGCGTCCCGCGACGCGCGCGGCGGCGGCGAGCGGGAAGAGCAGGCTGTTGAAATAGCTCATCAGCTCGATCGTCAGGCCGGCGCGCGCGATCACGTCGCGCAGGCTCGCCTTGGTGTAGCGACGCTTGTGGTGGTTCACCACGTCGTGTGCGCTCCACATCCAGGGATGGGCCGGTACGGTGATCAGGATATGCCCGCCCGATTTCAGCTTCGCCGCCATGCCGGTCAGCGCCGCCTCGTCCGCCTCGACATGCTCCAGCACGTCGAGGATCGCGATCAGGTCGTAGGCGCTGTCATCGACGCCGGTCAGCTGCGGCAAGGGCGCGTTCATCACCGTCCGACCGAGCCGTCGGCTGGCAATGTCGCGCGCCGCGCCGTCGATCTCGATCGCATCGACCCTCCCGAAGCGACCGAGCATCGCCAGATTGTGCCCGGTGCCGCAGCCGATCTCCAGGATGCGCGCCGGGTCCGGAAGCGCGATCCCGCGCCCGATCAGATCGGCCAGGATGTCGCGCCGGGCGCGATACCACCAGTGCCGCTCGTCCAGCTCGGCCATCCGGTCATAGACGATACGTTCCATCAGCCGAACACCCACTGGCGATTCAGGGTGAACGTCACCAGCGGCGTGACGAACAGGATCGGGATAAGCGGCCACCACCACGGCCCGGCCAGCATGTTCGGCGCCGTGAGGAGGAACACGAACAGTGCGTTGAGGCCGAGGCTGACCAGCGACACGATGAAGAAGCGGCTCGTCGTCCTGGCCGTGTTGTCGCGCGTGCCGTGGCCCCGGAAGCTCCAGCGGCTGTGCAGCACATAGCCGGTGACCATCGCGACGAAATAGCCGGCGAGATTGGCGATCTGCGGCGAGACGATGCCGAGCCCGGCGAGCGGCGAATAGACGAGCGCGTAAAGCCCGGTGACGAAGCCGCCGACCAGGCCGAAGCGGAAAAGCTGTCCGACGATTTCGGCGAATCCGCCGCCGCGCCCCATATCCGGCCGCTCCTGTTCCCGGGCGCTTGCCCTTTGCCCGCGAGGGACTAATGCCGTCGCAAGGGCTTGAAAAGGGGCTTGGCTTTGGATGCGCTGAACCGGCTGGAGAAGCACTGGCGCTGGTGGCTGCTGCTCTTCTGGTTGGCCGTGGCCGGCTATTTCGTCGTATCGCGCTGGGCATCGATCCAGGGCTTCGCGCTCAGCGACACGGACGACAATCTGCGCATGATGCAGGTGCGGGGCCTCATCGAAGGGCAGGGCTGGTACGATCTGCGCCAATATCGGCTGGCCCCGCCCGCCGGCGCGGATATTCACTGGTCGCGCCTCGTCGACCTGCCGATCGCGGGGTTGAAGCTCGCCTTCGCGCCGCTGTTTGGCGGACGGGCTGCGGAACTGATCGCCGTCGCGGTCGCGCCGATGCTGCCGATGCTGGTCGCGCTGGCGGCGCTCGGCGTGGTGGCGCGGCGCCTGGTCGCGCCCTGGGCCTTCCTGGTCGCGGCGGGTCTGCTGATCTGCGCCGGCTCGGCGCGCGGCATGTGGGTGCCGCTCCGGATCGATCATCATGGCTGGCAGCTCGCCATGCTGGCGCTGGCGCTGATGGCGCTGACCGATCCGAAGCGCGCGCGCGGCGGCGCGATCCTCGGCGCGGCGACCGCCGCATCGCTGACGATCGGGTTGGAAATGCTACTCTATCTCGCGCTCGCTGGCGGCGCGACCGGGCTGCGCTGGGTGTGGGACGGTGCCGAGGCGCGGCGGCTGGCCGCTTATGGCGTGACGCTGGCGGGCGGCTGCGCGCTCGGTTTCCTCCTCTTCGCCTCGGAGGCGAACCGCGCGCCGGTCTGCGACGCGCTCTCACCGGTCTGGCTGTCGACGATGAGCGCGGCCGGCGCGCTGGCGGTCCTGCTCGCCATGCTCAACCCCGGCTCGCGGATCGCGCGACTGGGCGTGGCGGCGCTGGGCGGCATCGCGCTCGCCGCCGCCTTCGCGTTCTTCTGGCCGCAATGCCTCGGCCGGCTCGAGCGCACGCCGCCGGAGCTGGACGAATTGTGGCTCAACCGGGTGCGCGAGGCGATGCCGGTCTATCGTCACGGCGCGCAGACCGCGGCGCTCATCTTGACCCCGGTGATCGCCGGCCTCGCCGGCTATGCGCTGATGCTCTGGCGGCACCGCGGCGATGCGGTGCGGCTCATCCCCTGGGCAGCGCTGGCCGCGCCAGCCCTGCTCGCCGCCGCTTTGCTGATGTGGCAGACCCGCGCCGGCCCGGCGGCGCAGCTCCTCTCCATCCCGGGCGCGACGGCCTTGGCCTGGGCATTGCTCGCCTGGCTGCACGGGCAGAAATCGATCCTCGTGCGCGTGGCCGGCATCGTCGCCGCGTTCTTAGTCATTTCGGGCCTTGCCACCGGCGCGCTGACCGAATTCTTCCCGCGCGAGGTCACGGACTATCGCCGCAGCGTGAACCTCGCCAATGCGCGCTGCCCGACGCTCGCGGCGCTGGCGCCGGTGGGGCGCCAACCCAGAGGCATCGTCCTCACCTTCGTCGATCTCGGCCCCCGGCTCATCGCCGTCACCCACCACGACGCGCTCGCCGGCCCCTATCACCGCAATTCCCGGGCGATCATCGATGTGATGCGCGCCTGGCGCGGCGACGATGCCAATGCCCGCGCGACGATCGAGCGCTACCGCGTCGATTATGTCCTGATCTGTCCCAATCTGTCCGAATCGACGGTCTATCGCGCCGAAGCGCCGGCGGGCTTCTACGCCCGGCTGGCGCGCGGAGAGGCGCCGGGCTGGCTCATTCCCGTGCCGTTACCCGAAAACTCGCCCTACAAAATGTGGCGCGTCACAAACTGAAGCTGCGCTCGATCCCGTCCAGCACGAACTGGGTGGCGAGCGCGGCGAGGATGACGCCGAGCAGCCGGGTGATCATCGCCTCCATCTTGTGGCCCAGCCGCCGCATCAGCGGCCCGGCGGCGAGCAGGGCGACCAGGGTCAGCAGCAAGGTCGCGGCCAGCGCGCCGAACACGACCAGCGACTGCGCCGTCCCCTCGGTGCGCGCCATCAGCAGCATGATGGACGCGATCGAGCCCGGCCCGGCGATCATCGGGATCGCCATCGGGAAGACGGAGACGTCGTTCACCTCGCTGGCGCTCACCTCCTGCGCGCGGTTCTCGCGCCGTTCGGTGCGCTTCTCGAACACCATGTCGATCGCGATCAGGAACAGCATGATGCCGCCCGCGATGCGGAAGGCGTCGAGGCTGATGCCCAGCACGCGCAGCAGATCCTCGCCGAGCAGGCCGAAGAAGACCAGGATACCGGTCGCGACCAGCACGGCGCGGATCGCCATCGCGCGGCGCTGCCGGGCTTCGGCCTCGGTCGTCAGGCTGGCGAAGATCGGCGCGCAGCCCGGCGGATCGATCACCACGAAGAAAGTGACGAAGGCGGAGATGAAGAGCTCGGTCACAGTCCCTCCGGGGCCGGCAGCCCGGCCCGCGCGTGGGCCGCGACCAGGGTGTTGCGCAGCAGCACGGCGATCGTCATCGGCCCGACCCCGCCCGGTACCGGCGTGATCGCGCCCGCGACCTCGGCGGCGCTGGCGAAATCCACGTCGCCGATCAGCCGCGTCCTGCCTTCGCCCGCGTCGATCCGGTTGATGCCGACATCGATCACGGTCGCGCCCGACTTCAGCCAGTCGCCCGTCACCATCTCCGGCCGGCCCACCGCCGCGACGACGATGTCGGCGCGACGCACGACACCGGGCAGATCGCGGGTGCGGCTGTGGGCGATCGTGACGGTGCAGCTTTCCCCGAGCAGCAGCTGCGCCATCGGCTTGCCGACGATGTTGGAGCGGCCGATCACCACCGCCTCGAGGCCTGACAGATCGCCCAGCCGGTCCTTGAGCAGCATCAGGCAGCCCAGCGGCGTGCACGGCACCAGCGCCTCCTCACCCACCGCCAGCCGCCCGGCATTGAGGACATGGAATCCGTCCACGTCCTTGGCCGGGTCGATCGCGTCGAGCACCGCCTTCTCGTCGATCTGGGCGGGCAGGGGCAACTGGACGAGGATGCCGTCCACCGCATCGTCGGCATTGAGCCGCGCGACCAGCGCCAGCAAATCGTCCTGGCCGGTCTCGGCGGGCAGCCTGTGCTCGAAGCTCGCCATATTGGCCGCCAAAGTCGCCTTGCCCTTGGAGCGGACATAGACCTGGCTCGCCGGATCCTCGCCGACCAGGACGACGGCAAGACCGGCCGGCCGGCCGGCGCGCGCGGCAAAGGCCGCCGCCGCGATACCGACCCGCGCACGCAGCCCTGCGGCAAAGGCCTTCCCGTCGATGGTTGCGGCTGTCACGTGGTCAGCCCGCCAGCATCATGTCGGCCTCCACCCCGGCGAGGAGGATGCGCAGCACATAGATCAGCAGCAGCACGACAATAGGCGAGAAATCGAGCCCGCCGAAATCGGGCAGGATCTTGCGGACCGGCCGGTAGAGCGGCTCGGTGATCCGGTCGAGCGCGCCCAGGAAGGAACGCACGAAGTCGTTATAGGTGTTGATCACGTTGAACGCGACGAGCCAGGACAGGATCGCCTGGGCGATTATGATATACATCAGCACGCGCAGCAGCAGGTCCGCGACGCCGAACAGGGCCATTACCATCAGTGTCTCCCTTGGGGCTCGTCCCCGCATCTAGCGATGCGATCCCAAGCGGGCAATGCCGCCGCCGGCGCTTCCGCAAGGTGCCAAAGCGCGATAGGCTGGCATCATGATGATGCTGGCCAATGCGAAATGGGACGGGTCGCCTTTCCGCCTCGTGCGGTGCGAGGATGGAGGCGAATATCGCGGCGTCTGCGATTTCATCCGGACCCGTCGCGCCCCATTGGAACGGCCGGAGGCGCCATGACCGATCCCGTCCTGCACGATCCGGCGGTGTCCGCCATCGCCTCGCAGATCCAGCTCGCGGTCGCGCCCGTCTTCCTGCTCGCCGGCGTCGGCGCGATCCTGAACGTGCTGGCCAGCCGCCTCGCCAGGGTCGTCGATCGCGCGCGCAGCATCAATGCCGCTTCCTCCTCGCTCGATCCGGTGGAGCGCGAGGAAGCGGAGCTGGAGCTGCGCCTGCTGGCCCGGCGGATCAAGGCGGCGAATCTGGCGATCATCTGCTGCACGGCCAGCGCCCTGTTCGTCTGCGTCGTCGTCGCCGTCCTGTTCCTGGCCGAGCCGACGCGGGCGGGCGCGGCGCGGATCATCGCCACCCTGTTCATCGTCGCCATGGGGCTGCTGATCGCCGGCCTCATATTGTTCCTCCAGGAGATCCGGCTGGCAATGATGAGCTTGCGCGCGATCTCGAACTGGCGCCAGCACGGGCAATCGGGCCACAATCGGGACATCAATTGACCGCTTCGGGCGGTGGGCCGTTGTCATCCGCCGCCTTCGGGTCCATCTGGGCCCCATGCTTTCTCAACGGACGCGGTACACAATCCGGGCGCTGCTCCATCTTGCCGACCGCTATGGCGAGGGGCCGGTCCAGCTCGGCGAGATCGCGGCCGCGCAGAATCTGCCGCCCAAATTCCTGACTGTGATCCTCTCCCAGATGCGCCGCGCCGGCCTGGTCGAGACGATGCGCGGGCGCGAGGGCGGCTATTGGCTCGCCCGCCCGCCGGAGGAGATCAGCTATGGCGAGATCGTCCGGCTGACACGCGGCTCGATCGGCCTGCTGCCCTGCGCCAGCCGGCTGGCCTATGAGAAGTGCAAGAACTGCATTTCGGAAGACAAATGCCGGCTGCACCGCGCCATGCTGCGCGTCCGTGACGAAACCGCGCGCATTCTCGACGGGCTCAGTCTCGCCGATCCGGTCGCGATCGATCCGCCGGTGGAGCGGGAGACCGCATGAGCGCAGCCCATGTCGCCGTGATCGGCGCCGGCGCCTCGGGCGCGATCCAGGCGCTGCATCTCTTGAAGGCCGGCATCGGCCGCGTCACCCTGGTCGAGCGCGCCCGCGCGCCGGGCCGGGGCGTCGCCTATTCGACGGTGCGGGGCGAACATCTGCTCAACGTCCATGCCCGGCGCATGTCGCCCTTCGTCGACGATCCGGGCCATTTCGCCCGCTGGTTCGAGGCGCGCGGCGGGGATGAGGAGGGCTTTGCGCCGCGCATGGCCTATGGCGAATATCTGGCCGGGCTGGTCGGCGAGGCCGGCGATCCGCTGGAAATCGTGCACGGCGAGGCGGTGGATGTCACGCCCGGCGAAACCGTCCATCTGGCGGACGGCCGGACGATCGCCGCCGACGCTGTCATCCTCGCCCCGGGCAATTTCCCGCCCGCGACCCCACCCGGCATCGATCCCGCCTCCCTCGGGGCGTTCTGGGTCGGCGATCCCTGGGCGGGCGACATGCTCGCCGGGCTCGGCGGCGACGACACGATCCTGCTGGTCGGCACCGGGCTGACGGCGGTCGATGTCGCGATGACGCTGGAAACGGCGGGCTTCGGCGGCCGGATCGTCGCCTTGTCCAGGCGCGGCCTCCTGCCCCGCCCGCACGGGGCGCATGAGGAGCATGTCGACGCCGCGACCGGTCTGCCGACAGGCTGCACCGCCTTGCTTCGCCATATCCGCGCGCGAGGGCGTGAGCTTGGCTGGCGCGGCGCGGTGCATGCGCTGCGCCCGGTCACGCAAAAGCTGTGGATGGCGGCAAGCCTCGCCGAGCGGCGCCGTTTTCTGCGTCACCTTCGCCCCTGGTGGGACGTGCACCGCCACCGGATCGCGCCGGAGATCGGCGCGACGATCGCGGCGATGCAGGCCGCCGGGCGCCTGACCGCGATCGCCGGCAAGATCGCCTCGGCGAAGGCGGGCGACGACGCGGCAATCGTCGTCTATCGCCCGCGCGGGAGCGGGGAGGTGGCGCATCTGCGCGTCGCGCGCCTGATCAACTGCACCGGGCCGGAAATGGACATTTCCCGGTCCGGCGATCCGTTGCTCACCGCGTTGCTCGCTGCGGGCCGGTTGCGGCTCGATCCGCTGTGCATCGGACTCGACGTCGATCCCGCCTGCGCGGCGATCGGTGTGGACGGGCGCGTGTCGGGCCGTCTCTCAGTGATCGGCCCGGTGACGCGCGGAACATTCTGGGAAACCGTCGCCGTGCCGGACATCCGCGTTCAGGCGGACCGCATCGCGCAGCGGCTGGCGGTCGCCTAGATCACGATCCTGAACAGCGCGCCGCCCTCGGCGCCGCTGTCGATAGTGATCGAGCCGCGATGGGCGAGCACGATCTGCCGCGCGAGGCTCAGCCCCACGCCCGTCCCTTTCGTCTTGGTGGTGAAGAAGGGCAGGAAGATGTCCTGCTTGAGCCCCTCCGGCACGCCGGGGCCGTTGTCCTCCACCTCGATCCGCGTCCGGCCCGATCCGGTGCGCGCGAAGCTGAGGGTGACGCGCGGGCTCGCTCCATGGCTGCGCGCCGCGTCGGCGGCATTGCGCAGCAGGTTGATCAGCACCTGGCTCATCAGGTCCGGATCGGCGTCGAGCGGCGGCATCGCCGCCTCCACCCTTGCCTCGAACGCGATGCTCTCCGTCCCGTCGGCGGCGCGGAACAGGGCGTCGAGTTCCCCGGCCCAGGCAAGGATGTCGATCTCGCGGCGGCGCACTTCCGGCGCGCGGCTGATCTGGCGATAGCTTTCGACGAAGCTCATCACGCCGTCCGCCCGCCGCGCCAGCGTCTCGACCGCGGCGCGCGCGTCGGCGATGTCGGCGTTGCCGCCCCTGTCGACGCTCCGCATCAGCCCCGCCGCGCTGTGCGCCAGGCTGGTGACCGGGGTCATCGAATTCATGATTTCGTGCGTGAGCACCCGGATGAGGTCGCTCTGCGCGGCGATCTCGATCGCGTTCAGCTCGCCCTGGATCGGCTGCACCGCGACCACGCGAACCAGCCCGCCCAGCCGGTGCACCACCGCCGCGCTCACCAGCATCGTCTGCGGCACGCCGTCGCTGAGCAGCGGCACGAGGCGCGGGCGCTTGACCGCGCCGCCCGCAAGCGCGTCGGCGAAGGCCTCGCCATATTCGCGGAAATCCTCGATCCGGACGCCTTTGTGGCGGATCAGCAGCCGGCGCGCCGCCTTGTTGGCGAGCTCGACCTTGCCGTCGCCGTCCACCGTCAGCAGCGCGGTCGGCGCATCGTCCAGCACCGCCTCGTAGAAGCGGTTGGCGTCGATCAGCTTGTGCTTGTCGTCGCGCAGCCGCTTCAGCGCCTCGTCGAGCACCCCGCCCAGCTCGGAAAAGCCGCTGCCGTCGCCGCGATGGGCGAAGCTCTGGCTGAAATCGCCGAACTTCACCGCGTCGATGAAGCGCGCCAGCTCCATGTTCGTGCGCTGGACATGCCGCCACAGCATCGCCGCCGCGCCCGCGACGAACAGGCCGGCGACGACCTTGGCGGCGCCGAGGTCGGGCCGCGCCAGCGCCGCGACGAAGGCGAAGGCCGCGATCAGCAGCAGCGCCAGCCGCCACAGCAGGCCGAGCATGAAGCGGTTCCGGAAACGCATGCTAGAGACCGTGCTTCTCCATCCGGCGGTAGAGCGAGGCGCGGGTCAGGCCCAGTTCGGCGGCGGCGAGCGAGATGTTGTAGCTGTGCTTCTTCAGCGCCTGCTCGACCATCGCCTTCTCGTTGCGCTCCAGATTGAGGTCGTCGCGCGCGGCGGCGATCGCTGGCGCCGGCGCGGGCGGCGCGGCACGCGCCGTCGCGCCCGCGCGCGACAGCGAGAAGTCGTCGGTCGAAAAGCTGTCGCCCTCGGCGAGGATCACCGCCCGTTCGGCGGCGTGGCGCAGCGCGCGGACATTGCCCGGCCAGTCGTAATCGGCGAGCGCATCGGCGACATGCGGCGGAATGTCGCGGGCCGGCTTGCCGTATTTTTTCGCGTAGAGGCCGACGAAATGCGCGACGAGCATGGCGATGTCCTCACGCCGCTCGCGCAACGGCGGCAGCTCGATCTCGACCGTGTTGAGCCGGAACAGCAGATCCTGGCGGAAACGGCTTTCGTCGGCGAGCTGCTCGGGCGGGCAGTTGGTCGCCGCGATCACGCGGATGTCGATCGGCACCGGCTTGTTGCCGCCGACCGGCACGATCTGCCGCTGTTCCAGCGCGGTCAGCAGCTTGGGCTGGAGATGGAGCGGCAGGTTGCCGATTTCGTCCAGGAAGAGCGTGCCGCCGTCGGCCGCCTGCATCCGCCCGATCCGGTCGCCCTGGGCGTCGGTGAAGGCGCCCTTCACATGACCGAACAGCTCGCTTTCGAACAGGGTCTCGGCGACCGCGCCGAGATCGACCGAGACGAGCACATTGCCGGCCCGGCGCGACTGGGCGTGGAGTGCGCGCGCCACCAGCTCCTTGCCGGTGCCGTTCTCGCCCAGGATCAGCACATTGGCCTCGGTCGGCGCGGCGCGCTGGATCAGCGAATGGACCCGCGCCATGGCGGGGGATCGCCCCAGCAAAGGCGTTTCGCCGCCCGCCGCCGGCGCCGCGATCGCGGCGCTGCGCTTGCGCTCGGTCTCCACCTGGACGCGCGACGCGCGCAACGCGGCGGCGGTGCGGACCGTCGCCAGCAGCCGCTCGTTCGACCAGGGCTTGGACACGAAATCGGTGGCGCCCCGCTTTATCGCCTCGACCGCGACGGAGATGCCGGCATGGGCGGTGATCATCAGCACCACCGCCTCCGGATCGCGCTTCAAAATCTCGGACAGCCAGTGGAAGCCCTCGGCGGCGTTGGTCGCGCCGCGCCCGAAATTGGCGTCGAGCAGGACGACGTCGGCCGGCTCCTGGTCCATCGCCTGCATCGCCGATTCCGGTGCCTGATAGGTCAGCACCTCGCGGAACATGTCGCGCAGCAGCAGCCGCGCCGACATCAGAATATCCTCGTCGTCGTCGATGACGATGCAGCGCCCGAAGCGCTTGGCCTGGCTCACGTCTTTCCTCCCGCGTTGCGCGATACCGGACAAACAAGCTTCGTGCCAGCATCGCGCTTGCGGCGTCCGGGCGTGGACATTCCTGTCCGGAAGCGCACAGGCGCTGCCACGTCCCGGACACCCCTTATGAATGGAAAATCCCGGAAATCCGCCATTCCCGGCGCCTGGCACGGCTCATGCTGCTGAAGCGGCGCAGGGATCGCATCTGCAAGGAGCAAGAAGATGGCACGGATCGAAACCTTCGCTTTCACGGTCGGCATGGCGCTGACCTCATTCCTCACCCTCGTCGCGCTTCCGTTCGCGTGAGCTGTGGGAAAGTGTGCGGCGGCGGACACTTCTGTCCGGAATCGGACAAACGCCGCCGCCGCATGCTGCAGTGGCAGGGACGGGGTGAATGAGCGTGGTGCGGATGGCCAGGGACGAGCATAAGCCGCAAAGCGGCGGCGGCATGGACAAGGTCGTCGAGTCGCGCGTGCTGCCGTTCCGGATCAAGGCCGCGATCGGCATCGCCGTCTTGCTGCTGCTCGCCGGTCTCTTCTACGCTTTCATGCCCAGCGCCAACAGCCAGACGGTCGATGCCGCGCGCGTCACCATCTCCACCGTCGCGCAGGGCCGCTACGACGATTTCCTGCCGCTTCGCGCGCGCGTCGAGCCGCTCGTCACCGTCTATCTCGACGCGGTCGAGGGCGGCCGGGTCGAACAGGTGCTGGTCGAGGACGGCGTGGCCGTGCAGGAGGGGCAGCTCCTCGCCGTGCTTTCCAATCCCAATCTCCAGCTCAACGTGCTCGCCCGCCAGACCGAGGTGACGCAGCAGATCAATTCGATGCGCAGCCAGGAACTGGCACTGAACCAGACCCGGCTCGCCAACGAGCGCGCTTTGATCGAGGCCGATCTCGCCGCCCAGACGGCGCAGCGTCAATATGAGGTGCAGCGCCCGCTCGCCGAGCGCGGCTTCGTCGCCGGCCGGGTGATCGCCGACAGCCGCGACACCTATGAGGCCAATCGCCGCCGCGCCGAGGTGCTGCGCCGCCAGCGGGCCGAGGACGAGCGGCTGCAATCCAGCCAGCTCGCCCAGCTGCGCGCCTCCGCCTCCGGCCTCAATGCCAGCCTGGAGATCGCCCGCGCCAGCCTCGATTCGCTGAACCTGCGCGCGCCCGTCGCCGGCCAGCTCACCGCCTTCTCGATCCAGATCGGCCAGTCGCTGAACCGGGGCGAGCGGCTCGGCCAGATCGACAGCGCCGGGCGCAACAAGCTGCGCGCCCAGGTCGACGAATTCTATCTCGGCCGCGTCGCCGAGGGGCAGACCGCCAATGCCGAGGCCGGTGGCCGGCAGGTCCGGATGCGGGTCAGCAAAATCTATCCGCAGGTGCGCAACGGCACGTTCGAGATCGACCTGCAATTCGTCGGCGACGAACCCGCCAATCTGCAGCGCGGCCAGACCGTCCAGGTCCGCCTGACGCTTGGCGATCCCTCGCCGGCGCGGCTGATCCCGAACGGCGCCTTCTACAACGAGACCGGCGGCAACTGGGTGTTCGTGGTGGCGCCCGACGGCCGCAGCGCGGTCCGGCGCCAGGTCCGCCTCGGCCGCCGCAACACCGAACAGATCGAAGTGCTCGACGGGCTCGATGCCGGCGAGCGCGTCATCACCTCGCCTTATACCGGGTTCGCCGAACGCGATCGGCTGACCTTGAGCGGACAATGAAGGAGAAGCCGATGCTGAGCATGCGTGAACTGTCGCGGGTCTACCGCACCGACACGGTCGAGACGACCGCGCTCGACGGCATCTTCCTCGACGTGGCGGACGGCGAGTTCGTCGCGATCATGGGCCCGTCCGGCTGCGGCAAGTCCACCCTGCTCAACGTGATCGGCATGCTCGATTCGCCCAGCTCGGGCTCCTACGTCTTCGACGGCACCGAGGTGGCGGGCCTGTCGGAATCCAAGCTCGCTGATTTCCGCAAGCGGAATATCGGCTTCATCTTCCAGTCGTTCAATCTCGTCGACGAGCTTTCCGTTCGCGAGAATATCGAGCTCGCGCTGCTCTACCACAATGTCCCCGCGGCAGAGCGGCGCGCCCGGGTCGACGAGGTGATGGACAAGGTGGGCATCGCCCACCGCGCCCGTCACCGGCCGTCGCAGCTGTCCGGCGGGCAGCAGCAGCGCGTCGCCGTCGCCCGGGCCCTGGTCGCGGCGCCCAAACTGATCCTCGCCGACGAGCCCACCGGCAATCTCGACACCGCCCATGGCGACGAGGTGATGAAGATGCTGCAGGCGCTGAACGCCGAGGGTTCGACCATCGTCATGGTCACGCACTCGCCGTCCCACGCCGATTATGCCGGGCGCATCGTCAACATGCTCGACGGGCGCATCCTGCTCGAACACCGGCGCGCGGCCTGATCGGCGGCGGGGAGGAGAGAGATCATGTGGCGCAATTATCTGACCGTCGGGGTCCGGGCGCTGGTCAAGAACCGGACCTATGCCTTCATCAATATCTTCGGTCTCGGCGTCGGCCTCGCCGCCTGCCTGATGCTGCTCCTCTATGTCCGCTACGAGACGAGCTACGATCAGTTCCTGCCCAATGCGGAGAACACCTACCAGTTCCAAAGTCACTTCCAGAACCCGCAGACCGGCGAGGAAAACCGGCTCCAGATGACCTCCCTGATCGCGGGAGAGCGTTTCCGCAGCGACTTCCCGCAAATGGATCGCTCCGTCTATGCCTGGAACAGCGCGCCGGTCGTCCTGCGCGGCGGTGAAGCGCTGTCGACCGAGAGCGTATTGCTGTCCGACGGCCTGTTCTTCGATGTGCTTCGCTTCCCGTTCGCGCAGGGCGATCCCGCCACCGCGCTGTCCCAGGTCAATTCGGTCGTCCTGACCGAGAGCGAGGCGCGGCGCATCTTCGGCGACGAGGCTGCGATGGGCAAGACGGTCACCATGTCGACGCGGGGCCAGACCGTCGATTATCGCGTCACCGGCATCGCGCGCGATGTCCCGCGCAACAGCCATGTGCGCTTCACCATGGTGATGCGCATCGATCCGGCGAGCTATTTCACCGATACGCCGCAGATCCTGGACAATTGGGGCTGGCAATCGGGCTGGTTCTATTTCAGCCTGCGGCCGGGCACCGATGTCGATGCCATTCGCGCCCAGCTTCCGGCCTGGGAACGCCGCAACATTCCCGATCAGCGGTTCGGCGAGCAGGTGTTCAATCAGGGCGACAATCAGGACTGGCGGATCGTCAATGTCCGCGACGTGCATCTCGGCGACGCCGATGCCGCGACGATGACGCCGGTCAACGACCGGCGGACGATCGTCACCTTTACCGTCATCGCCTTCCTCATCCTCGGCATGGCTTGCGTCAATTTCACCAACCTCGCCACCGCGCGCGCCAGCCAGCGCGCCCGCGAGGTGGCGCTGCGCAAGGTGCTCGGCGCCAACCGCGCGCAGCTCATGACCCAGTTCCTGGCGGAATCGATCCTGATCGCGGGCATCTCGATGCTTGTCGCGCTGGCGATGGTCGAGCTGCTGCTGCCGGCGCTGTCCAACTTCCTCGATGCCGATCTCGGCATGACCTATTTCGGCGCCGAGGGCATGTTGCCGCCGATCCTGCTGCTGACGGTCCTGGTCGGGGCCGCCGGCGGCCTCTATCCCGCGATCTATCTGTCGCGCTTTCAGCCGGCCCAGGTGCTGAAGGCCAACAAGTCGTCGGCCGAAGCCGCCGGCTCCGGCCGGTTGCGCAATGCGCTGGTGATCGGCCAGTTCGCGGTGTCGATCGGGCTCATCATCTGCACCGTCGTGGTCTATGCGCAGACGGTCCATGCGCGCACGGTCGATCCCGGCTTCCAGCGGGACGGGCTGATCCAGATCCAGAATCTGGGCCGCCGGCAATTGCTCGATCGCTCGGACGCCGTCGCGCGGGAAATCGCGCGCGTGCCGGGCGTCGCCGCGGTCGGTCGCTCCGGCATCGGCGTGGCGACGGGCAGTTCCAGCAACGCCGGCGTGCAGGTGCCCGGCCAGACCGAGCCCGTCTCGATCGGCATCTATGGCGTCGATCCCGCTTTCTTCGAGACGATGGGGATCGAGCGCCTCGCCGGCCGCCTCTTCGACGAACGCCGTCCGGCCGACGATATCGATCTGCCGATCAATTCAAGTCCCGAGCAGGAACGCGCGCTCGTCGCGCGGGGCGCCAATATCGTGATCAACGAGCTGGCCGCGCTGCGCCTGGGCTTTCGCAGCCCGGAGGAAGCGGTCGGCAAGACGGTCGGGGTCGCGCTGGTCGAACCGGAGAATGGCGGCGTCGTGCCGGCGCGGATCGTCGGCGTGGTGCGCGACACGCGCTTCCGCTCGATCCGCACGCCGCTGGAACCCCTCATGTTCACCTGGAACCGCAATGTCGCCAATGTGCTGCTCGTCCGTCACGACGGCACCGATCCGCAAGGCACGCGAAGCCGCATCGAGCAGACATGGCGCCGGATCGCACCGGACGTGCCGTTCGATGGGGAGTTCAGCGAAGACCGCGTCGCCGAGCTCTATGAGGCGGAGCAGGCCCGCGCGCAGGTCTTCGCGGCGTTCGCGATCCTCGCGGTGATCGTCGCCTGCCTCGGCTTGTTCGGTCTGGCCGCGTTCACCGCCGAGCGCCGCACGAAGGAGATCGGCATCCGCAAGGTGATGGGCGCGCGCACCCGCGACATCGTCCGGCTGCTCGCCTGGCAATTCTCCAAGCCGGTGATCGTCGCCAATCTGATCGCCTGGCCGGTCTCCTGGTGGGCGATGCGCGAATGGCTGAACACGTTCGACACGCGCATCGAGTTCGGCTGGGCCGATCCCTGGCCGTTCCTGCTGGCGGGCCTCGCGGCGCTCGCCATCGCGATCGGCACGATCGCCGGCCACGCGTTCAAGGTCGCCCGTGCCAATCCGATCGTTGCGCTCAGATACGAATGAGGCCCGTCATGACCTTCGTCGAACCGCGCGGCCCGTCCGCCGAAAGCCCCGCTCGCCCCGGCGCTTCGCCGGTCAAATGGAAAGCCCTGTCATGAGCACGACTCTCATTCTCGCCGCGACCGCGTTGGCGATCACCGCCATGCTCTGTCTCGCCGCGACCCACGCCTGGCGGGGCTGGCTGGAGCTCAGGCGGCACGAGCTGGGCGCCCGCCCCGACGCCGCCGTCTCCGAAAGCGATGCCGGCCTGCGTATCGAGCTGGCCGCCGTGCGCGAGCGGCTCAAGAAGCTCGAGGAAATCGCCAGCGGCGTCGAACTCTGACGCTTAATCCACGCGCGAGTTGACCGGCGGCGGATCGCTCGCCGGGAAGCTCTCGTCGGAGGCCTGGTCGGTCCGTTCCCACTCTTCCGGCGGGTCGCGCATCGCTTCCGGCCCGGCCGAACGCGCCGCGCCGGGGCCTGGCGCGGTCTTGCCGCGCTTGTGGGCGGCGGCCGGGCGCTCGCCGTCGCGCGCGCGCCGGCCATAGGCGAACAGGGCCGCCCCGGCGGCGGCCACTGCGGCGCCGGCGGCGGCGATGACCGTGCGGTTGCGGGTCCATGTCATCAGCGGCTGATCCTCCGTCCCGTTGGTGTCGGCGCGCGGGCCGGGGCGCCGTGTCTTGGTGCTTGCCATGATCGTGCTTTCCGTTCTGATTGCGCGTCTGGAACAACCGGGGCTGGCGGCCGGTTCCGCCTGTCAAGGTGCCCGGTGCGCTTTTTGAGGACGAGATGGAGCAAGCCGCCGAAACCCTTTCACCGGTCCTGCCCGAGGAGTTGGAGGCCGCATTGCGCCGCTTGCTCGCCAAGGCGAGCGAGCGCGGCCTCGCCCTCGCCACGGCGGAAAGCTGCACCGGCGGCCTGCTCGCCTCGCTACTGACCGACGTGCCGGGCGTCGCCCATGTCTTCGATCGCGGCTTCGTCACCTATAGCGAAGCCGCCAAGGCGGACCTGCTCGGCGTCGATCCGGCGCTGATCGAGGCACAGGGCGCGGTGTCGCGCGCGGTCGCCATCGCCATGGCCGAAGGCGCGCTCGCCCGCTCCCGCGCCAACATCGCCCTTGCCATTACCGGCTTCACGGACAAAGGCGAGGAACCGGGGCTGGTCCATTTCGCCTGCGCGCGCGCCGGGCGTATGACGATGCACCGGGAGGAGCGCTTCGGCGTGGTCGGCCGCGGCGCGGCGCGGATCGCGGCGATCGGGACGGGCGTCGAGATGATGACGGAGATGCTGTGATGGCAAGGACCGGCAAGCCGCCATTCGGGGCGATCCACCGCCACGGCTTCGTGCGCGTCGCCGCCGCGAGTCCGCCGGCCTCGACCGGCGATGTGTCCTTCAATGTGGATCAGACGATCGCGCTGGCCCTCGAAGCCGCGAAACGCGGCGTCGATCTCGCCGTCTTTCCGGAGCTCAACATCTCCTCCTATGCGGTGGACGACCTGCATCTGCAGGACGCCTTACTCGATGCGGTCGAGTCCGGGATCGCGCGGCTGGCGAAGGAAACCGTCGATCTCGCCACCGTCCTCGTCGTCGGCGCCCCGCTGCGCCGCGCAGGCCGCCTCTACAATTGCGCGGTCGTGCTGGCGCGCGGCGTCATCCTCGGCGTCGTCCCCAAGACCTTCCTCCCCAATTACCGCGAATATTACGAGAAACGCTGGTTCGCCTCCGGCTCCGGCCTATCCGGGCTCGACATCGACGTGGCCGGGAAGACCGCCCCGTTCGGCGCCGACTTGATCTTCGCCGCCGAAGATCTGCCGGACTTCGTCTTCCATGCCGAGATCTGCGAGGATTTCTGGGCACCGCTGCCGCCCTCCACGCACGGCGCGCTGGCCGGCGCGCTGATCCTCGCCAATCTGTCCGCCTCCAACATCACGATCGGCAAGGCGGACGAGCGCAAATTGCTCTGCGCCTCGCAGTCCAGCCGCGCGCTCGCCGCCTACATCTTCTCCGCCTCCGGGCCGGGGGAGAGCACCACCGATCTCGCCTGGGACGGGCAGGGCTCGATCCACGAGCTGGGCGCGCTGCTCGCCGAAACCGGCCGCTTCGATCGCGCGGCGGAGCTCGCAATCGCCGACGTGGACGTGCAGCGCCTCAGGCTGGAGCGGCTGCGCAACGGCACGTTCAACGATTGCGCCCGCCTCGCCGGCGATCCCGAAACCCGCTTCCGCCGCATCGCCTTCGCGCACGCCCCCGCCTTCGCCGAGATCGGTCTCGAACGCACGCTTGCGCGCTTCCCCTATGTCCCGCACCGCGCCGAGCGGCTCGATCAGGATTGCTACGAGGCGTTCAGCATCCAGGTGCAGGGCCTCGCCCGCCGCTTCGAGGCCACATCGGGCAAACATCTCGTCATCGGCGTGTCGGGCGGCCTCGATTCCACCCATGCCCTGATCGTCGCCTGCAAGGCGTGCGACCAGCTCGGCCTGCCGCGCACCGCGATCCTCGGCTACACCCTGCCCGGCTTCGCCACCTCGGACGCCACCAAGGCCAATGCCTGGGCCTTGATGAACGCGCTCGGCGTCACCGGCGGGGAGATCGACATCAAACCCGCCGCCCGGCTTATGCTGGAGGATATCGGCCATGCCTTCGCGGACGGCGAGCCGGTGCACGACGTGACGTTCGAGAATGTCCAGGCGGGCCTGCGCACTGATTATCTCTTCCGCCTCGCCAATCAGCATGAGGGCTTCGTCATCGGCACCGGCGATCTTTCCGAAACGGCGCTCGGCTGGTCCACCTACGGCGTCGGCGACCAGATGAGCCATTACGGCGTCAATGCCGGCGTCCCCAAGACTTTGATCCAGTATCTGATCCGCTGGGTGATCAAGACCGGCCGTTTCGACGACGCGGCGAACCGGGTGCTGCAGGCGGTGCTCGACACCCGCATCTCGCCCGAGCTGGTGCCGGCCGGCGCGGACGGCGAGATGCAGTCGACCGAGGACCGGATCGGCCCCTATGAGCTGCACGATTTCTTCCTCTACCACATCCTGCGCCACGGCCTGCCGCCGTCCAAGGTCGCCTTCCTCGCCCACGAGGCGTGGAAGGACCGCGACGCCCAGCTCTGGCCGTTCGACTATCCGGAAAGCCAGAAGCGCACCTACGACCTGCCGACGATCCGCAAATGGCTGGAGGTCTTCCTCCACCGTTTCTTCGCCATCTCGCAGTTCAAGCGCAGCGCCATCCCCAATTCGCCCAAGGTCTCCGCCGGCGGTGCCCTCAGCCCCCGCGGCGACTGGCGCGCCCCCAGCGACGGCAATGCCAGGGCTTGGCTGGAGGAATTGCAGGCGGCGTTCGGGGATTAGGCGGCGGTCAGGGCCGCTGCCGAAGCCAAGTCGTCACCCCGGCGAAGGCCGGGGTCCAGTCCAAATATGAAAACGCGGCTCTGGTCTGGATACCGGCCTACGCCGGTATGACGAGTGGCCCTCAAGCCGCTTCGACCGCGAACAGGGTGACGCCCGCATATTTGTCGTCCGCCGGATCGAACAGATCCTCGCGCGCGAACACCCGCTCGGTCAGCGCCACCTCGCTCAGCCCCGCCAGCTTGAACGTGCCGAGCTTCAGTTCGCGCGGCGCCCGCTTGTCCTTCTCCAGCGCGACGGCATCGACGAACAGCTCGTCATGCCGCGTGTAGAGGATGTGCGGCGCCAGGATCATCCGCACCTTGTTGTACACGGCCTCCACGCACAGGTTGCGCGCAATCGCCTCAAGCAGAATCGTGTTCATGACACCGCTTTCTGGACTGTGCGGCGCCCGCGTTCAACGATTTTGTGCATTGCAACAGCATCAACCCGGAGCACCCTGCCTATGATCTATTCCTTGGAGCATGTAAGATAATGGTGCGCCGCAGCATAGTTTCGACTCCACAACGGTGAAGGAACGAGGCAGGTTGCGCGACATGCGAGAAATGCTTGATCGCTGGCTTGCTCGGGTGGGCAGTATCGCGGGCTTGTGGACTCTAGTCCCGCCAGCAGTGGTGGCCGGCTTGAGCGCGTATCTCGCGTCCGGGGTTAGTAGGATGCAAGCGCTCGGCCCGTTTGGCTGGCTTTCTGCCGGGCTCATTGCTTTGCTTGTCTATGCCGGTGTCACGGCGCTCTTCGCGCGAGCCAAGCTCTGGCGGATCGAGGCAAGGCATCAATCACGCTTGATGGGCGACAGTTCGCCTTTCGATCCCATGGATACCGTCTATCGGGACAAGCGTCTCTTTTTGAGAGATTTAGCGCCGCTCGGTCGGAGAGAGGTTAAAGGGAAAAAGTTCATCAATTGTGAGATCATCGGCCCCGGCAACGCCGTACTCGATATCCGATCCGGCGACAATCGGCCGTTCCCGACGATGAAAGACAATTGGTTCTACGATGTGAATTTCATTCAGATTGATTTGAACCAGGAAGGGGGGAGAACCCTTCACAACGTAGTATTTTTCCCCGATTGTGATTTTGAAGGTTGCAGCCTCTACACCATGAACCTGCTGTTTGTTCATCGCTCGAACGAGGGCTTCAACTGGATAACTCCAAGCGTAAGCGCCCCCACGCTAGCACTTGAGGCGAATCCGAAGGCGGAAACCGATGGAGAATGAACGCTTCGATGCCCTGCTAAGCGCCATCGCCCCCGCCTTGCCTGTCTCACCCGAATAGTGCACCGTCCCCCCATCCACGTCGCACCGATCCAGGGGGTTCTCACATGATCCGCAGCCTCGCCGCGCTTTCGCTCGTGCTCGTCTCCACCACCGCGCTGGCGCAGGGCCGGGCGGGGCGCGAGGCGCCGGCCTGGGATGTGAACGCGCCGCCGGGGCAGACAACGCGGCAGGTGCGGATCGCCGTGGACGAAGGCACCTGGATGAATCTCGACGTCAGCCCGGACGGGCGGACGATCGCCTTCGATCTCTTGGGGGACATCTACACCATGCCGATCGCGGGCGGCACGCCCCGGCGCATCACCTCCGGCCTCGCTTACGATCAGCAGCCGCGCTTCTCGCCGGACGGGAGCCGGATCGCCTTCACCTCCGATCGCGGCGGCGGCGACAATATCTGGGTGATGAGCCTCGACGGCTCGGGCGCCCGCGCCATCACCACCGAGACTTTCACCCTGCTCAACAACCCGACCTGGAGCCCGGACGGCCGCTTCATCGCGGCGCGCAAGCATTTCACCACGCAGCGCTCGCTGGGCACCGGCGAGATCTGGCTCTACCATGCCAGCGGCACGGGCAGCGGCGTCGCCCTGGTCGAGCGCCCCAATCCGCAGCACCAGAAGGAGCTGGGCGAGCCGGTCTTCTCGCCGGACGGGCGCCACATCTATTTCAGCCTGAACACGACCTCCGGCCCGATCTTCGAATATGCCCAGGATTCGAACCAGCAGGTCTTCGCCATCCAGCGCTACGACATGCAGACGGGCGAGCGGATGCAGATCGCCGGCGGCCCCGGCGGCGCGGTCCGGCCGCAGCCTTCGCCGGACGGGCGCTGGCTCGCCTTCGTCCACCGCGTCGGCGGGCAGAGCCGCCTCTTCGTGCGCGATCTGCAATCGGGCGCGCAGCGCCAGGTCTATGCCGATCTCGATCAGGACCTGCAGGAAACCTGGGCGGTGCACGGCGTCTATCCGAACATGGGCTGGACGCCGGACAGCAACACGATCCTGTTCTGGGCCGGCGGCAAGATCCGCCGGGTCAACGTGGACGGCTCCGGCGCGGCGGAGATACCGTTCCGGATCGACGACACCCGCGTCGTGATCGATCCGCCCCAGCCCCGTGTCGAGGTCGCGCCGGACAGCTTCTCCACCCGCATCCCCCGCTTCGCCTCCGTCTCGCCGGACGGCGGCCGCGTGGTGTTCGAGACATTGGGCCGGCTCTACATCCGCGACATGGCGGGCAATGCCGCCCCGCGCCTGCTCACCGCGCCGGACGGCGATTTCCAGCTTTTCCCGTCCTGGTCGCGCGATGGCAGCCGCATCGTCTTCGTCTCGTGGAACGATCAGCGGCTCGGCGAAATCCGTACTGTCGCGGCAGACGGCTCGGGCCTCGCCACGGTGACGCGCCAGCCCGGCCATTATCGCCGCCCGCGCTTCTCGCCGGACGGCGCGACCATCGTCTACGAGGCGAACGGGGCGGGCAGCCTCACCTCGTCGCGCTGGGCGGAGGCGAACGGCATCTACCGCGTGCCGGCGGCGGGCGGCGATGCGGTCCGCATCCTTGCCAGCGGCTCCAACCCGCATTTCGGCGCGACGGCCGACCGCGTCTTCCTGGAGGTGGTCGAGCAGCAGAAGCGCAAGCTGGTCAGCGTCGATCTCGCCGGCGGCAACCGGCGCGAACATGCGCAGGGCGACATGGTGACCGGCTATGAAGTCTCGCCCGATGGCGCGACGCTCGCCTTCACCGAGAATTACAACGTCTTTGCGACGCCCTTCTTCACTGGCGTCGGCATGCTGAACCTGTCGGCGCGCGGCGGCCAGATGCCGGTGACGCGCGTCACCCGCGACGGCGGCGCCTATCCGCACTGGACGGCGGGCGGCCGCAGCCTCGCCTGGAGCCTCGGCCCGACCCTCTACAGCGCCGCGACCTCGGCCTTGCTCCGCCCCGCGCCGGGCGGCGAGGCGTACAGCCCGCCGCGCGCCGGCACCTCGCTCGCCATGCAGGTCAGCGCGGACCGGCCGGAGGGCGTGACCGCTCTGGTCGGCGCGCGCATCGTCACCATGGCGAATGTGGACGGCGGCGTGATCGAGGACGGCGTGATCGTGATCGACGGCAACCGCATCCGCGCCGTCGGCCCGCGCGGCGCGGTCGCGATCCCCGCCGGGGCGCGCCAGGTCGATCTCGCCGGACGCACGATCATCCCCGGCCTGATCGACGGCCATGCCCATGGCGCGCAGGGCGCCGACGATCTGATTCCGCAGCAGAACTGGTCGGCCCATTCCCACCTCGCATTGGGCGTCACCACCGTCCACGATCCCTCCAGCACGGCGAGCGAAATTTTCGCCGCCGCCGAGATGCAGCGCGCCGGCCTGATCCTCGCCCCGCGCACCTTCTCCTCCGGCGAGATCGTCTACGGCGCGCGCGCGCCGTTCCGCTATGCGCTGATCGACAGCTATGAGGACGCGCTCGGCCACGTCCGCCGGCTGCGCGCCGAGGGCGCCCATTCGATCAAGAACTACAATCAGCCGCGCCGCAACCAGCGCCAGCAGGTCGCCGCCGCCGCGCGGGCGGAGAATATCATCGTCGTGCCGGAAGGCGGCTCGCTCTTCTCGATGGACATCACGCTCATCCAGGACGGCAATACGACGGTCGAGCACAATATCCCGCAGCAGCGCTTCTACGACGACGTGGTCAGCCTTTTCCGCCAGAGCCGGGTGGCTTACAATCCCACGCTCGTCGTCACCTATGGCGGCCTGGCCGGCGATCCTTACTGGAGCCAGGCGACGCAGGTCTGGAACCATCCCCTGCTCAGCCGCCACACGCCGCCCGACATCCTCGCCGGCCGGGTGCGCGCCACCACCGCGCCGCCGGAGCAGTTCGTCGATCAATATTCGGGCCGTGAATCGGTGCGCCTGTCCCGCGCCGGCGTGCCGGTCGCGATCGGCGGGCACGGCCAGCAGCCCGGCCTCGCCGCCCATTGGGAGATCTGGAGCTTCGTGCGCGGCGGCGCGACGCCGGTGGAGGCGCTGCGTTTCGCGACGGCCGAGGGCGCGCGCATCTACGGCTTCACCGATATCGGCAGCCTGGAGCCGGGCAAGCTCGCCGATCTCGTCATCCTGGAGGCCAATCCGCTGGAGGACATCCGCAACACCGAACGGATCGAGCATGTCATGCTGAACGGCCGCCTCTACGAGGCCGCGACCTTGAACGAGACGGTCACCGGCGACCGCCGGCGCCAGCCCTATCACTGGGAGCAGGAAGGTGGCGCCGGGGCGTCCGCCAATGGCGAGAGTCTTGCACTGGGACATGCGGGACACTGAAGGGTCGCCGCTCATCTTTCGGTAAGCCTTTGACGTCATAGTGCGCCCACAAGCCTGGGGTGGGACGCTATGGCGACACATGCTTTTCAGTTGTCCGGGGACATGGTGACGCGGCTCGAACCGCGCACCGCCGATCACCGTGGCGAGGATCGCCACGAAGGCATGGTCGATTGCGCGACCCTCACCTTCCGCGGCGCCTATTTCGTCGTGCCGGTGGTCAACATCTCCTCGCGCGGGGCAATGATCGAAAGCGATCTGATCCCGCGCCTGGGCGAGAATGTCGTGATCCGCTTCGAAGCGTGCAGCCCGATCCAGGCCTTCGTCCGCTGGGTCCGCGACGGCCGCATCGGCATCAATTTCGGCGGCGAACTGACGGTCGGCTGAGCCTGCCGGATCGACCGGCCCAATGCGCGGTGTGATCGCATCAAGCTTAGAGCCACCCCGCTTCCAATGTAGGAAATCCTCTGTCACGCTCGCCCCGAATCGGGGTTTCTACTCCCCGCTTCGCCGGCTCTTTGAACCGTCCGTCTCGCCGCGAAAAAATCTCGCGGCACACCATCGCGCATATGGGCGATGATGCTGAATTTTCGCACCGCGGCTCCCCCTCCGGCGACCCCGCCAAAACACCCCCCACCCTGTCAACTTTGTAAACTTAGCAGAGGGCGGACCGGTGTTGGGAATCCGCGCGGCGAGCCCTTATACTGTCCGCGACGCCTCCCTTTCGGAGGCCCGAGAGGACCCGCATGAACGAGATGACCCGCATCGCCGCCCAGCCCGCCTACAGCGACGCGGCCCAGGCCTTCCTTGCTCGCGCGCCCCGCCTGTTCATCGGCGGCGAGTGGGTGGATTCGACGCATGGCGAGACCATCGCCGTCTTCGATCCCTCGACCGGCAGGGAGATCGCCCGGGTCGCCGACGCCTCCGATGCCGATGTGGACCGCGCCGTCGCCGCCGCCCGCATGGCATTCGACGACGGCCGCTGGTCCGGCCTGCCGCCCTATCGGCGCCAGCGGATCATCGAAAAGCTCGCCGATCTTCTGGAAGCCGAGATGGAGGCCTTCGCCGAGCTGGAATCGATCGACAACGGCAAGCCGAAAGGCGCGAGCCTCGGCTACGATCTCCCCACCTGCGTGCGCACCCTGCGCTATGTCGCCGGCTGGGCGACCCGCATTTCGGGCGAGCAGGTCGATCCCGCCGCGATGCCGTCCGGCGCCTTCCACGCTTATGTCCGGCGCGAACCGGTCGGGGTGTGCGCGCAGATCGTGCCGTGGAATTTCCCGCTGATGATGGCGGTGCAGAAGATCGCGCCCGCGCTCGCCGCCGGCTGCACGATCGTGCTGAAGCCCGCCGAGCAGACCCCGCTCACCGCGCTGAAGCTGGGCGATCTTATCGCGGAGGCCGGCATCCCGGCCGGCGTGCTCAACATCGTCACCGGCAACGGCCACACAGCCGGCGACCGGATGGTCCGTCATCCGGATGTCGACAAGGTCGCCTTCACCGGCTCGACCGAGGTGGGCAAGCTCATCAACCGCAACGCGACCGACACGCTGAAGCGCGTGACGCTGGAGCTGGGCGGCAAGTCCCCGGTTATCGTCCTGCCCGACGTGGACGTGGGCGCGACCGCCAAGGGCGCTGCGACCGCCATCTTCTCCAATTCCGGCCAGGTCTGCATCGCCGGCTCGCGCCTCTTCGCCCACCGCGATGTCTTCGACCCGCTGATCGAGGCGATCGCCGCCGGCGCGGCCAGGCTGAAGGTCGGACCCAGCCTCGATCCCGCCACCCGGATGGGTCCGCTCGTCTCGACCGAGCAGCATGAGCGCGTCCTGTCCTACATCGATTCCGGCCGGAAGGAGGGCGCCTCCGTCCTGTTCGGCGGCGATGCCCCGGCAGGTGACGGCTATTATGTGAGCCCGACGATCATGGTGGACGTGAAGCCGGAGATGAAGATCGTCCGCGAGGAGATATTCGGCCCCGTCCTCGCCGCCACCCGCTACGACGATCTCGACGAGGTCGCGAAGGCGGCGAACGACACGCCCTACGGCCTGGCCGCGACGATCTGGACCCGCGACGTCTCCGCCATGCACCGGCTCGCCGCGAAGCTGAAGGCGGGCATGGTCTGGGGCAATTGCGCCTCGGCCGCCGACGTGACGCTGCCCTTCGGCGGCTACAAGCAGTCCGGCCTCGGCCGCGAGAGCGGGCGCTCCGGGATCGATGCCTATACGGAACTCAAGACGGTCGCGATCGCTCTGTAGCGGCGGCCGGCCCCACGGCCGCTTGATCGGCGCCGCGCGCGGGTGCATCCCCGCGCGGCTCCATGCGAGGATTTGTCCATGCGTCTGTCTTTCTGGTTGCCTGTCGTCATCGCCGCGATCGCCGTCCCGCCCCTGATGGCGCAAGAGGCGGGACAGTCCGATGCGCCGTCTCCGGCCGGCCTGTCCGATCTGGCCGATACGCTGCGCGATCTGGACGACGCGGTGCCGCAGGAGGCCGAGCCGGAGCCCGATACCGAGGCGACGCCTGCGGTTCCTCCCGCCGAGGCCGAGGCAGCGTCCGCGGCTCTCCAGACGCCGTCCGAGCCGCCGCCGCCACTGACCCGGGAACAGGCCACCCAGCTTGTCGCTGCCGTCCGGCGCGGGCAGCAGCTCGCCGCCATCGCGCGCGCCGGCATCATCGCCACCCAGGACATGCTGAGCCGCGTGTCCGATCCGGAAGGGGCGGGCATCGCCGGCTGGATCGCCGAGCCGGAGGGCAATGCCACCCAGGTCATCTTCTATGCGCATGGCGGAGAGGGCGGCGATCCCGTCGCGGTCTACCGTGCCAACATCATGGGCCCGCGCGTCGTCTCGCGCGAGATCTTCACCGGGGCCGATCGCCCGGCGCTCAATCCGATCGAGGCGCGCATGGCCCGGGCGCGAGACGCCACGGACGCGCTCGATCATCAGACCTGTGGCGGGCAGGCGTTCAACGTCTTCGTCATTCCGCCGGAATCGGCGAGCGCGCCGGTGGACGTCTATCAGATCAGCCCGGCGACCCGGCGCGGCCATTTCCCGCTTGGCGGTCATTTCCGCTCCACGATCGCGGCCGACGGCACGGTTTCCGACGAACGCGGCTTCACCAACAGTTGCGTCGATCTGGAAGCGCCGCCCGTGCCGGAGGGGCAGCAGCCCCGGCCGATCGCCTTCACCCATCTGCTCGATCCCCTGCCGACCGAGGTCCACGTCTTCCTGTCGCAATGGATCGGGCGGCCGCTGCTGGTCGTGGCGGGCGAGCCGCAGCGCATCTTCCTGGTCACCGGCGATCGCATCGCCGAGGTCCGCGATGCGCCGTCCGGGCGCTGACCGGCGAAAGTTCGCAAGAACGATCAGGCGCATCCGCCGAAAAGGTCTTGCCAAGCGCTGTCCGGCGCGGAAGGCATGCGCGCGGGGACGCTATTTGGGGCGGTCGGCGCATGCCGGCCGTGCGGGAGATTTTTACAATGAAGACATCACGTTTGGCGCTGCTGGCTGCCACGGCTCTTGTCGTCGCCGCGCCGGCCCTGTTCGTCCATGACGCCGCAGTTGCGGCGCAGGGCAAGGCCAAGGCCAGGGCGCATTATGGCGATTTCGGCCTTGATCTCGCGGCGCGCGATCTGTCCGTTCGCCCGGGCGACGACTTCTTCGCGCATGCCAACCGGACCTGGCTCGCCAACACGCCGATCCCGGCCGATCGCACCTCCTACAGCTTGTGGACCGTGCTCGACGAACAGATCGAGCAGCAGCTGCGCGCGATCGTCGAAAGCGCCGGGACCGATCCGGTCGGCCAGCGGGTCGGCGATTTCTATGCGAGCTGGATGGACGAGGCGGCGCTGGAGCGGCGCGGTCTCGAAGGCGCGCGCCCGTGGCTGGACCGCATCGCCGCCGTGCGCGATCGCGCCGGCCTGCTGGAGATATTCGCGACGCAGGGCTATCCGGCACCGATCGGGATCGGCATCATCCCGGATCCCGCCAATCCCACGCGCTACACCGCCTTCGCCGGTCAGGCCGGACTCGGCATGCCCAATCGCGATTATTATCTGCGCGAAGGCGAGCAGTTCGATCGCTACCGTGCCGCCTATCGCGATTATGTCGCGACCATTTTGCGCCTTTCCGGCGATGCCCGGGCGGAGGCGAAGGCCGATGCCATCGTCGCGCTGGAGCGGCGGATCGCGGAGGCGCACTGGACGCCGGAGCGCAGCCGGGACATCCGTTCCATCTACAATCCGATGGACCGGGAACAGCTTACCGAGCTCGCCCCGCAATTCGATTGGCCGGCGACGATGGCGCGGCTCGGCCTTGGTGACGTGCCCAGCGTGGTCGCCGCGCAGACGACGGCGATCGCCGCGATCGGTACGATGCTCGACGACGTGCCCCTCGACACGTGGAAGGCATGGACGACCTTCCATTTCCTCAACACATATGCGGCTTATCTGCCGCGCGCGTTCGACGCAGCGAATTTCAACTTCTATTCCCGGACCCTGCGCGGCGTCGAAGAGCAGCGCGACCGGTGGAAGCGCGGCCTGAACCTGCTCAACGGTACGATCGGCGAGGCTGTCGGCGAAATCTATGTCCGTCGCCACTTCCCGGCCGAGAGCCGCCGCCAGATGACCGAGCTCATCGACAATCTGCGCGCCGCGTTTCGCGAGCGGCTGGAGCGGCTCGACTGGATGGACGATGCCACCCGCGCTCAGGCGCTGGCCAAACTCGACACGTTCGAGCCGCGCATCGGCCATCCGGAACGCTTCATCGATTACACGCCGATCCGGATCGAGCGCAGCGATCTCATCGGCAATGTGATGCGCGCCGGCGAGTTCAACTGGAACCTGCAGGTCTCGCGGCTGGGCGGGCCGGTCGACCGCGGCCTGTGGAACATGAACCCGCAGACGATCAACGCCTCCTACAATCCGCTGATGAACCAGATCACCTTCCCGGCCGGCATCCTGCAGCCGCCTTTCTTCGATCCCAATGCCGACCCGGCGGTGAATTACGGCGCGATCGGCGCGGTGATCGGTCACGAGATCGGCCACGGCTTCGACGATCAGGGGCGCCGCTTCGACGCGCAGGGCCGCATCCGCGATTGGTGGACGGCGACGGCGGGCGAGCGGTTCGGCGAGCGCACGGCGCGGCTCGGCGCGCAATATGACGCCTATGAGCCGCTGCCGGGCCTCAACGTCAACGGTGCGCTGACGATGGGTGAGAATATCGGCGATCTCGGCGGCGTCGAAATGGCCTATGCCGCCTATCGCCGCCATGTCGCCCAGCATGGCGAACCGCCGGTGATCGGCGGACTGACCGGCGATCAGCGCTTCTTCCTGTCCTGGGCGCAGGTCTGGCGCAGCCAATATCGCGAAGGCACGCTGCGCGAGCGGGTGCTCACCGATCCGCACAGCCCGGCCGAGTTCCGGGTCAACGGCGTCGTTCGCAATGTCGATGCCTGGTACAGGGCGTTCAATGTCCAGCCCGGCGACCGGCTTTATCTGCCGCCGGAGCAGCGCGTCCGTATCTGGTGACCGATGGCGGAGGAGTGCGCACCGGCGCGCGCTCCTCTCCGTCATTTGTGCAACGCCGGTCGTTGCCACGCGGATCCGATGGGGGAAGGTGCGCGCGGCGAGGTGAATCGGCGCTTCGTCGAACGATGCGCGCCGTGTTGGCGGGGTCCGCCGCATCGGCGGCGAGGAAGTCCGGAGGGTTGACTGCACGTGCCGCGTATCGCCGATCTGGTCGCCAAGCCAGCCTGGCTGCTCCACGAAATGGACATCGGGGCCGATCGGATCGTCTTCCTTCCGGTCGCCCGTCATGTGCTGGAGCGCGCCAATTTCCTTGACGGGCGCATGGAGATCGCGGTCGGCGAGCCTGTTGTCCTGTCGGTCAAGGAAGCGCTCGCCCTTAAGCTCTCCGCGCCGACCGAGCCGGATCGCTTCATCTTCCATGTCTCCTTCTGCGGCTCCACCTTGCTGACCAGGATGCTGGAACGACCCGGTCGGGTGTTGGCGCTCCGCGAGCCGCACGGGCTGGTCGGCCTCGCCGACTGGCAGGCGAAACACGCGCGCCGCCGGGATCAAAGAGTGCCGCGCCTCGCCGATTTCGCGCGGGCGAGCCTGCGCCCGCGCTGGCGGCGGAGCGAGCGGGTGATCGTGAAGCACACCAACTGGGTCAACAATCTGCTGCCCGCGCTGTGCGTCGCGGATGTCCGGCCGCTGTTCATCGGCATCGCCCCGCGCACCTTCCTGCGCGCCGTGTTCCGGGGCAATCGCGATCGTGTCGCTTATACGATGCTCGCCGCCAGGCATTTCGCCGCCGCTCTACCGGCGGACACGGCTTTGCTCGCCGCGGCGGTCCGCGACCTGCCCGATCCGCTCGATCAGGCCGCCGCGATGACGCTCGTCGCTCTGCATCTTCAGCTGCGCGCCTTCCACGCGGCGATGGCGGCGGGCGGCTGGGGGCCGGAGCATGTGATCAGCTACGAACGGATCGTCTCGGCGCCCTTGGAGACGGCGCAAGCCGTCAGCCATGCGCTCGATCTCGGCCTCACCGGCAACGAGATCGCCGAGAGTATCGCGCGCAACGCGGATCGCGACGCAAAGCTCGCCGGCCACAGCTTCTCGGCCGAAGGGCAGGACGGCGTGAACCACGCGATCGAATATGCCCATGGCCGCCATTTCGATGCCGCTATGGCCTGGGCCGCCGTCACCGTTCCCGGCTGGAGCACCGGGGCGCCGGACACCGCGTCGCGGAGCGCGGCCGGCTGATCGCCGGCCGTCCCGGTTCAGCCGGCCTTCTCTTCCTCGAACAGGACAGCGACGTCGCCGTTCGCGGACAGGCGAACCGTGTCGCCTTCGACCCCGGCGATGAGGCCTTCGGACAGGTAATGATGGTGGCCTTCGTGGCTGCCCTGGCCGCTGTCCTTCTTGGTCAGCTTGATCCGGTTGCCATCGATCCGGTCGACCGTGCCGACATGCACGCCGTCCGCGCCGATCACTTCCATGCCTTCCTTCACAGCGTCGATGCCCATGATCGTTCTCCTCGGATGGTTCATCCGCCCCGAAACCGCTCCACCCACAACGCGAAGGCCGCCAGATATTTCCCGAGATAGGTGCGGGTCGCCGCGTCGGTCAGCGCGCCGTTCTCGGCGAACTTCTCATGCGCCCGATAGACCAGCAATTCGGGCTGCGGCATGCAGAAGCTGTCGGTGAACTCGAAGGCCTGGCGGAGCTGGCTCTGGCCGCGTGCCGTGCCGGTCATGCTGGGAGAGGCGCCGATCAGCCCGACCGGCTTGCCGCCCAGCACGGCGCCGCGTGGCGGGCGCGAGGCCCAGTCGACCGCATTCTTCATCACGCCCGCCACGCCGTGATTATATTCGGGCGTCGCGAAGAGGACGCCGTCGGCGCGCGCGATCGCTTCCTTCATCGCCGCGACGCCAGGCGGATCGCCCGCCGCCTCGACATCGCCATTGTAGAGCGGCACGTCGGCGAGATCGAAAATCTCGATCCGCATATTGTCAGGCGCCAGCTCGGCGGCCGCGTGGAGCAAGGCGCGATTGTAGGAGGCGACCCGCAGGCTGCCGGCGATGCCGGTAATGGCGAGATGCGTCATTCGGCCATTTCCCGCGCCGGCGCGGCCGGCGTCAAGGCGGGCGGGGGAAGATCGGCCAAGTAGCGGTGGATCGCCGCGACGACCTGAGCGCCGTCGCCCACCGCGGCCGCCACGCGCTTGACCGAGCCCGATCGCACGTCGCCGACCGCGAAGATGCCGCGCCGGCTGGTCTCCAGCGGGAGACGGTCCTCGCCCGCCTCGGCGCCCGTCAGCACGAAGCCGTGCGCATCGCGAGCCAGGCCGGATTGCGCCAGCCAGTCGGTATTGGGCTCGGCGCCGATGAACAGGAAGAGCTGCCGCACCGCGCGCCGCGCTTCCTCTTGCGATCCGCGCCGGCACCAGCGTATCGCCGAGAGCGCGCCGTCCGCCCCTTCCAGCGCGCAAATCTCCGTGCCGGTCACGACCTCGACATTGTCGAGGCCCGCGATCCGCTCGACCAGATAAGCGGACATGGTTTCTTCCAGCGGCCGCCGGGTGAGCAGGGTCACATGGCCGGCCTGCCCGGCGAGGAAGACGACCGCCTGCCCGGCCGAATTGCCGCCGCCGACCAGCGCCACATTCTGCCTGTCGCAGAGCCGCGCTTCCAGCGGCGAGGCCCAATAATGGACCGACGTCCCCTCGAATGCGTCGAGATCGCGCACGTCGAGCCGGCGGTAGCGCGCGCCGGTCGCGATCACCGCCGCGCGCGCCTGCACCCGCTCGCCATTGGCCAGCAGCAGGTGCAGCGGATCGTTGCCGCACTCCATCCGCACCGCCTCGTCCGGTATCGCCATCTCGACGCCGAACTTCTGGGCCTGGCTGAAGGCGCGGCCGGTCAGCGCCATGCCGGAAATGCCGGTCGGGAAGCCGAGATAATTCTCGATCCGGGCGGACGCCCCCGCCTGGCCGCCGAACGCCCGGCAATCGAGCACCAGCACGGATAGCCCTTCCGAGGCCGCATAGACGGCGGTCGCCAGCCCGGCGGGTCCGGCCCCGACCACCGCGACGTCGTAGAGCTTGTCGGGGTCGATCGCCTCGACCATGCCGATGCAGCGCGCCAAGGCATTTTCGGTCGGATTGCGCAAGATTTGCCCGCCCGGGCAGAGCACGATCGGCAGCTCCTCCGGCTCGACCCGGAAGCGCGCGATCAGCGTGTCGGCCGCCTCGTCCTCGGCGGGGTCCAGGCTCTGATGTGGATGGCCATTGCGCCGCAGGAAATTTTCGAGCCTGAGCACATCGCCATGTTCGGCCGGTCCGACGATGATCGGTCCCGCCCCGCTCTCGATCAGATTCACCCGCCGCAGGATCAGCGCGCGCATGATCCGCTCGCCGAGATCGGCCTCGGCGGTGAACACGGCGCGCAGCTTGTCGGGCGGGATGAGCAGCAGCTCGGTCTCGCGCACCGCCTCGGCATCGACCAGCGAGGCGCGGCCGGACAATTGCGCCAGCTCGCCCATGAAGCCGCCCGGCAGGTGGGTAACGATCGGGATTTCACGGCCGGTCTCGTCGCACTGCCAGATTTCGACCGCGCCGGAGAGGACGATGGCGATGCCGTGGCCGCTCTCGCCGGCCCGCGTCACCGCCTCGCCCTCCGCATAAGTGCGCGGCATCCCGAACCGGCGAAGGCGGGAAACCTCCGCCTCCGTCAGCGTCGGGAACATCTGCGCGCCGCGCGTCGCGATCGTGGTGCGCGCCGGATCGTCGCTGGGCGCGGTTTCCTCGCTCATTAGGATGCGGGCGTGACGATCAGGCTTTCCGTTCCGGTCGGCAGCGACAGCGTTTCGAGGAAAGCGAGCAGATCGGCATTGAATGCGTCCGGATGAGTCTGCGGATAGCCATGATTGCCGCCCGGCCATTCCTTCAGCGTCGCGCCGGGCACGAGCTTGACGGCAGTGCGCGCCGCCGCGTCGATCGGCACGATCTGATCGTCGGTGCCGTGCAGGAAGAGGGTGGGGACGTCCACTTTCCTCAGGTCGCCGCTGTAATCGACCTCGGAAAATTCATGGATGCAGTCATATTGACCTTTCAGGCCGCCCATCATGCCCTGCAGCCAGAAACTCTCGCGCAGCCCTTCCGAAACCTCCGCCCCGTCGCGGTTGAAACCGTAGAAGGGGAGGGTGAGGTCCTTGAAGAATTGCGCCCGATTGTCACGCGTACCCTTACGGATGCCATCGAACACGTCGATCGGCAGGCCGCCCGGATTGGCGTCGGTCTTCACCATGAGCGGCGGCACGGCGCCGACCAACACCAGACCGGCGATCCGCGCCGTGCCGTGGCGACCGATATAGTGTGTCACTTCGCCGCCGCCGGTCGAATGGCCGACCAGGACGAGGTCGGTGAGGTCGAGCATCTCGATGAGCTCGGCCAGGTCGTCGGCATATTGGTCCATATGATTGCCGTCCCAGGTCTGGGAGGATCGGCCATGGCTGCGCCGGTCATGCGCGATCACGCGATAGCCCTTCTCGCCGAAGAACAGCATCTGGTTGTCCCAGGCGTCGCCGGTCAGCGGCCAGCCGTGGGAGAAGAGGATCGGGCGACCCGAGCCCTGGTCCTTGTAGAAAATCTCGGTGCCGTCGCGGGTGGTGATCGTCGCCATGTCGGTATCTCCCGTGCGAGGATGCCGCCGCACCCGTCTCGGAGCCGCACCGCGAGTCGGGACGATCGGTGCGCCGAAATTATCACGGATCGCGTGACGCGCCCATGACCTGTGAAGGTTGCATGGGCTGGACTTGATCATGGCGCCCATTCAGTCGATCCTTTCGGCAAAGAGGAGGGCGAATGCGTATAGCGGCATTATTGGTCTGGCTCGTCGCGGCGGCATGGACGCCTGCTTTTGCCCAATCCGATGAAGAGTCCGCGCGTATCGCCTGGACGCTTGAACGCGGCCGCCTCTTGTTCGAGATCGATCGCGCCGCCTGGGTCACGACCGACGATCTCACCGCGCGGGTCGGCGACCTGAATCGCGCCGGCGTGCGCGGCTGGACGGTGGAGCGCGAAGACGACGGCTACCGCGTCATTTATTATATCGGCGAAGGCGAAGCCCGCGTCGCGCTTTATCATGGACGGGTCGAGAACAGGCGAGTCGTATCGGCGGAAGTCTTTCCCGCAGGCGCCCGTCCCCCATTAACGGTCATTCAGCACCGGCTCGCCGATGCCCGTGGGGCGGTCGGGCGGATGGAGTTGCGGGCTTGCGCATCTTCGGGGCTCAATCTCGCCATCATCCCGCCCGACGTTTCGGACGATCCGCTGGATATTTATGTGCTGACTCCGCAGGCCCAGAGCGGTGTCTATCCATTCGGCGGGCATAGCCGCGCCACCGTTTCTGCGAACGGCGAGATCGTGTCGCAGCGCGCCTTCACCAACAGTTGCATAAACGTGAGTGACGGCACCGACGGGGAAGGAGGGAGGCCGGTGGCCTTGTTAATCACCCATTTGCTCGATCCAGTGCCGACTGAGATCCATGTTTTTCTCTCGATCTGGATCGGGCTTCCAATTTATGTCAGCACCGCCGAACCCCAACGCGTATGGGAAGTGACGGCCGAGCATATCCGGCTTGTTGACCAACCCCGCTGAACCGAAAGGGACATCGATATGCAATTCTTCGCGCTCGCCGTACTCGTTTCTCTGGCCGCTTCCGCCGCCGCCCAGTCCGGCGAGTGGCGTCCCGCGCCAGTATCCGGCGCGATCGAGCCGTCGGAGATCGTCGCCAATTCGGCTCTATCCGACTGGAGGGAGATCGCGCCGGACAATCTGCTCGTCATGGAGCTGGCGGACGGCGGCCAGGTGGTGATCGAACTCGCACCCGAATTCGCGCCGGTCCATGTCGCCAATGTCCGCCATTTCGCCCGCGCCGGCTGGTGGAACGGCGCGACCGTCTATCGGGTGCAGGATAATTATGTCGCCCAATGGGGCAATGGCGATGCGGAGGTGGCGCTGCCCGAAGGCGTGGTCCGCCGCCCGCCGGCCGAATATGAGCGCCCGCTCGCCGGGCTCGGGCTCCGTCCGCTCGGCTATCCGGACAGCTATGCACCGCTCGCCGGACATACCGATGGCTGGCCGGTCGGCTGGGACCCGGAGAGCGGCATGGCCTGGCTCGCCCATTGCTACGCATCGGTCGGCGTCGGGCGCGATCTGGCACCGGACACCGGCACGGGCGGCGAGCTTTATGCCGTGATCGGCCATGGCCCACGCCATCTCGACCGCAATATCGCCACGATCGGGCGGGTGATCGACGGCATCGGCCATCTTTCCGCCCGCCCGCGCGGCACCGGGGCGCTCGGTTTCTACCAGGCCGAGGCCGGCGAGACGCCGGTGCCGATCGCCCGCCTCCGCCTCGCCGCCGACATGCCGGCGGGGGAGCGGCCACGCTACCAGGCGATGCGCACCGATACGGAGGCCTTTTCCCGCTACGTGACCGGACGTGCCAATCGCGGCGGCGCCTTCTTCCAGGCGCCGGCCGGCGGCGTCGATCTGTGTAACGTGAACGTGCCGGTGCGTCCGGTTCCCGCACCCTGACGAATCCTGATGCGCGCCGACCCGCGCGGCGCTAGCCATCCTTCACGACAGGAGAATAAGCCGCATGCCGGGTGGATTGGTCGCGCTGCTGGACGATGTCGCGGCGCTCACGAAGGTCGCCGCCGCGTCGCTCGACGATGTCGCGGGCGCGGCGGGCCGGGCGGGCGCCAAGGCGGCGGGCGTGGTGATCGACGATGCGGCGGTGACGCCGCGCTATGTCGTCGGCCTGTCGCCGGAGCGCGAGCTGCCGATTATCGCCAAGATCGCGCGCGGCTCACTCCGGAACAAGCTCTTCTTCCTGCTGCCCGCAGCGGTGGCGCTCAGCCTGCTCGCGCCCTGGGCGATCATCCCGATCCTGATGGTGGGGGGCGCCTATCTCAGCTTCGAGGGCACCGAGAAGGTCGTCGAATCGCTGAAAGGCGTGGATCACGCCGCCGAGGTGGTCGAGATCACCGATCCGCAGGAACTGGAGGACCGTCAGGTCAGCGGCGCGATCCGCACCGATTTCATCCTGTCGGCCGAGATCATGGCGATCGCGCTGGCCGAGCTGCCCAATCAGTCGGCGACGATGCAGGCGATCGTGCTGGCGGTCGTCGCGGTCGGCATCACCGTCGCCGTCTATGGCGCCGTCGCGCTGATCGTGAAGATGGACGATTTCGGCCTTCATCTCGCGGCGCGCGAATCGCCGGGGGTACGCGCCTTCGGCCGGGGGCTGGTGAAGGCGATGCCGAAGCTGCTGAAGGCGTTGTCGATCATCGGCACGGCGGCGATGATCTGGGTCGGCGGCGGCATCATCGTGCATGGGCTGGAGGTGTTCCACCTGACCCCGATCCCGCACTGGATCCATGATGTGGCAGAAGTCGCCGGCCATGGCGTTCCGATCGCGCAGGGATTGGTGGGCTGGCTGGCCGGGGCGATCGGCTATGGCATCGTGGGGCTGATCGTCGGCGGCGTCATCGTCGCGATCATGCACCGGATGAAGGCGCACAGGGCGCATTGATGAAGGGCCGCCCGGCTTCCCGAACGGCCCAGTCATCGGATCGCGTCAGGCTCAGCGCTGCTGGCGGTGCTGTTCATCCTGTTGCCCGCCTTGCTGTTGCTGCCGGTCCTTGTCCGGCTGCTGCTGACGGTTCTGGCCGCCTTGCTGCCGATGGCGATCGTTGTTCTGGTTGTTCATGACTTCGCTCCTCGTCCAACCCCTGCCGCGCACCAACGCGCGGACCCTCGGGCCGTTCCGATAAGCTTATGTTCCGAAACGAATTTCGGTTCAGCGTAGGATCATGGTGTCGCCGCGCATCTCGACGCTGCCGACGCGCTGCAGGAAGCTCTGACCGAGCAGCGAGACCGGCAGCCGATCGGCGACCGCGCCGCGTACGTCACGCGCCTCGAGTGGGCCGATCGCGAGCCGGTCGATCGTCACCGGCGCGAAGGCAACCTCGCCGCCCGCGCCCTGTGCCCGGCCAGTAACGTCGCCTATGGCGATGCCGGCGCGGCGGGCATCCTCCGGGGTGAGCGCGACCAGGCTGGCGCCGGTATCGACGAGGAAGCGGATGCGCGCGCCGTTGACCTGGGCTTCGGCATAGAAATGGCCGTCCTCGGCGCGCGAGATCGTCTGGCCGGCGCTGCCGTTGCCGGCGCGTGCCGTCGGGATGGGCGCGGGCGCGGCCGGCCGCGCCGGGACGGGTGTCCGCGCGACCGGCGCGTCGCCGTCGCCCGGCAGGCCGGGCGCGAGGAGCGCTGCACCGATCAGGATGGCGCCGGCCCAGAACAGGGTTTTGCCCATCGACATGGCGACGCCATGCCATGGACGTCGCCAAGACGGAGTTAACGCCGTGGCCGGGTTCAGTGGACCAGCGCCGGCTCCTCGCCAAACGGATGGCGCCGGACCGTGCGGATGATCTGGCCGCCCGCGACCAGGGCCGCGTTCTCCAGCGGCAAAGCGGTGCCGCAAAAGGCGCATTCGGCCATGATCCGGCCGATATACCAATGGGCGCGGCCGCAGCCGGGACAGTGGTTGGTCTGATGATCGCGATAGACGATATGATAGCCGCGCTGTGCGGCCGGAGGGACGAGGCTGCCGCCACGATCCGCGAGGATGTTCGTCGCCATTACATCGGCTCCTTCTTCACTCGAACCTGCGCGCCTCAACGCCGGCGAAGGCCTTCCGGTTGCGTGGGAGCGACGAACCGAGCCAGCCCCGTAATTCCACGGGATTGATGGTAACCCGCTAATTAACCAAAGCTTGTCAGACAGCGGTATGCACGCCCGCCCCCCGAGCGTGCTCCGCGAGAGGGCTCGCCGCCACCGGTCGCGGCGGGCCCTCTCTTTTTCCCTCCCTTTCCCGCCGGCCTCGGGCTTGCTAGACGCGCCGCAATACTCAATCTCGGCGCGCGCCGCGCGCTTGCGATTGAGCTCCACGGGAAGGGAGCGGCAAGATGACGGCTGTTGGTCAGGACACGCTGGGCACGCGCGACACGTTCAAGGTCGGCGGCAAGGCTTATACTTATTATTCGCTGCCCAAAGCGGCGGAGAAGCTGGGCGACGTTTCGCGACTGCCTTTCTCGATGAAAGTGCTGCTGGAGAATCTGCTGCGCTTCGAGGACGGCGATACGGTGACGGTCGAGGACGTGCAGGCGCTGGTCGACTGGCAGAAGGAGCGCCGTTCGGACCGCGAGATCCAGTATCGCCCGGCCCGCGTGCTGATGCAGGATTTCACCGGCGTCCCCGCCGTCGTCGATCTGGCCGCGATGCGCGACGCGATGCGCAGGCTCGGCGGCGATCCGCAGAAGATCAATCCGCTCGTCCCCGTCCATCTCGTCATCGACCACTCCGTCATGGTCGACGCCTTCGGCACGCCGCAGAGCTTCGAGGAAAATGTAAAGCTCGAATATCAGCGCAACATGGAGCGCTACGAATTCCTGAAATGGGGCCAGAGCGCCTTCGACAATTTCGAGGTCGTGCCGCCGGGTACCGGCATCTGCCACCAGGTGAACCTGGAATATATCGCCCGCGGCATCTGGTCGTCGGTGAACAAGGGTTCGGGCGACGAGGTCGCCTATCCAGACACGCTCGTCGGCACCGATTCCCATACGACGATGGTCAACGGCCTCGGCGTGCTCGGCTGGGGCGTCGGCGGGATCGAGGCCGAGGCCGCGATGCTGGGCCAGCCCGTCTCCATGCTGATCCCCGAAGTGGTCGGCTTCCGCCTGACCGGCGCGCTCAAGGAGGGCATCACCGCTACCGATCTGGTGCTGACCGTCACCCAGATGCTCCGCGCCAAGGGCGTCGTCGGCCGCTTCGTCGAATTTTACGGCCCGGGCGTTTCGGCGCTCAGCCTCGCCGACCGCGCGACGATCGCCAATATGGCGCCGGAATATGGCGCGACCTGCGGCTTCTTCCCGATCGACGAGAAGACGCTCGATTATATGCGCCTCACCGGCCGGCCGGAAGAGGACATCCTGCTCACCGAAGCCTATTGCAAGGCGCAGGGCATGTGGCTGGTCGCCGACGGCGAAGAGCCGGTCTTCACCGAGACGCTCAGCCTCGACATGTCGACGGTCGAGCCCAGCCTCGCCGGCCCGAAGCGGCCGCAGGACAAGGTGACGCTCGCCCGGCTGGACGATGAATTCGTCGGCAATTTCCAGAAGGAATTCGGTCTCGATTCATCGGTCCTGTCAAAGCGTGCACCCGTGGCTGGCGCCGAGCACGATCTCGGCCATGGCGACGTGGTGATCGCGGCGATCACAAGTTGCACCAACACCTCAAACCCGGCGGTGCTGATCGCCGCCGGCCTGGTCGCCAAGAAGGCGCGCGCGCGGGGCCTCAATCGCAAGCCCTGGGTCAAGACCAGCCTCGCGCCGGGCTCCCAGGTCGTCACCGATTATCTCGAGAAATCCGGCTTGCAGGCCGATCTCGACGCGCTGGGCTTCAATCTCACCGGCTATGGCTGCACGACCTGCATCGGCAATTCCGGCCCGTTGCCGGAGGCGATCAGCCAGGCGATCAACAAGAGCGACCTGGTCGCCGCCTCGGTGCTCTCCGGCAACCGCAATTTCGAAGGCCGCGTCTCGCCCGACGCGCGCGCCAACTATCTCGCCTCGCCGCCGCTGGTCGTCGCCTATGCGATCAAGGGCACGGTGGCGTCCGACATGGTCGATGAGCCGATCGGGCAGGGTGCTGACGGCAATGACGTCTTCCTCAAGGACATCTGGCCGTCGAACGAGGAGGTGCGCTCCTACATCGATTCCTATGTGAACGGAGACATGTTCCGCGCGCGCTATGCCGACGTCTACAAGGGCGACGCGCGCTGGGGCACCATCCCCGTGACGGGCGGCGACACCTATGGCTGGCCGGCCGGCTCCACCTACATCGCCAATCCGCCCTATTTCGAGGGCATGTCGATGACGCCGACCGCGCCGACCGACATTATCGGCGCGCGGCCGCTGGCCTTGCTGGGCGATTCGATCACCACCGATCACATCTCGCCCGCCGGCTCGATCAAGCTGGACAGCCCGGCCGGTGTCTTCCTGACCGAGCATCAGGTGGCGCGCGCGGACTTCAACTCCTACGGCGCGCGGCGCGGCAATCACGATGTCATGATGCGCGGCACCTTCGCCAACATCCGCATCAAGAACAAGATGGTGCCCGGTATCGAGGGCGGCATCGCCAGGCATATCCCGTCGGGCGAGGTCATGCCGATCTACGACGCGGCGATGAAGTACAAGGCGGAGGGCACGCCGCTCGTCGTCATCGCCGGCAAGGAATATGGCACCGGCTCGTCGCGCGACTGGGCGGCGAAGGGCACCAATCTCCTGGGCGTGCGCGCCGTCATCGCCGAAACCTATGAGCGCATCCATCGCTCCAACCTGGTCGGCATGGGGGTGATCCCGCTTCAGTTCGTCGGCGACGTGCCCGAATTCGACGGCACCGAGACCTTCACGATCACCGGCGTTGACGATCTCACCCCCCGCAAGGAGATCGCGGTGAAGGTCGATCGCGCCGACGGCACCGGCTTCAGCTTCGCCGCGCGGGTGCGGATCGACACCGCCAACGAGCTCGAATATTTCAAGCATGGCGGCATCCTGCATTATGTGCTGCGCCAGCTGGCGCGGGGCGGGACCGCCTGAGCGGCTGGACGCTCGCGATCGAGGCGATCGGCTGGGCCGCGGCCCTGTCGATCCTCGCCGCTTATGCCCTGCTCACCGCCGGCAAGCTCACCGCGCGCTCGCCCGTCTATCAATGGATGAACGTGGCGGGCGCCGCCGGCTTCATCGTGAACAGCGGGGTAAACGGGGCCTATCCGTCCGCCGTGCTCAACGTGATCTGGATGGGCATCGGCGCGGTCGCGCTCTGGAACATCGCCCGGACGGCGCGCCCAGCGGCCTGACCATCGCGGTCAGGCGCCGCGCGTGCGGTGGAAGGCCTTGAAGCAGATCTCGCTGACCCGGAAGCTGCCGTCCGTCGCGCGTACGGTGGCCCCCTGCGGGTTCAGGATCGGGCCGCCGATATGGGGGACGGCGAAGCTGCGGCCGGCGACCGGGGCGCGCCAGGCGAAATCGCGGTGAACCAGGCCGAAGCCGACGCCGAAGACGAACATCGACATGGCGCCCGGCGCGTCGGCATCGCCGGCCACGGTCGCGAAGGTGTGCTCGCGCGCGCAGCCGGCCGCACCGGTTGGCATGGCGCGTATCTGTTCGCCTGTCGCGATCGTGCCATCATTCATCGGCAGGTCTTCGCCGGTGGCGGTCTGGCGCTGGAGCGTGAAGCATTGCCGCGCTCCGGGCGGCGGCGCGACATAGCCGCAGGAGGCGTAGGGCGCACCCGAGGCGGAGGGGTTGGCGATCGGACCGATGACGCCGCAACCAACGAGCGATCCGAGCATTACGAAGCCCGCGGCCTGTCTCGAAAATCTTTTCCCCACTCCCCGTCTCCCCCTCGCAGCGCGCGCAGTTTACACCGATTTGGGCATGAATGAAGGCGGCAATCCAACGATCACGCCTTCAGCGCCGCCGCCAGCCAGTCCGGCATGATCGCCTCGCCGAGATCGTCAATCCGGCGATGCTCCACGGAAAGGCCGAGCTCAGGATAATGGATGCGGGCGCGGGGTCCCGGTGCATCGGTCGGCACGACGACCAGCCGCCGGTTCACCTTGTTGCGCCAGTTCATCCGGGCGGTGTTCTCCTGCCCGACATAGCAGCCCTTGCCGAAGCTGACGCCATTGAGCTCGGCGGCATTGCATTCCAGCCAGAGCGTCTTGTCGGCGCCCAGCTCGGCCGCGCCTTCGGTGACGCCCAGCGACAGGCGATGCTTGAGCCAGGCGGCGTCCGCGCCGGCGCCCGAATCGGGTGCGAGCCAGCGCCGGCCAAGCGCGGGCAGGCGGGGATCGGATATGCCTTCATCGCCATCCGGCGACCAGTGCGCATAAAGTTCCGGCGCGGGCGCGATCGTGATCGGACGGCGCAGCCGGTAGAGCGTCAGCCGCCTTACAAGATCGCCTGCTGCGCCCCGCTCGCAATCGATCAGCACGTCCTCGCCGTCCGCCCAGAGCAGGAAATCGAACAGCGCCTTGCCCTGCGCGGACAGCAAGCCCGCCCAGAGCGGTGCTTCAGGGGCCAGCGCGGCAACGTCATGGGTAACGAGCCCCTGCAGGAAGCCGCGTACATCTTCGCCCGAAAGACGAATCAGCGCACGTTCGACGAGGGTGGTCGCGGTCATCCAAGCCAGTTAGGGAGGCGCGAGCCGGAAATGAAGAAGCAAAGATGACCCAGATTCAGCGCCTCACCATCCGCCGCCCCGACGACTGGCACGTCCATCTGCGCGACGGCGAGATGCTGAAGGCGGTCGCGCCTTACACCGCCCGCCAGTTCGCCCGCGCGATCGTGATGCCCAATCTGGCGCCGCCGGTGACGAAAGTGACGGCGGCCGAAGCCTATCGCGATCGCATCCGCGCCGCCGTTCCGGCAGAGGCGGGCTTCACCCCGCTGATGACCTGCTATCTTACGGACGATGCCGATCCGGCGGAGCTGGCGCGCGGGTTCGAGGCCGGCGTGTGGGCGGCGGCGAAGCTCTATCCGGCCCATGCGACGACCAACAGCGCGCATGGCGTCACCGACATCGCCAATCTCCGTCTGGCGTTGGAGGCGATGCAGCGGATCGGCATGCCGTTGCTCGTCCATGGCGAAGTAACCGACGCCGATGTCGACATCTTCGATCGCGAGGCGGTGTTCATCGATCGCACCCTGACCAACCTGGTGCGCGAATTCCCCACGCTCAAGGTGGTGTTCGAGCATATCACCACAGCCGAGGCGGTGGGCTTCGTCGAGGCGGCCGGGCCGAATGTGGCCGCGACGGTGACGCCCCAGCATCTCGTCATCAACCGCAACGCGATGTTCGCCGGCGGCATCCGTCCCCATGCCTATTGCCTGCCCGTCGCCAAGCGTGAGGCGCATCGCCTGGCCGTGCGCCGCGCCGCCGTGTCGGGCTCGCCGAAATTTTTCCTGGGCACGGACAGCGCCCCCCATGCGATCGAGAAGAAGGAGGCGGCCTGCGGCTGCGCCGGCATCTTCAACGCCGCTTATGCGCTCGAATCCTATGCGACGGTGTTCGACCAGGAGGGCGCGCTGGACCGCTTCGAAGCCTTCGCTTCGGAGAACGGGCCGAACTTCTATGGTCTTCCGCTCAATGAAGGCACGCTCACGCTGGAGCGCGTGGCGATCGAGATCCCCGATACGCTGCCGGCACCCGGCACGTCACTTGTGCCGTTCCACGCCGGAGAGAAGCTGCCCTGGCGATTGTTAGAAGGGTAGCCAGCGGTTGCGCTCGGAAAAGCGCATATAGCCGGCATTGACGCCGAGCCGGAGGCCGACGCCGAGCCGCACCGGGATCAGCACCACGTCGCCGCGCCGCATATATTGGGCCGTGAAGCCGCCAACGAAATAGGCGTTGCCCTCGGCGCCCGGATAGCGGCGGAACAGCTCCTGCCCGTCATGCAGGTTATAGACGAGGATGAAGACCTTGTTGGCATCGGCGCCGGCGTCGAAGCCGAGCGACGGGCCGGTCCAGTAGACGGTGCGGTCGCCCTCGATCTGATGGCGCATCACGCCTGATCCGTAGCGCACGCCGAAGACGAAGGCGCCGCTCGCCTCCTGGCCGGAAATATAGGCGCTGGGCTCGCCCCGGTCGCGCAGGATGTTCTCGATGATCCCGGCCAGCCCCTCGGTGCCGCGGCCGAACACGCTCTCGGCGGCGGTGAAGACGTCCTCGCGCGGCACCGTCGTCCGATCCGCGGGTGGCGTATAGGCGTCGCGCGGCGGCGTGACTTGCGTCCGTTCCGTTTCGATCGGCGTCCAGTCCGAGTCGGGCTGGGGCGGGGAGGGAGTATCGCCGCTCTGCCATTCCGGATAATCCGACGGCTCGTTCTGCCACTCGGGATAATCCTGGGTCGACTGGTTGGGATCGACCGTCTGGATTTGCTGCGCCAGTGCCGGCACAGCCGTCAGCAGCGCCGCCGCAGCCGCGATTTTCGCGAATGTTTTCAACATGCCGTATTCCCCGCACAATCCTTCTCGGCAAGATTAATGCCGCTCTGCCTTGCCCCGCAATGAACGAGAGCCGAGGCGAGTCGATCTTGCGGCCAAGCGAGTCGTTCCCGCGCCATGAGCCAGGCCATGCCTTAAGGCGGGCCGCTTGCTGCCGTTACGCAAGAGGTTCGATGGCGAAAGGGGGCGATTGATGGCGTTGCGCTGGCTTCTTCTTGGACTGGCCACTCTTCTGCTGGTGCCCGCAGGGGCGATCGCGGCCGAAATCAGCCTGTCGCCACGCTTTGTCGTCTATTTCGACAATGGCGAGCAGCGCCAGCAGGGGATCGGTGCCTTTCCGATTCCCGCCGATGCGCTGGCCGAACTCAGTGACCAGATACGGGCGCTGGCCGGTCCAGACGCGGCCCTGTCCGGTGCGGTCGGCGAAGGAGGTGGCAGCGCCCGCCAGATCGTCTTCCCGATGTTCGGCGGGGCGATCTCGGTGGGCGGACAACGCACCCAGTTCACATTCACCGCGCTTTACGGAGAAGCGGAATCCCGCTCGCGGATCGTCGTGCCGCTGACGCTTTCGCTCGACGCCGGCGGCTTCACCGCTACGGACTTGCTGACATCTGTGTCGGAAGGCAATGCCAGTTACCGCCGGCTCGACCTCGAACTCACAGCCCAGCATCGCCTGGACGAGCGGTTCGCGCTGATCGGCGGCGTTCGCTACGAGCGCGTACGCGGCGGCGCGACACTCGATTCCGCCTCCACATCCTCGAACAATATCGCCAACCTGACCGCCTTGCTCTCCGGCGCCGGTCCGGTCGATCTCGGTTTGTCGCAAGGCGCGGAGCGCCTCGACTTGCGCTCCGGGTCGGAAACATGGAGTCTGCGTGCCGGAGCGGCGGCCTTCGTGCCCTTCGCACGCCGACAGCTCGCTTATGTCAACGGTATGATCCATGCGAGCCACACGCCGCCACGCCGCGGCGCGGCGGTGTTGACCGACCTGGCCGGAGGGGGCGCGCTCGATCTGTCCGCCGATCTCGCTGCCGAGACTGCGACCGGACCGGATATATCGGTCGGCATACTCACACGCTTGGGCGACCGGCTGGCGCTCGACGTGCGCTATCGCGGCATCTTCTATTTCCCGTTGAGCGGGGTTCGCAGCTTCAGCGACCCGCGCGTCAATCACGGCCTCAATCTGGGTCTAACCGTCGCGTTGGGGCGCTGAGCGCGCCCTGTCTCTTCGGCACGGGCGCGTTTCGTCGGCGCCGGAGCGACCGCGCAGCGCGGTTGAACCTTTGAATTCCCGCCTATATAGGCCGCATCCTTGGCCGGCTCGGAGACGTGGGTGAGTGGCTGAAACCAGCGGTTTGCTAAACCGCCGTAGGGGGATTACTCCTACCGAGGGTTCGAATCCCTCCGTCTCCGCCAGCGGCTCGATGCCCTTGAGGCCGGTTTGACATTGTAACAGATCAAGCTAGCCTAGGTCCCGGGGCATATTCGGATGTCGCCTGGCGGGCGAAATCAATGATTCAGCAGATTTTTCAGCACCGGTCGGGTCGGGTCATATCGTTGAGTCGCGTGTTGCTGGGCACCGTGTTTCTGACCGGCATAGGGCTCGATCCGGCGCAGCCCGTCCATCATGCCGGCATCGCCTATTCGCTGCTGCTCGGTTACCTGCTGCTGGCCTCTTTCTGCCTTGCCGTGACCTGGAGCGATTGGCGGCTGGAAACCCGGCTGGCCTTGCCGGCGCTGATCGTCGATCTCGCGCTCTTCACCGCCCTCGCCTTCCTTACCCAGGGTTATGCCAATCCCTATTTCCCCTTCTTCGCGTTCATCATCCTTTCTGCGGCGCTGCGTTGGGGCTGGCGAGAGACGGCGGCTACCGCCGCCGTGCTTATCACATTGTTCGTGTCGGCCAGTCTGGCCGGGGTGCTCTGGGAGGCGGCGGAGCTTGATCCGCGCCGTTTCTTCTACCGGACCACCTTCCTCCTGGTCCTTTCCTTCGTGCTCGTCTGGTTCGGGCTCAATCAATTGCGTCCCAAGATGCCGCGTCTCGATCAGGGACAGCCGGCCGATCCGTCGCGCGCCGCCGATCCGCCGATCCGCGCCGCAGCTGATTTCGTTGCCGCGAACACCAGCGCCGGTCGCGTCGTCATCGCCTGGTGGAATTATGAGGAGCCGTGGACCAACGTCGCGGTGCTGGACGAGACTGGCTTTGCGGAGCATCGCCACGATCCCGGCCGTTTCGGTCTGCTGGTCGACCGGCGATGGGCGCGCGCGCCCTTCCTGTTCGATTTCGACCGGCGCCGACTGCTTTTGCGGGAAGGGCGGTCGCGCAGGGTGGAAGTGCTGGACGGCGTGATCGATGAGGATTTCGCGCGGGCATATCTGTCCGGTCGCGGGATTGTGGTGCCGGTTGAATCGGGTGGCTATGGCGGGATCATATTTGCCATCGGCATGCCAGGTCTGTGCTCGGACGACGTCGCCAAGGGCGAGAGCCTGGGCGAGGAAGTTTCGGCCGCTTTCGAGCGCGCAGGTGCCATGGCCCTGCTGGCCGACGCGGCCTCGACGCGGACACGACTTTCATTTTCGCGCGATCTCCATGACAGCGTGCTGCAACTGCTTGCCGGCACCTCCTACCGCCTCGAGGGCGTCAAGAAGTCCGCGCGGGCGGGGCAGGCGATCGAGGCGGAGATCGATGCGTTGCAGGACGATCTCGTCGCAGAGCAGCGCGAGATGCGCATGCTGATCGGCCAGCTGCGCGGTTGTCCGCCGGGCGCGGCCACGGATCTGCGCCAGAGCCTGAAGGAGCTGGCCGCGCGGATGTCGCGGCAGTGGGATGTGAATTGCAGCGTCGATCATTGCTCCTCTGAAATCGAGACTCCGGTTCCGGTCGAAAGAGAGTGCCGCCAGCTGGTGCGCGAAGCCGTCGCCAACGCCGTCCGCCATGGTCGGGCGAGCAGCGTCGCGATCGAGGTGGAGGCTGTCGCCGATACCATACGGCTGGTCCTCACCGACAATGGCTCCGGTTTTCCGGGTGACGGGCATTTCGCGATGGATCGGCATGGCAAGGTGCCCTGGTCGCTGAGTGAGCGCGTGCGGGCGCTTGGCGGGCATATGTCGCTGGCGTCCGGCAATACCGGTTCTCAGATCACCATTTCGCTTCCGCTCGGTCGCGCCGCATGATCCGGCTGCTCGTCGCCGACGACCATCCGATCATCCTGTCGGGGCTCGAGGCGATCTTTCGCGACACCGATTACGAGATCGTGGCGACCGCGCCGGACGGCGGCGTAGTGCTCGCGCTGATCGAAAGCGCGCGACCGGATATCCTGATCCTTGACGAACGCATGCCACCGCCGGGCGGGGTCGAGCTGCTGCGCCAGCTGCGCGCGGCTGGTGATGCACGGCCGGTGGTGCTTCTCACCGCGGACCTGGGAGATGGCAAGCTGCTGGAGGCAGTCGAGCTGGGCGTGGAGGGCATCGTCCTCAAGGAAAGCGCGCAAAGCCGGATGATCGCGTGCCTTGACGAGGTTTCGCGCGGCGGGCGCTGGCTGGAACCGTCCCTCGTCCAGCAGGCGCTCGACCTGAAGCTGCGCGAAACCGCATCCGCGCATCGCGGGTTCGCGGCGCTCAGCCGGCGCGAGGCGGCGATCGTCGATCTGGTCGCGCAAGGGCTGCGCAATCGCGAGATCGCGGCGCAACTCGGACTGACGGAAGGGACGGTCAAGGTCTATCTCCATCGCATCTACGAAAAGCTGGAAGTCACCAACCGGACCGAGCTTGCGATCCGGGTGCGCGGGGCGGACGCCGCAAGGCGCTGAAACCAAGGCAATCCGGTGAAATATCTGTTGCAGCGGCGCAACGCCGGACGAGTTTTGATAGGCCCGAAAGCCCTGTTGGATGCGCTCTCTCGGCGCTGTTCTCTCATGGTCCGCGCATTTTTATAACTAAAGTTATTCAACTGAATAACCTTCGACAAATCGTGGAGCCCTGCACTTCCTGATACGCCCCCGCTCCATCCAGCTGGTGTGAGACCTTTCCCTAAGGAAGGCCGCCAGTTGTCTCGCCGTCGCTGATGCGGTGGCGAGCAGGACAACATCGCAACCCAAGGGGGTAGGAATGACCGTTACCAAGACCAGGAAAATTGCTTTGCAGGCTGCCTTGCTGAGCACGGCGGCGCTTGTCTGCGCCACGCCGGCTTATGCCCAGGACGATGCCTCTTCCGCGGAAGCAGGCAGCAACGAAGCGATCGTCATCACCGGTTCGCGCATCGCGCGCCGCGACCTCACCTCCACCAGCCCGCTGACCGTGGTGGGTGACGAAGAGTTCACGCTGTCCGGCTCGGTCAACGTCGAGCAGGTGATCAACACCCTGCCGCAGGTTGTCCCGGGCGCGACGGCCTTCTCGAACAATCCGGGCGGCGGTATCGCCACGCTCAACCTGCGCGGCCTCGGCTCGCAGCGTAACCTCGTCCTGGTCAACGGCCGCCGCTACATCTTCTATTCGACCAACCAGGTCACCGATCTCAACACGATTCCGCAGTTCCTGATCGAAAGCGTCGACGTCGTCACCGGCGGCGCCTCGGCGGTCTACGGTTCGGACGCGCTCGCGGGCGTCACCAACTTCCGCCTGCGCCGCGATCTCGACGGCATCCTCATGGGCGGCCAGTACAGCATCACCGAGGAAGGCGACGGCCGCCGCTACAACGCCTATGTGGCGATCGGTTCCCAGTTCGCCGACGGCCGCGGCAACGTCGCGGTGTTCGCCGAATATTACAATCGCGGCCAGATCATGCAGGCCGACCGCGACTTCTCGTTCTTCGCGCTCGGCGACAGCGGCAGCAGCCTGATCCCGCTCGGCTCCGCCGGCGTCCCGCAGGGCCGCTTCGTGGCCGTCGGCCCGGCCTCGGTCGGTGCGGGCACCAATTATGCCGGCTCGGGCGCCTTCTTCGGCACGCCGGGCACCAGCACGCCGTACAACGGCACGACCGACAGCTACAATTACGCTCCGGCCAACTATCTGATGGTCCCGCAGGAGCGCTGGCTGCTCGG